>JBBAJQ010000001.1:0-114607 GCA_040403945.1 Sediminibacterium sp.
CATACCAACGGATTTAATTCGCCTCCAAAGAGGCGTAGCCTCGTATCATAATATACCAACGGATTTTAATCCGTTGATAAAAAACCGCAGCCTCATCCCATACCATACCAACGGATTTTAATCCGTTGCTACAGGAATCATCCTAAATGGATAGTGGTTGGCTATCTTTAATATTATCCCCTGTTATTTCGGGTATTAATTGTACCTTTGCCCGCTCAAAAACAAGCAAAAAAGCACTCACATGGCCACTATTACCCGAGAAAATATCAGCTTACTGAACGACAAACTTACTATCAACCTTTCTAAGGAAGATTATTTATCTGGTTTTGAACAAAGTTTGAAGAAATATGCCAAAAATGCCAATATTCCCGGGTTCAGAAAGGGGATGGTTCCGGCAGGACTGGTAAAAAAGATGTACGGACAGGGTGTTTTTAGTGAAGAAGTGCTTAGAAAAGTAGAAAATGAGCTGAATAAATACATGCAGGATGAGCAATTAGACATTTTTGCCCAGCCACTCCCTCTAACAGATCGCACCCCTCAGTTAGATATGAATCAACCGGCCGATTATCAATTCGAATTTGAAATTGGTCTTAAACCCAAGCTGGAACTGAAGCCCGAAAATCTGAAGGTTATCCGATATGTGGTAAATGTAACGGATGAAATGATTCAGGAAGAACTGGAAAATCTGCAAAGAAGAAATGGAGAAAGATCTGAAACAGAAACCATCACCGGCAAGGATGACGTATTGCAGGTAACATTTACAGAAGTAGACGAAGCGGGTAATGCAGTAGAAAATGGGGTTAAGAAGGATACCAGTTTATTAGTAACCGACTTTACGGATACTTTGCAGCAGCAACTGATGGGTGCTAACAAAGAAAATGCCCCAACCCTTACACTGGCTAATGCTTTCAGCGAAAAACATTTAGCTGCTATTTGTTCGGAACTGGGTATGCAGGAGACGCAAAAAGATCAGCCGCTGCAAATGCAAATCAATAAAATTACGCACATAACCCTTGCCCCCTTACAGGAGGAGTTTTTTGAAAAAGCCTATCCTGGCAAAGAGATCAAAACGGAGGCCGAATTAAGAGAAGCCATCCGGGAAACTATCGCCGGCCATTTTGCGCAACAAGCGAAAAATCAGGTGTACGACCAAATCTATCATGCCTTGGTAGACCATACCCCCATGGAATTTCCCGAGAATTTTTTAAAACGCTGGTTACAGCAAGGTGGTGAAAAACCCAAAACTGCCGAGGAAGCTGAAAAAGAATACCCTGTATTTGCTAATCAACTGAAGTGGACGTTAATCAGCAACCAACTGATACAAGACAACAAAATTGAAGTAACCCCCGATGATATCCGCGATTTTGCCAAAATGCAGTTATTCAGCTATATGGGCGGTCAACTAGATATGCTGGGTGAGAATAAGCAGTGGGTAGAAGACTATGCCAATCGCATGTTGCAGGATAAAAAGTTTGTAGAAGACAGCTACCACCGCATCAGTACCGACAAAATGTTCCATTGGCTTGAAAATCAGGTAACTGCTACTGAAGAGTCGATAGCCCGGGAAGCATTTGCCGAGAAACTGCATCACCACCACCACTAAGCAATCGTGCCATAAAAGGCTGATTTAGTGACATTTATTGAAGAAATATTTGCAAGAAACTGACTAGTTGTCGCTCCCAGAATCTCGCATAGATTTTGAGAGTTATTATTCGGCAAGGAGAAATCTCTTATCTTCAAAGCGCAAACTTATATATATATGAATATGGGAAAAGAATTTGAACAATATGCGGTAAAACACCGGGGCATCAGCAGCGCCACCCTGCATAATTACCGTCAGCAGGGTTTTACCAACCTTACGCCTTATATTATTGAAGAGAGACCCCTGAATGTAGCCAGCATGGACGTATTCAGCCGCCTGATGATGGATAGAATTATTTTCTTGGGGGAGGGCATCAACGACTATGTTGCCAATATTGTAACGGCTCAGTTACTGTTTCTAGAAAGTACCGATCGCACCCGTGATATTCAGATGTACATCAATAGCCCCGGTGGTAGCGTATATGCCGGCTTAGGCATCTATGATACAATGCAGTTTATCAGTCCAGATGTAGCCACTATTTGTACCGGTATCGCTGCCAGTATGGGTCAGATACTTCTTTGTGCCGGCGTAGAGGGTAAAAGAACTGCCCTAAAACATGCTCGTGTAATGATTCATCAACCCAGCGGTGCCATCGGTGGTCAGGCAACCGATATCGAAATCACTGCCCGCGAAATTAAAAAACTAAGAGAAGAATTATATACCATCACAGCCCACCATACCGGAAAGCCTGTAGAAATAATCACTAAAGATAGTGACCGCGATTTTTGGATGACGGCTCAGGAAGCCAAAGACTATGGCCTGATTGATGAAGTGCTGTTAACAAACCCACGTAAAGAGAAAAATAATAAATAATACCGGTACGTTCACCTAAATACTACGCACATGAACCTGAATAATATAACTACCCGCATGTTTTGGCAAAATGAAGAGGACGATGAACTAGAAGGTAAAGAAGAAAAAAACGAACAATTGGGTACAATGATGATGAAGAAGCTGGATAACCTGTTTTTCGCAAAAAGAACTATTTATCTCTGGGGAGTTGTGAATGATAAATCTGCCCGTGAAACGGTAACCAAATTACTCCTGCTGGATGCCGATAAACCCGGTGCAGAAATCAAACTCTATATCAATAGTCCCGGCGGAGTGGTTACCAGCGGTATGGTAATTCATGATACCATGCAATTAATTAAAAGTCCTGTAAGCACTATCTGCATGGGATTAGCTGCCAGCATGGGTTCCATCCTGCTGAGTGCGGGAACTAAAGGAAAAAGAGCCATCTTTCCCCACGGTGAAGTGATGATACACCAACCCAGTTTGGGAGGGTATTATCAAGCCAACAGTGCTGATATTGAAATCCAAGCCAACCAAATAAGAAAAACCAAAGAAATCGGTGCCCGTATTCTGGCCGACAATTGCGGAAAAACTGTAGACCAGATTATGAAAGATTTCGACCGCGATTACTGGATGAATGCCCAGGAAGCCGTTAATTATGGCATCGTTGATGCCGTGTTAACCAAAATATAGGGGGTTTTTTCACTTTTTTTGGTCAATCCGCCTTTTCTTTCCAATAGAAGGGTAGGTTTTTTCGTTATTTTACACGCGCAATACATTATTAGTTTCTTCCAACTAACCATTTATGGCTAAAACTGTTTCTCCCATTCATTGCTCATTCTGCGGCCGTAGTCGTGAAGAGGTTAAAATTCTGATTGCCGGACAGGATGGTCATATCTGCGAAAACTGTGTGGAACATGCCCGGGAAATTATCGACCAAGAGATTACCACTAAACAAGAAATAAACTCGGCCGGAGGAAGTGGTAAGTTACAAGTAAGGAAGCCCATGGAAATCAAAAAGTTCTTAGATGAATATGTGATTGGGCAAGATGATGCGAAAAAGGTTTTGTCAGTAGCCGTTTACAACCACTATAAAAGGGTAAATGCCAAATCAGTTTTGTCGGATGATGTTGAAATTGAAAAAAGTAATATCATCATGGTAGGTGAAACCGGAACCGGTAAAACCCTCCTAGCAAAAACCATCGCACGCCTGTTAAATGTACCTTTTGCTATTGTGGATGCTACCGTATTTACAGAAGCTGGCTATGTGGGTGAAGATGTGGAAAGTATGCTCACCCGCTTATTACAAAACTGTAATTACGACGTAACCGCAGCAGAAAGAGGGATTGTTTATGTGGATGAGTTAGACAAAATAGCCCGCAAAGGCGACAACCCTTCTATCACCCGCGATGTAAGTGGAGAAGGTGTTCAGCAGGGTTTATTAAAAATGCTGGAAGGCACAGAAGTGCTGGTGCCTCCGCAAGGCGGCCGTAAACATCCCGAACAAAAAATGATAAAAGTAGATACCAAAAATATCCTCTTCATTTGTGGAGGTGCATTTGATGGTATTGACAAAGTGATTGCCCGCCGGGTAAACACCAATGCTATTGGCTTTAGCGTAAATAAAGATGAGCAAGAGCACCAACGTAAAAATTTATTACAGTTTATCAATGCGCAGGATCTGAAATCATTTGGTCTTATCCCTGAATTATTAGGACGATTACCGGTGATTACACACTTGAATCCGCTCGACAAAGAAACCCTTCGAAATATTCTTACCGAACCGAAGAATTCGTTGATTAGACAGTTTACGCGGTTGTTCGAAATGGAGGGTATACAATTGCAAATGGATACCGAAGTACTCGACTTTATGGTAACCAAAGCCCTCGAATATAAGCTGGGGGCTCGGGGGCTGCGCAGTATTTGCGAGAGTATCCTAACAGATGCCATGTTCGAATTGCCCGGTACTGCTACCCGACACTTGCATATTACCCTACCCTATGCCCAGCAAATGTTTAGCAAAAGCAAGCTAAGTGCCTTAAAAGTCGCCTAATATTTTCATTCCTCTCTATTAACAGTGGGCATAACTTTCGAATATCATTCAGAAGGAGTGATTTAATATTGCACCTATCATATCATTCATACCTTTCTATATGCAGGAACTGATTAACAAATTGATTAAAGAAGCCGGAATAACACCCGAACAGGCAGCAAAAGCTATTCAAAGTATTGCCGGATTTGTAAAAGAAAAATTTCCTATGCTGGGTGGTGCAGTAGACCAGATATTTTCGGCAGGCAGCCAATCCGAAGATCCCGTTTAGATTGTACTACTGAATCAATACCCGTTCCCTGAGTTTTGCCAACAACGAATCGTTGATAAAAACCAGTTGGCGCAACCCATTGAAGTTTTCAAAAGGGCCATTTTGCTGTCGATACACAACAATAGCCTCCGCAATTTCTTGCTCAATACCCCCAATTTGGGCTAAACGCAGAGAGGTTACTGTGTTCAGATTAGGTTTCCCCTTTTCTGATTCCATTATGCGCAGATATGGCAACAACTTTGTATAAACAGAGTCAGCTAACCCATATACCTTTCTAAGATCCTCCACCGAACGAAATCCTCCCAAACGCTGCCGGTAATGCACAATTCGCTTCGACAATACCTTGCCAATGCCTGGCAATGAAGCCCAGGCGGCAGAATCTGCCGTATTAATTTCTATAGGTGAATACCTGAAACCCGCTGGCGTAAAAGTATGCACCATTGGATGGGGAGTGGCCGTTTTTTCTAAGCGAATATAGGGCAGCAGCCTATCCACATCGGATGCACGTATACCCCAAATTTTTTTAAGGTCATTGGGATCTGTAAACCGGCCTCCTTTGTTTATATAGCGCAAAATAGTTCGGGCAGTTTTGGCCGATACCCCCATGGCAATCCAGTCTTCTTCTTTACTTGTATTGGGATTAAATGGATGCAGGGGAGTAATGGGATTGCGCTCGATATCCGGAACTGCCATGGCTGTAACCGAAAAATCGTTTAACAGGGTATCCGATGCATATTGCGTTAGTTGATATTGAATTCGCTTTTCCTCATTTGAGGTAGGGATTATCGATTGATACCAATAAGGAGCTGTAATAAAGACACCCATCAGTACCATAAAAATTGCCAATGCGATTCTTTCATTTTTACTGAAAAGCAAATAAGATTGCCAATGCGATTGCATATTGTTCGTTTTACCAGCATTTCGTATGCCAGGTATTCAACATTCGAGCGGAAATCAGCAGTTGCCAAGGGTAAGTTCCAATCCATCATATGCCAGCCGAATAGAAGGGGGTAATTCAGCCGACACGGTGGCGTGTGTTCCCAGCTGATGACTGATATGGGTAAAATATACTTCAGGTACCTGTAAGTTCTCAGCCACAGTAATGGCTTCTGCCAGGGTAAAATGCGATAAATGTTTTTCCTTTCGCAGGGCATTTAAAATCAGGATACGAGAGCCCCGGATTTTTTCCATTTCTTCGGGCGCAATACGATTAGCATCTGTTATATAAGTTACGTCTCCCAATCGGAATCCCAATACTGGCATATGATGGTGCCATACCTCAATAGGCTGAACCGGTATATCACCCACAACAAATGGCTTATCATCGATAGGTACAATTCGTATTTCCGGAATGCCGGGATAGGTTAAGTCGGCAAAAGCATAATAATAGTCTCTTCGCAATGCCTCCTCCGTTAAAGAATTGGCATATAAGGGCATAGCTTTTTTGTTGAAAAAATTGTAAGCCCGAATATCATCTAAGCCCGCAATATGATCTTTATGTGGGTGGGTATATAAAACGGCATCCAACTGCAAAGTGCGACTACGCAACATTTGATATCGAAAATCGGGGGTGGTATCAATTACCAAGGTGGTAGTGGAAGAACTAACCCGAATACTGCTGCGCAAACGATTATCCCGAGGATCCGATGAGATACAAACTGCGCAAGTACACCCAATCATCGGCACACCCGAACTGGTACCGGATCCCAAAAAAGTTATATGTAATTCGGGTGCATTCACCCAACAAATCTACTATAAATGGAAAGGAAATCTTTGCGTATTTTCCGAAATCAGGCAGCGTATTCCACCTTTTTTACAAATGTGTCCAATAACTTTTGCGACTCCAACGTCAACTTATCATAAGAGATAGGAATCTGTGGAATAATGTCTAGCAACGTATTAATTCGTCCTTCAATAGAAAGAAACTTATTCAGCACCACAATTTTCCGAGATTCAAGCAAACACCAGCCACTTTGAAAAGTGCCCCGCTCGTAGCGGATGATGTATCCCGATTCGGAGAGAATGGCAGCGTATTTATCCAGCGTTCCTTGGGTATACTTCATCGGAGAAACATTTTCCATTCAAAATTAACCAGCATCGGGTTGTCAGCGGTTTTCTTTTATCCACATATCTGAAAAGATTACGACGTATAAGTGCCGGTTTTTCATTTTCCACGGCTTTCCATTCGGATTACCGGAATAATCATTTCCTCTAAACTGATTCCGCCATGCTGAAAGGAGTTTTTATAAAACTGGGCATATTGATGATAATGATTGGGATAGCATAGAAATCCATCCTCCCGAGCGAAAATATAACTCGAATTTACCGTTGGTGTTGGTAATCCAGCCAAGGCAGGTTCTCTAAAGGCCAGCACCTCTTTTGGCTCGTACTGCAAATTTCTGCCGTGCTTATATCGTAAATTAGAAGTGGTTTGTTTGTCTCCAATAACTTTATGCGGCGTTTTTACCCGCACACTGCCGTGATCGGTTGCCAATACAAGGGTAATATCTTTTTCTGCCAATTTTTTCAGGGCCTGGTGTAAAGGACTATGCTCGAACCAGCTGCGGGTTAAACTGCGATAACTGGTTTCATCCCCGGCCAGTTCTTTTAATATTTCCATTTCTGTTCGAGCATGGCTTAAGGTATCCACAAAATTGTATACGATAATATTCAAATCAAAGTTCAATAAATTATGAACCTGAGCCGCCAACTGCACCCCTTCCTGATGATGTGTTATTTTGTGATAACTGATAGTCAGGTGTTCTTTTTTCAGTCGCTTCAACTGCGCCTGTAAAAAAAATAATTCGTGTAAATTTTTCCCCCCCTCCTCTTCATCATTCTTCCAATACTCCGGAAACCGTTGTTGAATTTCTACTGGCAACATCCCGGCAAAAATGGCATTACGCGCATATTGGGTAGCCGTAGGCAATATGGAATAAAAACTATCCTCCTCTACTATCCGAAACGATTCGGCCAATAAAGGCTCAATCGCTTTCCATTGATCGAACCGAAGATTATCAATCAATACACAAAACAAAGGTTTCCCGGGCTGCACATGTGGTAAAACTTTTAAAGAAAGCAGGTGATTACTCATTACCGGCGCCGATAAGCTGCGGGGATTTAGCCAACCTGCATATTCCCTGCTTACAAATTTTCCAAAAGCCACATTGGCCTCCTGCTTTTGTGCGTAAAAAATCTCCTGCATTTCAGGACTATCGCTTTTTTCCATTTCCAACTCCCAGTAAACCAATTTCCGATACATATCCATCCATGCCTGGTGATCGGGATTATCATGCAATTGAGCAAATAACTGATTCATTTGCTGTTGATACTGGCTAGTGGTTTTTTCGGCTACCAGCCGACGGTTATCAATAATTTTTTTTAAACTCAACAATACCTGCTGCGGATTTACAGGCTTTATCAAATAATCAGCTATTTCACTGCCAATGGCTTCATCCATCAAACTCTCCGTATCATTTCGGGTAATTAATACTACCGGTAATAACTTATTGATTTCCTTTAGTTGCTGCATGGTTTGTAATCCCGAAATGCCAGGCATAGACTCATCCATTAAAACCACATCAAAAAATCGCTGCTTAATTAGTTCAATAGCATCAAACCCATTAGAAACTGAGGTTACGGCATACCCCTTATGCTGTAAAAAAATTACCTGCGATTGCAAACTCTCAATTTCATCATCTACCCACAATACCTGTATTTCCGCCATGCACTTAAATTTAACTGGTATAAAAGCGTTTATTGCCTCTTGTAAAGTAAATCTATTTCATTATCTGCTAAAGTCCATCTTCTTTGTACTTTTGCAGGTATTCAGTAGTGGGTTTTAACAATTCAAAAACAAGGGATGCCCGAAAAAAGAAAAATCATTAACGACCCGGTATACGGATTTATCACCATCAGCCACCCGCTGATATTTTTTATAGTAGAACATCCCTACTACCAACGCCTAAGAAGAATTCAGCAGATGGCCATGGCTTCCATGGTTTATCCGGGCGCGGTTCATACCCGCTTGCATCATTCACTGGGAGCCTATCACCTAATGGGAAATGCCGTTGCTGAACTTAGAAGCAAGGGAATTGCTATTTCATCCGAAGAAGAAATTGCAGTTACATGCGCCATTTTGTTGCACGACATTGGCCATGGCCCCTATTCCCATGCTTTGGAAAACAGACTGCTCGAAAATGTTCACCACGAAGAAATGTCGCTGGCCATCATGCACACACTCAATAAAGAATGTGGCGGAGCCCTCGATCTGGCCATTCAAATTTTTACCAACCAATATCATCAGCCCTTTCTACACCAGTTAATTAGTGGGCAGCTGGATATGGATCGAATGGACTATTTAAGCAGAGACAGTTTCTTTTCGGGGGTAAGTGAGGGCGTAATTGGTTATCATCGTATACTAAAAATGCTTACGGTATGGAACGGACAATTGATGATTGAAGAAAAAGGAATTTACAGCGTTGAAAAATTTTTAATCGCCCGCCGGCAAATGTATTGGCAGGTTTACTTGCATAAAACAGTGTTAGCTGCCGAAAAAATGATGGTGAAAATTATTGAAAGGGTAAGAGCCATCTACTCGCCAAAAGATGCCGGATTACAAACCTTATCGGCACTGGATTATTTTCTGTCGCATCCTAATCCACCCTTATCCGAAGATACTATCAGTCGTTTTTGTTCGCTAGACGATCACGACGTAATGCATGCCATCAAACATTGGAGTAGGCATCCCGACCCGATACTTTCGTTGTTATGTATACGGTTGTTAAACAGACAACTATTCCATTGCCGCATTCAGGCAACGCCATTTTCCGCTGACTATCTGGCGCAAAAACAGCAAGAAATTCTTCATCAGTATCACTTACCGGTAGAAGCTCTGCCCTATGTTTGCTTTACCGGGGAAGCTACCAATACACTGTATCAATTGAAGGATGAGCGTATTCAGGTATTGTTTAAAGATGGAACCGTTACAGATATCTCCCGCATTGAAAATGCCCTGATTCAGGAAAATCTTTCTACCCCGGTTAAAAAATTTTACATTTGTACGCTACCGTAAAAATTTGCTGTAGCTGATTCGCTTATAATATTACTGTTTTTAACATACCCAAACCTTTTGCACACATGCAATTTACTGCCTCCCAAATAGCAATGATGATTCATGGCAAGGTAGAAGGGGATGTAATGGCTTCAGTTACCGGTTTTGGCAAAATTGAAGAAGCCATATCTGGCCAACTATCGTTTCTGGCCAACCCTAAATACGAACAATATTTATATACAACCCGAGCATCCATTGTTATCATTAACGATAGTCTCTCACTAACTGGATCAGTGGCTGCTACCCTCATTCGTGTTCCGGATGCCTATGGAGCATTCGCAACCTTACTAGGAAAATATCAAGAACTTACTACAGCCGCCCTGGAAGGTATTCAACAACCCAGCTACGTAAGCAGTTCTGCAAAAATGGGTACGGGCGTTTTTGTTGGTGCATTCGCCTACATCGGAGAGAAAGTACAACTGGGTAATCAGGTAAAAATATATCCCGGGGTTTTTATTGGCAATAATGTGGTGATAGGCGATCAGGTTGTTTTACATCCGGGTGTTATCATTTATCATAACTGTATAATTGGCAATCAGGTAACCATTCATGCCGGAAGTGTTATTGGCAGTGATGGCTTTGGCTATGCCCCACAAAGCGATGGATCGCTAAGCAAAGTGCCCCAAATAGGTAATGTACGGATAGAAGATCAGGTTGAAATTGGAGCCAATGTTACCATCGACCGAGCCACAATTGGTTCTACCGTTATACGAAAAGGAGCAAAGCTCGATAACCTAATTCAGATAGCCCATAATGTAGATATTGGCGAACAAACCGTTATTGCTGCCCAAACCGGCATCAGCGGCAGCACCAAGGTAGGTAAGCAGGTGATGATGGGAGGTCAGGTAGGCGTTGCTGGCCATATTCAAGTTGCCGACGGTAGTAAAGTGGGTGCAAAATCGGGCATAACCAAGAGCTTGAAAACGCCCAACCACACCTGGCATGGTAATCCGGCCATCGATTTCACAGCCTCCATGCGCCAACAAGCCTACACCCGCCAATTGCCAGATTTGGAAAAAAGAATAGCCGAATTGGAAAAATTGGTACGGGATTTGGCAAATATGTATACAAAACCCTAAGCCGAACCCCTTAAAATACAGGCTTAAATCGTACTTTTACCGGAAATTTTGTTGCGTTTGCCCTAAGGAAATGGCCAGAAACAGCTATATCCTGCTCCACATGGGGGAATGGCATTTCAAAAAAGGCATTGAGTATGAATAACCAATTTAACCCTGATAAGCAACACACGCTCTCTAAAGCTATACATATCAGCGGTACCGGACTCCATACCGGTATTTTAGTAGATATGACGCTCAAGCCAGCTCATCCTGGATTTGGCATTCAATTTCAACGCGTAGATTTACCCAACCAGCCCATCATCAAAGCCGACTGCGACCTGGTTACCGATACCAGCCGGGGAACTACCCTACAAATCGGTGATACCAAAGTAAGCACGGTTGAACATATTCTTGCCTCCCTGGTAGGCATGGGAATCGATAATGTACTAATCGAATTGAACGGCCCCGAAGTACCCATCATGGATGGTAGCTCGGCCCCATTCATCGCTTTAATTGAAGTTGCAGGAGTGGAAGAACAGGAAGCCGCAAAAGCCTGGTATAGCCTGGATGAAAATATTTATCACTACGACGATGAAAAACGGGTAGAGATGGTGGCACTGCCCGCCCTAGACTACCAACTTACCACCCTGATTGATTTTAATAGTCCTGTTTTAGGCACCCAACATGCCGGATTAAAAACCATCAAGGACTTTAAAACTGAAATTGCTCCCTGCCGAACCTTTTGTTTTTTGCACGAGCTAGAAATGTTGCTGGAGCACGACCTGATAAAAGGTGGCGATATTAACAATGCCATAGTAGTAGTTGATAAAGCCGTATCAGATGCCGAAATGGGACGCCTTGCCAAAGTGTTTAAGCGCGATAAAATTGAAGTAAAAAGTGAGGGATACCTGAATAACCTCGAACTCAGATTCCCGAATGAACCCGCCCGACATAAATTGCTGGACGTAATTGGCGACCTAGCCTTGATTGGCTACCCCATCAAGGCACGGATTATTGCCAACCGGCCCGGACACAGCACCAACGTTGAGTTTGCAAAGAAAATCAAACAATACATCCGCAAGAATAAACACGTAAAAAATGTGCCTGTATACGATCCGGCTTTGCCTCCGGTATATACATTGGATAAAATTGAAAAAACGCTCCCTCACAGACACCCCTTTTTATTTGTAGATAAGATTGTTGAACTAACCGATACCCATATTGTTGGTATTAAAAATGTAACCTTTAACGAGTGGTTCTTCCCCGGACACTTCCCCGGTAATCCCGTAATGCCGGGTGTAATTCAAATTGAGGCCCTGGCACAAACCGGTGGAATCTTATGCATCAATTCGATGCCAGAAGGGCAATACGATACTTACTTTTTAAAAATTGATAATTGCAAATTCAAACAAATGGTGCGGCCCGGCGATACTATGGTTTTAAAAATGGAACTGAATGGGCCCATCCGCAGAGGTATTTGCGAAATGCGGGGAACCGTTTTCGTAGGAGGTAAGGTTGCCACCGAAGCCGATCTTGTTGCCCAAATTGTTCGTCGCCCCGATTAAGCCCCATTTATACAATTACTAAAACATGACGCATCCCTATACCTATATCGACCCCAACGCTTCCATTGCACCCAATGTGAAGATCGACCCTTTTACGGTAATCCATGGGGATGTTAAAATTGGCGAGGGAACCTGGATTGGAAGTAATGTAACCATTATGGAAGGTACCCGCATTGGAAAAAACTGCCGCATATTTCCAGGGGCTGTATTAGGAGCCATACCGCAAGACTTAAAATACAACGGCGAAAAAACCACCGCTGAAATAGGAGATAACACTACTATCCGCGAATTTGTTACCATTAATCGCGGAACCACCGACCGCGGTAAAACCGTGGTAGGAAATAATTGCCTTATTATGGCATACAGCCATATTGCCCACGACTGCTTAATCGGCAACAACTGCATTTTGAGTAATAGTGTACAAGTTGCCGGCCACGTTACTATTGGCGACTGGGCAATAGTGGGCGGTGTGAGCGCCGTGCATCAGTTTGTAAATATCGGTCAACATACTTTTATTGCCGGAGGTAGCCTGGTTAGTAAAGACGTGCCTCCCTATATCAAAGCCGTTCGTAATCCGCTAAGTTATGGAGGTGTAAATAGCGTGGGCCTAAAAAGAAGAGGATTCCCCCTCAACCAGATCAATCATATACTGGATGTATATCGAACCATATATAACAAAGGATTTAATACAACCCAGGCACTGGAATATATAGAAGAAGAATTACAGGCCACCGACGAACGCGATGAAATTGTAACTTTTGTGAGAGAGAGCGGTCGTGGTATCATCAAACGCTACGTTAAAGGAGTAACCGACGACGAATAATTTACCTACTCCTTGTTTTCCCATATGCCAACCAACGGATACATATCTATCCAACATCCAACTTCTCTTAAGAAGCCGATTAGTATTTCAATACAAGGAGCCGGAAAAAAATTTAACCGTGAATGGATATTCCGACAACTTTCGTTTCAGTTTGAACCCGGCAATTCCTATGCCATCACCGGCCCTAATGGAAGTGGTAAAAGTACCCTGTTGCAATGTATAGCCGGCGCTATGCACCTGAGCGAAGGAAGCCTTCACTATCAGTCGGTTTCGAGTGAAGCAACCACGCAACTGGCAGAAGAAGATTTTTTTAAACAAGTATCTATCGCTGCACCCTACCTCGAATTGATAGAAGAGATGACGGCCCTAGAATTTTTATCGTTTCACCAGCATTTCAAGCCCTTTATCCCCGGCATAGATATTCCCGAAATTTTAGAAGCCGTATCACTAAACAAAGCAGCCAACAAACAAATCCGCTATTTCAGCAGTGGAATGAAACAACGATTAAAACTGGCACAGGCATTTTATTCGGATGTACCCATTATTTTATTAGACGAGCCCTGTTCTAATTTGGATAGAGCAGGATATGAATTATATAAAAATCTGTGTTCCGGACCAGGGAAAAACAGACTTACCCTCGTTGGTAGTAACGATCCGCAGGAAACTGAATTTTGCCAACAACGTATTCACTTACCCGACTATCAATAATTCGCCATGTTTGCAGATGCCATAGAAAAAGTTGCCGGTTATACTCGTCCGGTAAACACCATCCTGAGAACCTATGGAAGCAAACAGGTAATCACCAGCAGCGCAACCTTGTTTTTTGTAAATAACCAGGCAGAAGCCCTTACCTGCAAACACGTTACCCGATGGCTGGGCATGGCTGAAAAATTAAATCAGCAATACCAATCATTTAAACAGGAACTTCGTTCAATTACCCATTCTTCTCAACAGTTAGCACTTGAAAAAAAATTTGGGTACGCCAACGGTCAGGTTGTGCAGATGAAAACCACCTTCGTAGATAGTATCAATAATCTAACGGGCTTTACCTGCTGGGAACATCCCGAAGCAGATCTGGCTTTGATAAAATTTCATGGCTTTGAAAAAATTCTCTATCAGGGTTTTGCCAGTTTTCCACCTGCATCAACAAAGATTCGACCCGGTAATCATCTTTGCCGAATTGGATTCCCTTTTACTGCCTTCACTAATTTTAGATATAACGAACAACTGGATGATATTGAATGGACAAATACAGGTATACCAAGCACCCCCCTTTTTCCCATTGAAGGCATGGTTACCCGTTATCTCCCGCAACAAGGAATTGAAATGAGTACCCCTGGTTATCCGGGGCATAGCGGAGGACCGTTATTTAACAATTTGGGAACGGTGGTTGGCATACAAACAGCTACTCGCCACCTTGCACTGGGAACCTTTCCCGATCAGGTATCGCTTACTAATCCGGGAGGCGTTGCAGAATGGAAGGGACAAGCAGTAGCTCACCTGGGCCAATGTTTATCTCATGAACTGATTACAACTTTTCTAAAAGAAAGGGGCGTACATTTTTCAACTGAGCCTAGTTGAAATGATCAGACAATTATCGTCGGCTCGCAATTAATAAATTCAAATCCGTATATTTTAAATCAAAATGTTCGCTGATATAAAAATCAGTAAGGGCACCTCTAAATAGATATACCCCTTCCCGAACATTCAATTTATGCCATACCATTTCTTCTAATCCACCTTCATCGCTTATTTCGAGTATAAGGGGCATTAACACATTGCTAATGGCCTGACTGGCAGTGCGTGCAAAGCCACTGGGAATATTGGGAACCCCATAATGAATCACCCCGTGTTTTACCAGAGTAGGTTTTTCGTAACTAGTTAATTCGCTGGTTTCAAAACATCCCCCCCTGTCGATGGCAACATCAATGATAATACTGCCACTACGCATGGCTGCAACCATCTGTTCGGTAACTACCACAGGAGCCCTACCCACTTCATTACTTAATGCACCCACGGCAACCTCACAGGTTTTTAACTGCTTAGCTAAAATTTTGGGCTCCAGCACACTCGTCCATATTCGCTGCCCCAAATTATTTTGTAACTGCTTTAGGCGGTACACATTGTTATCGAACACTTTTACCGAAGCACCCAGTGCCAGGGCGTTGCGGGTAGCAAATTCGCCTACAATACCTGCACCAATAATCACCACCTTAGTGGGTGGAATACCGCTGATGCCTCCTAACAAAACACCCTTACCCTGATTAAAACTACTCAGGTATTGTCCGGCAATCAACATCACCGCACTTCCGGCAATCTCACTCATGCTTCTTACTATTGGATAAGTTCCACTTTCATCTTTAAAATTTTCGAAGCTAAGTGCGGTAACCCTTTTCTCCATCATCTTACTAATCAACTCCCTTTGCAGCGCAGAAAAATGTACCGGAGAAATAATCGTTTGATTCATCTGAATCAAAGGCATATCTTCTACTACCGGTGGAGCACTCTTTACTAAGATTGGACAACGAAAAATTTCTTCCCGATCATAGATGATTGTGGCACCGGCTTCTGCATAATCAGCATCTGAAAAATGACTGCCCTCGCCGGCCTTATGTTCAACCGATACCTGATTGCCATTCATCACCAATACGCCTACGGCATCAGGGGTAAGAGCAATTCTGTTTTCCTGAAAAGCAGTTTCTTTGGGTATACCAATATGCAGTTTGGTACCCTGAGGTTTTACATCTAACACTTCCTCCTGGGTTTCGTAAGTAAAGGAGGCGCTTACCGAGGGTTTCTGGGCCATGAAAAATTAGATTACTGATTGGGTATAAAAATAATTGATTTATACCACATCCCTGAGCTAAGATATGCACCCCTATTTTACAAAAAAGGCTGTTGTGCGGTTTGAATATGCCGGGTATCAACATCTTTTACGGAAATACGGATATACCAGGTAGCATCCGGCAATAACTCGGCGGCTCGCTCGGGCCATTCTATCCAACAACGATCTCCAGAAATTAGGCGCTCCTCTACCCCCGCCTGAATAGCTTCGGCTGCTCCGCTAACACGGTACCAATCCATATGGCAAACGGATTCTCCATTCGGAAATTGGTATTCATTAATGATAGAGAAAGTAGGGCTACTCACAGAGTCCTTTATACCCAGCCTTTTACAAAGACGGGAAATCAGGGTTGTTTTTCCAGCACCCATAGGGGCGAAAAAGGCCCAAACCTTATGATGCTTCCCCTCTTCCCAAAGATGGGCTACCACCTCATCTAAATCCTGTAACTGAAATAACCGATCCATTTGGCAAAGATAAAGAATGGGACCAGAGTTATCGGTTTTCAGGGGCAAATACAGTCAACAATGGTAAGAGGATAGCATTGTTGTACCTTTGTGTATTAATTGTGCCAAAATAGACTACTATGCAAGATACGGACACCGTTAACTGGAAAGTGGCTGGCATGAGTTGCACTAACTGTGCCCTCACCATTCAACAATATTTAGAGAAAAAAGGATTAGAGAATGTTCGGGTGAATTTTATAGGAGGAGAAGTGAGTTTTTCTAATCCTTCCGCCATTGCTCCATTTGAACTGAGCGAAGGGATCCATTCGCTGGGCTATCAGGTATTGAATGAATCAGCTACTGCCGGCAATACCAATCGATTCCGGTTTACCAACCATTTCCAACGTTTTGTTTTCTGCCTGATTTTTACACTGCCCCTGTTGGTGCACATGATACCGGGTGTGCATATTCATTGGTTGATGAATCCCATATTTCAATGCCTGATAACCCTACCGGTTCTTTGGGTGGGTATGCAATTTTTTGGCAAGAGTGCCTGGAAATCTTTGCGCAGTGGCATTCCCAATATGAATGTTCTCATCACCATCGGAGCACTTGCCTCCTTTGGATATAGTTTGTATGGAACTATCACAGGAAAAGGACCAGACTTTCTTTTTTACGAAACTACCGCCACCATACTAACCCTGGTATTTTTTGGTTACTGGCTCGAAGACCGGGCCGTAGATTCTACCCAACAGGCCATCCGCGACCTCACTCGGGATGAAAAAATGATGGCGAACATGATTGCCTTCGACGATCAGCATCAAGAACATATTTTTCCAGTAGATAGTACCCATTTAAAAGTGGGCGACTTATTCTTAATCAAGTCAGGCGAAAAAGTGCCCACCGACGCTAAAATATTATGGGGAGAAGCCGATATCAATGAGGCTATCATCAGCGGCGAAAGCTTACCGGTTCATAAAAAAATGAATGACCTGCTGATTGGCGGCAGTATAATTACAGATGGAACGCTAAAAGCTTACGTAACCGCTACCGGCAATCAAACTGTGCTATCGCATATTCTACAGCTGGTAAAAAATGCACAAACCGAAAAACCACCCATTCAACAATTGGCAGATAAAATAAGCGCTGTATTTGTTCCGGTGGTGGTGGGGATTGCCTTACTAACCTGGGGCATTAATTACTGGGGCATGCACTTATCTGTTGGCACATCACTGCTAAGAGCCATTGCAGTGCTGGTAATCTCGTGCCCCTGTGCTATGGGGCTAGCTACTCCTGCCGCCATTGCAGTAGGCTTGGGCAGAGCAGCCAAAAATGGTGTGCTGATAAAAAATGCCAAAAGCATGGAATGGTTTCAAAAAATCAAACACATTGTATTTGATAAAACCGGAACCCTAACTACTGGTAGATTTACCATTGACGGCTTTCATGTGTGTGACGAAATTCTTCCTTTGGTAACAGAAAACGAATCTGCCAATAAGCAAGAAGCCGCCAATGCACTCTTTAAAAAATGGTGCTACTCACTCGAAAAATATTCCACCCATCCCCTCGCCCAATCTATAACGCGCGAATGGAAATGTAAGGATGAAATCCGCTGGAGCCAGCTGGAAGAAATAAAAGGGTTGGGTATAAAAGCCATCGACAAGGGCGGCCATGAATATATAATTGGCTCTTACGAATTGGTGAAAACAATTACAGAAAACGATACGCACAATGTGTATCTAACGAGGGATGGCGTTTGGATGGGCTGGATCGATTTAGTAGATGAAATTCGTATGGAAGCAGCCACCGTAATCAATCAATTAAAAAAAGCTGGCTATCAACCCATCTTACTCAGCGGCGACCGAAATAAAAAATGCCAGCAAATTGCAGCAACGCTAGGCATTACCGAATGGTATGGCGAACATACGCCTGAACAAAAATTACAAAAAATTGAAAAACTAAATCAGCAATCGCCCGTTGCCATGGTGGGAGATGGTATCAACGATGCCCCGGCCCTTGCCAAAGCAACCCTAGGCATTTCACTGAGTGATGCCTCGCATATTGCCATGCAAAGTGCACAAGTAGTATTGATGAACCATGGATTAAAAAATCTTCCACTCGCATTAGCCCTTGGCAAACAAACCTATCGCACTATTCGGCAAAATTTATTCTGGGCCTTTGCATATAATATTGTTGCCATTCCCATTGCAGCCATCGGTTGGCTTAGTCCGGCAATCAGTGCCCTGGCCATGGGTTTTAGCGATGTAGTGTTGGCCATCAATTCGCTGCGTTTGTATGCTAAAAAGTTAGTTGATTAATTCTCCAATCAATTGTGCAAGCCTGTGCTATATGAATACACCCCAAACGCTTTTACATACCTACTTTAAACATACCCAGTTCAGGCCAGGGCAACTGGAAATTATTGATTCTATATTAGCAGGTAAAGATACCCTCGCACTGCTGCCTACCGGAGGTGGAAAATCCGTATGCTTTCAAATTCCCGCTTTAGTATTAGGGGGAATTTGCGTGGTGGTTAGTCCGCTAATAGCCCTGATGAATGACCAAGTTGCCCAACTTAACCAAAAAAAAATTCCCGCAGCATCCATACATAGCGGACTCAGTTATGCCGAAATACATCATCTGCTGCAACAGGCAGCGGCAGGCGAAATACAATTTCTGTATGTATCGCCCGAGCGCATCCTTAGCGAAACATTTCTCGAGGCAATATCACAAATCAACATAGGACTATTGGCAATAGATGAGGCGCATTGTGTTTCGCAGTGGGGATATGATTTCAGACCTGCTTATCTAAAGATTGCCCAATTTAGAGAATATTTGCCCCCCAACACCCCCCTAATTGCACTCACCGCATCGGCCACTCCGGCAGTGCAGGATGATATATTGGTGCAACTACACATGAAAAATGCCGCTGTAGTAAAGGGTTCTTTTGAAAGAAAAAATCTGCATTACCATTGTAGGCTTTCCGAATCTATCCACCATTCACTAGTGCAACTATTACAACAAAAAACCGGAAGCACTATTGTGTACTGCAACACCAGAAAACAAACCCAGGAAATTGCAGCCTGGCTAGAACAAAATTCTATTTCGGCAACTTTTTATCATGCAGGGCTCACCCAAGAAGAAAGAAATGAAAGACAGGATGCATGGATACAAAACCGAACCCGCGTGATGGTAGCTACCAATGCCTTTGGTATGGGTATCGATAAACCGGATGTTCAACTAGTAATGCATCTGGCAGCTCCCGAATGTTTAGAAAACTACTATCAAGAAGCAGGCAGAGCCGGAAGAGATGAACAACCCGCAGAAGCAATTTTATTAATCACGCCTACCCAGATTAACAAGCTGCTCGGGCTGGCAGCACAAAGATTTCCACCCATCGAAACAATAAAAAAAATCTATCAAGATCTGGCCGCCTTTTTACAAGTACCCGCCGGAAGCGGAGAAGGCAGTTACCACGATTTTGACCTATTACTTTTTGCCAGTCGTTTTAAGCACGATTTACTATTGGTAGTAAATACCCTTCAATTGCTAGAGCAGGAAGGACATCTCCGATTCAGCAGCTCGGTTTTTTTGCCGGCACAAGTGCAGTTTACCTGCGACACGGCTCAATTGCGCGCCTACGAAGAAGGGTATCCGGATGCTGCGCCCCTGGTGCAGGCCCTCCTTCGCACCTATCCGGGCGTACTGGATTTTCGAGTATCTATTTACGAAACCCAACTGGCCCGCATTTGCCGGGCAAAACAGGAAGAAATAAAACTACAGCTGAAACAATTACAGGCATTCGGCATTATCGATTATAAACCGGCAAAAGATAGTCCCCAAATACAATACCTGCTTAACCGCGCTACTGCAGAATTTTTACATATTAATTTAGATCATTACCATGCCCGTAAAAATACCTGGCTAGTTCGTATGAAAGCCATGATAGGGTATATTGAAAATAATTCTGAATGCAGAAGTCGCTATCTGTTACGTTACTTTGGAGAAAATTCCTCAGCAGATTGTGGAGCTTGCGATGTATGTATTCGAAAACAACAATCACCACTCACGCCGAAAGCATTTTCCGCCATCGCAAAAAAAATACTGCACCTGCTAGAACAACCAAGGATGCTGGCCGAAATGATACCATCTTTTTCTAAAGAAGAACAGGCAGATATGCAGGAGGTATTATTATTTTTAGAACAAGAACAAACAATAGGGAGAAACGAGAAAAATGAATACAGAAAAAATAAGTAGCCTGAGAAAATTATAAATCTTCCTCGCGCTCTAACAACAAGATAGCACCCTGCGGAACGATAAAATATTTCTCTCCCTCATATAGCACTTCGGTGGCCCCACTCACCAAAAAAATTGCTAGGTCACCTTCCTTTGCCTGCAGTGGAACATATTTCACCCCTTCATCATCCGACTTCCAGGGTTCATCTTCAATGGGCATGGGAATGGCATAGCCGGGACCGGTTTTGATAATCTTTCCCTGCTGCACCTTTTCCTTTTCCTGAACGCCCGGAGGCAGGTATAAACCGCTGGATGTTTTCTCGTCGGGCCGGGAAGGGCGAATTAATACCCGATCGCCAATTACCAGTAATTTTTTAAATTTATTAGAAGAAGTGAGCAGCATATCACCTGTTTTTCTGGGTAAAAGTACAATTTTCTCAATGCCCTTGCAAAGAGTAACTAATTTGTAACTGACGGAAAAACAGCCCCCTAAGTGCTTAGAAAGATGTTTCTGGCACCAATTTTGTGTGTTTTAACAAAAGATTGCAGCGCGACCGCTCAATTTGGCATTGTTTTATCTTTATTTCACGTTAAATAACTTTTTCTATGGAAGCGAAAAAAACTAAGATCCTCCTTTGCGAAGACGACACCAACCTGGGCATGGTACTGAAGACCTACCTAGAGCTGAATGATTTCGATATTACTTTGGAGAGAGATGGCCGATTAGGTCTGGCAGCTTTTCAACGGGAAAAATATGATTTGTGTTTGTTAGATGTAATGATGCCCAATATGGATGGATTTACCCTAGCCGAAGAAATTCGTGATGTGGATCCGGATATACCCCTGTTTTTTCTAAGTGCCAAAACCATGAAGGAAGATATTATCCAAGGTTATAAGCTGGGTGCGGATGACTACATCACCAAGCCTTTTGATAGTGAAGTATTGTTGCTGAAAATTCGGGCTATCTTAAAAAGAAATGAGGAAGAAAACCGTGTGAATGATAATATTGAATTCGATATGGGTAGCTATCATTTCAATCCCAAGCTGCGCGAACTGAAGCATGGGGAACAAAAAATAACTTTATCTCCCAAGGAGAATGATTTACTGAAGATGCTCGCCGAACATAAGAACGATTTATTACCCAGGGAAAGAGCCCTGAAAAAAATCTGGGGCAGCGATACCTATTTCAATGGTCGTAGTATGGATGTGTATATCGCCAAACTGCGTAAGTACCTGAAGGAAGATACCAATATCGAAATCGTGAATATTCACGGTAATGGATTCCGCTTGGTAGCTCCCTAATGGATTCAGTAAGTTTACGTACTAAATAAATCGGATTGCACCCCTCCCCGATTATCCTGCCTGCCCAGGTGCTGATAAGCTTTTGCAGTCGCTTCTCTACCTCGGGGTGTGCGCTGCAGAAATCCCTCCTGAATTAAGAAAGGCTCGTACACTTCTTCCAGGGTTCCGGATTCTTCCCCCACTGCTGTGGCAATCGTAGTGATGCCTACGGGGCCTCCCTTGAACTTATCGATGATGGCCGCGAGTATTCTGTTATCCATTTCATCTAGGCCGTGCTCGTCTACATGTAGGGCTTTAAGGGCATGTTGGGTAATGCCTAAATCAATGGTTCCGTCATTTAATACCTGCGCAAAATCGCGTACTCTGCGTAGCAGACTATTAGCTATCCGGGGCGTTCCCCTGCTGCGACGCGCGATTTCACCTGCGGCATCCGAAGAAATACTTACTTGCAAAATGGTAGCGCTTCGGTGAATAATTTGCTGTAATACGGGTGCTTGGTAATACTCGAGTCGCGACTTAATACCAAAACGCGATAACAAGGGAGCCGTTAACAACCCACTGCGGGTAGTAGCCCCCACGAGGGTAAAAGGATTGAGGTTGATTTGAATACTGCGTGCATTAGGGCCCGAATCGATCATGATGTCGATGCGAAAATCTTCCATGGCTGCATACAGATATTCTTCAACTACGGTGCTCAACCGATGTATTTCATCAATAAACAACACATCATTGGGTTGCAAATTGGTTAACAAACCGGCAAGGTCTCCGGGCTTTTCTATTACAGGTCCGGAAGTCTCTCGAATATTTACGCCCAACTCATTGGCTACAATACGGCTCAGGGTAGTTTTGCCTAATCCGGGTGGACCATGAAACAAAATGTGATCGAGTGCTTCACCACGCAATTTGGCGGCCTTAATAAAAATAATCAGGTTTTCAACCAACTGGGGCTGTCCCGAAAAATCATCTATCTCACGTGGCCGAATGGCGTTTTCGAACTCCTGCTCTACAGGGTTATTACTCGCTTCGGGATTATGCAAAGGTATATCAGGCATACTTCTCAAAAATACTAAATAGAATTCAACCTACCTTTGGGAAAATAACCCATGCATGAATAAAACCGCCCTGTTGGCAGGTGCTTCCGGATTAACCGGTGGCTATTTGCTCAACCTTTTACTGGAGTCACCGGAATATAGCACCATAATTGCCTATGTTAGAAAAAGTTCGGGACTTACCCATCCCAAATTGAAGGAAATAGTGGTGGATTGGGAAACCCTGCAAGAACCGGTAGCTGCGGAGGATGTATTCTGCTGTTTGGGTACTACCATTAAAAAAGCCGGGTCGCAGGAAGCTTTTCGGCGGGTGGATTATAACTATCCCCTGCAGCTAGCACAAATACAATTGCGGGGAGGCTCGCAACAATTTCTGTTGGTATCTTCAATGGGGGCTGATGCGAAATCATCAATCTTTTACAGTCGGGTAAAAGGCGAGTTAGAAAATGCCTTACAATCGATTGGTTATAAAAGCCTACACATTTTCCGCCCCTCCTTTATTGCCGGACCCCGCAAAGAATCTCGACCGGGAGAAAAGATAGGTTTGGCAATATTCTCAATATTGTCTCCGCTGTTTATTGGCCCGCTTAAGAAATATGCTCCCATCCAGGCAGAACATATTGCCCGCGCGATGTTGCGAACTGCTCAAAAAAATGACCAAGGAACTAAAGTGTATGATTCAGCGGTTACGGATGAGTTGGGGAAATAATATCTTTTATGAAGAACTTGGAAACATATACTATCTATTATTATTACCTTTACACAATTAAATGTGAACCATTATGAAGCAAGTAACTTTATTTATCCTGACTGTATTTTTATCTGTATCAGGCATTGCACAAAAACCAGCATGGAAACAAATGGAAGAATTTCATTCAGTAATGAGTAAAACATTTCACCCAGCCGAAGAAGGTAATTTAAATCCTACTAAAGAAAATGCAGCTAATTTAACTGATAAAGCCAAAGCTTGGGAATCTGCCCCAATTCCAAAAGGATATGATGCCGCCATTGCAAAACCTATCTTAAAAAAATTGGTAGCCAGTTGCGAAGCTGTTGAAGCAGCAGTTAAGGCTAAAAAATCTGACAAAGAATTAACCTCGTTGATTACCAAGGCACATGATGACTTTCATGAGATTAAAGAAAAATGTGTAGTGGGAGAAAAACACTAGTTAACTATCTCTCTGCTATTTAATTTTTTTTGGTAATCATTTTTATCAAAAAAATAATCGTTTTACCTGTGAAAATATAGCCGGGTAACTTAGAGAGTTTTAAGTCAAGAATCTATTGTAGGCTCATCTAATTTTAATGGATACAAAATGGGTCTTAAAAAATAGGTAGACAACCACCCTATTACACTTGCTCTAATTAATATGTAAAAACTTCGCAGCAATGTTTCATCAAAGTGGCTAAAACCACTAAATGAGACAATGAATGTAGACCAAACAATAACATTCAAGAATATACCAATTAATAAAAGATTTTTTTGATACCAATCATTTTTTCTAAAAATAAAAAATGTAACAAAAATTAATAGAAATAGAAAACCCTGCATCATCATTACCTCAAATAGTCTATAAGGAAAATATGTCACGAAGAAATCATAATTAAATTGTCTTAATGTCTGACTACCTCTATTAAATATCAGCGAAAATAAATAGATGAAACTGATTGCGTCGAATACAGCTAAAACAAAGAATATTACCAGTAGTAAGAAAATTTTTTTTACAAATCGTACTAACATTTTAATTTATTTATCTTATTTGAGTTGAATACTTCAACTGTACATTACATAATAAATTCCAAATAATTATCCGCATCAATTTTGTAGAAATCCGCATCCGGATAGGCTGTTTTAAATGCCAAAGGAATTTTCACTTTTCTATCTTTGCCATATTTTATTTCATATGCATGGATACGACTATCCTTCACTTCAATCAAATCAATTTCTCTCTGTAAATAATTCCGCCAGAAATACAATTGACTTCCTGTTTGATTGTAGGCATTAAATTTGATTCTCTCGGAGATAATATAGTTTTCCCATAGCATACCCATATCATTCCTTAATGAAATTGGCCGAAAATCATTGATTACTGCATTTCTAATTCCATTATCATAAAAATACCATTTTACACCTTTTGAAATTTCCTTTCGGTGATTGGTGCTATAGGATGGCAGCTTAAATAAAATAAAAACTTTTTGCAAAAGATCAAGATAATTTTCAACTGTAACTTTATTAATACCAAGTTGATTGGAAATTTCATTGTAAGAAACCTCAGAACCGATTTGATACGCTATCAACCGCAGCAAATCAATCAACTTATGCGATTGTCTGATACCAGCATACGATAAAATATCTTTCAATAAATACGAGTTTATCAATTCTCTCAGATATTGTTCCTTCTCTATCCAGGTATTTATCTGAAAAATTTCAGGATAACTACCTATAATCAATCTTTCGTCTATATCAGCTTGCGCCTGTAAAGGATTATTTCCTAATTCTAATTGAGCAACGGGATATAAATTATATGAGTAGCTCCTTCCTGTTAAAGGCTCACCTGAAGCATTTACCAAGTCTAATGAGGAAGACCCTGTTGCTAGAATAGTTAAATGGGGGTGACTATCAATCATCAATTTCAAAATAGAACCGATTTCCGGAATAGCCTGTGCCTCATCAATAATAAGCAACGTGGTATCATTAATTAATCGCTGATAATTGGCAACTGTTCGCTTTTTGAGTACCTCCTGAACGTCAAAATCCTCTGCGTTCAGCAACAATTTTTTTCCGGTAACCCTTTCACTCACTCGGTTGATGAGATAGGTTTTACCTACCCGCCTTGTACCTAAAATCAAGATTACCTTGTTGGTTCCGATTTTACCTATAACCGTTTCCTCAAGCTTACGATGTATAATCATTTTTGATTATGTTTATACAAAAATATAGAATTTTGTCAGTATACTAGCCAAATTACCGTAAAAATAGATATTACACTGACAATTTTCGATAAAAATGCAACGGAACGGTGTACTTGGATAGAAACTTGTACTTCCCCTTTTGCTTAAACCCACCGAAGCACCAGCGCCGGATCCGGACAATTTTGTAAATATTTATCCCGCTCACTCCATTTGCAAACCCCGGGATAATCGCCCACCCAATTTTCCATAGAAAGCATACATTGAAAATGCAAGTGTGGCGGCCAACCGCCATTTTCTGTAGGATTACCGAAAGCACCCACTACCCTGCCGCCTTGAATGGCTTCTCCCGGCTGAAAATGATAGACGCTCTGCTCCGTTAAGTGTCCGTATAAAGTATAAAAATGATTTCCCTGATAGCTATGCTGTAAAATAACCACACCCCCGTAGTTACCCAATTCGGGATGAAAAGCCTGGCTATGAACAACTCCATCATACACCGCATAAACAGGAGTAAGGGCGGGTCCCCATATATCAACCCCCAGATGCAATCGCCTTGGCTCTTCGAGCGAACCGGACGTTCCAAAAACACCACTGCGGGCATAGATGCCTCGTAATTCGTTATACCCACCAATTCCAAAATCTGCTTCTTCGTTTTGTAACTTTTGTTCTATAAAATCTGTAAAAGCAGAAAGGTTGGTAAAAATTTCAGGGGTTAATGCAGTATAGTTCTCTGATAAATCCCAGCGCTGAATGCGCGTTTTCCCGGGCTGATAGGGTATTACAGAAAAACATTCAGTTACCGGAGGTAAACTTATTTGCATAGAGAAATTATTGAGATGCCTATAAGGGAGCCTTACACAACCACATTCACCATCCGACCTTTTACAAAAATGAATTTCTTCAATGGCTTGTCCTCCATCCATTTTATAATCATTGGATGCTGCAACACCATTTCTTGTACCTCTGCTTCAGAGGCATCCAGATTAATTAATATATTGGCACGCACTTTTCCATTTACACTCACCGGATATTCCTTAGCAGATTCTGCTACGTACTGCGCTTCAAAAATCGGAAAAGAGGCATCCAGAATAGAATCGGTATGCCCTAACACACTCCACAACTCCTCACTCACATGGGGTGCATAGGGTGTAAGCAAAATCAAAAAGGGTTCGAGTATAGCGGCGGAATGGCATTGCAAATCACTCAACTCATTCACGGCAATCATAAATGTACTTACCGCCGTATTAAAACTAAAGCGCTCAGTATCGTCGGCAATCTTTTTGATGGTTTTGTGCAGCACTTTTAACTCTGCAGCTGTAGGGGCTTGCTGTGTAATTACACTTCCTTTTTGCTCATCAAAAAACAAGCGCCATAATTTTTTTACAAACCGATGTACCCCTTCAATACCCTTGGTATCCCAAGGTTTACTCTGATCTACCGGGCCTAAAAACATTTCATACATACGGAAAGTATCTGCACCATATTTCTCTACTAGTTCATCCGGATTTACGGTATTGAATTTCGATTTCGACATTTTCTCTACCTCTGCCCCACAAATATATTTTCCATCCTCCAACACAAAGGCAGCCGCTGCATATTCCCCATTTCTCCAGGTTTGTAAAGCGGTGAGATTCAATTCGAGTCCATCCACAAAATTTACATCTACATGAATCGGCTGAAATAAAATACCGTCGGCTGATTTATCAATAATTGTATCAGGTACCTGTTGCTGAACAATATCTAGCAAAGCTTTCATCCCTAAACTACCCGACTCATAGCCTGTACGGTAGCCATTCGATACGAGGATATTAGCGGTGAAATGCTCAATTACTTTTTTGTCTGCCGTTAATAATAAGCGATACATAAACCGACTGCTGCCCTGAATCATTCCCTGATTCAACAATTTTTTAAACGGCTCCTGAAATCCAATATGTCCAAGGTCGAACATTACTTTGGTCCAGAAACGGCTATACAATAAATGCCCTACTGCATGCTCGGTACCGCCGATGTATAAATCTACCTGGTTCCAATAATCACTGGCTTCGCGACTGCAAAAAGTTGCGCGATTGTGTGGATCCATATACCGTAAAAAATACCAGCTACTACCCGCATAACCGGGCATGGTGTTGGTTTCTAGTTGTTCGCTTACCCATTGGGGAATATTGGCCAGGGGGCCTTCTCCATCCGGACCGGGTTGATAGGTTTCTACCTGCGGCAATAATAGCGGCAATTGAGATTCGTCCAATGGTCTTGCGATTCCATTATCCCAGCGGATAGGGAATGGCTCGCCCCAATATCGCTGCCGGCTAAAGGAGGCATCGCGCATTTTATAATTTACTTTCTGGCGACCAATACCCATGGCTGCGATCTTTTGCAATACCATCGGAATGGCATCTTGCATTACAATGCCATTTAAAAAATCACTCTCCTGTAAAACTGCGTCCTTGGTAGCATTGGCGGTAGTTCCATTAAAATGCTCCCCTATAATATTTGTAATCGGGATAGTAAAATGCTGCGCAAAACGAAAATCGCGATCATCTCCACAGGGCACGCCCATTATTGCTCCGGTACCATATCCAATCAATACATACTCGGCAATCCATACCGGAATTTTTTTGCCGGTAAAAGGATGTATCGCATATCCTCCACTAAAGCAGCCACTGATTTTTTTCTCAGCCTGCCGCTCACGGTCACTTCTGCTTTTTACATATGCCAGATAACTGTTAACAGCAGCTTGCGTTTCAGGAGTAGCTAATTTGTCAATAACGGGATGTTCTGGCGCAACCACCATAAAATCAACACCGAAAATAGTATCCGGACGCGTAGTATATACCGTTAAGGTTTCTTCAATCGGCTGATCACCCGATGCCAATGCAAAACGGATTTCGGCACCATAAGATTTTCCAATCCAGTTGGATTGCATTTCCTTCATGGCATCCGAAAAATCAATAGTCCCTAGCCCTTCCAGTAAACGATTGGCATACTCGGTTATCCGCAGATACCATTGGCGTAACATTTTTTTTACTACGGGATGGCCACCTCTTTCACTAACCCCATTTACCACTTCATCATTCGCCAGCACGGTTCCCAAAGCCTCACACCAGTTCACCTCTCCATATCCGCAAAAAGCCAACCGGTAATTCATCAACATATCTTCTTGTTGCTTTTCAGAAAAAGCCTGCCAATCGGCGGCAGAAAATAGCAGATGTTCGTTGGCAGGACAAACATGCTGTTGATTGCCTTCCCTTTCGAAAACTTCTTTAAGCAAAGAAATGGGTTGGGCTTTTTGTAGAGTGCGATTATAAAAGCTATTAAATAGTTGTAAAAAAATCCACTGGGTAAACTGATAGTATGCAGGTTCACAGGTACGCACTTCTCTACTCCAGTCGTAGCAGAAACCTATATTATCTAATTGCGCCCGAAATGTATCGATATTCTTTTTCGTGCTGCTGGCCGGATGTACCCCATGCTCAAGGGCATATTGCTCGGCGGGTAATCCAAAAGCATCATACCCCATTGGATGCAGAACATTATAGCCCTGCAATCTTTTATAGCGACTGAAAATATCGGAGGCAATATAACCCAAGGGATGGCCTACATGCAAACCCGCGCCACTGGGGTAGGGAAACATATCCAGCACATAATATTTGGGGCGGGTAGATTGATTACTTACTTGATAAATTCCGGAAGACCGCCAGTGGGACTGCCATTTTTTTTCAATCGATCGAAAATTGTATTCCATAATATTTCATTCAACAGCCAGGGGCTTTTCATTTACAAGAGGCATCCATCTGCAACCCGGCAAAATCCATCTTTACAATTTTTGGGAATACCGGTTGTAAATACTAACATATTTTTAACCCCCTGCCCCCAATCAATACCTTAATTTACAGACGTTAAATTGCATGTACAGATGGCTGCAAATGTACGGCATTAGCCTACAAAACAGTACATTTGCACCCGGATAGCCACTGAAAAAAGCAATCCATTGTTAACCTGTTAATTCTGAAGTATGCCCGCAGCCGGTTCATCATCGCTAAAAAGGAGCAAACCCAATTTTATTTATTCTATTATCGGCGTAGCGCTGGTATTACTAATCATGGGTATTATGGGCTGGTTCTTTCTGAATATCCGGTCGGTGGGTAATGCCTTTAAAGAAGATATCCGCATCAGTGCTTACCTGAGAACCCTCAATAAAGATACTATTAGTCAAATTCAGGCATTTATTAGCAGCCAACCCTATGCAAAGAATGTTACCTATGTAGATAAAGAATCTGCCAAAGCCATCTGGAATAAAGAGAATAACGAAGACTGGGCAAAAATCTTGGATGTAAACCCCTTACCAGAAAGCATCGATTTTTATGCCAAAGCGGATTATGTTAACCAGGATAGTTTACGGGGCATATCAACCCAACTGATGCAGGCATATGGCGACCAGATTACAGATTTACAATACCCGCAAAACCTGGTCTCAAACCTCAATGAACGGGCCTCCAAAATTGGGCTGCTGTTTCTGGTAATCGCCGTTATTTTATGCGTGATTGTAATTTTCAGCATCGATAATACCATCCGCCTAGCCATGTTCAGCAACCGGTTTATTATCAAAACCATGCAGATGGTAGGGGCCACCCGAAGCTTTATAGCCCGGCCACTAAATCTGCGGGCATTGTTAAATGGCCTTATTAGCTCCGGAATCGCCATAATATTGCTACTCATCATTATTGGCTGGGCAGAAAGTCGTGTGCCGGAACTGAAAGCTATCCGTAGTATAGAATTAAATTTATTGCTTTTTGGAGGGCTAATGCTTATTGGTGTGGGCATTTCGGTATATAGCACCCACCGAAGTGTATTGAAATACCTAAAAATGAAACTCGACGATTTGTATTAGTCGCCGGATTGATTACATTTGTACCTAACACCCGCTAAAACATACCTATATGAGCAACCTGAAACCCAACCATTCAGCGCCCCTTTTTAATAAAGAAAACTATACCTGGATGCTTATTGGCGGAGTAGTTATTGCCCTAGGCATGTTTTTAATGGCAGGGGGCAAAAATCCTGATCCCAATAACTTCGATCCAAACCTGGTGTACAGCAAAACTCGGATTACCATAGCGCCAATTGTTATTGTAGCCGGTTTATTGATTGAAATTTATGCCATCTTTAAAAAGCCAAAACAAACAGAAGGATAAATATATCAAAGCGGTGGAAACACCGCTTTTTTTATATACGGGGCTTTTTACAAATCAACTATCTTTATTTCTTCTCGTACGAAAATTACAATATAATTACCCACTATGACTTTTTTTGAAAGTATTCTAATAGCCATCGTAGAAGGTCTGACGGAATTCTTGCCCATTTCTTCTACCGGACATATGATAATCACCAGTTCACTGCTGGGGATAGCTGATGATGAATTTACCAAGCTATTCGAAGTATGCATCCAGTTGGGGGCGATACTTTCGGTAGTGGTTTTATATCGGAATAAATTTTTTCCCCTGAATAAATTCAACTTCTATCTGAAACTGATTGTTGCTGTTATTCCGGCCTTAGTATTAGGATTTATTTTCTCTAAAAAAATTGATGCCCTGCTAGAGAGTCCGCTTACGGTTGCGATTACTATGTTGATCGGGGGAATCATTCTTTTGCTTATAGATAAGTTTTTCCATAGCACCCATCCAATTACCGAGGAAAAGGATATCAGTTATCGGAGGGCCTTTATGACGGGCATCTGGCAATGTTTGGCCATGGTACCCGGAACTAGCAGAAGTGCGGCTAGTATTATTGGAGGTATGCAGCAGCAAATGACACGACAACTGGCGGCCGAATTTTCTTTTTTTCTGGCTGTTCCCACTATGGCCGCTGCCACCGGTTATAAATTATTAAAAGCGTGGAAGGAAAATCCCGAATTACTAACCAACGCGCATAACCTGCAATTACTATTAGTAGGAAATATAGTGGCCTTTGTGGTAGCGATGGTAGCTATTAAATTTTTTATCGGTTTTTTACAAAAACAGGGTTTCCGGCTCTTCGGCTGGTATCGGGTGATAGTAGGTACTGTTTTGCTGGTACTGGTATTATTTCATTATATTTAAAATTCAGTTGGGTTGGTTGCCCCTATACTGCGATGGTATCTGCAGGCGGCTTCCCTATTTTAAATACGGATGAATTATGCAAACTGCTTCAAAAAAAGTAATTAACGGTTGGGCTATGTACGACTGGGCCAACAGCGTATATAACCTCGTAATCACTTCCACCATTTTCCCAGCCTATTTTGAAAGTATTACCGGCGATGGCAACGAAAATACTCCGATAGATACCGTTCGGCTCTTTGGCCGCGAATATGTAAACACCTCCCTGTACAATTATGCATTGGCGGTAGCTTTTGTGGTGGTGGCCATTTTATCGCCCGTACTATCTTCCATTGCCGATTCGAGAGGAAATAAACGAAAATTTCTCCGCTTTTTCTGCACCCTGGGAAGTATCGGATGCAGTGCCCTGTTCTTTTACAATAGCAGCAACCTAGCATTTGGATTGGCATGCATGATTATTGCCTGCATCGGATTTTGGAGCAGCTTTGTTTTTTACAATTCTTACCTGCCCGAAATTGCAGCACCGGAAGACAGAGACCGCGTGAGTGCCCGAGGTTATATGATGGGCTATATTGGCAGTGTACTTTTACAAATCGTCTGCTTTGTATTGGTGCTTAAATCTGATTTGTTTGGGATGACTCCCGCAGAGGGTTCTCAGTGGTCTTTTTTACTGGTTGGTGTTTGGTGGTTGGGATTTGGACAAATAGCTATAAACCGTTTACCCAAAAGCCAGCCGCTGGTTGATGTGGAACATACCCAAGTATTAACCGGAGGATACCGCGAACTAAAAAAAGTATGGCAGCAACTTACCCACTTACCCATATTAAAAAAATTCTTGCTGTCGTTTTTCTTTTATAACATGGGCGTGCAAACAATTATGCTGGCAGCAACCCTCTATGGAAAGGGTGAACTCAACATTCCAACTACTAACCTGATTGTTGCAATATTAATCATTCAGCTAGTGGCTATCCCCGGTGCATTTATACTCTCCAGCCTTTCTAAAAAAATCGGTAACCTGAATACTCTGATGCTTACGGTGCTTTTTTGGATTGGCCTATGTTACCAGGGATATACGATTCCCAAAAATGGTATCAATCAGTTTTATATACTAGCCGTATTAGTTGGATTTGTAATGGGGGGTATTCAATCGCTTAGCAGAAGTACCTATTCGAAACTGATGCCCGAAACTAAAGACACTACTTCATTTTTCAGCTTTTATGATGTAACAGAAAAAGTTGCCATCATCATCGGCATGTTCAGTTTTGGAATCATCAACGAACAAACGGGTTCACAAAGAAACTCGGTGCTGATAGTGATGAGCTTTTTTGTACTCGGCTTACTGATGCTATACATCACCCGTGAGGCGCAAAAAAAAGAAGAAAAACAAATTAACAGATGAAAATTACTACGATAGATACCGGATACTTTAAGTTAGATGGCGGAGCCATGTTTGGGGTAATTCCAAAAGTAATGTGGCAGAAATTGAATCCTGCCGACGAGCATAATCTAGTTAGCTGGTCTCTAAGATGTTTACTGATTGAGGAAGGAGATCGGAAAATTTTAATTGATACCGGCTTAGGAAATAAACAAGATGCCAAATTTTTTTCGCACTACCATCTGCATGGTACCGAAACACTAGAAAGCTCTCTGGCTAAGTATGGCATAAAACCAGCAGATATAACCGATGTAATTCACACCCACCTGCATTTTGATCATTGTGGAGGAAGTGTACTCAAAAAAGATGATCAGCTGTTACCCGCTTTTCCCCATGCGAAATATTGGACCAACCCCCTCCACTGGCAATGGGCGATTGAACCCAATGAGCGGGAACGGGCTTCCTTTTTAAAGGAAAACCTATTGCCCATGCAAACAGCCGGCCAACTACATTTTGTAGAGGTGCCGGAGCCCGATATGCATCCAACTGGCAGACTGGCCTCCATCCCTTTTTCGGAGCATATCAGCTTGCGCATCGTACACGGACATACCCGTGCCATGATGTTGCCCCAGATTAAAATAGGGCAGCAAACAATAGTGTATATGGCCGATTTGATTCCATCCATACACCATATCGGCTTACCCTATATTATGGCCTATGATTTATTTCCTTATACAACCCTGCAAGAAAAAAAATGTTTCTTGCAAGAAGCATTAGAAGAAAACTACTGGCTATTTTTTGAACACGATTTAGATACAGAATGCTGCAATTTGCAGATCACAGATAAGGGGATTCGAAAAAACCAAGTGGGAAAATTATCCGACTATTTTGCAATCTAATTACTTGCGGGCAGAGATAAGTGAGGAAAGTGGATAGCGAAGATTTCTATATCCCATCATATCAGCTTTGATACTACCCACCACAATTGGACTTTCCACTCGTAACGGAATGTGATTCGCATCATCACTTACCCAAACGGTCATTTTTTCGCCTCCCTCAAATAAAGTACCCTTAACCAACAGGGGTCTAAATTTAATAGCATTAAAAGTGCCATACCGTGTTTTAATTACTTCCTTTCCCTGGTATTTGATGTAGAGATTAAATACCTCATTATCCAAGAACATAGAAAATGGAATTTTATCTTCCGGCTGATATTTATTGAAATTGATATTACGGGCATAATAAATGGCACTCAAAACATCCTGTATACAATTAGGTATCTTATAGGTTTTTTCGGTAGTGGTGGCCACATGTGTCTGGTGATTGAATGTGATGTTCTCGTATTTTTTAAAACTACCTTCTTCAATATTTCTGATAAACTGCAGGGGCTGTAGGGTAGCCGTATCTACGATGGATTCGTATCGATCACGTACTTTAAAAATCCAGTCATACCCCGAATTACTGCTACCGGTTCCCACATACTGATAAGCTGGTTTTTGCTGGTGGGTAATAGACTTCACTGAAAACTGGGCATTGCCTGCATGCACATAGATGCCAATTACGGTATAAAACACATGAAAATCTACCTGTTCCCCATCCCGAAATGAAAAATTACGAATACCTCCGCAAAACTCTTCTCCCTGCGGTGAAAAAGCAGCAGCCACAAAAAATAGCACTATCAGTAAGCCTTTTTTCATAAAGTTCACCGCTTTTTTTTGGTGAAGATACGTATACCCAGCACCAGCAAACTCCCTGCCAATGCCGGAATAATCAGATTTATTACCCAGATACCTGCCGCAGTGGCCATGATGCCTGCATAATTAGCACTTACCAGGGCAAAAAGTCGTAAACTGATTTGCCCCCGGAAGCCCAATTCAGCCAGGGCTATGGTAGGAACCAGTGCCAGCAATAACATCATCAACGAAACCAGTGCCGCCCCGGTAAGCCAGTTGAGCTCTACCCCAAAAAGCTGAAAGAGCAACAGATACTGGGCTGTATATATAACGAAGCGAAGAGCAGAAAGTAGTAAAATAGTTGTTAAACCTGCGGTAGGTAAGGCTGCTAATTTTTCCAGAAAAAAATCGAATTTCTTTACTAAAGGAATCTTTTCCAGGGTGCTCACCACAGCAGCAGGGTGGAAATAAATAATCCAGAGTAAAATTATCACAGCGGTAAAAAAAATTAAGCTCCCCCGTTCTAACGCAGCAGATGATTCACCCATAAAAAGGGATATCTCAGGATGCCCAAAAACAATATAAAGCAGGGCCAGCCAGCCGGCAATTACCGTAACCAGTAATTGACTCATACTGCCTGCTACAGACAGCACAGCCCCCCGAATCCGGTTTCCATCAGAAAGAAATAATGCCCGGCCGGCAGATTCTCCTAACCGATTGATGGTAGAAAAAGCCAATGCCTGTCCGGTAAACACCGCCCGTACAGCCCGCAAATAAGAAACTTTTTCGAGCCCGCTTACCAATAATCGCCATTTATACGATTCTATCCCCCAGTTTAGTAACATCAATCCGCAAACGATTAGCCAGGTACCGGCATGCTTCCACGCAAAGGCTTCCCAAATCACTTCCCGCGAGTGGGCCAGATTCTGTTGCGTTCGTATTTGCAGGGTAATAGAATATACCAGCCAGCAGAATAGTAGTGGCCCCACTACATAATTGATAAGCTTTTTTACCTTGGGAGAAAGAGTAACCATAATGATACTGCAAAGAACGAGGTTTCGGCGGAGATAGAAAAGATGGAATATTACGCCAACCTGATTTAGCGCTTCCTTCGTTACATAAATTGTTAGAACCCGATAAAAAATACCCCAAGCCGTGCATCCACATGCAGAAAGAGTGTATTTTCATGTTGCGATGAAACAGGCCAACATCATTTTAGGAATCGATCCGGGAAGCTTATTAATGGGATACGCTTTATTAAAGGTAGATAAAGGCAATCCCCAGGTATTATTGATGGATGTGCTAAAATTATCTAATGTGAAAGACATCTATGAACGGCTTCACCTGATTCATCAAAAAGTAGCCGAGTTAATACGTCTCTATCATCCCGGAGCCTTTGCCATTGAAGCCCCTTTTTTTGGAAAGAATGTGCAGAGTATGCTAAAACTAGGGCGGGCACAGGGAGTTGCCATCGCAGCCGCTATGCAAGCCAGCATACCGGTTACCGAATACTCCCCAAAAAAAGTAAAACAATCTATCACCGGAAATGGAAATGCCAATAAAGACCAGGTGTGGAAAATGCTACAAAGTATTTTACAAATAGAAGAACAACCCCGCTATTACGATGCAACTGATGCCCTCTCAGTAGCCCTTTGTCACCATTACCAAGGAAGCAGTATCCTACAATCAGGAAATAAAAAGAAATTATCGGGCTGGGAAGATTTTGCCAAACAGCACCCAAATCGGGTTTCCGGAAAAAAATAATCGGATAATTACTCGGCCATAGCTGCCAGAATCTTCTGATGAATCTCCTGCAGCTTTCCATGTGTTACGGTAAGCTTGTTTCGGTTGAAATTCATATCAGAAACAGTGTTGATAGGCAGTAAATGAAGGTGAGCATGGGGCACTTCTAATCCTAATACCATCATGCCACAACGATTACAGGGAAATGCTTTTTCAATAGCCTGGGCTATCGGCTTGGCAAATAATAACATCTCGGCAAGATAGGTATCCCCCAAATCGAAAAATTTATCTGTTTCTACTTTTGGTACCACCAACACATGCCCCTCTACCTGTGGATATATATCCAGAAAGGCAAAAAAATGTTCGCTCTCAGCAATCTTGTAACTCGGAATCGCACCGGAAATAATCTTAGAAAATACAGTCATGAAAATATTATGAAGAATAAATGTACGCCATTCCGATTAAATGTTGATATCGTCTATACGAAACTTCAATAAGCCTGTAGGCACCTGAATTTCCGCGATATCACCCCGCACTTTTCCCATCAAACCCTTTCCTATTGGCGAACCAGCAGATATTTTTCCCTGCTTCAAATCAGCTTCTTTCTCTCCAACAATCTGATAAGTAAGCACCTTATTATTCAACATATTGGTGATGGTAACCTTGGTTAATATGGTAACCTTACTGGTATCAATCGAATTGGTATCCACAATTTTTGCATTGGCAATCATACCTTCCAATTGCTTGATCTTTGCTTCCAGCATACCCTGCGCCTCTTTGGCCGCATCATACTCTGCATTCTCTTTTAGGTCGCCCTTTTCTCTTGCCTCCGCTATAGCCCTAGACGAAGCCGGACGGTCTACCGACTTCATTCGCTGAAGCTCCTCGCGCATTTTTTCAAACGTTTCCTTGGTCACATACATATTTGCGTCTGCCATAGCTTTCCGTTTAGGTCAGGTAAAAAAAATACAACGCCACAGTTGTATGAGGCGTTGTAACACACAAAGTTAAAAAATCTTTCTGTTTAAAGGTAGTTAAATGTGTTGAAAATAATAATACATTAATTAATTATATAATATGCTACCCATTCATTATCTGTAGGCATCAAAAAAAAATAGTCGTTAAAACTGCATAAAACTGCTATCAGGCAAAATAATATCTGCGCTAAAAAAATTAGATGCCGAGTTTACGCAAAATCACTTCCGCCATTTTTCTGAAAGCTTCCTGGCTATACCCGGCAATATGTGGCGTAATTAATACCCGTTTATGTTGTAGTAAATAATTTTTGTGCCTACTTTCTTCTTCGGTATAAGTTGCAGGTTGTTCATTCTCCAGCACATCCAAACCGGCAGCACAAATTTGTTGTTGCTCAAGGGCTGCACATAAGTCGGGTGTATTTACCAATGCACCTCGGGCAGTATTTAAAAAGTAAGGTTGTTGTTGCAATGCTGCAAAAAAATCAGCATCCGCATAATGCCGGGTTTCTGCCGTAAGCGGAAGATGTAAACTTACCACATTGGCATATCGTTGTATTTGCGCCAGCGAAGCTTCCCGAACATATTCATTCGCAAATCCTTGCTTATACTTATCATGCGCCAATACCAGTACATCAAAGGAGGAAAGTAAACGGGCAAAAGCTGCACCGGTATGTCCATATCCAATGATACCCACGGTTTTTCCACTTAACTCCTGCCCTCTTTGCATATCCCGAATCCATTTCCCTTCTTTCACTTCTTCGGCGCTCCATTGCATGCATTTGAGTAAATTTAATAACATTCCCAATACATGTTCGCCAACAGAACCGCAGTTGCCTTCGGGGCTGCTGATGCATGCAATTCCTTTAGATGCTGCATAATCAACATCAATATGTTCCATTCCGCTTCCCAAACGGGCAATCCATGTAAGTTGGGTAGCCGCCTCTAATAACATTCGGTCAATTACAGGTTGGGTTGATACCGCCATGCCGGTAAAGCGATGTATATGTTCTCTCAACCATTCAGGTGAAGGCCGCAGATGTTGCTCTACGATATAACCTGCCTTTTCGAGGCCTTCCTGTAAGCAGGGATGTGCCGGGGCAGTAATTAACACAAGGGGCGCCATATTAGTTATCCATTCAATTATTTCATTAAAAAAGTTAGTCGGGCAAAATCCTCTACCGATAATTGCTCTGCTCTTTTATCAAACACCGAATCTTGTAAAACAGTTTCATCGAACAAACTTTTTACGGCATTGCGCAGCATTTTTCTTCGCTGGTTAAATGCTGTTTTCACCAATACCCATAAAGCTCTTTCCGATTTAACCGGCATCTCTTGCGTTTTCCTTTTTAGCCGAATTACCCCACTCATTACTTTGGGAGGTGGTTGAAAACTTTCTGGGCCTACATCAAATAAATATTCGGCTTCGTAATAAGCCTGTACCAACACACTTAATATTCCATATACCCGGCTACCGGGTGCAGAAACGATTCTTTCGGCTACTTCTTTCTGAAACATGCCAATCATTACCGGAACGGTATCCTTCCATTCCAATACCCGAAATACAATCTGCGTAGAAATATTATAGGGAAAATTTCCTATCAGGGTAAATGGTTCGGTAAAGGGTAAGGGAAGGTGTAATATATCACCCCGTAATAATTTTCCAGTTAAAGCAGGATAGTTTTTCAACAGATAGATTACTTTTTCTTCATCCAGCTCAACTGCTTTAAAGTCTACCCCTTCTAGTTTCAACAAAAATCGGGTAAGTGCACCACCACCGGGCCCCACTTCTAGCAGGCGACTGCCATTGGTTTCTTTCCAAACCTCCACCAGTTGCCGGCAAATTGCTTCATTAATTAGAAAGTGCTGCCCCAGCGATTTTTTCAGCGTATACTGCATACGCAAAAGTACAGTATTTACCTTGCCGGCTGTATCTGTATTGCCCTCGTAAATTCCATTCGGCAATATACTGAGGCAGAATGTGTATTTTTACATTCAAATTTGAATCATGAGCATCGAAACCCAAAAACCCGTAATTGGTTTTACAACCGGCGACCTGAATGGTATTGGCATAGAACTGCTGATAAAAACCCTTTCCGACAGCCGACTGCTGGATTTTTGTACCCCCCTCATTTTTGGCAACAATAAAGCGCTCAATTTTTATCGCAAGGGCTTACCCGAATATACCCTAAACTATACCCAACTAAAAGATCTAACCCGGCCCTTTGCAAAACAGGTTAACCTTTTCAATTGCTGGGAAGAAGAAGTAGAAATCCATCCAGGTGAATTAAACGAAAGTGGTGGAAAATATGCCCTGCTTTCCCTTCAAACAGCTACCCAGGCGCTACGAGATAAACAAATTCAACTATTGGTAACCGCCCCTATTCACAAGAAAAATATTTATTCCGAACAATTCCCATTTACCGGGCATACCCCTTATTTTAAAACAATCTTTCAGGTATCAGATGTGTTGATGATGATGGTATCTGATAATATGCGTATTGGTGTTTTATCGGAACATATTCCCTTACAAGATGCTGCTAAAGCCGTTACCAAAGAGGCACTTCACTCGAAACTTTCTATATTAAACCAAAGTCTGCAAAAAGATTTTGGCATTTCCAAGCCCCGCATTGCCGTGCTGGGACTAAATCCCCATGCAGGTGATCAGGGATTAATTGGTAAAGAAGAAGAATCGATTGTGTTGCCTGCCCTTAAAGAAGCACGTCAACAAATGTTGGTATTTGGCCCCTATGCTGCCGATGGATTTTTTGCCCGCGGCCACCACGAAAGATTCGACGGTATTCTGGCCATGTACCACGATCAGGGATTGATTCCCTTTAAAAGTTTATCTATTGGCGAAGGTGTAAACTATACCGCAGGCCTTCCGGCTATCCGCACTAGTCCCGACCACGGCACAGCATTTGATATTGCTGGCAAGGGCAAGGCCGACCCCAGCTCGATGATGGCAGCCGTTTTTGAAGGCATTGAAATTTTCCGCCAACGAATGGGCTATGCAGAAATGCGCAGTAACCCGCTTAAAAAAATCAGTGCCCGTATGATTGCCAACTCGGTTGACGAAAGAATTGAAGAAAACGAAAGATAATGCCGGGTGAGTTGTTTGAAATCGCTAATCAGCATATGCGCATTCGCGTAGCTGCACGGGGAGCCGAGCTGAACGAGCTCTTTAATCTTGAACATAATCTTGCTTATTTATGGAAGGGAGATCCTGCCTTCTGGGGTAAAACCAGTCCTGTTTTATTCCCTATTGTAGGAACCCTGAAAAACAACCAATACAGCTGGAAAGATAAAAACTATGTGCTACCAAGGCATGGTTTTGCCAGAGAAAAAGATTTTACGCTTATCAGTAAGTCAAGCGATACCTTACTGTTTCAATTACAAGAAGATGCAACAACCCTGCAGGTATACCCCTTTCCTTTTCAACTTACCATTCAATATACGTTGATTGAGGCAAGGCTTGCGGTAACCTATACTGTTGTAAACACCGGGATTTCCCCCCTGCTTTTTTCATTGGGGGCTCATCCAGCTTTTGCGCTACCGCTTGAGCCTTCCATTCCCTATACCGATTATTTTCTCGAATTTTCTGAGCCCGAAAATGCACCCATCTATCCATTAACATCAGATGCACTGATTCATTCGGAACCGAAACCATTTTTTAATCAAACCAAACAGTTAGCCCTGTATCCCGAATTGTTTTATGGTGATGCGCTGGTATTTAAAAATCTGCAATCGAATAAGATTACACTGGCCAGCCATTCCGGTAAACGCGCTTTGGATTTTTATTTTCCCAACACACCCTATTTTGGTATCTGGAGTGCCCGAAATGCACCCTTTATTTGTTTAGAACCGTGGCATGGGATAGCTGATTCCGCTTCGGCATCGGGCAAATTGGAAGAAAAAGAAGGGATTTGTACTTTACAGGCCGGAGCTACATTTGAAACAAACTGGCAGGTTACACTCCTTTGATCAAAAATTCTACTGCCATTATTTTTTAAATACTGCATCCGCCAATCCCTGATTGATGGAGTAAGAAGCATAGGTAATCTCCACGCGCCCTTTTCGGTTTTTTGTTTTCTCTGCCTCCGTGAGGGGCTTGGCTTCCTCTTCAAATTCGAGGGTGATACCCTTAGGTAATTTATAGTCTTTCGTATTGAAGCTAAAAATCACTTTATCCGGCAACCCATATTGCTGATAGGCACCATATTGCAGGGTGATTTCGTAGGTGCCATTTTCGCGGGTGGAGGTAACCGCTTTTAAAACCAATAAGGTAGCTTCTTGAATATACAAAGTGGTTAAAATCACCTCACTATTTTCATTCATGGGGAGCAATTTTACTACCCGGGTTTTTATTCCATCCACTACCGACTCACCTGCATACAGTGCCACAAAAGAACTAGTGGCCAGTATCGAATTCATGTTGATAGAAACGCCACCCTTGGGCAACAAAGAGATACCGCCCTCTTTTTTGATAGAAAACTGATCGGGTTTTTTAAAATATACTTTTACTTTTCCTATCGGGGCTTTAATAAAAGACACATCCGTCTTCATAGTACCGATTGCTACATAATCTTTTACCTGCTCAATTTTCGCCCGCACTTTTTGCACGAGGGGCGTCATATCCTGGGCCTGAATACCCACTACCAGCAGACAACTCAAGACTAAAAAATTTATTTTCTTCATACGCCCTACTATAATTAACTAAGAATATCTTTTTTACGAAATACCCATAATGAGATGAACAGAAATAACACAATATGAACCAACAATACCCCTGCCGATTGAATGATTCGCATGGGATTTTGTATAGTACCTGTTATGGCTTCATTAGAGGCATTTACTTTAATGTCGAAAAATTCTTTCCACCCAATCATATGGGTTGTAAATAAATAGGGCTTTACATAACTGAATAAAGGAATATTCAGGGTACTGAGTATAGTTAAAAAAACGATGATACTCATAGTAGCCACGATGGGCCCGATAGAATTGTTAGCAAACAGACTCAATAAAAAGCCTAAGGCTGCCACTGTGCTCATAGCGAGTGCTGCAAAAGCAAAAGCGCCGCAATATCGCCAGAAGATATCATTTTCGCGCAGGAGAACTACATAACTACTCTTAAGTAAAAACAAATCGTCGGTGCCAAAAATCAGCATATTCAAGAATAATGCGAGTATAGCCAACCAGATCAGCAGGAGTAGCGTATATACCAAAGTGGCCATAAACTTGGCGATTAAAAAAGCATCGCGGCTGATGGGCTTGGTGAGCAATAAACGCAGGGTTCCCATATTGGCTTCACCAGAAATCATATCAGCTGCAACTAATGCAATCAGCAAGGGCACATGAACCAATAACACCTGTAAAACTATATAACAAACCTGGTAGCCATTTAATATGTTGCCTTCGATGGTAATAGACGAAGTTATATCCCGCATCATAAACTCTACGTACTGATCTCCATCCAGCTTTAATCCAAACTGTATAATACCAATTAAGCCGGTGATAGCCGCGAATGCAATGTACGTTCGTGGACGACGGAATATTTTATATACCTCAATTTGAAAGAGTGTCCACATATCCAGGGGTAGTAACTTGTAAAAAATAATCCTCCAGCGAATGCCGGGGCTGTAATGAAATCAGGGGTATTTGTAATTGCACCAGCGACTGATGCAATGCAGGAATCTGTCTACGATCTATTTTTACAATAATGCCCTCGGCAGTAATCCGCTCTAGACAAGGCTTCCAAGGAGAAGATTGCAAAAGAGCCCATGCTTGTTCGTTTTGCTGCGTATTCAACTGCACCACAGTTTGTGCAGGATCGAATAATTCGGTGGCCTTGCCCTCTTTAATCTTTTTGCCTCGGTGAATAATCAGCAATTGCGTAGCCACCTGCTCTATTTCACTTAACAGATGAGAGGATACAATTACTGTTTTTTTCATTTGCGTGCTGAGGTGGATAATCAGGTGCCTGATATCAGCAATACCCTGTGGATCCAGACCATTGGTTGGCTCATCCAGAATAATCAGTTGGGGTTGATGTACAAGTGCGATGGCAATGCCCAATCGTTGCTTCATGCCTTGAGAAAAACCTGCCACTTTATCTTTCGCTCTTTCTGCCAATCCTACCTGTGCAAGCTGATCCATTAGATAAGTTCGGGTTGGTTGGATGCCACTAAGGCGAGCAAATAATTGCAGGTTATCGTAAGCGGAGAGATATAAATAAACATCCGGTTTTTCAATTACAGCACCTACCTGCCGGAGAATTTCTTTTTTATGTTTGGCAAGCGACAATCCAAACATTTCAATTTCGCCATCGGTTGGCATAATTAATCCCGCCAACATTCGGATGGTGGTACTTTTTCCGGCTCCGTTCTGTCCTAAAAAACCATATACTGCTTCCGGCTCTACCGAAAAAGATAAATGATCTACTGCCGTTAGTTGGCCGAATTGTTTGGTGAGTGCCGTTACCTTAACCAGGGGCTGCATATTACCTATAACATTCAGGATGAATAAGAGTTGCAAGCTACCGAAAAAACTTAGCCATCAACCGTATAATACTATTAGGGCTGTGTTAAAAAAAACCCCGCAGGTGCGGGGTTTTACTTGGTATAAGGTTGATAAACTTATTTGTAGTGAGCAGCGATTCCATTTGCCAGTTCAGTCATTTCAGCAATACTTCCATCATTTAACTGACCTTTTTTAAATTCAGCCAAAACATGGGGTAGCTTGTTTTCCATTTCCAGCAAAAATTGTGCTTCAAAATCCTTTACTTTTTTAACTGCTACTTCTTTCAGTAAGCCCTGAGAGCCCAGGTAAATAATCGCCACCTGCTTTTCAACAGTCAGCGGTGAATATTGCGCCTGTTTCAGAATTTCCACGTTACGGGCACCTTTATCAATTACATTCTTAGTAGCAGGGTCGAGGTCACCACCAAATTTAGAGAAGGCTTCCAACTCACGGTATAGAGCTTGGTCTAATTTAAGGGTACCGGCAACTTTCTTCATCGACTTGATTTGGGCGTTACCACCTACCCGGCTTACGGAGATACCTACGTTAATAGCTGGGCGGATACCGGCGTTAAACAGGTTACCTTCTAGAAATATTTGTCCGTCGGTAATTGAGATTACGTTGGTTGGAATATAAGCAGATACGTCACCCGCCTGTGTTTCAATAATTGGTAGGGCTGTTAAAGATCCACCCCCTTTTACCAGGTGTTTGATAGAAGCTGGTAAATCGTTCATATTCTTAGCCACCTCATCATTGGCAATTACCTTTGCCGCTCTTTCCAGCAAACGACTGTGCAAGTAGAATACGTCTCCAGGATAAGCTTCACGTCCGGGTGGTCTTCTCAACAATAAAGATACCTCACGGTAGGCTACGGCTTGCTTAGACAAATCATCATAGATAATCAAAGCAGGGCGACCAGTATCGCGGAAGAATTCACCAATAGCAGCTCCAGCAAATGGTGCATAAAACTGTAATGGAGCAGGATCAGAGGCAGATGCACAAACGATGGTTGTATATACCATCGCTCCATTGTCCGTTAACGTTTTCATAACCCCTGCAACGGTAGAAGCTTTTTGTCCGATAGCTACATATATACAGTAAACCGGATTGCCGGCTTCGAAAAATTCTTTCTGGTTGATGATGGTATCTACGCAGATAGCAGTTTTACCGGTTTGGCGGTCGCCGATAACCAATTCGCGCTGACCACGACCGATAGGAATCATGGCATCAATTGCTTTGATACCGGTTTGTAAAGGTTCTTTAACCGGCTCACGATAGATTACTCCGGGGGCTTTCCGCTCTAGGGGCATTTCATACAATTCACCTTGTAAGGGTCCTTTTCCGTCGATAGGCTCACCTAGGGTGTTAATTACACGACCTACCACACCTTCGCCCACTTTAATAGAAGCGATTTGTCCGGTTCTCTTTACTTTGGCACCTTCTTTAATACCAGCACCTTCCCCCATCAATACCACCCCCACATTATCTTCTTCCAGGTTTAAGGCAATAGCTTTTACACCATTATCAAATTCTACCAGCTCACCGCTGCGTACGCCATTCAATCCATATACACGGGCAATACCATCCCCTACTTGCAATACCGTTCCCACTTCTTCCAGGTCTGCGCCTACATTAAAATTGCTTAGCTGCTGACGCAGTATCGCTGAAATTTCATCAGGTTTAATGTCTACCATGATTGATATACTTTTAGATTGTTAGTTTAATATGAGTACCGCATTAGCGGATATTTTGTACAAATAGGTTTTTATCAAACTGCCGCTTAATGTCTTTCAGGTCTCTCAGGATACTGGCATCTAGCAGTTGGTTATTCATTTCCAGCATAAATCCACCGATAATTTTTTCGTCTATCACCGTTTCCAGCTGCACCGTTTCTAATCCTTTCTCCTGCTTTACTTTTTGCTCTATATACTGCTTTACAGATTCACCCACCGGGGTTGCTGTGGTAAGCGTTACCAAATGAATACCCTTGATTTCCTGATATTGTTGCACAAAGGCCTGCGCCATTTCCGGCAAATCAGACTCACGCCCTTTTTTAATCAGCAGGGTGATAAAAGATTCAGTTAAGGAACCAATTTTTCCACGGGTTACCGCATCCATGATTTTCCCTTTCTGATCTGCCTTTATGATGGGGCTTCTCAGCAGATTCACAAATTCTCTACTTTGCTTGCACACTTCAGTTATGTAGCACATGTCGGCATAAACAACCTCTAGGCTTCCCTGCTCTTGGGAAAGGCTTAGCAAACTTTTGGCATATCGGGCGGCTAAACGTGGATTGGGCATACTAGTTCAATTTCACTCCTTCGGCTAATTCGTTGATATATTTTTCCTGCTCAGGTTTGTTGCTCAGTTCTCTGCGAAGAATTTTCTCACTTACTTCAATCACCAATGCGCCTACCTGATTTTTTACTTCAGTAAGGGCAGCATTTTTTTGCTGGTTGATAGCCAGTTGAGCTTCCGCAACAATGCGATCGTATTCGGCTTTAGCCTTGTCTTTAGCATCGCTGATCATTTTCTGCGTTTGCTCGCGGGTTTCTTTCATCAGCTGACTACGTTCTTCACGGGCCTGGGCCATCATTATCTCATTTTCATTTTTGAGGGCAGCCATTTCGCCTTTCACTCTTTCGGCAGTTGCAATGGCTTCACCTATGTTATGCTCGCGCTCTTTCAATCCTTTGATGATAGCTGGCCATGCCATTGTTTTCAGTATATAAAACACCACTAAGAAAGCGAGGAGTGTCCATATCAGCAACCCCGGGTCTGGAGTCAATAATTTCATAACATACGTTTTATATTACCAATAATAATCTTCTAAAGAAACCGCATTCGCCGCCCTGTGCATTGAATGCGGTTGTAATGTGCTGCTAGATTTTGATTACTTCAAAACCATAGCAAGGAAACCTACGATAATTCCGAACAATGCAGCACCCTCAACCAGGGCTGCAGCCAGAATCATGTTGGCACGAATGTCGTTCATGGCTTCCGGTTGACGGGCAATGCTTTCTACAGCACCCTTACCGATCTGACCAATGCCTAATCCTGCACCGATAGCTGCTAAACCGGCACCAATGGCACCACCAGCATTTGCTAAGGCTTCCAGTAAAATAAAATTCGAACTCATGATCGTTGTATTTATAGTGAATAAAAACGTTTAGTGATGGGCTGCTTCTGAATGATCGTGTTCTCCTTCAAAAGCCGCTCCAATGAATACTGCCGTGAGGTTAGTGAAAATAAATGCCTGCAAAAATGCCACCAACACCTCAATCATATAAATAAATACCGTAAACCCTATCGCAACAGGTGAGGTTGCCCATCCGGCTATCGAACTCATTTGACCAAATATGAAAATCAATGAAATCAAACAAATAATAATAATGTGGCCCGCCACCATATTCGCGAATAAACGAATGATTAATGCGAAAGGCTTGATAAACACGCCGAGAAATTCAACCAATATCAGGATGGGCTTAACAAAGCCCGGCACACCGGGTGGGTTAAAAATATGGCCCCAGAAATGACGGTTCGTACTAAAAAGAATCACCACAAACGAAATCAATCCCAATACCACGGTAAAAGCAATATTCCCGGTAACATTAGCCGTGCCGGGAATTAAACCGAAAATGTTATTAATCAGAATAAAGAAAAACGTAGTTAATAAATAGGGCAGGTACTTTTCGTATTTATGCCCCAGATTTGGTTTCGCTACTTCATCGCGCACAAAAGTAATTACAGGCTCCAGTAAATTTTGCTTGCCGCGAGGCGCTGAAGTTACACCCAAACCAGCTTTATAAGAATTGGCAATTGATATCATCAACCATACCAAAATTGCCAAAGCAATCAACATCTGGGCAACATTTCTGGTAATAGATAAATCAATCAATTTTACTCCTTCGTCAATAGATCCATCTTCGCGAACAGCTTCAATTTTCTCCTCCTTCAATTGATATCCATTGTAAGTGGCGTGGCCATGCTCGAAACGAGACGACATAAATACACTCAATCCACGTTGCTGAGAATATATAATAATGGGAAGTGGAATGGAAATTGGATGGAGATTACCGGCAGCATCATGATATTCAGTGAGGTGAAACTCGTGATTATCCAGAATGTGTCCAAAAATCACTTCCGCAGCATCAAAACCCTTCTTCTTTTCACCTGCTTTTTCATGTGAATCCGCCTCATGATTTTCCTGAGCAGGGAGAGATGGGGCAATCATCAATAAAAAAAGGCTCAAAACCGCTACCAGACAATATTTCATGCTTCTGAACACCATACCTGTTTTTGAATTTGCGGCAAAGATAGGGGGATGTGTGGAAAAGCCGGACTGAAAACTGAAAAAAGTGTAAAACTTCTCTGCCATTGGCGGATAATCTAAGCCTGCCACCCCTTTTAGGTACCCGATAAATTGGAAAATAATGTACGAAAAAAAAGGAATAATACCCAAAAATAACGTAATAAACTGATAATCAATAAGCTACAACAACTCTTCGTTAAACTGTTTTGCATGTAGCTGACTATACATGCCGCCAGCTGCCAACAAGCTTTCATGGGTACCCATTTCCTGAATAACCCCACCGGACAATACAATAATTTGGGTGGCTTTTTGGATGGTACTCAGCCGGTGGGCAATAACTATGGAAGTGCGGCCACTGATTAATTTTTCGATGGCTTTTTCTATCAGCTGCTCACTTTCCGAATCAACGGAGGAGGTAGCCTCATCCAGAATTAAAACAGCCGGATTATACAAAAGAGCACGGATAAAGGAAATTAATTGCCGTTGTCCTAAACTAAGGGTATTGCCCCTCTCCATCACCGGATAGTCGTACCCCCCGGGAAGTTGCATAATAAAATCGTTCACCCCAATTAAAGTAGCGGCTTCTACCACCTGTGCTCGGGTGATAGCAGGATTGCGTAATGTAATATTATCAGCCACAGTTCCGGAAAACAAGAAAACATCCTGCAACACTACCCCGATACTTTTACGAAGTATTGCCAGATCATAGTCGCTTATATCCACCCCATCTAACAAAATATTACCCCGATGCAAGGGGTATAGTCGATTGATTAAGCTAATGATACTGCTTTTTCCACTACCCGTGTGCCCTACCAATGCCACGGTTGTTCCGGCAGGCACCGAAAAGCTGATATTTTTTAATACATCACGATCTGAGTCATACCCAAAATAAACTTCGCGAAATTCAATCCGACCCGCTACTTTTTCGGGTTGATATGCTTCGGCGATATTGGGTGGTGTGCTATCCGGATTATCCAATACTTTCATTACACGCTCAGCAGCAATCATCCCCATCTGCAATACATTAAACTTATCGGCAATCACCCGCAGCGGACGAAAAATCTGATTGAGATATAAGATAAAGGAAACTAACAAACCGGCTTCAGCAGCTCCCCCCGAAACCCACCATACCAATAATCCGGTACTAAGCGCCAGCACTACTTCCACCACGGGAAAAAATACAGAGTAAGCAAATATGGCACGAATATTCGCATCGCGGTGACTAGCATTAATAACAGAAAATTTTTCCATCTCCCTTTCCTCTGCCGAAAAAGCCTGAACTACCTGCATACCGGTTATATGTTCCTGCACAAAGGCGTTCAACTGCGCCACTGCATTGCGCACCTGTATAAAACTTTTGTTTACACTCTCCTTAAAATAATAAGTGGCCACCAGCATAATGGGAAATGGTATCAAACTAATCAGCGTTAGCTGCCAGTTAATCCAAAACATGGTAGTTAGCGTAATCAGGATGGTGAGCAGATCGGCAATAATGGGAATTAGCCCATCCGAAAAAACATCGTTGATGCTCTCAATATCATTGATAGTTCGGGTAGTGAGGGTGCCTATGGGTGTTTTATCAAATTGCCGTAATTCTAGGTTCACCACTTTTTTGTACACTTTCTGCCGCAAATCATTCACTACAAATTGTCCTAATCGAGCCGTAGTAAAAGAAAACAAAAAGCGGAGGGTGGTTTCGAAAAGTAAAAAAACTAACTGAAAAACAGTAACAGTAACAATAAAGGTAACCGCATCCTGGGCAAAAGGGTATTGCCATTTATCGGCTATCCATTGGGGCCAGTGAATATTTTTCCCCATCGCTTTATCCAACGTAACCTGAATCAGGTAAGGGCGAACCGGGGCTGCCAATGCCATGCAGATGGCCAAAATCCAGCTAGCATACCAAGCCTTTCGATAGGGCTGAACAAATACGTACATCTTTCTCCAAAGGCTAAGCGTAACGGCTCCGGAGGGGGAAGATTGGGTGAACATCGTTGCAAAGGTAAACAACCCAATGCAGGGAAATAGAAAGTATAAAAAATAACCTTGCGCTGCCTGTGTAAGGGCACCAACCTTCAAAGGTACCCTGCCATTTTTTTGTATATTTGTAAATACATGGAAACCTCGCAGGAAATAGTTACAAAAGAAGCATTACCTGTTTATAATCTGGATACCGAACAGGAAAAAAAAGAGATTGTACGATATTACCGTGCCCTGATGCGCAGTCTGCGACCGAAATTAAAAAAAGGCGATCGCGAACTAGTGCGTCGTTCCTTTGAGATGGCAGCGGAAGCCCATAAAACCATGCGCCGGAAAAGCGGGGAGCCCTATATCCTGCATCCCATTGCCGTTGCCATGATTTGTGTGGAAGAAATAGGATTGGGTGTGCGAAGCACGATATGTGCCCTCTTACATGATACTGTGGAAGATACCGATCTTACCCTAGAAGATGTAGAGCAGGAATTTGGTACCGAAATTGCCAAAATTGTGGATGGACTTACCAAGATTTCCACGGTAATGGATACCAATACCAGCCAGCAGGCCGAAAACTTTAAAAAAATTCTGCTTACCCTAACAGATGATCCGCGGGTTATATTAATTAAGCTGGCAGACCGGCTGCACAATATGCGTACGCTCGAGCATATGAAGCGGGAGAAGCAACTAAAAATTGCATCAGAAACCATTTGGGTATATGCACCCCTAGCCCACCGCATGGGATTGTACATTATCAAAACCGAATTGGAAGACCTCTCCATGAAATACATGGAGCCCGAAAACTACAAAGAGATTGCCCGAAAATTATCAGAAACCAAACGGGAGAGAACCCGCTATATCAATGAATTTATCCGGCCGCTGAAAGAAAAGATTGATGCGGCAGGTTTTCAGTTCGAAATATATGGCAGACCTAAAAGCATCCACTCAATTTGGAATAAAATCAAAAAAAAGGAGGTGGCATTTGAAGAAGTGTATGACTTATTTGCCATCCGCGTTATTTTAGACTCTCCGCTGGAAAAAGAAAAAGAAGATTGCTGGAAAGTGTATTCCATGATAACAGATGAATATAGCCCGGCTCCCGAAAGAATGCGCGACTGGCTAAGTAATCCAAAAAATAATGGCTATGAGGCCTTGCACACCACGGTAATGGGGCCACAGGGAAAATGGGTAGAAGTGCAAATAAGAAGTAAGCGGATGAATGAGATTGCGGAAAAAGGATTGGCCGCGCACTTCAAATACAAAGAGGGCACCAACGATGAAGATCGCTTTGATAAATGGTTTGGTCAAATTCGGGAGGTACTGGGCGGCCAGGATACAGATGGTGTAGATTTTTTGCAAGACTTTAAAACCTCCTTCCTGGCAGAAGAGATTTATGTATATACGCCAAAGGGAGAAGTAAAAATGTTGCCTACGGGAAGTACGGCATTAGATTTTGCCTTTGCCATTCATAGCGCCATCGGCTCTAAATGTATTGGCGCCAAGGTACACCACAAACTGGTGCCCCTAAGCCATAAGTTACGCAGTGGCGATCAGGTAGAAATTATTACCAGCAACAAGCAAAAACCAACAGAGGACTGGCTTGGATTTGCAGTTACCGCCAAGGCAAAAACCAGAATCAAAGACGCATTACGGGAAGAAAAAAGAAAGATTGCCGAAGAAGGAAAATATACAATGCAACGCAAGCTAGAAAATATGGGAGCTGCCTATAACTTTCATAATATCGAAGAACTGGTGCAGTATTATAAGTTGCCGTCGGCATTAGACCTGCATTATAAAATAGCCACCAAAGCCATCGACCTACGCGAGCTGAAAGAAGCCATTTTACATGGCGACCGGATTGAATTTCCCAAACCCAAATTGCCAATAATTGATCCGGCTGAAGCAGCAGCCAATAAGCCAGTAAACAAGAAAGATTCAGAGCTGATTATTTTTGGCGAAAGCAGCGATAAAATCATGTATCAGCTGGCCAAATGCTGCCACCCCATTCCCGGTGATGATGTATTTGGATTTGTAAGCACCGGAAAAGGCATGATTATACATCGAACGGCCTGCCCCAATGCACCCCAATTGATGGCGAACTATGGACACCGCATAGTAAAAACCAAATGGGCGAAAAATAAAGAAATTTCATTCCTTACCGGATTGCGGATTATCGGCTTAGACGATGTGGGTGTGGTAAACAAAATTACCAACGTAATCAGTGGCGACCTGCGTATTAATATTTCGGGCCTTAGCATCGAATCGAAGGAAGGTATGTTTGAAGGCACCATTAAAGTATTTGTGCACGACAAGGAGGAGCTGGAAGAACTGGTAGCTCGGCTAACCTCATTGCAGGGAATTCAAAAAGTAGAAAGATTCGAAACAGATACTGCTATTTAGTAATAAATGTTGCACTTCGCAAAGTTTTATTCACACCAAGATAATATTATTGCACATTATCGCAATTAACTGCGTGTGTACACTTATTTTTGTAGCGTATTAATACATACTTGTATGGTAGATGTTATTTTGGGAATGCAATGGGGAGATGAAGGAAAAGGAAAAATAGTTGACTATTTTGCGCCCCGGTATGATATCATTGCCCGCTTTCAGGGTGGGCCCAATGCTGGCCATACACTGTATGTGGATGGAAAGAAAATGGTTTTACACCAAATTCCCTCGGGTATCTTTCACCAGAATACTATCAACATCATTGGAAATGGCGTGGTGCTGGATCCAATTACCCTTAAAAGAGAATGTGATGCAGTAGCTGCCTTTGGCATTGATGTAAAAAAGAACCTCTTTATTTCGGAGCGCACAAATATCATTGTTCCTACCCACCGGGCACTGGATAAAGCTTCTGAAATGCAAAAGGGAGAAAGTAAGATTGGTAGTACCTTAAAGGGAATCGGGCCGGCTTACATGGATAAAACAGGCAGAAATGCCCTGAGAGTAGGCGACCTCCTGCATAAAAACTTTACAACCCAATACATTAAACTGCGGTTAAAGCACCAAAAGTTGCTGGATAATTTTCACTTTGTAGAAGATATCACTGCCTGGGAAGAAGAATTTTTTGAGGCATTGGAATTCCTTCGCTCACTGAATGTAGTAAATGGAGAATATTTTATCAACGAACAAATCAGTGCCGGTAAAAAAGTGCTGGCAGAAGGAGCCCAGGGCAGCATGCTTGATATCGATTTTGGCACTTTTCCCTTTGTTACCTCGTCTAATACCATTTCTGCCGGGGTTTGCACCGGTTTAGGCGTATCTCCCCGACAGATAGGTGAAGTGATGGGTGTTACCAAAGCCTATTGCACTCGTGTTGGCGGCGGCCCCTTCCCCACCGAGCTGGAAAACGAAACGGGAGAATTACTTCGTAAAACCGGTAGCGAATTTGGTGCAACCACCGGACGACCCCGCCGCTGCGGATGGATAGACCTGGTAGCCCTTCGCTATGCCAGTATGCTGAATGGGGTTACCCAAATGATAATGACAAAAGCCGATGTGCTAGACGGATTTGAAGAATTAAATATGTGTACTGCCTATTCCATAAATGGAGAAACTACCCAGCAAGTTCCGTATCAAATGAATGGAATAACCATAAACCCGGTGTTGGAAAGCTTTGCTGGATGGAATACAGATACCACTTCCATTAAAACAGTAGAATTACTTCCGGAAAATATGAAGTCGTATATACAATTTATAAATGCCTATGTAGGAGCCCCTGTTACCGTGGTTTCTAATGGTCCCGGAAGAGACCAAATTGTGCATTTGTAAAAAAAAATTGAACAAAAGAGTAAATTTTTTTGGTTCGTATTAAATTGATTTTAAAATTTACGTTACAAATCATTTTGGAGTATGGCAGCCAAATTAGATAAGGATTTAAAATCCTCCCCTAAAAAAACCGTGAAGAACACATCTTCAGCACCCAAAGCTTCTTCTAAACCTAAGAAACAATTAGAAGAAGATGAAACGGATGAATTAGAAGATGATGAACCCGTAACCCCCAAAAAGTCTGGTACTGCTAAATCTACCCGCTCCTCTTCCGTAGAGGATGATGAGGAGGATGAAGCAGAAGAAGAAAAAGAAGATGATTGGGAAAAAGCTGAAGAAGAAGATGAATGGGATCCCGACTTCGACGAATTTGATATCCCTAAAAGTAAAGGAACAGCCAAAGGCGGCGGAACCGGCAAAAGAAAGGGAGAAGAAGAAGACGATTTTAAACTCGACGAAGACTTTAAAGAATTCGACCTGTTTAACGATAAAAGTGGCGGATTTGATGATGATGATGACGATTTCTAAACTCACCCTAATCAGTGTCTAAAAGAAGCGTTCAATCGTTTCCCATCCCAAGTGATGATGCATTACTTATGCAACAGCTATTGGAATGGTGCAACCGTTTCTCGAACAGCTGCCTCTTAGATTCCCATTATTTTACGTCACCCGGCAACACTACCCGATGTTTGGCTGCAGTTGGCGGTTATCCCATTACGAATAGCGACGCAAATATCACCTCCTTATTTGAACAACTAGAGGAAACCAATGATTGGGTATTCGGACACCTAGGGTACCATGCATTGCACCCCCTGCTCGGTTTACCACAACCACCCGTTTCTAACCACCAGTTTGCACATCACTTTTTTTTCTGCCCAGAAACGGTAATTACGCTGGAAGAAAACCACTGCATAATTGCAACCCACTTACCCTCCCCCGAAAATATTTTCAACGAAATAATGGCTATTACGCCGTACCAAAACCAAACAGCGGGAACCGCCATTCCTTTTCTACCTGGTATTCGCCGCGAAATTTATTTACAGCAGGTAGAGAAAATACTTGGGCATATTCAGCGGGGCGACTGTTATGAAATCAATTACTGCCAACCCTTTTTTGCGGAGGGTGTTTCAATAGACACCCTGCAAGCTTTTCGCCAATTGATGAATATTTCACCCAGTCCCTTTTCGTGCTTTTATAAAAACGAACACCGCTATTTACTTTGTGCCAGTCCCGAAAGATTTTTACAAAAGAAAGGCTCCCATCTCCGTTCTCAACCCATCAAAGGAACGATTCGCAGAAATGCCTTGGATCCGGAACAAGACAGCTTATTAAAAGAACAATTGCTGGCAAGTACCAAAAATCGGAGTGAAAATATAATGGTGGTAGACCTGGTAAGAAACGACTTAAGTACCATATGCCGCGAAGGAACCGTTCGGGTAACTGAACTACTGGGGCTCTATACCTTTCCGCAGGTTCATCAGCTGATTTCTACAGTGGAAGGCGACCTGAACCCCGGGAAAAGCTTATTAGACATATTCCGCAATACTTTTCCTATGGGCAGCATGACGGGGGCTCCTAAAAGAAAAGTAATGGAACTGATAGATACATACGAGCCGTTTGCTAGGGGAATCTATTCCGGCAGTGTGGGATACATCCAGCCGAATAAGGATTTTGATTTTAATGTAGTAATCCGAAGTCTGGTATACCTAGCTAATCAACAGCAGGTAAGCTTTCATGTAGGCGGAGGGATAACTGCACAAAGCGATCCGGAACAGGAGTACGAAGAATGTTTACTAAAGGGGAAGGCGCTGCAACAGATAGATGCCATTCAGCCACCTGTTACTGAATAGCGGCTGAACCCTGCAGAATTTTTTGTAGCGACTCCATCAGCAGGGCAGATTTTTTTGATTCAAATAATTCTTTTTTACCCGAACCAGCTGGCAAGTGCATGGTATACACTTTACCGGCGGCTAAGTCGCGATCGAACCAAGGATTAACCGCTAAAAAAGTAGCCAATTCAATACCTAAAGCGGGGGCTACTACTGAACTTACATACCGGCCACTGATAGAAATCTTTTCGTGGGTGGCCGATAAATCGGGCGGGGTTTTAGAAGCAAGCGCCTTTTGCCGCTCCGTTTCCGCAGCCGTTAATGTGGTTACACCGCCACTGCCCTCGAAAATATAGTGCGTACCGATAAATTTTTTAACATGATTGCGCGTTTCCTCCGGCAGGTAATATTGCAAATCCCAAAACTCGCGGCTGCCCGATTTACGAATCGCCTGCCGCATCCGGCCTGCCCCGCCATTATAGGCCGCCACCACTAATAGCCAGTCCCCAAATTCGGTGTACAATTCTTTTAGTAACCGGGCGGCAGCATGGGTGCTTTTTAAAAAATCGGTGCGCTCGTCGTGATAGCCGGTTTTTAATCCAAAACGATGGGCCTCATCAGTCATCAACTGCCAAGGGCCTACCGCACCCGCCCAGGAAACCAGTCCCGGGGTGAGATGACTTTCAATCACACTCAGGTATTTCAATTCCTTGGGAATGCCGTAGAGCGTTAAAATATTGTCGTACAAATCAAAATATGGCTTACCCCAGAACTTCATTTTTTCTAATTCCTTCCCCTGCTTGCGAATGTATTCCTGCACAAAGGGAACCGCCCGGGGATTTAGCTGGGCAGCATAAGGAAGAGAGGGATTATATTTTTCGGAAGCAAATAAACTCTCAAAACCGATTTTCGTTATTCGGGAGGTATCAGTTGTTGGATTAGCCGGCCCGGAATCTACCCAATTTCCGCCCGCCCAACTCCCCGCCACCACGGCAAAGGCAATCAGTACGAATTTCGACAGATTAATAGGATTAATTATACGATTTCCCAGCCATTCCATAACCAGCTTTATTTTCAGGTATTTTCTACCCCAACATCCAATATCATGCCAAAACAGACTAAGGAGTGGGTTTAGCCAGTCGCATCATGTGTTGGGATAAGTTCAGCAAAGTTAGTTCATCAAAATGATTCGTCATCAACTGTAGCCCAAAGGGGAGTCCATTGGGATGCCGAAAAAGTGGCAGAGAAATACCGGGAATACCCACTAAATTGGCAAAAACTGTATAAATATCCCCCAGAAACATCTCCACGGGATCGGTATTTTTTTCACCTATACGAAAAGCGGGGGCGGGAACCGTGGGTAACAATATACAGCTGTATTCGCTAAATATATCCCGGGTTGTATTGGCCAGCAGTTGCCGAACTTGTTGGGCTTTGGTAAAATAGGCATCAAAATACCCCGCACTAAGCACAAAGTTGCCCAATAAAATTCTGCGCTGTACTTCTTTCCCAAATCCTTTTGTGCGGGTTTGGGTATACATATCGTTGAGGGTATCATTTTCGTACACCTGCCGATATCCATATCGAACTCCATCAAAGCGGGATAGATTACTAGCCGCTTCGGCTGTGGTTAACACATAATAAGTGGGTACAATGGCATCCAGCCAATCAAAATCGATGGCATCCACCTGATATCCTTCGGCTTTCAGCTGTTCGATAAACGAATAAATCGCAGATTGAATAGCCGGATCTAAAGAAGGGTGTTCTAATGCTTGCCGGAAGTAAGCAATTTTACAAGGGTTAGTGGCAAGGTGTTGCTGCTGGGAATAGTGAGGCACGGGAAGGGAAGATACTGTACTGTCGAAAGCATCTTCTCCGGCAATAATCTCTAAAACTCTCGCGGCATCTTCTACCGAATTAGACAAGATACCTATTTGATCGAAGGAGGATGCATATGCGATTAGTCCATAACGAGACACCCTTCCGTAGGTAGGTTTCAAGCCAACGATACCGCAGAAATCGGCGGGCTGCCTAACTGAGCCACCGGTATCGCTGCCTAAACTTACCATGCAAAGGCCCGCCTGCACAGCAACAGCTGAGCCACCGGAAGAACCGCCCGGAACCCGGGAAGTATCTATACGATTTTTTACGGGGCCGTAAGCAGAGTTTTCATTGCTACTGCCCATGGCAAATTCGTCGCAGTTTTGCCGGCCAATGATGATGGCACCGGCGGCTAATATTTTTTCAATAGCAGTGGCATGGTATATGGCTTGATACCCTTCTAATATGCGAGAGGAGGCGGTAACGGTATGCCCTTGATAGCAGAGTACATCTTTAATACCAACGATTACTCCATGGAGGGGTTCCATGGGGTTTCCATCTGCCCTAGATTGATCCAGCGCAGCGGCTCTTTGCAGAGCTTCGGTTTCAAAAACTTCCAGAAATGCATTGAGAGATGCCTCTGCACGAATAACAGCTAGGTAGTGCTGTACGGTTTCCGTGCAACTGGTAGCCGCAGATTGCAGCGCCTGGTGATAGTCTTTGATTGTGCTAAAACGAAACAAAGGCTATAATAAATTGATGGAGCGATTAAGCGCCGGTGGTTGTTTTATCTTTTTCCTTGATGCCCTCTTCAATTTCACGCTTCACATTGTCTTTTGCATCATTAAATTCACGGATACCTTTTCCCAATCCTCTCATGAATTCGGGAATTTTTCTTCCGCCAAAAAGTACCAACACTACCAACCCAATCACTAGTAACTCTTGAAATCCTAGGCCTCCCATAAAAAAGTATTTAGTATGTAAAGTTAGTAAAAAGGGTTAAGTAACTCAAAATAAGATTTACCGGAGGTATACAAAAAAAGAGAAGGTAGTTTTTCAACCACCTTCTCAGTATGCTCAGCATAACCATTACAGGTTATATTAGAATCTTTTTTCCTTGATACGGGCACTCTTACCGCTGCGCTCACGCAGGTAATACAATTTAGCACGACGAACCTTACCGGATTTATTCAGCTGAATAGATTCGATATTGGGCGAATGAATGGGGAACAAACGCTCTACACCCACTCCATCGGAAATTTTACGCACGGTAAAAGAGGCCGTAGCACCCGTTCCCTGTTGCTTAATTACATCTCCGCGGAAGCTCTGGATACGCTCTTTACCCCCCTCCACAATTTTATAGTTTACGGTAATATTATCACCGGCCTTGAAGGCGGGATGTTGCTTCTTAGTAGTAAGCTGGTCGTGTACAAATTGAACTGCTGCGTTCATAATTCATCATTTTTGAGGACGGCAAAGGTAGGTAAAAATAAATCAACCCGTGAATTTTAGGGCTATAAATTTTTATCTGGCCACATTTACCGCTCTTTTTTCCCGAATTACGGTTACTTTAATCTGCCCTGGGTAGGTCATTTCCGTTTGTATTTTCTGGGCAATTTCGAAGCTCAACTTGTCGCTGTCTACATCGCTCACCTTGTCGGCTTCCACTATTACCCGTAATTCTCTGCCGGCCTGAATCGCATAGGCTTTTTCAACGCCCTGGTAAGAAATTGCCAGATTTTCGAGGTCTTTAATCCGCTGCAGGTATTGCTGCATGATTTCCCTGCGGGCTCCAGGACGCGCACCGCTGATGGCATCGCAGGCCTGAATAATAGGAGAAATCACATATTGCATTTCCATTTCATCGTGGTGGGCACCAATGGCATTTACCACTGCCGGGTTCTCTCCGTATTTTTCGGCTAGTTTAGCACCTAATAATGCGTGAGTAAGTTCAGTTTCCTCGTCGGGCACTTTACCGATATCATGCAATAAGCCGGCTCTTTTGGCCAGTTTGGGGTTCATACCCAATTCAGCCGCCATGATAGCGCACAAATTGGCTGTTTCCCTACTGTGCATTAGCAGGTTTTGACCATAAGAAGACCGGAATCGCATTTTACCAACAATACGCACCAATTCTTTGTGGAGACCATGAATACCCATTTCAATTACAGTACGTTCGCCAATTTCGATAATTTGTTCTTCCAACTGGCGACGGGTTTTATCAACCACTTCCTCAATACGGGCTGGGTGAATACGACCATCCGAAACCAGCCGCTGCAAGCTTAAACGAGCTATCTCCCGGCGAAGCGGATCGAATGAAGAAAGGATTATGGCTTCCGGTGTATCATCCACAATCAGATCTACCCCCGTTGCCGCTTCTATAGCACGTATATTTCTACCCTCCCTACCAATTATCTGTCCTTTTATTTCATCAGATTCGAGGTTAAATACAGTAACGGTATTTTCGATGGTAACTTCCGCCGCCGTGCGTTGAATAGATTGAATCACAATCTTCCGGGCTTCTTTGTTGGCCTTAACGCGGGCATCTTCAATAATTTCTTGTTGCAAGCTTAATGCACGAGATTGAGCTTCCTGGCGCAAACCCTCTATCAACTGATTTCGTGCATCATCGGCGCTCAGGTTGGCAATTTTTTCTAACCGGCGAATATGCTCCTCCTGGTGTTTCTCCAACTCTGTGCGTTTGGTATTTACCAACTCAATCTGACGATTCAGGTTTTCTTTAATACTCTCTGTATCTTTCAATTGCTTATCGAGCGCAGACTCTTTCTGGGCAACGGATTGCTCTTTTTGCTTGATGCGATTTTCGCTTTCCCCAATTTTGCGGTTGCGTTCCAGCACTTCGCGCTCGTGCTCTGATTTTAATTGAACAAATCTTTCCTTGGCCTCCAGCTGCTTTTCCTTTTTAATGGTTTCAGCTCTTAATTCCGCTTCTTTTACAATTTTCTGTGATAGTTCTTCCGCTTCCTCAACTTGTTTTTTAGTGTTTTTAGAAAAGATCATCCATCCGGCACCCAGCCCTACCACTAGTGCGGCTGCTCCGGTAATGATCAATATTATCATTGGATCCATGTTGTTGGCAATTTTTTAAGGTTTTCACAATCGTATACATATATATTTTTGTAATATTTATATGCAAACATGTTATTTACAAAGATACTTAATATGTTGGATAGTAGCGAGCCAGATTGCATAAACCCATCCAAATTTGGGATAAGTGGCTGAAAACCGGGTAATAACAGATGCTGAAAACAGCTGATAAGTGGCTGGGGTACCTACGAATTCGGTGTAATAGCCTGCTGAAGCAACTGCTCCATATTGGCCAGTCTGCTTAGGGCTGCCTCTTGCTGAACAGTAGCCGATCCGGCGTCGGTTTCTTCCGTAGCAAACCAAAGCAGGGCCATGGCAACAAAATCTTGCATGTCTTTTCCGGCAAACTGGGTTTTGAATTCCCCAATTTTCTGGTTGATAAGGGCGGCAGTTTTACGAACTTTTTCTTCGTCCTCTTTTTCTATACGGATCCGATAGTTTCGGTCGGCGATTACAATATTAACTGGTATCAGTTCTTGCATAGCTTATTGATTCAGCAACGATAAACAATGATCAATTTCTTTCAGGTAGCCATCAATGCGCTTGTTCAGTGCCTTCTTTTGATCGGTATCCAGCACCTGCGTACCCACAGAAACCGCATCGGCATGTTGCTGTAACTGCTGTATCTTCTGTTCGCTTTCTTTCAACAGGGCTTCTTTCTTTTCTAGCTCTTTATGCAAACGCATATGGTCTTTTTGCAACAGCTGGTGTTGTTTCAACAACTGTTGAATTTTTTGCTGCAGGCTATCCAATTGTTCATTCAGTTGGCTCATCCCAAAAAATTAAGGTATCAATTTCGTATTATTTTCTGATTTCTGCCTGCACTTCTTTTTCTAAGAGGGTAATAACTTTTGCCATCATAGCATCCACCTCCTTATCCGTTAGGGTTTTGGTTTCATCGGAGAAGAAGAAACTTAGTGCCAGGGATTTTTTATTTGTGCCCAGCTTTTCGCTCTCAAATACATCAAACAACCTCGTTTGGGTTAACAGAGGCAATTTAAGTTGTTGCAGTGATTGCTCGAGTTGGCCAAATGCCAGGCCGGCATCTACCACAACCGACAAATCTCTTTGCATTACCGGAAACTTGTTTACTTCCTTATACCGAACAGCCGTTTGCTCAGCCGCCTCCATTAAGGGTTGCCAACCTAAATCTATCATAAACACCGGCTGTCGGATGTTAAATTGTGCCAACTTATCGGCACTTACCTGAACCAGTTGCCCCACCTCTTTTCGGGCAAATAACAACTGAGTAACGCCATTTTCGTGCACAACAAACTCCAGCGCACCCAACCCTACCGTTTGTGCCAACCCGGCTACCATGCCCTTGGCAGTATAATAGTCGGCCTGCGTAGGCTTCTCCCGCCAATGGGGTGCCCCCGTTTCACCGGAAAGGTATAAGGTAAGATGCTCGGTTTCTTGATATTGGTTCGCCTTATAACTATGATAGGTTTTGCCGAATTCAAATAAAAATAATCGGGTATTTTTTCTATTCAAGTTGTAAGAAATGGCTTCCAGTCCCGTTTCCAGCATAGAGGGCCGCATGAAATCCAGTTCGGCACTCAGGCTATTCATCATCCGCACACCGGTTGCCTGTTCGGCTTCACTGTAATATTTACTGCTGGTGATGGAGTTGGTAAATATTTCTATCATACCCCTTCCAGTTAAAAAACTGGCCAGCTTATTTTTCATGCCCTCTTTTTTCGAAAGTGGGTCTAGGGAAGGACTAATCGTTATGCTAGAAGGAATTTCAATGTTGTCAAGTCCGTCTATCCTAACAATTTCTTCCACCAAATCGGCCGGTAAGCTAATATCTGTTTTATGTAAGGGTACCGCCAGGCGAATTTCGTCTATACCTTCACGCACTACTTCAAAGCCGAGGGATGTGAGAATTTTTTTTACACTTTCTACATGGTAATTTTTTCCACTCAGTTTTTTCAGGTAATGGTATTTGATGCTTACTTCCTTTTTTTCCATGGGTGCAGGATATACATCTATCACATCTCCTTCAATTAATCCGCCTGCCAATTCTTTTATTAACAGGGCAGCGCGTTTTAGCACCTGAACAGTTTGAGAAATATCTACGCCCTTCTCGAATCTACCTGCGGCATCGGTTCGCAAATCGTGGCGTAAACTCGACTTGCGGATGCTGATGGGATTAAACCAAGCACTCTCTAAAAAAATACGGGTAGTGGTGTTTTTTACGCCACTCAGTTTGCCCCCAAATACGCCACCAATGCACATGGGCGATTCGGAATTACAGATCATCAGATCTTCACTGCTGAGTTTTCTTTCTTTATCATCTAGCGTTATAAATGATGTGCCCTCTGGCAGGGTTTGCACTATAACCTCCTTGCCGGTAATGGCATCTGCATCAAAAGCATGGAGGGGCTGACCGGTATCGTGTAAGATAAAATTGGTTATGTCTACAATATTATTGATGGGCCGTAAACCAATAGATAGCAATCGGTTTTTTAACCAATCGGGCGACTCTTTCACCTGCACACCCAATAAACTAACCCCTGCATACCGATAACAAGCTTGGGTATCTAATATTTTTACGGATATGGGTGCTTCTGGCAAATCGGGTTTGAACCCATTTATAGAAGGGGTATTTATCTTGGTTTCCCGTTGGTGATGGGTTAAGTAAGCACAAACGTCTCGGGCAACGCCTGCATGGCTCATGGCATCCATTCGGTTAGGGGTGAGACCTATTTCAAAAACCCAATCGCTGTAGGGCTTACAATAATCAGCTACCAAAGATCCTACAGGCAGATTATTGGGGAGCACTAAAATGCCATCATGACTAGTTCCTAGCCCTATTTCATCTTCAGCACAAATCATTCCTTCGCTTTCCACTTTTCGGATAACTGCTTTCCGTAAGGTGATAGGCTCCGCCTCGATCGGATAGATGGTTGTATCCACGGGAGCCACAACAACCTTTTGCCCAACGGCAACATTTGCTGCTCCACATACGATTTGCAATAGGGCACCCGTTCCGGTATCCACCTTGGTAATTTTCAATTTATCGGCATTGGGATGTGGCTCGCATTCCATTACCTCTCCCACAACCAACCCCTGTAATCCCCCCCGGATACTTTCAAAAGCACGCAATTCTTCTACCTCCAATCCAATAGAAGTAAGTATAGAAGATAATTTCTCGGGTTCAATAGGTTCAGGCAGATAGTCCAGTAACCAGTTATAACTGATGGTCATAATTATTACACATTACAATGGCCAAAAATACATGAATATAACCGGATGCAGGCGGACGATACAAAAAAGGCCTTAAAAGTAAAGAAAAATAATAGGTGTTTGCCTGTTGAAAAATAGTTTTTTCGGCAAGAAATGCCCGTTAATAACCTGTGCAAAAACCCTTAATTAGAGTGGATAACCTAAAAAAATTAGTGGATATACAAACATCTATTCTGAAAGTACGGTGCATAAACTGTGCAGGAAAAATTGCGCAAAATAATTTTTCTCTGCCGCCTGCTTCGGATTATATTCGCTGTTCGGTGAGCCATTCCCTTAGATACTTTTTTTAAGGCGGCTAGTTTCCGAAACCCATTTTACTACCTCAGAATTGCAAAGTGATGGATATCCCCAATATTAATAAAGACAGGAAAAGAAGAAAGCCAAGTGTTACGGATACCACGCCCTTATTGTATGGTAAGGTACCACCCCAAGCCCGTGAATTGGAGCAGGCTGTGCTAGGCGCCATTATGCTAGAAAAGAGTGCGTTTGATACGGTAACAGAAATATTAAAACCCGAATGTTTATATTCGGAAGCCAACCAGATTATATTCCGGTCGATGTATGATTTGCAGCAGAAAAATATGCCAATCGACCTGTTAACGGTGGTAGAGGAATTGAAATCGCAAGAGATGCTCGATCAGGTAGGAGGTGCGTATTATCTAACCCGACTTACCAATTCGGTGGTTTCTTCTGCCAATATAGAAACCCATGCTCGCATCATTCTCGAAAAATTTATTCAACGCGAACTAATTCGCATCAGTGGTGAAATAATTGGATCGGCCTATGAAGAAGGAGCCGATGTGTTTGATTTGCTGGATGAGAGTGAGGCTAAGATGTTTCACATCACCAATAATTACCTAAAAAAGAATTTTACTGAAATCGGGGATGCCATTGCGGAAACCCTTACCCGCATTGATATGTTGCGCACAAAAACAGAAGACATATCGGGTGTGCCCAGTGGATTTTCACGTTTAGATAAAGTTACTTTCGGATGGCAGCCCACCGACTTGATCATTCTTGCCGCCCGCCCTTCCGTGGGTAAAACGGCATTTGCCCTTAACCTCGCCCGGAATGCAGCCCTGCACCCCACCCAACCTGTGCCGGTAGGTTTCTTCTCACTGGAGATGAGCGCCTCGCAGCTAGTGATGAGGATATTAAGTGCCGAGAGTGAAATTGATATGCGTAAAATAACCCGGGGTAAATTAGAGAACTACGAATACGAACAATTACTCAGTAGGGGTATTAAACGCCTTGAATCTGCTCCCATATTTATTGATGATACGGCTTCCCTCAACATCTTCGAATTTAGAGCAAAAGCAAGACGTCTGGTTAACAAGAACAAAGTGGGCCTTATCATTATAGACTATTTACAGTTGATGGGTGGTTCGGTGGATAGAAATACTAACCGCGAACAGGAAATCAGCAGTATCTCCCGAAACCTGAAATCACTGGCAAAAGAATTGAACATACCCATCATTGCCCTTAGCCAGCTAAGTCGTGCTGTAGAAACCCGGAAAGAAAGTAAAGTGCCTCAACTGAGCGACTTGCGTGAATCTGGCGCTATCGAACAGGATGCCGATATGGTTATGTTTATTTACCGTCCCGAGTACCATGATATTCATGCCAATGAGCAGGGAGAAAGCACTAGTGGCGAAGTACATATTCGTATAGCAAAACACAGAAACGGTGAACTAGATTATATCAAACTAAGAGCCAATCTGTCTATCCAGCGTTTCGAAGATGATCCATCCGACGAGAGAGGGGGTGGTTGGAAACCTACCGGTATTCGCCCTCCAGGAACGCCTGTTGGGTCTGGATCCGATAGTGCTAAATTGTTTGTTGAAAAAGGCAGTCGTATGAACGACACCAATTTTGATGAGGGATTAGATAATGCCACACCTTTTTAAATGGGGCCTTGGCGTATCCAATAAAAAAAGTAGTTGTTGTTCGCATGAGTTTACCACTTTTTTATGAGCCGGGATTACAGGAAAACACACAGGGGTTTCCATTGAGTGAAGCCGCCGCCCATCATTGTGTGCAGGTGCTAAGAAAAGTTGCCGGTGATAGAATAGAATTAACCGATGGAAAAGGGAATGCCTGTATAGCCACCCTTCTATCTGCTAACAAAAAACAAACCCTGGTTACTACACAATCCTTCCTTTTCGGCAAGGCACCCGCTATAAGCTTAACCCTTTGTGTTTCGCTGCTAAAAAATAGCCAGCGCCTCGAATGGTTATTCGAAAAGGTAACCGAAATGGGGGTAGCCGAGATACAGCCCATCCTTTGTGAAAGAACCGAACATACGCGCTTTCGAAGAGATCGAATGGAAGGCATTTTAATTGCTGCCATGTTACAAAGCAAACAATATTTTTTACCCATCTTGCACGACCCTATTCCCTTTTCGCAACTGATGGCATTGTCGGCTGCCGAACACCAGTGGATTGCCCATTGTGCTCCCGGAAACCAGCAACCATTGGTAAATTTTACAGCAAAAGGCAACTGTCGCATCCTTATAGGCCCCGAAGGTGATTTTACTGAGACAGAAATTAACAGTGCATTCGAAAAAAACTACCTACCTGTAAGTTTGGGAAATACCCGACTAAGAACGGAAACCGCCGGCATGGTGGCCACAGCACTAATTCTAAACCAGGCACATCCTAAATAAATAAACCAATAGTATGAAACTGAGATACTGCTTATTGTTATTACTGCCTCTATTTACCCAACAGTGCTCTATCCTTACTTCGGAAAAAGAACCCGTTGTTCGCGACACTACCATCACACCAGTAAGTTCATTTAACAACCTGTTTTTCGATAGCACGCAGATTCCGGCATTCTTAGCCAATCAAGCCCGCTACGCCGGGTTTTCAGATCAGTATATGGATTTTTACAGAAGTAGAAACTTTCAATTCGCCTGGTTCGATTCCTCCGGGCTTTCTGAACAGGCACTCAACTTTATGAACCTGGAAGACAACTATATTCAAGAAATGTTAGACAGCAGTTTACACAACGAGCAGTTGCCCAAACTAAAAGATTCTTTGAGTAATAAAATAAAACTTTCACAAAAAGTACTCACCCAATTAATGATTAACACAGAACTGGTGTTAACCGGGCAATTTTTTCAGTACTCCGCCAAAACCTATGCAGGTAGCGATATCAATACAACTGAATTAGGTTGGTTTATCCCAAGAAAAAAAATCAACCTCACTGAGATGTTGGGTACTGCCATTTCCACCGGCCAGCTATATCCTCAGCAAAATAATTTACAGAATGTTCAGTATCGATTGTTGCAGCAGCAGTTAACCACCTACATTGGATTGGCAAAAAAGGAGGCGCCCGATACTATTTCCACCGCCGAAAAACCCCTACACGTGGGCGATTCGGGTATGCGAGTACTCGCCATAAAGCAAAGGCTGGCATACTGGGGCGACAGTAGTTTTTCCGGATCCACTTCACAACAGTTTGATAGTGCCCTGCACTATGCTATAAAGAAGTATCAAAAGAGAATGGGATTGCCTTCGGAAGGAACTGTTGGAACTAAAACCATTGCCGAACTTAATGTGCCGGTTCAAAAAAGAATTCGACAAATTCTCATCAATCTAGAAAGAGTTCGATGGATGCCTGCCGAAAAGGATTCGAATTATATATTAGTGAATATTCCGGAATTTACTATGCATGTATATGATAGCAGTAAACTAAAATTTGATATGCGAGTAATTGTAGGAACTGCTGCCAACAGTTCGGCAATTTTCAGCGGCCAGTTACGCTACGTGGTATTTAGCCCCTACTGGAATGTTCCGGAAAGTATCGTAAAAAAAGAAATCATGCCGGCCATGGCCAGAAATCCAAATTATCTGTCTAAAAATCATATGGAAATAACCGGTTACAGCGGAAAAACACCCATCATCCGGCAAATTCCGGGTCCTTGGAATTCTTTGGGACTAGTAAAATTTCTGTTCCCCAACAATTTCAGTATCTATTTTCATGATACGCCCAACAGAAGTCTATTTCAGCAAAACACTCGAAGTATGAGCCATGGCTGTATTCGACTAGGTGAGCCGAAAAAATTTGCACAGTACCTGCTAAGAAATGATAAATCCTGGACTGAAAATAAAATTGACTCTGCTATGCAGCTAAGCAAAGAGAAGTGGGTAACCCTGCCTAAGGGCATTCCGGTATTTTTGGTTTACTTTACTGCCTGGGTTGACAAAGAAGGGCAACTCAATTTCCGAAAGGATATTTATGGGCATGATGCCAAAATGGAAGCCAAATTGTTTGAAAAATAATAACCCACCAACCAGCAAATAGTATTTAGTAATTTTGCAGTAATTAAACAGGCAGGCCATGCAAATAGTGGAAGTGAATAATACCCATACTGCCCGGGAATTCTTGCAAATTAACCGGACCCTCAATAAGCACAATCCCTGCTATATTTCTCCTTTAGACAATGAGGTAAGCGAAGTATTTGACCCGAACAAAAATCATCTCTTCCAATTCGGAGAATGTATGCGTTGGATTTTAGTGGATGAAACCGGCAATACCTGTGGAAGAATCGCTGCCTTTACCAATTCGAAATATAAAACCCGTGGAACCGAAGTGCCTGTGGGAGGTATTGGATTTTTTGATTGTATTAATCAACAAGCGGCAGCTGACCAATTATTTGATCAAGCCAAAAATTGGCTGGAATCTAAGGGTATGAAAGGGATGGATGGTCCTATAAATTTTGGGGAACGCGATAAATGGTGGGGGTTAATGGTAGAGGGGTTTGAAAAAGAACCGATGTATGGCATGTCTTTTAATCCGACCTATTACCCATCCCTATTTGAAAACTACGGCTTTGAAAATTATTATAATCAGTACTACTATGGCATGAATGTGCATGATCAATTACCCGAAAGGTTTGCAGAGCGTCATGCCAAGTTCGCAGCCAAATCAGACTATCGGGCCGAGCACATTCAAATGAAAAATCTGGAAAAATATGCGGGGGATTTTGTTGCTGTATATAATGCGGCCTGGGCACAGCATGGAGAAGTGAAGGAAATTTCGAAGGAACAGGTTATGAAATTATTCAATAAAATGAAACCCATCATGGATGAACGGGTAATCTGGTTTGCTTATTATAAACAAGATCCCATTGCCATGTTCGTTAATATTCCGGATATCAACCAGTATTTTAAACATTTTAATGGAAAATTCGGATGGATACAAAAACTCCGGCTGCTATCCATGAAATGGCGGGGTACCAATAAAAGACTCACCGGCTTGGTTTTTGGGGTAATACCCAAATTTCAATCACTGGGAATAGATAGTTACCTGATTGAAGAATGCTCCCTGATTTTAAAAAAACACGACTGGTATCAAGAATATGAAATGGGCTGGGCCGGAGAATGGAACCCCAAAATGGTGAATGTGTATAAAAGCCTAGGCGCCACTCAAAGTAGGAGGATGGTAACCTATCGGTATTGGTTTAATCGGGAACATCCCTTTGAAAAACATCCAGTAATGGAATACAAATAACCTTGAATAGTTTTCGACCGGTTGTGTAAAAAAGCCCTGTGCCGATTAGCCAACCAAAGCAGTCATATACGTATATTGTGCAAATACTATGGATAATTTTGTTGTTTCCGCCCGAAAGTACCGCCCACAGAATTTTAATACTGTGGTTGGGCAGTCGCATATAACCACTACCCTAAAAAATGCTATCCGGCAACAACAACTAGCCCATGCTTTTTTATTTTGTGGACCCAGAGGAGTTGGAAAAACAACTTGTGCAAGAATACTGGCAAAAACGATTAATTGCACACAACCCTCTTCAGAAGGAGAAGCCTGTAATACCTGTAACAGCTGTGTAAGTTTTGATGCCGGTACTTCTCTAAATATTCACGAACTGGATGCTGCTAGCAATAACTCGGTAGATGATATTCGGGACTTAGTAGATCAAATACGTTTTTCACCCCAGGCGGGAAAATATAAAGTGTATATCATAGACGAGGTACACATGCTAAGTACCAGTGCCTTCAACGCCTTTCTGAAAACACTCGAAGAGCCTCCCGCCCATGCAATTTTTATCCTGGCTACTACCGAAAAACATAAAATTTTACCTACTATTTTAAGTCGCTGTCAGATTTTCGACTTTAAAAGAATCACCCAGCAGGATACCGTAGATCACCTGATGGAAATTGCTGAGAAGGAACATATTTCTGCTGAAAAAGCTGCCTTGCAATTGATTGCCCAAAAAAGTGAAGGGTGTATGCGGGATTCTCTAAGCATATTAGATAAACTGGTAAGCTTTACAGGCGGCCAGGTAACCTACCAGAATACGCTCGAACACCTGAATGTGCTAGATGAGGATTATTATTTCCGTTTCCATGAGTTATTGCAAAAAGAGGATTTATCTGGCGTGCTACTACTTTTTGATGAAATTAATAAAAAAGGATTTGAAGGGGAAATGGTAATGAATGGTTTCGCCTCCTTTTACAGAAATCTGTTAGTGAGTAAAGATCCGGCGACCGCCTCTATTTTAGAGGTAATGGAGGGTATGCAAGAAAGGTTTGCAAAAGTAGCTGCACAAACAGAAACATCTTTTATACTTAGTGCCCTAAATATTGTGGGCGAAGCTGAAATACAAATCAGACTGGCGCGGAACAAAAGACTGCACGTAGAAATGGCCCTGATTAAATTGAATTTTCTAAAGCAGGCGATTGAACTTAGTAACGACCAGCAAACACTGGTTAAAAAAAAACGGATTGATGCGCCCATCCTACTGAAACAAGTACCCATTATATCTCTACAACCTTCGGCCAACACAAAAGCAGCCGGGGATACTGCCCAGTTAGTTATCCAAACACCTGCTGCAAAATCAACCACAACATCGGCTCCCCCGCCTCCCCCCAAAGCCACGGCAAAAGCTACGCCTCCCGCTTCTACTTATACTCCCAAAACCGGAGATAAGAAAAATCTGCTTTCTGCCTTGCGTGAAAAATATGGAAATGAATATCAAATTGAAGAGGTAAAAGAATCACAAGCACTTACACCGGAAAAATTAACTGCCTGCTGGAATCTGTATACCAACAAGCTGGAAAAAGAACTGAAACACTCGGCTGCCGCCAGTTTTTCTACAGCCAAATTACAAATAGAAAATGAAGTAAAATTTACGGTAACAGTTTTTTCTGTTACCTCGCAAAAATTTATTGATGCAGAAAAAATGAGTCTGCTCGATCATTTACAAAGCTATTTTAACAACCGTTCGGTAAACTATGAGATTTTAGTAGAAGCCGGAGAAAGAGAAGATATTCCGGCGTACCTCCGGATGAATACCAAACAGAAATACGAATACATTACAGATAGGTATCCGCTGGTAAGAATGTTGAAAGAATCCCTGAACCTAGAATTAGATTGAGCAGAACCATTACCCTACCTGCTTAGATTTACTAAAGCCCTTTTTCAACAGGTATTGTACTACTTTTTGTCGTTGATCTCCCTGCACCAATATTATGCCGTCTTTGGCACTGCCACCAGTTCCGCAGAAATTACGCAGTGTTTTTGCCAGTTCCTCCAATTCGGATGAAGACCCAACGAATCCGGCAATTAGAGTAACTACTTTTCCTGCCCGCTGTTTTTTGTCAAGTTGAATTCGGAGTTCTTGTTGGGCAGGTAAGCGCGTTTCCGGCGAAGATTCTTCGGGCTCCCATTGAAAAGATGGATTGGTACTATATACTATACCGGTACCGGAGAGAGGATTCTTTTTTTTCATACCCAATTATTATACGATCACTGCTTTTAAACTAAGATCAACACTGGTAGCCTGATGAATTAAGCCACCTACACTTACAAAATCAACCCCGGCGCGTGCGTAGTCAACAATATTATGCAGTCCAATGCCCCCACTGGCCTCAGTTTCAAAACGATGATTGATAAAGGATACTGCTTCGGCTACTTGCTCGGGACTAAAATTATCCAGCATAATCCGAAAAACTTTTCCGTTGCCCACTGCGCAAATTTCCTCCACCTGCTGCAGATTACCGGCCTCCACTTCTATAGAAAGCTGTAATTGCTTTTGTTGTATGTAGGCATGCGCTGCTTCAATGGCTGGGGTAATACCGCCGCAATAACTGATATGATTATCTTTCAACATAATCATATCATAGAGCCCCATTCGATGGTTATGTCCTCCGCCGATTTGCACGGCTTGCTTTTCTAATAAGCGAAAATTGGGGGTAGTTTTTCGGGTATCGAGTAGGCGGGTTGAATAACCTTTCAACAGATTTACATAGGTACGGGTTAGTGTTGCTATCCCACTCATTCGCTGCATACAGTTAAGAACTAAACGCTCGCAGGTAAGAATGGTATGCATATCTGCTTCAATTTCAAAAGCCCGATCACCCACCTGCATCGTATCGCCATCGGCTAAAAAAGGCGTAAACCGAATTGATTGTTCGCGCAATGCAAATACGGTTTCTGCTACCTGCATACCGGCCAGTATTCCAGCTTGTTTGATTTTTAAAACGGCTTTTCCCCTTTTGCCTGGGGGTATACAACTAAGAGTGCTGTGATCACCACTGCCCTCATCTTCTTGCAAGGCACGCATTAGTAAAGTATGCAGTGGATTTTCCATGATCGATGTAATTAGGTGGAAGGAGTTGAAAAAGTAAACCTATCCCGAACAGATTTTAATTAATCCGAACAGTAATTATATAATGCTTCCCTTTAATCATCTTCATCATCAAAGTAATGTTGTACCCCTTGCCACCATTCAACAAACGGCCGGTCATATACATCGTATTACCGATTTCTCTGTCGGATATTTTTTCAAATCCCTGAATAGATTTTTCTGAAAAAAAGGAACTAAGGGCAATGGCTGCCTGATTTTTACTTACGTTCTTAATCTCGTCTTTATCGGGGAATTTCATATCTACCATGGCATCAAAATATTCAGCCACTTCATTCGCCTGCGCATTTTTAAGTGCAGCAACCAGTACTTCTAAATCACTCTGAGCAGAAAATGAAAAACTACCTAAAGCCAGTAAAACAATAAAAGCAATCCTCCTCATGATATCAATTTTACGAATTATCCTACCAATAACATGCCAAAAGTACCATTCTGTAGTTATTTCACAAAAGATATGCAAAAGGCTTCTTTGATAAAATCGTAAATTTGCGTATGAACAAGAAAGTAATTTTAATTATAATGGATGGGTGGGGTTTGGGAAAAGTGCCCTCAGCAGATGCCATTCAGCAGGCAAATGTTCCCTTTGTTAGCTCTCTGTACCTACAGTATCCCCATAGTACCCTTCTTACCTGCGGAGAGGCTGTAGGCCTCCCAGAAGGGCAAATGGGCAATAGTGAGGTGGGTCACCTGAACCTAGGGGCAGGCAGAATAGTTTATCAAGAACTACAACGCATTAATGTTGCCATACGGGAAGGTGAATTAGCAACAAATACCACCCTTCAGCAAACCATCCAATATGCGAAAACCAACCAAAAGCCGCTTCACCTGATGGGATTGGTTAGCGACGGAGGAGTACATTCCCATACCAGCCACCTAAAAGCGCTCTGCGATCTTTGCAAAGCGGAAGGATTGCAAGAGGTATATATACATGCTTTTACCGACGGAAGAGATACAGACCCAAAAAGTGGACTAGGTTATATTACCTCGCTGGAAGCGCATCTGGAGCAGTCAGCCGGAAAACTCGCAACCGTTAGTGGACGATATTATGCGATGGATAGAGATAAAAGATGGGAAAGGGTGCAACTGGCTTATAACTGCCTGGTGAAAGGAGAAGGTCTTTCGGCAGGATCCGCCAGCGAAGCGATTGAACAAGCCTATGCCGCCGGCATTACCGACGAATTTATTAAACCCACTTCCCTACTCCAATCCAATGGAAAACCCGTTGCAACTATCCGAGAGGGGGATGCAGTAATCTGCTTTAATTTTAGAACCGATCGTTGCCGTGAAATTACTGCCGTTCTTACGCAACAGGATTTCCCGGATTGGGGAATGAAAAAAATGGCCCTTCACTATACTACCATGACGCAATACGACCAAACCTTTCAACAGGTGGGGGTGATCTTTGAAAATGACAATCTCAACAACACGCTGGGTGAAATATTAGAGGCACATGGAAAAAAACAAATTCGTATTGCAGAAACCGAAAAATATCCACACGTTACATTTTTCTTTAGCGGTGGCAGGGAAATCCCTTTTGAAGGGGAAAGTCGAATAATGGTACCGTCGCCAAAAGTGGCCACCTACGATTTACAACCCGAAATGAGCGCAGTAGAAATTACCGATCTGCTGGTGCCGGAAATTGAAAGAGAAACCGCTGATTTTATTTGCCTCAACTATGCCAATGCAGATATGGTTGGGCATACCGGCGTATTTTCTGCAGCTATAAAAGCCGTTGAAACAGTAGATGCCTGCGTAAAGCGGGTAGTAACCACAGCATTGGAACATAACTATACCATTCTGTTAACAGCCGATCATGGCAATGCAGATTATATGATTAATGAAGATGGTAGTGCCAATACAGCACATACCCTTAATCCGGTTCCCCTGTTTTTAATCGACAATCAGTTTAATGGCAAACTACACCCGGGTAAACTAGGCGATCTGGCACCTACCATTCTGCATCTGATGCACATCCCTATTCCGGGTGAGATGACGGGCCAAATACTGACTGTTGAAGGAAATGTTTGATTATTTGCGTATTTTACAGCACCATCATTGAAACAAATTCCCATGATTAAAAAAATTTTTCTCGGATTGTTAGTCGTCTTTATCGTGCTACAGGCATTTCGCCCGGCCAAAAATAATACGGGCGACAAATCGAAAGATATTTCGCTCAGTTATCCGGTATCCGACAGCGTTACTGCTATATTCAATAAAGCTTGTAACGATTGTCATTCAAATAATACCCAATATCCCTGGTATGCCGAGGTACAGCCGTTGGGCTGGTGGCTGAATGACCATGTAACCGATGGAAAAAAACATTTTAATTTAAATGAGTTCGGCAGCTACCGAATAGCGAAACAATATCATAAACTGGAAGAATGTATCGAACAAGTGAAGGAAGGCGAAATGCCCCTAGAATCTTATACGGTAATTCATAAAGAAGCCAGACTAAGCGAAGCGGAAAGGGTAACGCTGGTTGCCTGGTTCGAATCTATACGCGATAGCATGAAGCTGAAATATCCGGCAGACAGTCTGGTGATTAAGCGAAAAAAATAGCCGAATTTTATTAAGCACCCTTATCTATGCCCATACACCAGGCTAATTACCTCATATCATCTGCTTTGGTAACCCAATGTCCGGCTCCAGACCGGCCCGAATATGCTTTTATCGGAAGAAGTAATGTGGGTAAATCATCCCTGATTAATTTAATTACAGGACAAAAAAATCTGGCAAAAACGTCTGCCACACCCGGAAAAACTCAACTCATCAATCATTTTGCCGTTTCCAGTGGCAAATCCGGCAAGTCGAAAAAATATGATTGGTATCTGGTAGACTTACCCGGTTATGGGTATGCAAAAATTTCGCAAACCGAAAGAGCCCGGTGGGAGAAAATGATTGCCGATTATTTAACAAAAAGAGGCAATCTTTCTGAAGTATTTGTGTTAATTGATAGTAGACATACCCCCCAGAAAATTGACATAGAGTTTGTAAATCAATTAGAGAGGTGGAAGGTACCCTTCAGTCTGGTGTTTACCAAGTCGGATAAAGAAAAACCCGGTGCCGTTACTCGGCATGTGCAAGCGTTTTTAGATACCCTAAAACAAACCTGGCAATTCTTGCCCCGCCATTTTATCACCAGTGCCGAAACAAAGGCGGGTAAAGAGGAATTGGTTGGATATATAGAAAGTAGCAACCAATTACTACTAAAGAGTGCTGAATAATTTTAATTGACCATCTTGTCTGCGCAGCAGCTGCTGGCGAAGGCTTCGGGCTTGGCCTTAAAGGCAAATCCCATACCCAGGATATAACCCATAGCCTCTTTTAATGCATCATTACTTTTAAACTGGGGATTGGTATTGATGTCTGCATGAACCTCCAGATCAACCCCATATTCTATAAAAATATCACAGAGCGCATACGCTACTTCAATGCTTTTGGCAACTTCCATTAACATACGTTCTTTGATATGGAAAGATTGCTTCATTTTTTCGTTATGAATAAACATAAATCCGCCGGCATGTTCTCGTAAAAACACAATTACCGTAGCAAATTCGGTAATCTCGCCCTTCACCTGGCTATCTGTTCCGATACATACTTTAAGCTTAATTCCCTGTGAGGTTTCTTGATGAATTGTTTCGCGAACAGCGTCCTGAATGGGCTGTGCTATGGCTTCTCCATTAAACTTTCTCCATCTCATAGAAGACTGCTTTCTGTAATTTACTCCAATTCGGGCCGCACTTCTACAAGAAAGCCCCCAATAGTTTTGCACAAACAGGGGATAACCCATAGAAAAAGGTACACGCCGTTTAGATAAAATTATGGCTGATTTGGGTTCTTTGTCTCAACTTTGCCGGTTACTAACCCTTTTTGGAATAAATACACATACATGAAGTTATTATTACAATACTTACAACCTTACCGATGGCTGGTTCTGCTAGCATTGCTGTTAGCCGCAATTAATCAGTCATTTTCTATGCTCGATCCCTATTTCTTTGGAAGATTGCTGGATATATATGCTTTTCACCCCTATGAGGTTGGCTATTTTGATGCAAACAAAAAGTTTATTGTAACCGGAACCCGCACCCAAACAGATTTTATTTGGGGTGTATTGGGTATCCTAGGCATACTAATTAGTGTTGCCATGATTTCGAGGGTTGCCAAAGCTTTTCAAGATTATTTCAGTAATGTGATTGTACAGAAATTTGGGGCAAAGATTTTTACCGACGGACTAAAACATTCCATGGAATTACCCTATCAGGAATTTGAAGACCAGCGAAGTGGAGAAACGCTATCTATATTAACCAAGGTAAGAACAGATACAGAAAGATTTATCATTTCATTTATTAATGTACTTTTTGGAATTCTAGTTGGCATTGTATTTATTTCTATCTACTCGTTCCGATTGCATTGGTCAATCATGCCCATTTATACATTGGGTATTGTATTTCTTTCGGTGCTTACAAGTTTACTGAGTAAAAAAATTAAGCTGATTCAAAAAAATATTGTAAAGGAAACAACCATGCTTGCGGGCAGTACAACCGAAAGTTTACGCAATATCGAACTGGTGAAAAGTTTAGGACTCACCGATCAGGAAATTACCCGGCTGAATAAAAACACGTATAAAATTCTGGGGCTGGAACTGCGTAAAGTGAAAAGTATTCGTTCGCTTAGTTTTATTCAGGGAACCTTTGTAAACCTGTTACGGCAGATCATTATGTTTACGTTGTTGTGGTTGGTATTTCAGGGAAAGCTAACTGCCGGGGAAGTAATGACGCTTACTTTTTATTCATTTTTTATTTTCGGACCCCTGCAAGAAATTGGGAATATCATTTTATCGTATCGGGAAGCGGAGGCCTCGTTGAACAATTTTCATAATCTGATGCAAAAACCATCCGAGCCCAAACCCGATCATCCCAGTAAAGTGGGGTATATCGAACACCTGAGTTTTCAAGATTTATCCTTTAAACATCAAACAGCCCAATATAATGCCCTTGAAAATGTAAGTTTTCAGGTGGCCAGGGGCGAAACTGTGGCTTTTGTAGGGCCCAGTGGTGCCGGCAAAAGTACACTGATGAAATTACTGGTAGGCCTGTATCATACCCAACAAGGTACCATCAGTTATAACCACATAGATAGCAAGGAAATTGTTTTTGATGAACTGAGAAGTCAAATTGGGTTTGTTACCCAAGACACCCAATTATTTGCAGGAACCATTCGGGAAAATCTGCTGTTTGTTTGTCCGCAAGCAACGGAACCCGAATTACTGGAAGCACTTAGTAAAGCGAGTTGTGATAAATTATTATCCCGGGCAGAAAAGGGTATAGATTCGGTGATTGGTGAAGGTGGACTGAAACTGAGTGGTGGAGAGAAACAACGATTGTCTATAGCCCGTGCTTTGGTGCGTAAGCCCAGACTGCTGATTTTTGATGAGGCTACATCGGCACTGGATAGTATAACTGAAGAAGAAATTACCAATACTATTCGATCGATTTCGGCAGAGAAACAACAAATTACTGTAATGATTGCCCATCGCTTAAGCACGATAATGCATGCAGATCGTATTTATGTACTGGAGAAGGGGCAAATAATTGAAACAGGTAGCCACGCCGAATTGTTAGCTGAAAAAGGTTTATACTACGCTATGTGGCGACAGCAGATTGGGGAAAGAAAAATGGTACCGGTTACGGTATAAACATCACGGTTTACCTTCTAGTTTTTTCTTAAGGTACTCTAACACAGAGGGGTCTTCTAGGCCTTCCATGTCGCTTAACTCTAACTCAATAGCCCGCGTACTTAAACGAATCTCTAGTAATGACAAAAATAACGAAGCAGCAAACACCAGCAGACTGCAGGCAAATACTATTTGGGCAACTGTATCAATTTGTAAGTAAACGAAAAACATACACCCTATACAAAACAGGAAACTGAGAACCCCTAAAGTTTGCATATGTTTAATCAGTTTCAGCCGATATCGTAAGTTTTTTATCTGGCCTAGTATAATTCCCTTTTGATCGTGCTCGCCATATTTATCATGCAGATTGCGTACCCGATTAGAAAGTGCGAGAAAACGATTGGTGTATGCCAGCATTACCAAGCTGATAGCCGGAAATAAAAGGGCGGGGGTATTAATAGATAATTCCATCCCTAAAATTACAAAAGTATTTGAACCCAGCCTCCGTTGAAATCGATCCTTGCTATGGGCTGCTGTTAAAAAAAATCCTATATTCAGAAAATAAAAACTCCCTTCACCCAAATTTTGGTTATGAAAAAAATTTGCCTGCTTTTACTTGTTTGGATAACTTTTGGTGCTTCCGCACAAAAAATTGACTCCGCCTGGGTGGCAACGCATTATAAAAAGAAAGAAGTGTATATAAAAATGCGGGATGGTGTGCGACTATTTACTTCGGTGTATTACCCCGTACAAAACGAAGAGAAACATCCCATATTACTAACCAGAACACCCTATTCTTGCTCGCCTTATGGAGAAAATAATTTTCGCAACTTTACCAGAAATAATCATTTTAACGAATACCTCAAAGAAGGATACATTATCATAACACAGGATGTTAGAGGCAGGTGGATGAGTGAGGGAACATTTGTAGACGTTCGTCCCTTTAATCCTAAAAAGAGTGGCCAAGAAACGGATGAAGCTTCAGATACCTGGGATACCATCGACTGGCTAGTAAAAAACTGGGAAAATAACAACGGAAATGTAGGTGTATTTGGCATCTCCTATCCCGGATTTTATTCAACCATGGCAGCCTTTTGCGGACATCCGGCATTAAAAGCAGTTAGTCCCCAAGCCCCTGTTACCGATTGGTTTGCGGGGGATGACTTTCACCATAATGGAGCATTTATGATGATGGATGCCTTTTCGTTTTATAGTGGCTTTGGTAAACCCAGAAGAGCCCCCACCACTGAACCGGTAACCGGATTCAATTTCCCCACAAAAGATCATTACCAATTTTATTTGCAAGCCGGAGGGCTCTCCCGGTTAGCTGAATATATGGGGGACAGCATTTTATTTTGGAAAGATTTATATACCCATACCCAATACGACTCGTTTTGGAAAGCCCGTAATGCTAGAAATTATGTGCAGTATATTCCTGCAACTACGCCTACATTAATTGTAGGTGGACTATTTGATGCCGAAGATTGTTTTGGAGCCTGGAACCTCTATCAGGCTATTGAAAAAAATGCTACCAATAATAATAAGCTGGTAATGGGCCCATGGTATCATGGACAATGGGCAAGTGGTATGGGGAAAAATTTGGGGAATGTACAATTTGGCAGCAACACGAGTGAATGGTATGCCCGGGAAATTGAATATCCGTTTTTTCAATATTATTTAAAAGGTAAGGGCCAGGGAGCAAATTTACCGGAAGCCACCATCTTTTTCAGTGGAGAAAATACATGGCGACAATTTAACAGCTGGCCAGCGAAAGAGGCAACTAGTACCAATGGTTACCTACAAAAAAATGGAAAACTATCGTTTCAAAAAAATACAACTACCCCCTTAACATATAGTGAATATATCAGTGATCCGGATAAGCCGGTTCCATATACCGAAGACGTACATACCGGCAGAACCCGCGAATACATGACCGACGACCAGCGATTTGCTTCCCGCAGACCGGATGTGTTGGTTTTTGAAACAGAAACGCTAACCAGCGATGTAACGGTTGCGGGTTCGATAGTTGCCAATCTTTGTGTAAGTATAACTTCCCGCGACGCCGATTTTGTAGTGAAACTGATAGATGTATTTCCAGATAATTTTGAAAACAATCCCCCCGGTAATTATGTTATGAATGGCTACCAAATGCTGGTTCGGGGAGAGGTTATGAGAGGGAAATTCAGAAACAGCTTAGAGAAAGCGGAGCCTTTTATTCCCAATCAAATTACCCGCTTCCACTATGCACTTCCGGATGTTGCGCATACCTTTAAAAAGGGGCATAAATTGATGGTGCAAATTCAAAGCAGTTGGTTTCCGCTGGTCGACAGAAATCCTCAGCAATTCATGAATATATATCAGGCAACTGCAAAAGATTTTACCAAAGCAGCTATCAAAGTATATCACAATGAGTCTTATATAAGCTTGCCGATACTTAAATAAATAAGGAGGGAGTAAACGAATCAGCGAACTTTTAACATGGGTCGCACTTGCTGAGTAGCCATATTCTGCAGCCTTGCATAATAAACCCCACTGGGCATAAACCCACTGTTAAATACAACAGTATATGTGCCAGGGGCATATTCTTTATCGGTAAGGTTAGCCACTACCCTACCTGAGGTATCCATCACCTGTATAAGTGTGTGCCCACCTGCTGTTTTAAATGTTATAACAGTAGAGCTGGTAAAAGGATTGGGATAATTACTGATAAGTTGTTCGCCGGAAAGATTAACCGGTTTTTTACAGGCTATACCATTTATTAGTGGTAGTTGCTGAAAATTTTTCAACATGATTTGTTGCAAATCGCTGTCTTCTACACAAAGCCATTTAGATAAAAGGGTGGCATATACACTTCTAAAATCGTATTGGAATGGGAGATTATCATTTACGGTGGCATTGGCAGAAATAATAGGTGTATCGCCTAATACGCCGCCCATTACATGCTTACCAAACAAAAAACAGGGGGCAGCAGAACCATGGTCGGTTCCGGTACTGGCATTACTTTTTACGCGGCGGCCAAATTCAGAAAACGTCATACCCACCACACGATCTTCAGCACCCAGCATACGTAAGTCATCCTGAAATGCCTTTATAGCGCTACTCACATTCTTTAATAAGTTGGCATGAGATCCAGTAGTGGTATCATTGCTATTCACCTGAGCAGCATGGGTATCAAATCCCCCATAATTAACCATGTAAACCCTGGTTTTTAATCCCCCCGCAATTAATCGGGCAACTATTTTCAGTTGATCGGCCAAAGAATTAGCCGTAGGATAGGTTACCTGTTTGGTTACCTTAGCAGCTGCCGCTTTGATAGAAGTAGCATATTGCTGGGTTTGTTGAGAAACCATTCTTACATATGTCAATTCCTTGCCTGCCGGTGTATTTGGAGCTGGGTCGGTAACCCCATTCACAAGGTTGTAAAAATTGGTAGCACTGCTAATACTCATGCCCATGCTAACAGCCGGTCCCTGAAAAGTTAACGAGGTAACAGACCCAATTTGAATAGCCAGTGGATCAGTCATACTTGCATTGGGATAACCATTCGGAAAATTGGGATATTCATAATTCAAATATCTTCCGGCCCAGCCACTATTAACAATGGTAGAACTGTCGCTGGCACTCATCCAAATATCCGTAGCACGAAAATGCGAAAAATTAGGTTGGGGATATCCCACGGAGTGAATCACTTTCAACTGACCTTCCTGATACATACTTCCCAGGCCCGTCATAGCCGGGTGTAAACCTGCTTTGCCATTGAGTGGCAATACTTTCGTATCGGGAATATAAAGATTACTACGAGCATTTACATAATTACTGAAATTTTCGAGCGGCACCACCATGTTTAATCCATCGTTACCGCCATTTAGCTGAACAATTACCAACACATGATCGGTTTCAGTAACCGGCAGTAATAAGGAAGATAATTCCGGAGAACTCATTCCAAATGCACGAAAAGAAAAACCATTCAGCAGTGATGGCAAAAGCACCCCGGCTGGCAAAGTTTTTTGTAAAAAAGATCTTCTTTTCATGAAGGTGGTTTTCAGTGGTGGATTAACACAATTGATATTCTGGTAAATTCATTATATACTTTATCAAATCACGTAACCGATTTCTAACGGTATTTGTGTTGTTAGTATTTCCCGGGGTTGACAAATAAAGATTCCAGGCATCTGTCCAATAATGATCATCCGATTGTCCTCCGAGTAAGATATCTCTTTTCAATTGCTGCTTAGAGGCGGCTGAAATATCTATTCGCAATAACCGATAGGTGATATCACTGATTAACTTATTGGGATCTGCGGGCTGCGGTAGCATCTTTACCCACTCGACTTGATTGATTTTTGTAACAAAACCATTGAGGGTATATCCATTCACAATCATGATGTCGGAAAATTGGATGCGCCGAGGTAACGTGTCACTATTTATCCAAACCTCATAAAATTGTGGTTCTTGATAGTAGGCTTTCCATCCACTTACATCTGGAGGATCACCAATTCGTTGCTGCATGCCGGTTGCCCAGTTTAAAAAATAATTATAAATACCATAGTTGGTGGTATAATCAGTGGCAGGAGGAAGTGCAATAGCAAACTCCCGGCATAATCCTACTATCAGGTCTATCGGACTCTTTATCTGACATCCCACAGTGAGTGAATTAAAAAAGTGCTCGCTTTTCAACAGTGCTTGCAGCACCGGTAATATTTCGTAATTATTCTGAACAAATATATTAGCAAGCGGGGTGATAATTGTAGCTTCTACAGTGGCATCTATATCATAATAAATAAACCAACGATACAATCTTCTACAAATGTATTTGCTTACTTCATTCGTGGCAAATATCATATTCAGCATATCATCCAGTTCTAGATCGCCTGCATTAGTGGAAGTGCGGCCTGCAATGGTGGTGTTGTTGTAAAATGCTGAAAACTTTTTCGGATTCTTATCATGTCGAGCAATATCAAAAAAAGAGGTGGCAGTGGAAGCATTTATTCGCCAACCAGTTAATACGCGGGCAGCAGCTTTTACGTCGTCTTCTGTATATTTTGATTCCGGCCCTTTTCCGCAACAAAAAAGTTCTTGTAATTCCCTGCCATAATTTTCATCGGGAGCAGTAAATGTATTTAATTGTCCATTCAAATACACCAACATTCCCGGATCCAAGGTAATGGCGCGGGTTAATGCCTTAAAATTACCTAGGGCATTATTACGTAAAACCTGATGATGTCGATATACATAAATTGGATTACCGATTGTGTCTGTTTCTGTGGCAAAATGATTGTGCCAGAACAAGATCATTTTTTCTCGAATACTTCTATCCTGATTAATTAAGTTACCAACCCACCATTTTTGAAAAGATAAAATCCGGTTACCGTTTAAACCCCCATCAGCCCCAATATCATTTACCCAAGTTGTTCCGGCAGCCACATTGGTATCGGGTTTAAGAACATTCACAGATGGAACATAATCTTTTACCGGAGGTGACGGTGGAAGTGCCGTAGGTTGCAGGATTTCATCCATCGCCTGCGAAAAAGTTCTGGTGGCAAAATATTGTATATCCTGTGGTCGAGCCCCAAACTGGGTTCTTTTAAGCATGTGAATTACCTGATCGGTAGTCCATGCCCCCGAATAAGGAGTAATGCCACCCCCGGGTGGCGGAGGAGCTTCCTGTTGGCTGGCTGGTTGTATTATTTGCGAAAGAAATTTTCGCCGGCGCATAGTCATTAGGCTGGATTCTATTTTAAGATACACTAAAAATAGCATTTGCAGCCCGCCAGAAATAAAATATTTGCTTACAAATTAATTAAAATATGTAAGTTGTTCAATTTCAAATGCAGCGAAAAAAGAAAAAAATTGTCTATATTTAGGGTAAACATTCTACCCTCATGACGGAGCAGGCCATCATTGCTGGCTGTTTACGAAACGATGCTGCTGCACAGCGGGAATTGTATAATCAATACAGTCCTAAAATGCTCAGCGTTTGTTATCGATTTTCCCCCACACGGGAAGATGCAGAAGATATGCTCCAGGAGGCGTTCATCAAAGTGTTTACCCATATACATACTTTTCAGAATAAAGGCTCTTTTGAGGGCTGGATAAGGAGAATCATTGTGCACACCTGTATCAATTTTCTGAAAAAGCATAAAAAGTTTAATGATAGCATTGAACTTACTGAAGCAGATTATATGCAGGTGAAGGAAGAAACCATCCCTTCTATCTTGCAGGCCAAACAAGTGACAGAATGTATTCGCTTGCTTCCCGTAGGATATAGAACCGTATTAAATCTGTACGCGATTGAAGGATATAGTCACCGCGAAATCGGTGAAATGTTAGAAATAGGTGAAAGTACCAGCCGAAGTCAATATACCCGCTCCAAAGCATTATTGGAAAGTATTTTGATTCGGAAGAAAATAATTGATCAGCCAAGAGAAGACCTTACCTGGCTGGCCACTGTAAACAAGTAAGATTGGTCTGATATATTTATATGAAAAACAGGGATTTACAAGACGATTTTGAGCAGTTTTTACAAGATGAGGTAAAAACACACCGGATGTATCCGTCTGACCATGTATGGAATCAGATCAGAACCGAATTGCATGGTAATCAATCATGGCCTGCCCTTACTTTTATCTCCTTGTTTATTATTTCTGCTCTTACCATTTCTACCCTTCTTAATCACACGCCCAAATCAACCAACCCGGTGGTAATTCCTGCGAATATATTGGAGCAGTCAATTTCTACGCAAGCCATACCGGATGTATTATCACCGGATGAAAAAAACACCTATTATCTAAAGAGTATTGCACCCGAGCAGCTAACCATGGCTACGATTGCATCCATTCAACCAACCGTTTCATTTGAAAAGGAATCCATTCAGCCAATTTTAGCAACCAACCAACTTACTTCGCCCGAAACTATCGTTGTTGCGGCTATACGCAATCCTGAGCCGGTAAATCTGCCAACAATTACATCAACGGCATCATCAGTTATGGATAAAACATCCATTACTGCTGAATCTATTTTATACGATAAATCGGCTACAGCAGATGGGGAAGATAATACAACCAATAGTTCCGAACAATTAAACATGCTGGCGGATAGCAAAGGGAATAGACAACAATCCACCGATGAGTTTTTGAAAGATTTTCCCTTTGTTGGAAATACCCCCATCCATAAAAAAAGTTCGCGGATTGGATTTCAGGTATATGCAACGCCTTCTATCAGTTTCAGGCAGTTAACGGATGGCAAATTGAAAGAAATTATTCAATCAACCGCTGTTAACAGCACCAACGTTGCCAACTTACCAATACAAAGCAACCTGAATAATGGCGTTAACGATGTGGTTCGCCATCGGCCCGCTTTGGGTTTAGAAATTGGCTTTTCGATGTTATATAGCCTCTCAAAACGTTTCCGACTAACAACCGGAGTGCAACTGAACCTTCGCAGGTTCGATATAGAAACCTTCGAAACCCGCACACGCGATTTGGCTTCTATGTCTTTGCTTAATAACAGAGGTGTAGAAACCATTAGCTTTTATTCTCCCTACAACAATAATGCTGGCTACCGGGCAACTACCCTTAACAACGATCTATATCAAATTTCTGCTCCGGTGGGGATTCAGTGGAAAGTGTTGGATGGTAAAAAATGGGGGGTAACAGCAGAAGCATCGGTTCAACCCACTTTTACGCTGCAGGCGAACACCTGGTTAATTTCATCTGATTATAAACACTATACTGAGGGCAAAGATTTATTGCGCAGATGGAATATCAATACTGGTGCAGGTATTCAGCTCACCTATCAAACGCGCAGTGCAGTGTTATCTGTAGGCCCACAAATTAGGTATCAGCACCTACCCACCTACTCTAACCTATACCCAGTTAGGGAAAACCTAATTGATTATGGTATCCGGTTTAGCATCACCCGTGCTTATAAATAAAACAGGCTTTAATTTTTGTATCGCCGGCTTCCCGTAATTTGAATAATTTTACTGGATGAAACCCTGGATACCAATTATCTGTTCCCTTCTATTGATTGGGGGATGCAAGTCACCAACCTCTCAATCAGCTGCGGGCGCTCCTGTGGCAGATACTTCCGCATTCTATCCAATTGGAGCATTTATTCGGGAGCAGATAGAAGAAACAGATATAAATAATTTACCGCGGATTTTACGATATACAGTTCAGGAGCAAACCAGCAAACACCCATTGGGAAGAGATTCATTTTTACTGATCACAAGAATGTTTGATAGTGTTCTCCAACAGTTTACCAACAATAAACATCTGTATGCAGAAAGTATCTTACACGATTTAAGTACCAACAGTTACACCCTTACCTACAAACCGCTTCCTGGCAAAACCGGGGTATTTGAATATGCAGATATTTTGCTGAACGACCAAAATCGCCGAGTGAAAAGAATGAATATACAAAGATTGTACGAAATAAATAATCAACAAATTAATGAGCACCTTAGCTGGAGAACCGATAAAGGCTTTTTGATAAGCCGAACAATTACCGAAAATGAAGCGAAACCTACAACAGAAGTAATTGACGTAAGTTGGGAGCCCGAAAAAAAATTCCAGTTATGACGCAGGAAGAATTCGCCCTGATTGCACCAAAACTTCCGCATGATCCGGGTATTTACAAATACTACGATAAACAGCAACAGTTATTATATGTAGGCAAGGCAAAAGATCTGCGAAAAAGGGTGTCTTCTTACTTTAATAAAACCTTTACTACCTACAAAACCCACGAACTGGTAAAAAAAATCTCTCGAATTGAGTTTACCATTGTAGATTCTGAGCAGGACGCGTTTTTATTAGAGAATGCCCTTATAAAACAATATCATCCCCGATATAATATTCTGCTCAAAGACGACAAAACCTATCCCTATATAGTTATAAAAAAAGAGCCGTTCCCGCGGGTTTTTCTCACACGCAGAAAATATCCGGATGGCGCCGAATACTTGGGTCCTTTTACTTCTGTTAGCCGGGTAAGAGAATTGCTAGAACTAGTTAAGCAAATGATTCCACTAAGAACCTGTTCCCTCAATCTGGCCCCTGCACAAATAGAAAAGGGGCATTATAAAGTTTGTTTAGAATTTCATTTAGGAAACTGCAAGGGACCATGCGAAAAAAAACAATCTGAAATGGATTATACAGACGATTTGTTGCAGGTAAAAAATATATTAAAAGGTAATCTGCAACCAGTTACACTCCATTTAAAAAAACAACTAAACGCTGCCATTGCTGCACTTAAATTTGAAGAGGCTGCCATTTGGCAAAAGAAAATCAATTCGCTGGAAGCCTATCAGGCCTCCTCGGTTATAGTGGGGAAATTATCAGGTAATGTAGACGTATTTTCTCTGTTACGCGACCAGTCTACTGCCTATGTAAATTATTTAATGGTGCAACATGGCACCATCGTACAAACGCATACAGTTCAATTAGAAATTCAATTAGAAGAAACAGATGAGGAAGTACTAGCTTTTGCTATAGTTAATATGCGTACTCAATTTAATAGCATGGCAAAAGAAATAGTAGTTCCTTTTCCGATTGCCTATCCCGAAAAAGAAGTAATTGTAATTGTTCCAAAAGCCGGAGAAAAGAAAAAATTATTAGAACTGTCGTTGAAAAATGTAAACTATTTTAAGCAAGAAATACATCAAAAAAAACAATGGCAACCCATAGGCAAAACAACGGAAGAAAAAAAACAAGTACTTGTTCACTTACAAGAGTTATTGCATTTACCCGAACTGCCATTACATATTGAATGCTTTGACAATAGCCACTTTCAGGGAAGTTATCCGGTATCCGCAATGGTATGTTTTATAGAAGGGATGGCCAGTAAAGAAAACTATAGACACTATCATGTAAAAACCGTTACCGGAATTGATGATTTTGCCACGATGAAAGAAGTAGTATTCAGAAGGTACAAAAGATTAGTAGACGAAGGAAAATCTCTTCCGCAATTGGTTATCATTGATGGTGGCAAAGGACAATTAAATGCGGCACTGGATAGTATACGGGCATTACAACTGAATGGTAAAATGACGTTGGTTGGATTAGCTAAAAATGAGGAAGAAATATTTTTTGCCGGTGATCAGCAATCCATCCGATTACCCTGGAATAGCGATAGTTTACAATTGATTCGATTTATTAGAGATGAAGTGCATCGCTTTGGTATTAGCTTTCATAGAAACATCCGGTCGAAAGGAACATTTACTAATGAGTTGGAAAAGATTCCTGGTATCGGAAAACAAACAGCTAATCAATTATTAAGCAGCTTTAAATCAGTTAAAAAGGTGCAACAACAATCACGTGAAAGTTTGGAAAAAGTAATTGGCAAGGCAAAAGCGAGCTTAGTGTTGAATTACTTTGGGGAGGGTAAATAAAAAAAAAGGGACCAGGATAAAAATCCAGTCCCGTTTTAAAATCCAATATCCTATGAAAAACCGTAACGAAGATACTAATTAAAAAGGATATTTCAAACAAGAAGATAAATTATTAGTAACTAATTGATTTTCATATTAAAAAAGGGGCAAACTGCCCCTTTTTTAAGTAAAATATTATAATATTTTTAGTACTGCCATAAATCCTGTTCGAAGCTGAATATTCGAGTTTTTATATTCTCGCCTTCGTATAAACGCATCAGCCTATCGTTTCCAACAATCTGGAGAAGGTCTAAGTTTTTGGCGTTATTAGCACTGGATTTTGTAATATAACTACTAAAATAACGGCTTTCGAACAATTCCTCCCACGTCATACGACTGGAGAAGTTTTTGGGGTTATACACGTCTATTTTGGCAAAGGTCTTACGCAAATCCGGGTAATATAACCAGAACAGTAATCTGGGTTCAGAGCGACCTGCTGTAACTATTCTGGCAATAGGGGCAATACCAATAATTCTGGTAAATAAACGACTGGCTTCTTTATCAAAAAGAATTTGCTCTTTAATTCTGAAAGTATACACTGAATCAAATGAGAAAGTAGGCTTAAAGTAAACCTTCTTTTCTTTGATTCCGCCATTTTCTAGGTCTGGGATATCCAAGGTATCGAGGCTTCCGTTGATACGCGATAAAATTTCGGCATTAGAAAAAGGTCGGGTGAACATATCGTCTCTGAATGCCGTTACAGAATCGTATTGAATAGAGTTTACTAAAATTGCAAAAAAGCGACGGTCGCCATTATCATCCGAACCCGGATAATTAAAGGCTTGATTCATCTTTTCACGGGCATCAATTTCTCTCCATATAAATTCACTCCACATATTATCATCTTCCCGAAGATGTTCGTATTCTAAAGGCTTACGGTCTCTGTTTTGACTCCGGTCGGTTGCAAAAGAATTTCTTAGAGAAATTTCTGGCTTTTGGATAGATCCGGTAGTATCATATACCAGCGGAATAGTATCTACAGTGGGGGCAGGCGGGGGCAAGGTAGCAGCAGCAGCTTGTTGTGCGGCGGGAGCTGCTACTTGTGTAGCCTGATTTCCTGCCTGTTGGGTTGCCTTATTTCCTTTCGCTGCATTTTTTGCAGGAGTAGTTGCTGGAGTGGCAGCTGGGGGAGGATTGTTGGCGCCGCCTTTTTTCTTATATGCCGACTGCGCTGAAGCGTTTACTCCAGCCAATGTTAGCCCACAAACAACAACTGTAAAAAGTATCTTTTTCATAAAATAGTACCATTAATATTATCACATCAAAAAAAGCGAATATTTAATCTATATAGGTAGCAGCTGGCCTACTCTTTTTCCACCCGGCATAGGGTATGATTAAATGAGGCATCCATCTTTCTTCTACTGAATACCTAATCAAATCAACTTCTATTTATTTCATCTCCACAAAAAACCATGCGCTGCTGCCAAGCCTTTCTTATCTGCGTATTATTGCAGGGTAAAAGATAGGTTTTGCTCTAATTTTCGTGTTCCATCGGGTCCTAATACTTTAATTTCATCAATAACCACCGTAGTACCCTCTCTACATTGCTTCAAAAACTGTTTAGCCTCCTCGGTAAAATAAGGACCTTGCTTTACTTCGGCAACCTCTAAATCGGGGAAACCCTTTCCGGTAAATACCATAGTGTACTCGATAACTTTATATTTTACCCCTTCAAACACAAAGTCTTTCAACTCTGCTGCCACGCCTAACTGATTTTTAAAGAAACTGAGCTCTACAGAGCCTCCTGCCTTACCGCCAATAGTTGCGATGGGTGGAGGTGGACGCTTTATGGGTATGTTAATCTTTTGGGTAGTTTTTCCATCAGTGGCTACTACATTTGCCACCCCGGGTGTTTTGCAATTAATAATATACTGACCGGGACCTATTTTGGTACCTGAAACTCCGGGGCCTGAGAAACTTACATCTACTTTCTCATCACCACTACCCCCTGTTACACTAAGGGGATTATCTAATCCAGCATAGAAAACACGGGTCTTGTCTGTAGACACCACTAAACCACTGGGGGTACCTACAGAGTATTTTACTTCTTTTTCAACGGAAGAAGCTGTGCCATCCGGCTTTTTGAAGTCGATACGTATTTTTTTAGAATATACGCCCGGAGCAGCGGCAGCAATTTTATATTCCGCGGCACCATCTTTAACAGGTACTTGTCGGCCATCAATCGTAATAACAGGCTGAGCGTTTTTGCTGAATGCACCTATACCGGCAGTGATAACCAATTCTTCACCCTGCATCAGATAGCGGGTATCTGCCTGAGCAAATGCCTGAAATTCATCATAGATGATTTCCACTTCGCCAATTTCTTTATGACAGTATTCTACTACCTGTGATTCTGAATTACGTACATCATTTTGCAGCTTACTTAATATAGTAATTGCAGCAATAGCGGGCGTCATGTGAAAATAATGAAAAGCCCAATCTTCTTTCCCAGCCTTATTATTTGTTTTAGGAATAGCTAAATCCAGTGGAAGATTTTTACCAATTTCCAATGCCATCGTATCATCGATAGCCAGTAACTGTGCTTTGAAATCTGATAATTTTTGAAACAATTCTTTTCCCTTGCCCTTTCCCTCGGGTGGTGCAGAAATAAAAAGGCGGGTAGGTGAATCCAGATCATCTTCTTTATACACTTCTTCGCCGTCCTCATTCTTTTTTAATCCAGCTTCCTGCTTGAGTTCTTTTTTCAGGTTTTCGAGGTACGTATACAATTCATCAGCTAACTTCTTAGCTTGGTCAGCTCTTGGAAACCAAATACTGGCTTTCTCCTTGGTAACGGGATCCTCTAATTTTCTCTTAAAGGAAGCAAAAATATCAGCATTCTTTTTCTCTATGATGCCCGTAGCCGATTGAAGACTATGGTCTACGGTTTTAAAAGCGTTCAAAATTTCTGCCGAAACATTCAGTGCCAACAGTGCGGTAAGCACCAGGTACATGATGTTGATCATCTTCTGCCTCGGCTCTTTAGGTAGTGACATGTTGCGTTATAATTTAATAGTCACGATAAATGGGTTTTTCATTCAAATCAATTAACGGCCCTGCATGGCGGTGAGCATGTTACCATATAATTGATTCAACTTGCCAAGGTTGCTGGATAAAGCGGCAATCTGATCTTTTGCCTTTATGGCATCTTCGGCACTGCCAGCCATGGCTGAAGAAGCCTGGGCTAGTTTACCATAGAAATCATTCATGGCTTTCAGGTGATTATTACCTTCTTGTAATTCCAGCTCATAAATCGTATTGAGCGAGTTCAAATTCTTGGTGAGGGATTGCATTTGCACATGAAATTCTTTGGTGCTATCAGAAGCTCCGTGAAATCCGGCCAGCGACATAGATGCCGTATTGGCAGCATCTTTAATTGAAGCCAATGCCACCGTTGCTTCCTTAGTTTTATTAGAAAAATCTCCGGTACTCTTAACCACATCCGTGATATCCGTCATCTGAGTAACCGTATTTTCTAGTTTTTGAAATCCAGCACCTAATTTAGAAAGGGTAGCCGGCGTAATTTCTGCATCGCCCAGCATTTTTTCCATAGAAGCCAGGGCTTTATTGCCGGAAGCCGGTTTTACATGTTCAACTTCTGGATGCTCATCAATGTAGGGGAAAATTACATAGAATACTCCATAGGTTAAGAATATCAGGGCTTCAACGGTTAATCCTATTTTAAGCATCATGTCTGCAATAGGCGTATGCAACAATTTTTGCAGAGCACCATAAATAACTACCGCTGCTGCCAGAGATACAAAAACGTCTAACCATTTGTTAACCTTCGGTGGAATTTTCGCTGCCATTGTATTTTAATTTTTGAGTGGTAATCCCCCCTGGGGATTGGATATTGGGTTGGTTGATGAAATTATTTTTTTTGTGGTGCCAGATCAATAACGGTTCTAAAACCAATATAGGATTTAGCCGTATCCTGGTATTCGTAATTACGGGTACTAACCTGCAGGTAGAATGCGATATCCTTCCAGCTTCCGCCCCGAACAACTTTTCGCTTTTCACGAGGACGATCGGTATCTTTTGCTTCATATCGGATATCAGGACTCAAATCCGACATCAAATTGTAGGCACCTTCATAGAAATAAGAGCCCGTCCACTCAGCCACATTACCCGACATATTATATAAACCGAACTGATTAGGCCAGTAGGCATCTACGGGTACGGTATAGAAACCGCCATCTTCGATGTAGTTACCACGACCGGGCTTGAAATTAGCCAGTAAGCAACCTTTCTTGTTTCTCAGATAAGGATTTCCCCATGGGAACATAGAATTGGTAAGTCCCCCACGAGCGGCATATTCCCACTCACTTTCGCTGGGTAAGCGATAATCCGCATCTTGTAACATTTTCTTAGATTCCAGGAAAGCATTTTGGTAATGGGTTCTCCAGTGACAAAAAGCTACCGCCTGTCTCCAGGTTACCCCAACCACGGGATATTTACCGAATGAGGGATGAGAAAAATATCTTTTCGTCATGGGCTCATTATAAGAATAAGAGAAATCTCTCATCCAAACGAGGGTATCAGGGTATACCGCCTCATCTCTTCTAATGATGAAATTACTTCTGTATAATCCGGCGTTTTCACGCTTAGCAGCTGTTGCCAGGTCGTAATATTCAACCCGATACATGATTTTACTAGGATCGATTTCCGGTCTGCCATATAAACGGTTATCCGGAGCCAGGTTCAGTTCATTCAATTTTTCAATAGTGTTACGGTCTAACTTAACCGTAAGCATCTTTTTCCAATCCACTGCGGATGTATCATTGGCTTTATTAATACCGGGACCAAATAAGATTTTATAAATCAGCGAATCGCGGGTCCACTTCACAAACTGGCGGTATTGATCGTTGGAAATCTCGGTTTTATCCATCCAGAATCCCGGAATTGATACCTGCCTGTTACGGGATATATAGTTATAACTAACATCCTCGTCGCTCGGGCCCATGTGAAAGGTTCCCGGTGGGATATATACCATGTTCAATGGAGGGCCCATAGTGGGGCGCGTGGTAGACGCAACTCCGTGCAATTGCCCGTCGTTGGGGATGGTTCCTTTCGACTTACCTCCGAGTTTTCCGCAGGAAACCAGGGCAAGTGTAATCAAAACAAAAACCGAATTTGTTACATATCCTTTCATTGTACAGGATGATTATGGCTTTTACAAAATATCAAAATGGCCGGTGGCCAATTTGCTTATTTACTTTTTAAAATCAATATGTTCGAGAACTAAGTAAAAATTTTATCAGAATAATCCAATTTTATGATACAATAAAAGGTGGCTTTGTGCAATACTATGAGGGCAAATTACTGCAATCTTTTGTTACACATTTGCTAAAAACACCTCACAATTATCCGCCGGTTGGCCGCATTGGTAGTCTTTACAATAGTAAAAGCATACTTTTTCCGGCTCCTCGGGCACATTCTTCCCGCTTAATAACGGAAAATTTAACAAATTAGTTTCCGAAACCTGAAGAATCTTATTAGGAAAATACTTTCCGAGGAGTTCGGGTATAAATCGGCGGGCCTTTTTACCTACTACCGCCCATTCGGCCATGCCGGCAGATTCGGTTTGGAGGGTCATGGCCCATACTCCGAAAGACCCCGGATAACGGGTGATGGAGGAGGCCAGTGCGTTCAACAGACTGCGGGCCTGTTCCCTTTTTGCCGGCAGATTAAATACCACAGATAAATATTGAAGATTGGCCGCCATTAGGGCATTTCCACTAGGTATTGCCCCATCGTATATTTCTTTTTTGCGAATAACCACATCCGATTGCCCAGAGCCTGTAAAAAAGAAAAAGCCAGTAGATGCTTCCATAAAATCCCGGGTTACCCATTCGGTTAGTTCTAGGGCCTTTAACAGATAGGTATGCTCCCCGGTTGCTTCCTGCAGATAAATATAGGCGTCAATTAAGGCCGCGTAATCATCTAAAAAAGCAGGAATCCGGCTTTTCCCCAACTTATAGGTATGATGCCAGGAACCATCCGGCTGTTGGAAAGCTCGTTCTAAAAATTGCATATTTTCTTCCGCCCAAACCCGGTAGCTTTCATTTCCCGTTGCCGCATAGGCAGCTGTAAAAGCGCGGTTAAGCAGGGCATTCCATCCTAATAAAACTTTATCATCTAACTGAGGCCGAATCCGCATACTTCTAACTTCCTTTAATAATTGTAAACACCGGTTGATTCGCTGTTCTCCTTCTATGGAAGACCATCCCTGATCTTCAAAAAAATCTTCCCTTATCTGCTTACACCATAGAATATTTACCCCCTCCCAATTTCCTTCCGCGGTTACCTGAAAATAATGCATAAACCAGAAGGCATCCTCGCCTAGTATTGCCATCACTTCATCCTGCGACCAGGTATAATATTTTCCTTCTACTCCCTCACTATCAGCATCTAACGCACTGCAATATCCATTTTCTCCGTTTCCCAGTTCATCCACCACAAAACGAAGGGTTTCGTGAATAACCCTTGCATATCTTTCTAGCTTGGTAACCTGATAGGCTTCGGCAAGTAAAATCACCAGCAAGGCATTATCGTATAGCATTTTTTCAAAATGAGGTGCCTGCCAGCGGACATCAGTACTATACCTCGAAAATCCTCCCCCCACCTGATCGTATATGCCCCCCAATATCATCTTATCTATACTGAGAAGCACTTGATCAACGGCTGCCTGGTAGCCGGTAAAATGGTAATGCCGAAGTAAAAAACGTAGTGAAAAAGTTTGGGGAAATTTAGGTGCATTGCCAAATCCCCCCCAGGTAGTATCTGCCTGCTTCAATAGTTGCTCTGCCATTTGTTGCTGAGTAGCCGGCTCAAATAATTCGGCGGTAAAACCTTCGGCTGTTCCAAATGAATTGGCCGACTGCAAATGCTGTGTAAGCTGCTGCGCCTGCTGAAAAATGTCTTCCCGCTTTTGCTGAAATAGTTGATGTATTTGAATTAGCACTTCGCGCCAGCTGGGGCGGTTAAATGCAGGTTTAGGTGGATAATAAGTACCCCCGTAAAATGGCAGGCAATCCGGGGTGAGAAAAACGTTTAAGGGCCATCCCCCACTGCCAGTTATTGCCTGAACAGCATCCATATAAATATGGTCGAGATCTGGCCGCTCTTCCCGGTCAATTTTAATGTTTACAAAAAATCGATTCATCAACTCCGCCGTGGCAACATCCTCAAAACTCTCTCTTTCCATTACATGGCACCAATGGCAGGCCGCATACCCAATGCTTACCAGAATTGGTTTATTCTCCTCCCGGGCTTTTTTTAGCGCTTCGTCTCCCCAGGGATACCAGTTTACCGGATTATGGGCATGTTGTAACAGGTAAGGACTGGTCTCGTTAAGGAGTGCATTGGCCATACAGGAAAGATTTGGCTTTTAGAAATACTAAAAGAGGGAGGAGAAATTATCCGCCGGGGCGGTAATTATTTTTTTTTCGCCGTCTGTTGTTGCAAGTATTCATCCAGTGCAGCTACCATACTGGGCTTCTTAGGGGCAGGTCCTTGAATATGAAGTTGCAATCCCCGCTCTTCAATTGCCCGGGAAGTGTTGCTGCCAAATGCGCCAATGAGGGTTCCGTTTTGAGTGAAATCCGGCATGTTATCAAACAAGCTCTTTACACCGCTTGGAGTAAAAAAGCAAATAATATCAAAATGACGGGAGGAAAGCACGGGCTTGATATCATTACTGATAGTTCTGTACATAAATGCCAGCTGATAATCACAACCATGCAGCTTCAGCCAGTTTACAATCTCATTGTCTTGCTGATTTTCGCTACACACATACAAAAACCGCTCATTTACTTTGTGCCGATTGATAGCATCGAAAAGACTTTTATTGGTTCCATCAGAACCATAAAAAACTTTCCGCTTACGATATAGAATGAATTTCTGTAAATAGAGGGCAACGGATTCGGTAATGCAGAAATATTTAGTATCGGCATGTATAGAAACTTTCATCTCATCCGCAATACGAAAGAAATGATCAATAGCATTTCTGCTGGTGAAAATTACGCCAGTGAATTGGGAAATGTCAATTTTTTGCTTTCGGAACTCTTTAGAGGGAATACCTTCTAATTTGATAAAAGGATGAAATACCAAATTCACGGGGTATTTTTTCTCCAGTTCAAAATAGGGAGATTTATCACTCTCCGGCCTAGGCTGAGATATTAAAATATTCTTCACAACTTTGGCAGTTGCCGCTTGCTTAACCCCATTGTTTGTCATATCCACGCTTGCTAAAGTGTTGCAAAACTAAAGAAAACCAGCCAAATTTTTCATCAATAATTTATAAATCAGCAAAAGTGGAATTATTTCAACAGATAATAGATATATAAAAAAATGAAACGCATTTAGAGCGATTTTGTTTCGGATTATGGAAAAAGAAACCAGATAACGATAAACAAAAACCAACAGGATGAGACCCCACCCCAAGTTAAAGCTAGCCTCAGCCAGCGGTTTTGATGAAAAGGCAACTAGCAGCAGTAGGGGTACCAATAAAATACCCATCATTTTATTCATCATAAAAACTATAAATACGTAGGCACCCGCAGCCTCGCGGGTATTAAAAACCCAGCCCGCAAATTGTAAGAAAAGATACTTTCCAAAATAAACTATCATTAAAAATAATACAGAACCCATCCAAATTCTCCAAAAAGGGGCCGTAACCCATTGATAATATTCTACAGCCAACGTGATAAAAGTGGCCGTAATCATAAAAAAAAGCAGATTCATCATTAGCGAAGAAATCTGATCTTGCAACAACTGATCTCGGGTTTGCTTTTGCCGAAAGGAGGTTTGAAAAAAGTAGGTGAATAGATTATTCAGGTACTTTGGAAATGCCACCCGAAATAATGCGAGGAACATTAATATACCGGCAACCAGATAAAACAGCTCTTCTTTTCCGGTTGGCTGGCGGAAATCGATAACCCAATCATTGGCTGCCGACTGCATGGGCAAAAAAGGATTTTCGAACATTTTACGATAGGGGTGGTTGGCACTATCCAGCTGGCTAAACGCCAAAAGCGCAAGGCTATCTTTTAGCGAAGTAGTGTCGGAAGATTGTAGCGAATCGATCGTGGATGGCTGTATAATGGCACTATCAGCTAACAATGGCTGCTGCACCATTTTTTTAGCAGATGAGGTGTCTCTGGCAGGCAAACTGTCTTTTTGCCCTATCACAAACAATGGAAGAAACCCCAGCAAGCCAACAACAAAGATTTTTTTCAGCAGCCACATACCGGCAAATCTACAAATAACTAAACAAGAATTTAGTAACCCGAACATTTCCAGGCATTACATGTAGTTTTGCATTTATCTTATGGCAGGCATTTACCTTCATATCCCTTTTTGCAAAAAAGCTTGTAACTACTGTGATTTCCACTTTTCTACTTCCCTGCACCAAATGAATCCCTTATTGGAGGCACTGGAAACAGAAATAGTACTCCGGAAATCCTATATTTCCGAACCCATCCAAACCATTTATCTGGGGGGAGGCACCCCTTCGCTGGTTCCGCCTGCAGCCATCAATCACTTACTAACAGTAATTCGGGCTAATTTTTCAGTACCATCGGATGTAGAAATAACTTTAGAAGCCAATCCGGATGATATTCATAAACAGCAGGTAGCCGAATGGAAGCAGGCCGGTATCAATAGAATGAGCGTAGGAGTGCAGTCATTTCACCCCCACCTTCTCCAATGGATGAACCGGGCACACGATGCCAGTCAATCAAAGGAAGCCATTACACTTTTACAAAAAGGGGGGTTTGAGAATATCAGTATGGATTTAATATATGGCTGCCCCAATCAATCTGATGCGCTATGGGAAAAAGATGTGCGGGATACATTGGCATTGGGTGTACCCCATGTATCGTGTTATGCGCTTACCAGTGAACCCAATACGGCACTTTGGCATATGATTAAAAAGGGAGAATCGCCCAAACTACAGTCGGAACAACAAGCCCGTCAATTTATTTTACTGATGGAGTGGATGCAAACTGCAGGTTATGAGCACTATGAAATCTCCAACTTCTCATTGCCCGGTATACGAAGCCGTCATAATAGTGCTTACTGGAAGGGTATTCCCTATCTAGGTATTGGTCCTTCCGCCCACTCATATAATGGAACCACGCGAGAATGGAATATTAGTAACAATACTAAGTATATAGAAAGTATCCAAAAAGGTATAGTACCCAATACCATTGAAACCCTTACCCCAACGCAACAGGTGAATGAATATGTTATGACTTCCCTCCGAACAATCGAGGGGATTTCGCTTTTACATTTAGCAGACCATTTTAACAAAACATGGTCTCAAGAAATCATTGTAGATTCTGCACGATGGATAGATGCAGGAAAAATTGCAATCACCGATCAGCATCTTATTCTTACCACAGAGGGAAAATTAATGGCCGACGCTATCGCTGCCGACCTTTTTAGAGAGGAATCGGCTCCGTAATAGATTACACTAAACTAGATTGTATACTACGGATGGCAGTAGCAGCAGGCACCTGATTCCATAAGATTTCATAGATAGCTTTGGCAATAGGCATATCACAACCCATTTGCTGGTTGAGGGTATGAATGCAGCGAGCAGCATAATATCCCTCTGCTACCATATTGAGTTCTAGGCGAGCAGCGGTAACCGAATAGCCCTTCCCTATCATATTTCCAAATGTTCGGTTTCGGCTATGCAAAGAATAACAGGTTACCAGCAGATCGCCAAGATACACCGAGACTGCATAATCGGAAAGCGTATAATCAAGAGCACTCCTTTTGTTAGCGCTGGCATGTAAAAACTGCACTACCTCTCTGGCTCCATTTGAAATAAAAACACTCAAAAAATTATCACCATATTCTAATCCATGCACAATACCTGCACCCAAGGCATAAATATTTTTGAGTACTGCAGCATATTGAACTCCCCAGATATCTGCATTTACAAGGGTATTTACATACTCATTTTTAAATATTGCTGCCAATGATTCAACTGTTGGCCCATCGGTTCCGGATATTGTTAAATAGGATAATTTTTCTGCTGCCACTTCTTCTGCATGGCATGGACCCAGTAAGGTAAAATATTGAGAAAGAGGAAATGAAAATACTCTTTCAAGATATTGATTCAGCAATTCATTTTGTTCGGGTAAGATTCCTTTTACGGCTGAGATGATTTGCTTATCCCGAAAAATATCAACAGGAAGCTCTCCGAATAAGTTATTAATAAAAGCCGCAGGTACCGCCACAACTATACAATCGGAAGAGGCAATCAATTCCGGTAAGCTACTATGAAATTGAATTTGTTGTAAATCGAAATAAACAGACGAAAGATATTGCGGATTATGCCTTCTTTTTTGAAAATAGCGGATGGTTTCTTCATTCCGAATCCACCATTGAACCGAATGTCCGTTATCGGTTACTATTTTAGCCAGCGCAGTTGCCCAGCTTCCACTTCCAATGATTCCAATTCGCATGCTGCCTGAATAATTTTGGCAAACATACGAATTGAATCAAAATGGTTAGTTCGTTTTCTTTTCTTCAAACAGCTGCTCCCTAGGTACTACTTTTACCAGGGCACTGTCTTTTAGGGTTTTGCTTACTATAGAGTATGGACCGGTAATTACCTGATCACCTGCCTTAATACCACCAAGTACTTCAATATAATTTAGATCCTGCACAGCGGTTTTTACTTTCACTTGTTTTACCCGCTGGTTAGGTTGTAATACAAATACAACCAAATCCATATCATCATCCTGGGTTGACTTTTTATCAGCAGTTGCTCCATCTGTAGTAGCAGCTTTGTCTTTATTCTCCATAGAACCATTGGCATTCTTATCGCGAGGTGTAACCGCATTTAGAGGAACAGACAATACGTTAGCTCGGGTTTTGGTTTGAATATCGGCACTTGCATTCATACCCGGACGAAAAGGGAAACCATGGGTTGACTTTGTGAGGTCGGCATAACTTTCGGGAAGCAATCGAATATGCACTTTATAACTGGTAACTTCTGTGCTTGCCCCTCCGGTTAAAGAGGTGCCGCTAGGATTGGCAATTTTATATACCAGCCCTTTAAACTTGCGATTAGAGTAGGCATCTACCTCAACTATCGCTGTATCACCCAATTTCACCTTAGGGATATCATTTTCCCCCACATCCACGCGAACTTCTATACTCCGCATGTCGGCAACGCGCATCATTTCTGTACCAATATTAAAGCTGTTACCAGCAACACGCTCACCCTTTTTCACATTCATTAAACTGATAATGCCACTCATAGGAGAAGTAATTACCGTTCTGGAAATATCTTTATCGGCCCGTTGTAATTGTGCCACAGAACTTTGTATAGACGCTTCGCTACTCTTCAATCCTTCACGAGCAGCGTTGTAATTTGCCTGGGCAGTAAGAAAATTTTGCTCTGCCTGCTCAAATTCAGCTCTTGAAATAACTTTATCAGCCACCAATTTTTTCTGGCGATCGTAAATCACTTTCAAATTGTCTACCTGCGCTTTTAATCCGGCAATGCTAGCCTGAGAATTGGCCAACTGGGCTTTAGACTGATTTACACCTGCCATTACTTGGTCGCGCTGACTCATATAAATATCGGCATAAATGCGAGCTAGCACCTGACCTTTTACTACACTATCCCCTTCATTCACGTTCAGTTCAACAATTTCTCCGCTTACGTCTGGGCTCACTTTCACTTCTATTTCCGGATATACTTTTCCACTCGCATTTACGGTTTCGATAATGGTTCTCAGTTCAGCTTTTTCAGCAGTAACCTTAGTGCCTTCTTCTTTGCCAATTACCCCATTCTTTTTTAAAACTACCAGGGCAATTACACCTACAACGAGGGTTACAATAATCCAGATTAATTTCTTTTTCATACTAATTTATTTTTCGAACGTGCAGATTAAATTATAATTTGATTCCCTTCCCCTTATAAAACTCTAATAATTTCATTTTAAAAACGTAATCGAACTGGTTGGTGAGCAATTGTAATTTAGCTCTCAACAAATTATTCTGATTGGTAATCAGGTCTAGGGATCCCAACAAACCAATTTCGAAGCGTTTAAGAGAAAAATCATATGCTTTCTGGGCGGTTTCCACACTCTTTTTACTGGCGTTGAATCGCTGTAAGGAGGTTACTGCATTGGTATATGCCAAATAGATGTCTTGCTTTAATTTAATATCGGCAGCTTCTTTTTGTAATTCGGCACTCTTCACATTCAGTTTAGATTGTTTAACGGAGGTACGGGCCTGGTAATTAGAAAAAATAGGAATGCTCAGATTAAATCCAATGTTTTGTCCGAGGTTGTTATCTAATTGAGAGCCCCAGCCGCTCCAGAGTTGACCGAAAGAACGGTTCGACTGAATGGCTTTATATATTGGATTTTGTACAAAATAATTAGTAGGCCCAATTGCCACAATAGGTTCGAATCCGGAAATGGGATTATAACCTCCGAAAGTTGCGCCACTGATGTATTTTACGGAATTAGAAAAATTGGTAGTTAGGTTTCCGCCAACAGTTAAGGTAGGATAAGCCAGTGACTTAGATACCAGCACATTTTTTTCAGCAGCTTTTATACGTAAAGCATTTACTTTTTGCAGGGGCTGATATTCTAATCCTTGCTGATATACCAATTCGGGTTGCAATTCAGCAAAAGACTCTACCGGTATTTTATCAACCGGCGGGGTAACAATATTAAATGGCGTGCCCGGATCTAAATTGAGTACTCCCTTCATATTGAGCAAATTTTGTTGCTCGGTAGCAAGGGCTGAAAAATAGTTGCTGCTATCGGAAGCCAGTTGCGCTTCAACCTCCGCCAGGCTTAATTCTGGTAATACCCCGGCTTCTACTCTTTTTTGGGTAATTTCTTGTTGAGATAAACTTTGGCTAATCTGAACTTTAGAGATATTAATCTGCTCGCGAGCTGCTAATATTTGTAGGTAAAAAGTAGCAACGGTAAAAGATATGTCGTAAGACGTTCTTTCAACATCTTGCAATGCGGCTTTGGCATTAAAAATAGCAGCCTGTTCTGTATTTTTCAGCCTGCCATAATTATATAACTGCATGCCTACATTCAAACCAAAATTCTGGAATAAGAATTGAGTGGTAGCAAAAGAGTTGGTTGTAGGATCGATGGAACGACCAAAACGCATACCGGTTCCAGAATTCGCCGACACATTCGGTAAAATGTTATATTTCGCCTGATCTGCCTGCAATTGGGCTATGCGGGCATTGATATCGGCCTGTTTTACCGAAATATTGTGCGCAACGGCATAATCAATACATTGTTTCAAATCCCACACCTCGGGGGTTTGGGCCTTTCCTAATATAGGGGCGATGATACAGCCAAGAATGATTAGATGCTTCATGGATGCAAATTTAACCGAATGCCTGCCTATAGAAGTAAAAACTTCTATCAGCGGAAACAATAGCCATACAATGGCATCATTTCTGTTATGAAAGGTTTTAGGGCTAGGATAACCGGTAAATGATTCTTATAAAGATGAGGGGGGCTTCTGAAGGGAGCGGGTAATAAAAAATAATCCGATAAAAGCAGCCAGAACAGCCAAGCCAATTAGGGCAGTTCCGGGGGTTTGCACAAAAATACTTACCCCTACAAAGCAATAAGCAGCCATAAAAATGAGGGGTAATAATGGAAATAATTTCATCTTAAATATACCTGTGCCATCCAAATGGGCTGTTCGCTTTCGTAAAATAAATATAGTTGCACTAGAAGCTACCATACCAAAACAATCGAGAAACATGGTAAAGTTGAGAATCTTTTCAAAGGTTTGCGCAAAAAATAAGATGATGATACAAATAGCGGCAAAAACTGTAAGGGAAGCTACCAGTACATCATTATTGGAAGATTTTTTGGCAAATACGCCTGGCAATACCCCTTCTTCACTCATCGCAAACATTACCCGAGGATTACTCATCAATAAGGCATTTACATATGCCAACACCCCAAAGAATAAGAAAAACGAAAAAATATCTGCCCCTGATTTTCCAAAAGTCTTCATCATCAGTACATATGCGATTTCTCGTTCTCCCTTCATCTGCTCAAACCCTACAATTTGATAGTAACTAAAATTTGCCAGCAGGTATAGGGTAATTATAATGGCAATTCCAATAAATATACCCTTAGGAATATTTTGTGCAGGCTTTTTAACTTCACTGCCAAAATTGATAGTTTGCTGATATCCACCATAAGTAAAACAAACGGCAATAAGACTGGCACCGAGACTCTTTATCCAAAGCATCCATCCGGATGCAGATTCGGTGGTAGCCGAAACAGTTGCTGCAGGTGTTGTTGTTCCCTGATGCGGAAAGAAAAGTGCCAGAATTAATACCCCAATCATACTGATTTTTATAATCATCAGAATATTCTGAGCCCGGGAACTCATGGTTAAACCGCGCAGGTTGATAAAATAAAACAGGATGATGGCGGCACAACTGATTAGCGCCTTATCAATATCCGTCCAGGCAATACCTGGAAAAAGTTTGGTGATATATCCACTGCCTATTAATGCTACCCCACTTAAGCTGGCAGCATTGCTGATTAAAATAATACAATTAATTGCAAATGCGATACTAGGATGATAGGCATAGGAAAATATTTTATAATACCCCCCGGTAACCGGATACCTACTGCCAATTTCCGCATAAGTGAGTGCACCACATAAAGCAATTATTCCACCCAAAATCCAAGCAGCAAAATAAACTGAGGGGGTAATGGCAAAGCTGGCACTGGTAGCAGCCGAACGAAATATCCCCATACCAATCACTAATCCCACCACAATCATGGTAAAACTAAATAAATTCAATTGCTGTTTTGCTGCCATTGTAAAAAGTGTGGGTTAAATATAAGACACTTATCTGAAAACCGTTCTCTTCGCTTTAAAGTATCGGGTTTACTGTGCGAACAATTGGGTGCATATCTAAATATTGCTACCTTCATATTCTTAATTAATCCTGCACCAGAATATGAATATCTCTTTTAATGAATTGATTACAGTAAGCTTTACCCTATTTGCTGTGATTGATATTGTAGGGTCGGTTCCTTTACTGATTTCACTAAAAGAAAAAATGGGGGGTATTCGTTCTATTCAGGCGACCTTAATTTCCGGTGCTTTAATGATTTTATTTTTATATGCCGGTGAACCTTTTTTGCGCATTTTGGGGCTAGATATCCATTCATTTGCGGTAGGTGGATCGGTGGTAATTTTTTTACTGGGATTAGAAATGGTATTGGGCCACGAAATATTCAAGGGAGATCAGGATATCAAATCGGGGTCTCTAGTACCAATTGCATTTCCCATTATTGCCGGCAGCGGAACCCTTACCACCATTATGTCGCTGAAAGCGAATTTTAATGAGGTATATATATTAAGTGGCATTTTGATAAACCTCGTAGTGGTTTATATTGTTCTTACTTCGCTAAAATTTATCGAACGAGTTCTGGGACCCGCCGGGTTGATGGCGGTTCGCAAATTTTTTGGCGTAATTCTGCTGGCAATAGCCGTTAAACTATTCAGCAGTAATATTGCCAAATTCGGCAAATAATATTTTAGGGCTTCTTTACCCAATCATCAGTTCTAAAAGGAGATGCCGGTATTCCTTCCTTGTTATAAAGATTACATCCTTTAGGATTATTGGCCCAAGCATAGCGAACTGCTATGGGTTCTGATATTGCATCGCTTTCTACTATTACTTTATTTTTACCGATTATCGTAGCGGTAGCCCAAACAAATTTTTTATCGGCCCCTGCAATCGCAAATTGCTCTAGTGGCTTATCTCCCATGGCCATCAATCCCGATCCAACCTGTTGAAAGGTTAATTCAATTGCGTTTCCCTTTTTTACATAAGACAGTAATTCCGGACCGGAGTAAACCAATTTTTTGTTGTTATAGGCCAATTTTCTTGCTGCCAGTGAAAGGCGTTCTCCTACATCTTTCTTATTCAGTGGATGCACATCGTAGGTTTCTCCTATATCAATAGTTACCGCCAAGCCTACATTGGGTAAATCTTTTGTTACCTGCTGCTGTGCCTCGCGAAGATTCGCCCAGCCACTTTCTCCGGGCTCTTTTACTATTTCCATATAATTGGCGAGTTGAACAATTAGAAAAGGAAAATCTCCCTGCTGCCAACGTCCGCGCCAATCCTTGATAAGGGCAGTCAATAATTGCCGGTAATCACCCGCCCTTCCCCCATTGGATTCACCCTGATACCAAGCCGCACCTTTGATGGTGTAAGGAATTAAGGGATGTATCATGGCATTATACAAAGTAATGGGCTGAGTAGACATTTTAATAAAACTAGTAACGGGTAAGGGTGCTAGTTGATTGCCTACAGAATATTCCCAGTTTCCGGCCAAACTTACCTCACTATCTTTCCAGAGCAACCGATATTTTTTTTCAGCAATAAATCCCCCATTCCCATCGGTATCTACAATACGCACAGTAATCGTATTGTTACCCTCCTTTACAATACCAGCGGGTACTTTATATTTTCGGGCTACATAGCGGTTGGTGCTATACCCTACCAACACCCCATTAACATAAGTAGAGTCCGCATCATCTATCATGCCCAATTCTAACCATGCATCGGCACTTGCCTGTTGCTCCGTAACAGTAATTTTCTTTTTACACCATACTACGCCATCTACATCTTTTAATCCATATTTTTCCCAAAAACCCGGTACCTGCATACTACCAACATTATTAGCAGGAAAATCGTTCATTTTCCAATTATTTTCCGGCAGCCTTCCCATATCGCCTTCCTTTGCATCTTTTTGCCATTGACTGGTTACGGTTCGTTCCCGATTAATAGCTGCTTTCATATTTATTGAATCCTGATAAAAATGATATCGATCGAGATAGCCAGAAAAATCGCGCAAGCCCTCTTCACTAATCCAAGATTCGGCAGGGGTTCCGCCCCAAGTACTCTTGATAACCGCCATAGGCACTTTATATTTTTCGTACAATGCCTTTACCATAAAATAAGCAACCGCCGAAAAACTGCCGATATTGGCAGTATTAGCCACCCGCCATTTTCCATTCAGCTCCTGACTGGTTCGCATAGCATATTGCTGCGTTACCTGAAATTCGCGAATCATCGGATTATTGGAAGCGGCAATTTCATTCGGATATTTTTCTGTCAACTTACCCATGATAAATTCCATATTCGACTGTCCGGAGCAAAGCCACACATCTCCCATTAAAACTTCACGAATGGTTTTAGTTTCCTTACCAGCCTGAATGGTTAGCGTATATGGGCCTCCCGCAGGGGTTACGGGCAATTGTAATTGCCAACGTTGTTGTGCATCTGCCATGGCCTTATATTCTTTTCCATTAAAGCTAACCGTTACCGGTCCCTCACCATTCCACCAGCCCCAAATATTTACGGGCTTGTCTCGTTGTAAAATCATACTGTCACTCACCATAGCTGGCAAACGAAGCTGTGCCTTGCCCGAAAAAGAGATCACCAAAGCGAAAAACAATAAATAAACATATTTAGTCATGTCGGTATTTTAAAGTGTTTGGTTTTCAAGATACGTTTTTAGTATAAAACAGCCCCTCTTACGAAAAATAATATAAAATCCAAATTGTAACACCTGCCAACAAGGCGGTATAAAAATCAGTTGAATACAAAAAGGATTGCCTTTTTATTTCGATTTTAGCACGAGGTGAAAAATAGCGGAGTCCGGCAAATAACGCTGCGGTATAAAGTGCTGCCGGCCAGGATAAGGAAACAGCCGTAAATCCAACATATATCAAACAGCCGAAGAAAAGGTGCCCAACAATAAAAAATGAAATCGGCAGCACCATTTTTTTGGCTGAACCCATCACATCCACATCATTTACCGGAATATTTGCAGGCTTTTTTTTGTTTAGCCAATAAGAAAGGATGGATTGAATTAAAATACATCCAATAAACACAATCATTACCCGGTGTAAAAAATTAATATGCTCACCCAAATAACTATGCAGAAGGGGGATGGATGAAAAATAGTGGTCGTAACTATATTCAACAGCCCAGCTTAATAAAGGCGAGATGATTAATACAGCCACTGCCGAGGAAGGATGCATTTTTTTAAAACATACGCCCATAAAAAACACTGTAACAATACCCGGCTTTAGATAGGAACTATTTTTAGAAAGCACCAGAAAAAAATTGCCGCCTGATGTGGGGGTGAATGTAACGAATGCAAGTACTGCAGCCAATGCAGTTAATATTACCACAAACCATCTTCCTGCTAGTACCAATTGTCGGTCGGTAGCAGTTCGATGAAAGTATTGTTGATAAATATCTACCGTTAATAAAGTAGAAGCTGCATTAAGCATAGAATAAATACTCGAAAAAATAGCTGCTGTTAATCCGGCCAATATCCAACCAAATAAACCATATCCTGCCGGAACCACTTTACTCATTAATACCAGAAATGCATCATCGGGCTGAACGCCCTCTAAGTGCCAAGTATATTTAAAAAGATAGGCAGCTGCCACTCCTGCAGCAATGGAGAAAAAGGGAATGGTAAGTTTTAAAAATCCTGCAACTAGAGCTCCCAGTTGTGCATCGCGATTGGTTTTGGCAGAAAGTACCCGCTGCACTTCAAATTGATTGGTGGTCCAGAAAAATCCCTGTAATACCAAGAGTCCGCTAAACACACCGGTCCAGGGAAGGTCGGGATGATTGGTTGGCAGATACAATTTCATCTTGTGTTGCCCCACTGCACTAGTATCCAGATGCAGTAAGCCCGACAATCCACCAATTTCTGCTCTACTCAGGGTTAGCCAACCCACAATAACCAAAGAAGATACCATCAAAACAGTAATCATATTTTCCGAAACAACCAGCGATTGCATACCGCCCCAGCAAATCAGGCAACAGGAAATAACAGCGATACAGAGAATCCCCTGCAGGTAAGAGAAAGTGAAGTTGCCCACTGTAAACAATAATCCCAGTTGGCGACTGCCAATATATAAACCACCCACCAATAAAATAAGAATGATGCCAATGATACAGATACTGTAAATCAATCTAGCCCCTGAATTAAACCGATGTTCCAGATAAGCGGATAGGGTAAATACGCCTCGCTGCCGGTAAACCGGAATAAATACATAGCAGAGAAAAATAATAGCGGGGATGGCTAGTATTTCGTAATGACTTTGCGCGAACCCAATAGAATAGCCAATACCCAGCATGCCGATAATTTGAGACAGGCTCACATTGGCTCCATAAATAGAACCGGCTACCGACCACCAGCGTAGGGTTCTGCCTGCCATAAAATAATCTTCCGCATTTTTCTTTTTTCTGCCTGCCCAGATACCGGAACCGACTAAATACAGGGTTAGAACTGCAAAAACCAACCAATCAGTATAGCCCAGCAATTGTAGCATGTAGTTGATATTAGCGAAGGGAAGCGGTGGTGAGTGGAGTTATAGGAGTAAAGGAAGGTTTTCTTCCCTGCAGCACATTCAGTTGTGCCAAAGAGAGTTGGGGCAAAATATGTTCGGCAACCAAACGGGCTTCCTCCATCAGCGGATATCCTGATAGAATAAAGGAACGAATACCCATATCCATGTATCGATTAAGTTTGGCCACAATTTGGGTAGGGGTTCCTACTAATGCGCCGCCACACCCGCTGCGGGCACGACCAATGCCCATCCAGAGATTGGGTTCTACAAAATCATCCGCATCGGCTTTTTCGGTACGGAGTGCATCTTGTCGCTTTACCCCCTCTGATTGGGCATCCTGCGCCCGGGTTTTTAGGTTGAGTGCATTCGCATCAAAGCGACTCATGATATGCCGCGCATGTGCACGAGCTTCTTGTTCAGTTTCTCTTACGATAATATGTATGCGTAATCCAAAATCGATTGTCCTGTTTTCCGCAGCTGCCCGCTGGCTCATATCCTGCATGGTTGTATAGATACTTTCTTCAGTTTCGGGCCACATCAAAAACACATCACAATACCGGGCACATAAATCACGCGATCCTGGAGATGTTCCGCCAAAATACAGCAGCGGTCCGCCATTTTGCTGATAGGGCTTTACGGGATCAGTTGAAAGCTGTAAATCAGTATACACTTTACCCTGATGTTGGATGGCGTCTTTCGTCCATGCCTGCTGCAGAATTTCAATCACTTCGGCACAACGTTGGTATCTGAACGCAGGATCTTCGCGCAAACCGGGCAAATCGGAATTGATGATATTAATCGTGAGTCGCCCCTCCAACAAATGGTCGAGGGTGGCAATATGCCTTGCCAGCATGGGGGGATGAATTTCTCCGGTTCTGATGGCAAGCAGTAAATTCATTTGATGGGTACTTCCTGCTAAGGCCCCCGCAAAGGGAATTCCCTCTTGCCCAACCATATAAGAAGTTGGTAACAACAAATTCTTAAACCCCAGCTGATCAGCCAGTTGGGCAATTGAACTGCAATGGGCAGCATTGCTTCGCCGGCTTTCATCTAATACGCCCAAAAATTCGGTATCACCCCCGCATAAATCATCGAACCAGGCAACTTCACAGCTGCGGGCGTTAGTTCGGATGGGTACACTAGTATACGTTGCCATAGAGTAAAAAGGAGACAAACAAATTAGCAAAATTCTTTCAAATTAAAGATATTTGATAATAATCCACTGGGTGAATCCCGGATAAAACATCTTTAACCATAAACAAAGTATATGCGCAACATCATTACTCGCAAATTATGCGTCTTTATTTTTACAGCAGTCTTTTTATTCCTGCAGGGTTGTATCAATATGTCTAAACAAGAAGCTACCGACAAAACCGTTGGTAAGCAAGTTGTTGATTCAACTGCTAATTATCTAATTAAAGTAAATTATCCTGCGGAGCCGCAAGACAAGGAAGAAGTGATGAAGAAATGGGTTGACTTGAAGCTGAGTGATAAAAAGTTTGAATGGAAAAATATTACCACCCCTAGAAATGAATATCAGATCAATTATTCAGTTGTACAATCTGATTCTTCTCAAACCGTGAGCTATCTGATGAATGAATATGAAAATACAGGCGGGGCAAGTGGTAATCAAAAAGTAACCAGCTTCTCTTTTAGAAACAACCAATTAATGGATATCCAGGGCATTTTAAATTTTTCGAATGGTAACGACTTACAGATAACCAAATTGCTGGCTGCCAAAGCTGCTGTCGACACGAATACATTCAGTGCTGCTATGTTGAATGAAAGTTTTGGTTTGAATTTTCTAAAAAAAGATGGGATATCGCTGGATACAGCCAAATGTAAATGCGATGCATTTTTCTTTGGCTCGAATTTACAGTGTTATGTAATTCGTAATGAGGGCATTGGTTTTGTGTTTGGAAAGTATGTGGTAGGCCCAGGTTCTTCGCAAACACCGGAAATTTTGTTGGACTGGAAAACACTAACACCCTATTTACAAGCTGGATTTGAAAGAATACCTAAGAAATAGCGTACAAATACACAATGAGTTATTAACCTATTGATTCTTATGAAACGGAAAGCATTTATCCAACAAAGTATAGTGTCAACAGGTGGTCTGTTTTTATTGAAAGATACCTTCGCTCAGGACAAGGGAAAAGTTTTTGGGCACAATAATATTACCTATCGATTAGATGAAAAATGGGGACAACTGGATACGAATATACATCCGGTAAATGACTGTCACGAAATGGTGCAGGATAGCCGGGGTAGAATTGTATTGCTCACGAATGAAACAAAGAATAATATATTGATCTATAGTAAATCGGGCAGATTGCTCAGTTACTGGGGTACGGAATATCCGGGGGCACATGGATTAACGATTCAAAAGAATGGACAGGAAGATTTTTTATTTATCACGGATACGCAGTTGCACCAAGTATATAAAACGACTAATAAAGGCAAGAAGCTCTTAACTATTGATGTGCCCCTTGAGGCAGGTATTTATAAAAATAAAGAGGAATTTGTACCTACCGAAACCACTGTATTAGAAAATGGAGAGTTTTTTGTGGCTGATGGATATGGGGCGCAGTATATTTTACATTATGATGCGAATGGTAAACTGAAAAATTATTTCGGTGGTCGGGGGAAGGAAGATTATCATCTAGACAATGCCCATGGCATCACCCTCGACACGCGTTCGGGAAGTACCACCCTGATAATTACTGATAGAACCCGTGCCTGCTTTAAACGATTTTCGCTGGAGGGTAAATTACTCGAAATCATACATATACCCGGTGCAGCGGTTTGTCGTCCGGTTATCAAGGGAAATTTTTTGTATGCAGCTGTATTACGATCTCCCAACCTAGATAAATCGAATTCCGGTTTTGTAACCATCCTGAATGAAAAAAACCAGGTAGTATCCAATATCGGCGGTACGGAACCGAAATATGAAAATGGAAAATTACAACCGCTTGCACAGGCCGATCCGATTTTTAAACACCCCCATGATGTTTGTGTAGATGAAGACGATAATATTTATGTGGCTCAGTGGGCTTCGGGGAAAGTGTATCCGTATAAATTGAAGCGGGTGTAAAGGCTACCTCAATTCTTTTAACATAGCTGCGCAGCAATCTACTGTGGCACAACGAGTAAGTGCTATAAACATTTAATTTTGGATTTACATCATTCATGTATCCAACAGATAAGTAACTGATGAAAAACATACTAATAAAAAATTGTACCCTCGTAAACGATGGGGAAATAAAAGTAGCTGATATCCTAATCAAGGATACTATCATACAACAAATAGGTTCTATTGATAATGCTATGGGTGCTATTGAAATAGATGGCACAGGCAAATATCTATTGCCGGGAATTATTGACGGGCAAGTACATTTTCGTGATCCCGGACTTACCCACAAGGGCGATATCCATTCGGAGAGTAGGGCTGCGGTTGCGGGTGGGGTAACTTCGTATATTGATATGCCCAACACAAAGCCCAACGTACTTTCGCTGGAAATACTACAAGAAAAGTATAGAATTGCAGCTGAAAAATCGCTGGCAAATTTTGGATTTTTTTTAGGTGTGAATGACGATAATATTGATGAAGTGATTCAAATGGATACTTCCGGACTACTGGCTGTTTCAGATGACGGATTGTATTTTACCAAAAAGGGTAATCTGCTTGCAGACAACCCGGCAACTCTGGCAAAACTTTTTGCCCATTGTAATTCTATCATCGCCATCCATTCGGAAAAAGAACAGCTAATTGAAGCCAATGAAGCATTGTATCGGGAGAAATGGGGAGAAAATATCCCAGCCTCCTGTCACCCACTAATCAGAAGCGAACAGGCCTGTTATGAGGCAACGGAAAGGGCCATTCGACTGGCGAATGAATATGGGGCCCGACTGCATATCCTACACCTAACTACCGAAGCAGAAACGCATCTGTTTCGCAATGATATCCCCCTGCAGCAGAAAAAAATTACTACAGAGGTTTCTGTACACCATCTCTGGTTTTCGGATAAAGATTATGAGCGCCTGGGCATGCTTATTAAGTGGAATCCAGCTATCAAAACACAGAAAGACCAAGAAGGATTGCTGCAGGCATTGATAGACGACCGCATTGATCTGGTAACCACCGACCATGCCCCGCATACCCTGGAGGAAAAACAACAACCCTATTTCCATTCCATGTCGGGGGCCCCCATGGTGCAACATTCCTTGCATGTGATGCTGGAATTTTATAAACAGGGCAAAATTTCTTTAGAGAAGATTGTAGAAAAAATGTGTCACAACCCTGCAATACTCTATCACATAGAAAAAAGAGGTTTTATTCGCGAAGGGTATTATGCCGATTTAGTGTTGGTAGATATGGATGCACCGTGGACGGTAAGTAAAGAAAATATTTTATATAAATGTGGCTGGTCTCCGCTGGAGGGAACGCTTTTCAATACCCAAGTAACCCATACTTTAGTAAATGGACATTTGGTATATGAGCAGGGTATATTTAATGAGGAGCAAAAGGGAATGGCGTTGGTTGTGAGCCGGTAAAAATCAGGTGGTGGCCGCGACTGGAATCCTTGCTGGCAGGCAGGGAACCAATAATCTACTACCTCAAAAGGGAGATAACATAAAATTAGTCCTCAAATAGATCACACTCAATCCCACTCTCACGCTGTAATTTGTGGCCTCGCCTAGAATCCACGCCCAGGCGCACAGGCCTGCCTGCCGGCAGGGAACTTGGATCTGGAGCTTCTGAAAATATTTGAGAAAATTTGAGTGGTGGCCTCGCCAAGAATCGAACTTGGATCTGGAGCTTCGGAAACTCTTATACTATCCATTGTACTACGAGGCC
>JBBAJQ010000001.1:114707-135216 GCA_040403945.1 Sediminibacterium sp.
GGGTGCAAAAGTAATATTTCGGCGCTAATTCCTTACTTATTTCCGTATCATAAGCGGTTTTCTACTTAAATTAAGTAATAGAAATGGGAATGGAACCCAACAAATCCCTTATATGCGAGTATTTATACAATTTTCCTGAAGGGGCGGAACCAAAAAATTCACTCTCCCAATATTTCACACTCACCCCCACTCTCACGCTGTAATTTGTGCCTCGCCTAGAATCCCTGCCTGCCGGCAGGCAGGGAACTTGGATCTGGAGCTTCGGAAACTCTTATACTATCCATTGTACTACGAGGCCGGGGGTGCAAAAGTAATATTTCGGCGCTAATTCCTTACTTATTTCCGTATCATAAGCAGTTTTCTACCTAAATAAAGCACTATCAGAGGGAAGAAAACCAGCTCCTGCCCTACTTGAGCGCATTTATAGCATTTCCCGGAGGGCGGCGGGTAAGAAAACGCGCGTGGGCACACTGGTCATGATGGAGAAATCATCCCCCAGGGATGACTGATTATCTAGAAACCGGAAAATACGTTGTACCGGATTCTTCCGGAAAATGAAAGCGAAAATCTGATCACCTGCCATCCGTTCATTACTGAGTACATTCAATAAAACACTATCATACAAACGATTTTTTTTAGTGGAAAAACTTACAGGGGATGAGTTTACATTGCCTGCCTTCATAAATCGAACCATTTCATCGGCCTTTTTTTGTATAAACTGAAAAGCATACCCACTGCTGGCTTTTACCTGTCCGCCCGCAGTTCCGATATACCTAACCGGCCCCTCTTGTTGCACAAATCGATGATTCGTCATCGGAATTACCCCCCATTCGGTATGTTCAATATTGTAGGGTTCCCGGGTAATATATTGCTCTATATAACTTCGCAACGCTTCGTCATAAGCTTCAGAAGAAAGCAGGTCACCGGAAAACAAGGTATATTCTACCAGGGCTTTTCTTTTGCTTATGGGTAAAACATATACAAAAGTGGTGCCGGCTTGCTGACTCACCCGAAAGTCCATAAAAGTGGCCATATCAGGTTGAAAACAATCCTGCGAGGTTTCTATAAGCCAGCCCTTAAAGTGCTGCAGTAAATGATAAGCACCGGACTGGTTGGCCGATTGGCGGGTTTCTGTAAACAGGATGCTGTTTACAACAAAAGGGGCAGTACTATTTCCGGAAGCCAACTGAACGGTTGCGATCCCATTAGAATGGGTGATACCCAGCACCTGTTCGGTTTTCCAGGTAATCAAGGGGCGGGAAGCGGCTAATGCTTGCACCCGATTGTAAAGGTCTATACCCCGTATCATTTTATACTGATAAGGATCCAATGCGGCTGCAACAGAAAATCCGTTCGAGTGAAATTCCAACTGATTCCAACGATGAAAAACAATCGACTCAAAAACTCCCGGCTGCTGCTCCCAGAAACACCAAGTGCGGTCGTTGGTGTTTTTTGCGGCAGCGTCTATTACCAATATTTTTTTATCGGCAAAAAAATCATCCTGCATCATGCGCATCAGCACACTCATGCCTGCACAGCCGGCACCGGTAATAATATAATCGTAGCTTGTATTCAAAAGAAGAAAATATAATAGCAGAAAGGAAAATCAGTGTTGTTGCAGTTGCTCATCCCTTTTTACTTTTTCCCAGTACTCGCGGGCAACCCATAACATACCAAAACTTTCTCCTTCTTCCTTTCCCAAATGCTTGTGATGCATTTTATGGGCCCAGCGGATTACTTTTATATATCGGTTGTTGCTGCGGGAAAATAATTTGAAACGCTGGTGTATGATGATTTCATGTACCAAAAAATAAGCAAACCCATACATGGCAATACCAAAACCAATACCCACCGCCCAGTAATTGCCCTTCATGCTGCCCAGCATGATGCAAAGCCAGCTGGGAATGGCAAAAATCAAGAAGAAAGCATCATTTTTTTCGAAAAATCCTTCCTCTTTCTGATGATGATCTTTATGCAAATACCACAAAAACCCATGCATCACATACCTATGTGTAAGCCAAGTAACCGGCTCCATGATGAAAAATGTTAATAGGGCAACAAAAACGTAAATCATGGCGTATAAAAAATTCGGATGGCGAAAAAGAATAAAACCTGTATAATTAACAAATGTACAGCGAATTGGTTTACTTTTTTAAAGCCGCACTGTTGAAAAACCAGCATTAGAAGTGCGCTGATGATAAACCAACATACATAATTGAAAAAGGGAATGCTTCCCTGCAGCCAAGTCCAGTAGCCTAATTTTACAGCTGCCGGCTCTAAAAACCAGTCAAACAAGGTGGCCAGTAAGGCCGAATCTACCACCAAAGAAAAATGCAACCACCGCTGCGAATTTTTATCTGTGAGGGGCCCTGTAAATTGAAGTAATTTTTCATGTGCCAACATCATACACTGAGCACTACACCATACTACCAAAAACCAGTTTACACCTATTAAAAAAGGTACCCCCTTTATTCCGGTGCCCATCAGCGAACCATAGCGATACTCACCAAACAACAGCCCCGTATTAACGCCAATCATTTCCGTAATCATGCCTACACAAAATGCTAGGAAGGCAAACCCATACATCTTTTTCGTTCTTTCGTTATTTGTCCATAATAATAACCCCAGCATTACACAAAGGTTAACGGGCGTCATCCGAATAAACCACTCACTATAATTACCGGTAATCATTCCCAGAAACCCACTTACATGAAAAAGTAAGGCAATAGCTGTGGCAATTATATATTTAGTATGGCCCTCCATGTAATAAAGTTAATGCAGAGAATCAACAATATTTAGCAACTCTAATTGTTTTTGCCAGATTACCTTTTCAGTAATAGCAGCGCTGCTTAAGCAAAGGGGTATCCCGCCGCCCGGATGCACACTTCCACCCACAAAATACAATCCGGGTATTTGATTACTGAAATTAGGGTGACGAAGAAAAGCTGCGAACCGAGAATTAGAACTCGTACCATACAACGATCCGCTATAAGAATCGGTGAGGGATTCTATACTTACCGGATCGGCAATAGTTTCGGAAACAATTAAATCTTCTATCGAAATACCCAGTATCCTACTAAGTTTTGCAAGAATTCTTTCGCGGGATTGCTGGCGAAACAACTCCCAGTTCTGCCCAACATTGGCAGGCACATTAATCATCACAAACCAATTTTCCATGCCTTCCGGAGCTTGCACACCCGGTTCGCACTTAGAAGTGATATTTACATATACAGTAGGATCTTCGTATAGGGTTTTATGTTTGAAAAGATGGTCGAACTCTAATTGATAGTTGCCTGAGAAAAAAATATTGTGCAGCGATAGTTGCGGAAAATTTTGCCGAATGCCCCAATAAAAAATCATAGCACTACTGCTGCGTTCTTGTTGCAGAATTTTTTTAGCTGCTTCGGGTTGTTGTAATAATCGCAGGTAAGTAAAATATACATCCACATTGCTGATTACCCAGTTGGCGGGAACTACTTCACCCCCAACTTCTACGCCCGCTGCTTTTCCTTCCGACACAATTATTCGGGTAACGGGCCGATTGAAATAAAACTCCACACCCAGTTTAATTGCTAGCTGATGTAGCGCTCGTGTAATGCTAATCATACCGCCCTTTGGATAAAAACTTCCCTCATTATGTTCCAGATGAGCAATCATGGTAAGCATGCCCGGGGCGCTATAGGGGTTACTTCCGTTGTAAGTAGCATATCTGTCGAACAACTGCACCGTTTTCGGATTTCGAAAAGAAGATTGGTTGAGCGAATGCATAGAGCGGAATAAATGTTTCCAGCTAGTTGCTGCAATGGCTGCGCCTATTGGGGCCTCCTGCAGGGTAGCCGCTTTGTGGAGTGAATGGGTTAAAAATATATTTCCAACCTCATCGAACAAGCGATTGGCTTTTTGTAAGTAGCGAATAACAGCAGCCTCATCCTCACCATGCTTTAATGCCAATTCTAATGCCAGTAATTCTTTGTCTGCATAGGCTTTCACCATCGGACCTTCCTCATAAAAATAATGGCAGGATACCGGCAATTTTTCATAGGTAAGATAATGCTCAATTGGCTCTCCTGCCAAGGCAAATAATTCCTCAATCAAATGAGGACGCGTAAATAAACTAGGGCCGGCATCAAACTGAAATCCATCCTTTTCAAAATGATGTAGTTTGCCCCCAGGAAAGGCATTTTTTTCAAAAACTTTTACCTGATATCCTCTACACGCTAATCGGATTGAAGAGGCTAGGCCTGCCACACCAGCTCCAATAACAACAGCTTGTTGATCTTTAGGTAAAGGAGAAATAGTATTTTTTTTCATGCAACTTGCTGCCAACTTAACCAATCCATCAATTTTGGAAATGCGATTTGAAACCAGGGAGTGAATACCTGTGGTTGCTGAGTAATCAATCTATGAATTTCATCAACCTCCAAATATTTATAATCTGCCACTTCAGCCGGATTCGCTTCAATAGGTCCATCATAATATCCTACAAAAACGTGGTCGAACTCATACTCGGTTAACCCATTAGAAAAGGGGGCTTTGTAAACAAAATCAAATACTTTTTTCAAAGGGGTAGTAAAACCCATTTCTTCCTGTAAGCGACGAAAAGCAGCTGCCAAGGTTTCTTCATCCGGCCGGGGGTGACTGCAACAGGTGTTGGTCCACATACCACCACAATGGTATTTATCATTTGCCCGCTGCTGCAAAAGCAGTTTTCCTTGGTTATTAAAAACAAAAACGCTAAATGCCCTGTGTAACAAAGCCTTACGATGGGCTTCCATTTTCTCCATGGTGCCAATGGCTTCATCATGCTCATTTACCAATATCAATTGTTCCATGGATAACTGTGGTTAGAGTAAATTCAATTGACTTCTGATGCCTGCCTTAGCCAGTATCAGCATTTTTCCATGATCGGGGATGCGGATGCGATATTGAAGAATGTTCTGAGGGGGTACTTTTTTAATCTTTTTGAATAGCGACAAATAATACTTGTAGGCGACATAAACACCAAAGCGAGCTTTTTCCGGCAAGGCTAAGATACCCTCGTAGGCATAATCAAAATCGCGTTGAATATCTTTTTCAATTTCGTCTTTATCCCGCTGCGAAAAATTATTAAAATCACAACCGGGAAAATAAACCCTTTCCAATCCCTCATAATCTGCCTTCAAATCGCGCAGAAAATTCACTTTTTGAAAAGCTGCTCCCAAACTTCGGGCTGGTGCCTTAAGGGATTCATATTGTTGCCGATTACCATCACAAAAAACAAAGAGGCACATCAACCCCACCACTTCGGCACTTCCATAAATATATTCCTCATACCCATGCTGATCGTAGGCCACTCTGTTAAGATCCATTTCCATACTACGAAAAAAAGCTTCAATTAAAGCGCGGTCTATTTGGTAACGATTGACTGTTATTTGAAAACTATGTAAAATCGGATTAAGGCTAATGCCACGCTCGATGGCATCATAGGTTTGCTTTTTAAAATCTGCCAGCAGATAGGCTTTATCCTGATCATGAAAAGTATCTACTATTTCATCCGCCAATCTAACAAAGCCATAAATATTAAAAATAGGGGTACGCAAATCTTTGTGCAGAATCTTGATGGCAGACGAGAAACTGGTGCTGTACAACTCGGTAGTCAGTTTACTGCACGACTGGCTAAGTTGATGAAATAAGCGTACCATACGAAGAGATTAAGTTAGAAATGTAATATTTTTTTTTGAATTGAACAAACCTAACGCTCGTTCTCACAAAAGCTATTTCATTTTAAGCAACTTATTTATACATATTGCCTTGTTATTTCCTTAGCCACTACTTCCCCGCTGATAAGACTGGGAGGCACTCCGGGACCGGGAACGGTAAGTTGACCGGTATAAAAAAGGTTACTTACTTTTTTACTTCTAAGGGATGGTTTTAAAACAGCGGTTTGCAGCAAAGTGTTCGCTAAACCATAGGCATTTCCTCTAAAAGCATGGTATTCGCTGATAAAATCGCTGGTGGAAAAGGATTTTTTAAATATAATGGCATCACGTATGGATTGACCCCACCTGTTTTCGAGGCGGGTAAGTACTTCCTGAAAATATCGTTCACGCAGTTCTTCTGAGTCGTTGGTTAGTCCCGCTGCCACTGGGATAAGAATAAACAAATTTTCACAGCCCTCGGGGGCAGTTGAGGGGTCGGTAGTAGAAGTAACATTCACATAAAATAGTGGGTCACTTGGCCACTGAAAGCTGGTGTAAATTTCTTCCCCATGTTTGTCAAAAGAGGTATCAAAGAAAAGTGAGTGATGCTGAACGCCAGTTAATTTTTTTTGAAGGCCCACATAATACAATAAACAGCCGGGTGCCATTACGCGAGAATTCCAGTAGGCATCTGAATAAGATCTGCTGGCTGCCGGCAATAAGGCTGTTTCAATATGATGATAATCAGCACCTCCAATAATAACATCGGCTGTATGCCGGCCAATGGATACATCCTTTGAATGGGTAAGTTGAGTTTGCAGGGCTGTTGCAAGTCCATTATTCACTTCAATAGCGGTAACTTCTTCTTGAAATCGGAATTCGACTCCTAACTCTACGGCAAGTTCGTACATACCCTTCACTATCTGGTACATCCCTTTTTCGGGGAACCAGGTTCCGCCTTCTATATCGGCATAATTCATAAGACTATAGAGAGCAGGTGTTTTAGCAGGCAGTGCACCTAAGAAGAGTACGGGAAATTCCATCAATTCGCGCAAGCGGGGATCTTTGAAATACTTGGCAACATGCGACTTCATCGATTTAAATACATCTAAACGAAACAATCCCTTCATCAAATCAACATCCAGAAATTCTGTTAGTGACTGACCGGGTTTCATCACCAGTTTCTTGATACCCACTTCGTACTTATAGGCTGCTTCTGAAAGGAAATCGGCTAATTTTTTTCCTGCGCCCTTTTCTATGGATTCGAAAAATTGTTGTAATGCTTCCGCGCCTGCGGGAATATCCCAATGGCTTTCGGGCCAATAAACGGAATAAGAGGGATCTAATCTTTTAAGCTGGTAATAATCATTAACTTTTTTTCCAAATAGTCGGAAGTATCTTTCGAAAACATCTGGCATCCAATACCAGCTTGGGCCCATATCGAAAGTGAAGCCGGCCGCTTCCATTTTTCGGGCTCTTCCACCCGGTAAGGCATGTTTTTCTAGAACCACCACTTTCCAACCCGCTTTTGCCATAAAACTGGCAGCCGACAAACCAGCGAAGCCGCTACCGATGACTATTACTTTTTTTTGCAAAAGCTATATTTGAGAAGTGATTTAATGACGATTGATTTGTGTTTTCAGCAATTTACGGGCAAAATGAATTCTGCTCTTAATTGTTCCGAGCGGTTCCTGAAGCATATCTGCAATTTCGTGGTATTTATATCCATCGAAGTATAATAAAAAGGGATTGCGGAAAATTTCAGGTAAATCCTGGATGGCTTGCTGCACTTCTTTCAGATTGATGGTAGCAATGGCTTCATTACTCACAGTTCCCTGTTGGGTGTTGATCAGAAAATCATTTGGGGTATAATCGAAGATAGTATTTTGCTTTGCCTTTCTGCGGTAGTTGTTGATAAAGATATTCCGCATAATTGTATATAACCAGGCTTTGATGTTGGTACCAACATTGTATTTGTCTTTATTCGCCAATGCACGAAACAAAGTCTCCTGATATAGATCCTTGGCAGCTTCATGATCATGTGTTAACGTATGGGCGAATGGCTTTAAAAATTCTGCATTGTTTAACAAGAGACGGTTGAATTCTACTGTTGACATAGCCTGTTTGTTTAATTGTTTACACAACAAAGTTAAACAAAAAAGAAATACCAATCACATTAATAAAAACAATATATTATATTTTATAATTGTTTTTCATCTGTTTACACATAACAATATAATTTTTGTTTAAAATACTGCATATCAAACTTAAACAAATTAATTTTAACAGTAGCAGTAGTGCATGCAAAACAGTGCCTATTTTTGGAAAAGGGCTTCGTTCAACAGAAAAAGGGGAAAACTAGTCGATAAGCCGGGAAATCTGGAAGTACTCCATCACTTCTAAGAGTGATTTTTTGATATGGATTCCCGGAGGCACTTTTTTGGCATATTGTTGCGCCAATAAGCCGGAAATCATGATATTTCTGTCGGGCATGCGATTATGCGCATTGATCAGAAATTTTTCGAAATTAAAATTATGGGCTACTGAAGTGAGGTGGGTATAGATAACCGACACATTTTTGGTATTTGCGGTAAACTCTACGTCCTTCAAAGGCACATTGGCTCCTAGGTAATACACTTTGTTCCCGCGCGACTTCAGGAGGTAATAAACAAAGAGTAGCCCCACCTCATGGTATTCGCCCTCGGGAAGGAATAATATAACCGGATTCCTGTTTTCTGGTACCAGTCGGATTCCTTCTATTCCCATTATGAGTTTCTGACGTATGATATTGGTTGCCAGATGCTCTTGAGCAGGATTTACGTGATTGGTAATCCAGAGTATACCTACTTTTTCTAAAAAAGGGAAGATAGTTTTTGTAATGGCTTTTTCAACACCTTTAGAACGGATATGGTCATCCAGTAAAACCTCAAACTGATCCATATTCATATCTACCATCGCACCAATAAGGTCATTAATTAATTTTTCCTGCAAAGCCTCCGCTTGCGACAACAGGGCAATTTTTTGATTCATTTCCTCTGGGGTCATCTTATCGATGCGGGAAATTTTATACCCATATTTATTCAGCAGGGCGATATTCAATATAGCTTTCAGTTCTACATTGGAGTAGTGGCGAATATTGGTTTTGGTACGCTGGGGCGCAAGTAAATGATAACGCTGTTCCCAGATACGTATAGTGTGGGCTTTTATACCGGAAAGATTCTCTAAATCCTTAATGGTAAAGGTATTCATGGCAACTATAACACCGGGTAGGTGAAATTGTTTAGCTATTTTGTTAAAAGGGGGCTGCCAAAGTGTAACTATCTGCCAGTGAGGCGATTACTTTACCCTTCTTAGGTACTCTCCATACCCGCTTTTGGCGTACAGGTGGGCCAGATTCAGTAATTGTTCGTGGGTGATATAGCCCATTCGATAAGCAACTTCTTCTATACAGCCGATTTTCTGACTCTGTCTTTTTTCAATAACCCGTACAAATTCACTGGCATCGCTTAGCGAATCGAAGGTGCCGGTATCGAGCCAAGCGGTGCCTCGGTTAATAATACCAACCTGCAGCAGCCCCTTTTTGAGGTAAACCCGATTTACATCCGTAATCTCATATTCGCCCCGGGGAGACGGTTGAATATTTTTAGCAATTTCTACCACAGAATTATCATAGAAATACAATCCGGGTACGGCATAATTCGATTTAGGCTGGGTAGGCTTTTCCTCAATTGAAATGGCTTTTTGCTGCTGGTTAAACTCCACCACCCCATATCGTTCAGGATCATTTACTTCATAGGCAAATACGGCAGCGCCCTCCAGATTGTTAAACGACTGTACCAACTTACTAAATCCAGCCCCATAAAATATATTATCCCCCAGAATCAGGGCTACCTTGTCGTTTCCAATAAAAGATTCCCCAATTACAAAGGCCTGCGCGAGTCCATTCGGCACTGCCTGCACGGCATAAGAAAATGTACAGCCCAATTCCTTACCATCCCCCAGCAATCGTTGAAACTGACTGCTATCTTCAGGAGTAGTGATGATGAGTACTTCCCGAATACCTGCCAACATTAGCACTGATAAGGGATAATAAATCATGGGTTTATCATAAATAGGCATCAGCTGTTTACTAATCCCCTTTGTGATGGGATACAATCTTGTACCAGAACCGCCCGCTAGAATGATGCCTTTCATACAGTAAATTTTTGAGTGAATACTTTTATCGATGTGGATACATGAAATGTAAATCGGATGCAATTTCCTTGAATGCAGGCAATTCCTGATCTTTAGGAGAAAGTATTCTTTCAGTTTCGGGTGTTTGCCACGAAATCCCTAACAAGGGATCATTATAGTAAATACCGCCCTCTGCCGCTTTGTTATAAAAATTATCGCATTTATAAAAAAATACTGCCTGATCCGATAGCACTTCAAATCCATGAGCAAATCCTCGGGGAATAAACAATTGCAATTGATTGTTTTCGGTAAGCTCAATACTGAACGATTTGCCAAAAGTTGGTGACCCTTTTCTTAAATCGACTGCTACATCCAACACCCTACCTTGAAGAACCCTTACTAATTTAGCTTGTGCAAATTCACCACGCTGAAAATGTAATCCACGAATTACCCCTTTTTGCGAGCTAGACTGATTGTCTTGCACAAAATCAACCTCCCATCCGGTTTGTTCGCGAAATGTAGTGCGATTAAAGCTTTCAAAAAAATAACCACGGGCATCACCCAGCCGATTATCGTGGATAATATAACAATCTGCTAATGGGGATAATTCTGCGCGCATAAATTAAGCGTTAGCATACATTTTTTGGTAATAATGCTGGTATTCACCTGAAGTTACTTGTTGCAGCCATTCGCTGTTACTGAGATACCAATCTATGGTTTCACTCAGTCCTTCTTCAAATGTTACCGAAGGCTTCCAACCCAACTCCCGATTAATTTTAGTGGCATCAATTGCATACCGCAAATCATGACCCGGCCGGTCTTTTACATAGGTAATCAGTTGTGCCGACTCTCCAGCAGGTCTATTCAGTTTTTCATCCATCAGTGAGCACAATAACTTTACCAGATCAATATTTTTCCATTCATTAAAGCCTCCGATGTTATAGGTTTCGCCAATCTTTCCTTGATGAAACACCAAATCAATGGCTCGGGCATGGTCTTTCACATACAGCCAATCGCGGGTATATAATCCATCTCCATAAACCGGCAATGGTTTTTTGTGAATGATATTGTTAATGAATAGCGGTATCAGTTTCTCTGGAAAATGATAGGATCCATAATTGTTAGAGCAATTAGAAACTACCGTAGGTAAATGATAGGTTTCGTGATAGGCCCGCACAAAATGGTCAGAAGACGCCTTACTGGCAGAGTAGGGAGAATTGGGAGCATACGGAGTGGTTTCGGTAAATAAACCTTCCGCACCCAGGGTACCATATACCTCATCGGTTGAAACATGATAAAACCGATGAGTAGCCATATCGCTTTCCCATTGCTCTTTAGCAACATTTAATAGATTAACGGTACCGATTACATTGGTATAAACGAAATCAAGGGGGGATTCTATTGACCGATCTACATGCGACTCCGCTGCCAAATGCACCACATCGGTAATACCATGCCGTTCAAATACCGATTTCAAAGCAGCAGCATCCAGAATATTCACTTTCTCAAAGTAATAATTCGAACTCCCTGCTACGTCTGCCAGATTAGCCAGATTACCGGCATAGGTTAAACAATCTAGATTAACAATCTTATAGTGGGGATATTTATTTACAAATAGTCTTACCACATGGGAACCAATAAAACCAGCCCCTCCGGTAATCAATATATGCTTACTCATACATAAAATTTACAGACGCAAAGAAACAAGAAAAAACTGAGTTTACCACCCCGGATAGGCTGCGTGCACTCATTTTCACAAATAACTGTAACTTACTGTTTTATTCGGCAGCTATGAATCAAAGATTTTATTCCCTGGATGTTTTCAGGGGGGCCACTGTTGCCCTGATGATACTTGTTAATAACCCGGGCACTTGGTCGCACATATACGGCCCACTAGAACATGCCGACTGGCACGGATGTACCCCTACCGACCTGGTTTTCCCCTTCTTTTTATTTGCCGTGGGCAATGCGTTAGCGTTTGTAATGCCCGGAATGGATTCTAAATCCACCGGATTTTTTCTATCGAAAGTGGGTAAAAGAGCCTTACTGATTTTTGCCATCGGCCTATTTTTAAATTGGAGTCCTTTTATTAAATGGGACCACGATCATCTGGTAGCCAAACTTTGGCAAAATGTGCGGATAATGGGCGTATTACAAAGGATAGCCCTGGCCTATCTTTTTGCTGCCCTATTTGTATATTTCGCCAAACCCCGGGGATCATTTGTGGTAGCGGGAATTCTATTGTTGGTATATTGGGGGTTATGTGTATCGCTGGGCAATCCTGCCGATCCTTTTAGCATCTCGGGCTGGTTTGGCACCGAATGGGACCTTCGGATACTGGGTTCATCGCACATGTACAAATCGAATGGGATGATTTTTGATCCGGAAGGTTTGGCGAGCACGATACCGGCCATTGCGCAGGTTATTTTCGGCTACCTTACCGGCAACTATATCCGTGAAAAGGGTTCTACCTATGAAATGCTGGCGCATATTCTGGTAATTGGATTTGTTATGATGGGAACCGGCTACGGATGGGATATGGTTTTTCCGGTGAACAAAAAAATATGGACCAGCAGTTATGTGTTATATACCAGCGGGTTAGCGATCATTATCCTAGGTATTTTTATGTATCTCTTAGACTGGAAAAATTACCAGCCTGCCTGGAGTAAATTTTTTACTGTATTCGGCAAAAACCCCCTTTTTATTTTTGTGTTAAGTGGATTTTTACCCCGGGTGTTGGCATTGTTTCGGTGGACCGACCACGTGCAGCCCAATGGCAAACCGGTTTATACTTCCCTATTCCCCTGGCTATATGAACATATTTTTAAACCGGTATCCTCAGATTTACGCACAGGTTCTTTACTCTATGCGCTTTGCATGATTGCCTTTTACTGGCTGATTGTATACATACTGGATAAAAAGAAAATTTACATCCGCGTGTAACGCTTACGGAGAGGAAATCTAAGGAAGGGAGCGAATCTTCTTGGCTGGGTTGCCTGCATATATTCCGGGTGCTGTTATATTCCGCGTAACAACAGCCCCTGCACCAATAACCACATTGTCTGCAATAGATACCGGTAATATAGTGGCATTACTTCCAATGCTTACATTATTACCTATGTGGGTTGGTTTCCAATGGTCCGAATTACCCGAAGGGCCTCCTTGCGTAAATAAATCATTTACAAACATTACGCCATGCCCAATAAAACAATCGTTCCCTATAACAACTTTTTCACAGATAAAGCTATGCGATTGCACGCGACATCTATTGCCAATGATAACCCCCTGTTGAATTTCTACAAAAGGCCCCACAAAGCAATTATCTCCTATGCTGCATCCATAAAGATTACAGGGCGATACGCAGGTTACGTGCTTACCAAACTGCACATCCCGAATTTCGGCCTGCCAAAGGGTTGGGTTCATAAAGTGTGATTACAGGCCGCTTGGATGCGCCAATTACTTAATGGAAGAAATCATTGGCCATTTGTAAACTTCCGGGCTTGCCTACATCTAAAAAACGGGTGCCAGTATGATCGTACCCTACTATATTATTAAGATTAGCCAGCGACAAGTACATATCAATAATAGAAAATTTACCATGTTGGCGGATCTTTTCAAAAATAGCCGAACTAATCACATGCACACCACTAAATGCTTTCGGGATAAGGAATTGAGAATTTTTTACAATCTTTTCGCTAAAGGGCTCTAATTGCCGCCATCCGACCAATGATTGCTCCTCATCAAAAAGAAGGTTACGATTGCTCATACGATCTGTAATTGCCAACGTGGCGAGGGCATTCATATTCAGATGATGCTCAATCATTTTAGCTAATTTCAGGTCGGTTAGAACATCTACATTTAGAGCAATAAATACATCCTCCCCGGCAAAGAAAGGAGCCGCTTTTAACAGTCCACCTCCCGTATCCAGCAATTCGGCTGTTTCATCAGAAATATGGATAACAGACCCCCAGCCCTGGTTGGCCTCTACAGCCTGAACAATTTGATCGGCAAAGTGGTGGACGTTCACTACCACCTCCCGGATTCCCGCAGACTGTAAATACTCAATATTGCGTTGCAATAAAGATTTACCATTAACTATGGCCAGTGCTTTAGGGTGCTCATTGGTCCACGGCTTTAGCCTGGTTCCCAATCCGGCAGCAAATAACATGGCTTTCATTCTACATGAATTAAGAGTAGATAATCAAATGACAATATACGATTTTTTTATAAATCGCCTTTTAGCCAGTTTAATTCATTCTGATGTTGTACCGTAACCTTTACTTTATACTTATTTCGCAGATGCCGGGCCGTTTGTTCGGCGGCATACACACTCCGATGCTGACCGCCGGTACACCCAAAATTGATTTGGAGATGCTCAAATCCCCTTTTCAGATAAGATTCTACATTAATATCTATGATATCCCACACACTATTCAACATTTCATTCATGCTAGTTTGTTGCTCTAAAAAGTCAATTACCGGCTTGTCTTTCCCGGTTAAAAACTTATAAGCTGGCAATCTACCGGGATTTAATATGCCCCGCATATCAAATACAAAACCTCCTCCATTATCAGTGGTATCGGTTGGGATACCCCGTTTATAACTAAAACTATTTACTTCAATCTTAAGGGGAGTTGTGTCGTTAGCCTGTATCGGTTCGAAGCGGGCAATAATTTGATTACTGGTAATAATCTGCAAGAGCCGATCAAACTCCGGGGTAATAATACCCACTCTTTTCTGCAAAATAAAAAACTGCAGATTACGCATAGCTAGGGGAATACTCGACAAAAAATGTGCTTTTCTTTCGAAAAGTCCCCTAAATCCATAAGCGCCTAAAACTTGCAGCATGCGAATCAATACATAGCCATTGTATTGACTAACAAAAGTATTTCGTTCCACTGGTTGATCAAGCAGTGGATCGAGACAATCCATATAATAATCCAGAAGCGAATCTTTCCATTGCTCAGACAATTCAGCTTTTGCTTGCCACAACAAAGAAGCCACATCATATTGAGGAGCACCCTTCATTCCTCCCTGATAATCGATAAAAAAAACTTCGTCATTCTTTATCATTATATTCCGGCTTTGAAAATCACGGAATAAGAAAAATTTGTATTGTGTATGTGTCAAGTAATTACTCAACGCATCAAAATCGTCTAACAAAGCCTGCTTATCATATGGTATCTGAAGCGTATCTAAAAAGTAATATTTAAAGTATAGCAAATCGCTCAATATAGCCTGCTTTCCAAAAACTTTGGCAGTGATACATTGGCTGTAATCTAAACCCTGATCTCCCAATACCTGTAAACGAGCCAGTTGTTGCAAACTTTTTTTAAATAGTCGGTACACATAGTCGTTATGCCCATCTCTTTCTAAACAATTGAGCAAAGAATCCGGTCCAAAATCTTCTTGAAAGTAAAGTGTGTTGGCTTCATTTTGCCAGTATATTGCTGGAACAGGCAATCCAGCTTGTTTAAAGTGCCGGCTGAAGTAAATAAACGTTTGCGTTTCTTTTTGGTGTTGATTATAGGTAGCAATTGTGGATCCCCCAGCATGGTAAATTCGGAAATATACCCGGTCGCTGCCGCTTTGTTGAATTTTTTCAATTCGTTCTGCCGGCTCTCCCTTGAGGGCCTCAAATTGTGTGCGTATTTCTAGGATAACAGCTTCCATGCCTGCATCAGTTTGCACGAAAATAAAGCTTAGCAATCAATCAACGCATCAATTTCTGAATTTTGACCAATAATAGAGGGGTAGACCCATTAGTGTGATAGCTACGCCTAACAATGAATTAATCAGATGGGTTTTGCCGGAAACATATTGTTGCACATCAGTAATCAGGGTGGCCACTAAAAAACAAATGGTAAAACCAACAAATACCAGCGGAATAAATGGGTACCCCGGTACCTTATACGGCCGCTCTATGTTTGGCATTCGAATCCGTAATATAATAACCCCCAGCGCACTCATTCCATAGAAAAACCAGCTTACAAATACAAGCATATCAGTAAGTATATCAAATGATCCGCTGCAAATTAAGAGGATTGCCCAAATTGCATTGAGCCATAAGGCATTACCAGGTGTATAAAATCGGGGATGCACTTTTCCAGCCCAGGCAAAAAGCGAATTTGCGGCGCCCAACGCGTAGGTTACCCTAGCGGTAGAAAGTATATTTCCATTTGTAGCCCCCAGGGTGGAAATAATTACCATGCCTGTTATGATTGCTGCCCCAGCCATTCCACCTATCAACCGGGCGGCATCGGAAGCTACCCAAGAAGATGCTGCCATGGTAGATGGCGATAAAATATAAATAAACGCAGCATTCAGAGATACATAAACTAGGGTACAAATTAACAAGCCAACAAATAAACTAAGGGGGATATTTCTCTGCGGATCTTTGATTTCACCGGAAACAAAAGTGATATTATTCCACCCCTCATAACCCCAAAAAGCGCCTGATAAAGCAGCCATACATGCCGCTGCCAATGCCCAACCTGCAGGCTTTCCAGGAAGAGTTTCAGAAAAATGTGCCATAGTACCAACGGAAGAATTTATTACCCCTAGTAACAATATGGCAATAGCCAGCAATTTTATCCAGGTGAGCAATCTCTGCAGAGAAGCACCCCAACGCAGACTATAATAATTTATCCAGGTAAATAAAACGATTATCAGTACGGTTAAACATTTAATACCAATATTTTCTAGAGGATAAATATCCCCAATTAGCGGTAAGTGAATGCGGGCAAACTGTTCCGTAGCCGTATCCAATCGCGGCAGATGCAAAAAGAAATCGGCGTAATTAGAACACACATATGCTATGGATGCATTCCCTCCTGTATTAAATACTGCCATCGAAGCCCAACCATATAAAAACGCAAACTGCTTACCATAAATTTTACTAAAAAATACATACTGCCCCCCAGTTTCAGGAAATAAAGTTGCCAGCTCTGCATTCGACAAAGCACCACAAAGCGTAATTAATCCGGCCATTACCCACACACCCAATAACCACCAAGCAGATCCCAGTTGTGCCATCATAGTGGCTGGCTTCATAAATATGCCCGATCCAATAATACCCCCCACTACCAAGGCAATGGTAGATGGCAATTGCAGGGTTCGTTGAAATTTGGGCATGGGTTATTTTTTTAAATATAAAGATTACCCCCGAGGATATACAATTTTTTTAGCCATACATTAACAGTATATTTATAACAGAAAGCAACCAAATTAAGGGCATAATTGTCCAATGCATTAAATCGTAGTATCATGAATTTAATTTGCCTTTTAATTCCCCTTTTCAGCATGCTTACCCCTGTACAATGGGAAACCGATATGGCCCGGGCTCAAAAAAATGCCCGGGAACAACATAAAGCGATTTTACTAAACTTCTCTGGGTCGGACTGGTGTGCTCCCTGTATCAAAATGCACCGAGAAATATTTGATAATGACGTTTTTTCTCAGTGGGCCAATCAAAACCTGATTCTTGTGAATGCCGACTTCCCCCGTGAAAAAAAGCACCAGCTGCCCAAAAATATTCAGGAGCAAAATAACAGACTGGCAGACACATACAATCAAAAAGGCGCTTTTCCCCTTACACTGCTGATAAATGAAAATGGTACAGTACTAAAAAGTTGGGAAGGATATCCCAAGGTATCGCCTTCCGAATTTGTAAATGAATTATCCAAGATACTATCACAAACCGAAAAAAAATAAAGTATATGCAAAATCAATTCCTGCCTTTTCAACTACCAAAAAAAGTCGCCGCGTCGTTGGCCTTGCTCCTGGTAGCAAGCCTAGGTTGCTTATCTATTAGCAGTTGTTCAACAGTAAAAGAATATCAAAAGAATAAGCTGAACGATAGTGAAATGGTGCTAAGTAACCGAAAAATAGAGAAAACCGAATTGAGTTTCTTATCCTACCGCGAGGGTGCTTCCGGTGCCAATGCCGGAAAAAGTGGCGGTGGATGCGGATGTAATTAAAATGTTCTTCTCCCCTTAAAGAAACAGGTAACAAATGAAAAAAATAACCTTAAGTATACTAGCACTTTATATTGGCGTATTGGCAGTTTTTTCGCAATCAAAACCAAATTCCGACTCCGCTTACCGCCAACGGAAATTAACTTTCGCAGAAGCAAATATTGTGTCTAGTTATTATAGTCAGGATGGTAATAACTCTGCCATTACAGGTGGAATTGGTACAGAGAAACTTACCGACTTTTCGAATAGTTTTTCCATCAAACTCACCCGCGTTGATAAAAAGTGGCGTAAACACAGTTTTGATGCTGAATTAGGAATTGATAATTATACATCTGCCTCTTCAGATAGAATTGATATGAAAGCCAACTCCTCTGCTTCTTATAATGATACTCGCATTTATCCTTCCTTAAACTGGACCATGGAAGATGATAAAAAAGGACTTACCTGGGGTGCAGGTGCTTCAGCTTCTCGCGAATTCGACTATTTTTCTTTTGGCAGTCAAGTAAATGTTGCTAAAAAAACCAAGAACCGGATGGGCGAGTTTGGTATAAAACTATTCACCTACCTCGACAACCTGAAACTAATTTATCCGGTAGAATTAAGAACAGGATCTTTTATTCCCAGAGGAGAAGATTATCCGATGGCTGCCAGAAATACATTTGGGAGTTCATTCAGTTATAACCAAATTATCAATGCACAATTTCAGATATCTATTCTCGCGGATGTGATTCTTCAACAGGGATATCTGAGTTTACCCTTCCACCGGGTTTACTTTTCAGACAATAGTGTACACCTGGAGCAGCTACCCGATAGCCGTTTAAAATTACCTATTTCTATCCGAGCCAGCTATTTTGCAGGCGATCATCTGATACTTCGGGGTTACTATCGATACTACCGGGATGACTGGGGACTATCTGCACATACCATCAGCCTAGAACCGGTTATTAAACCCACTGCCTTTTTTTCGGTGAGTCCTTTTTATCGGTTATATGCACAGCAGGCCACCCGCTATTTTGCTCCCTTCCAACAGCATACCGCTGCCAACACCTATTATACCAGTAACTACGATCTGGCAACTTTTACCAGTCATTTCTATGGTGCCGGCCTACGCATAGCCCCCCCTAACGGAATACTGGGATGGCAACATTTAGGTGCTTTGGAATTAAGATATGGGCATTATTCGCGGAGTAATAATCTGATGTCGGACATTGTTTCGGTGAATCTGACTATCAAATAGCAGTAAGCAAATGGCTAGGGTTTCAGCCCAAATACCTGCACTTCTTTTCCCTCACCGGCATGGTAGGGTTTACGAAAAAGTGTAATTCCTGATAAGGAAAATTGTACGGGAACCGATGTGCCTTCATGCTGCTGGTACCACTCATCCGGCACTTTCCATTGAATGAAACTACCGAACTGCATGGCCGGACAATCACTACCCTGTAAATAAGGATTCAGTGCATGTAATTGCTGCCGGAGTTCCTGAAAATGATTTTGCTCCCGCACCTGCCAGCGAGCCGGTTCATGATCTAGGGGCTTTACCAGGTCTAGGGTAAGTGTAAACTGCTGTTGCTGACTGAATATCCGCTGCATCCATCTGATTAGGGTATTTTCCATCCCGTCCCTCGCCAGAAAAGCAGCCATGCACCCGGCCTGCCGGGGTAGTAAAAGTTTTTGCCGAACCTCGGTGGGCAAATTAACCACGAGCCAGTAATGCCACCAGGTGTGCATCGGGTGAATGGCCGCTCTATTGTCTACTTTTTCCGCTACCACCATAAAAAATGAATTAATAATTATTTTAGCATAAAAATACTAATTAATTTAGCATTTCAAAAATAAAATTATGGATACGGAACAATGGTATGGAGCCGCCTACAAAGGCTCGAAAGATTTTGATCAGTTAGCCGTACCTACCGCCAATGCTACCGGGTTTGGTGCCGCGGCCGACGACTATATGGAGCGAGGCATCGACTTAAATGAACAACTCATTCATAACAAGCCCGCTACCTTTTTCTTCCGGATGAACAGCGAAGCTTTGCGAGACAGTGGCATTTATCCGGGGGATGTGCTGATTGTAGACAGGAGTTTGCCGGCCGTTCACGGAAAAGTAATAGTAGCCGTAGTAAATGGAGAAATGCTGGTGAGAAGATTACTCGTGCACCGGCAAGGCCATACGCTGGCTGCCGACAACAAAAACATCCCTGCTATATCCATCGCTCCGGGAACCGACTATATGGCCTGGGGCGTGGTAGTGTACACAATTCATACCGTATAATATGCGTGCCATTGTAGATTGTAACAGTTTTTACTGTTCGTGCGAACGATTGTTCCGGCCGGGGCTAGACAAGCGGCCCGTAGTAGTGTTGAGTAATAACGATGGATGCATTATCTCTCGCACGGATGAAGCCAAGCAACTGGGGATTGTAATGGGCGATCCGTATTTTAAAGCAAAAGAACTGATTGAACGGCATCAGGTAGCTACCTTCTCTTCTAACTACAACCTGTATGGCGACCTCAGCTGGCGGGTAATGGAATGTATGCGATCGATGTTGCCGCCGGAATGTGTGGAAGTGTATTCGGTAGATGAAGCATTTCTCGATCTAAATCACCTGCCGGCGGATAAGGTGTACGATTTTTGCGTAGCCATAAAAAACAGAATTGAGCAGTGGACGGGCATACGGGTAT
>JBBAJQ010000001.1:135316-167857 GCA_040403945.1 Sediminibacterium sp.
GATTTTTGCGTAGCCATAAAAAACAGAATTGAGCAGTGGACGGGCATACGGGTATCTATTGGGGCGGCGCCTACTAAAGTGCTGAGTAAAGTAGCCAACCGTCTAAGCAAAAAAAACAAAGTGGCTACCGGTGGTATTTTATTACTGGATAGCGATGAAAAAATAAATACAGCCCTACAACAAACACCCGTAGGCGATATCTGGGGCATCGGACGGCGCTATGCAGAAAAATTGATATCACTTCAAATTCACACTGCCTTCGACCTTCGTAAGCAAACTACCGAATGGGCCCGCCAGTTACTAGGTGGCGTAACCGGGGTTCGGCTGCTGCACGAATTGCAGGGGATGCCCTGTATAGGAATGATGGAAGAGCTGGTTACTAAAAAAATGATTGCCACTACCCGCATGTTTGGCAGCGATGTAACAGAACAAAGCGCTATCCGCGAAGCCGTTGCCACCTATACTTCTAGGGCAGCCGAAAAACTACGGCGACAAAAAGGTGCTGCCACCTGCATCAGTGTATTTCTGGTACCTAAGTCGCCCCCCGCAAGCGGCCGTTTCCGACACGGACCTACCATCGGAAGCTATATCCAACTATCCATGGCCACCGATGCTACCAACGAACTAATTAAGCCGGCCATACAACTCGTAGATCAATTATTCGAAGAAGGACTTGTCTATAAAAAAGCCGGTGTATTGTTATCCGGCATCGTGCCTCGTGACAGTGTGCAGGGCTCTTTATTCGATACCCCCCATCCCAAAACAACCCAGCTGATGAAAATGATAGACAACGTAAACTTTGCCATGCGCGATGATCTGCTGAAGTTCGCAGCCTCGGGCACCAACCGCAATTGGAAAATGCGGCAGGAATTGCGAAGTCCCCGCTATACCACTAGATGGGAAGAATTATTCCTGATTCGGTAATTATAAAACCTTACCCGGATACTTACTAAATAATTCCTTCATAGCTTCCGCAGCTAAGGCAGGTAATTGTTTTTGCTTATCCGGAATAATTCCCTTCGCACCTCCCTTCCACACCATCTGTTTGCGCGCCGCATCAACCACGTGCACCGTTACCGTTCCCTCCCGATAACGACCTACCTCAATCTCTTCACTTTTCCAGGTATAGTTACGTTGACCCATATAACGGGTAGCCCCATCTGTGCGCCAGTCGGTTTGGCGAGTCTGTACCTGCTCTTTTACTACCAAGCCAATATTAATCAGTAAATCAGGTTGGCTAGCCGTTTGCACATATCCGCGCTGCTTCATTTCTTGGGCAATAGCCTGCTTTAACACATCAATACCAGCGGCAAATTGTGCACTCACCGTGTCGCCAGATGCGTCTACCTGATAAAAATCAAAACTTTTATACTTAGTCCAATCCACCCCATCAGCCGACTCTGTTGGTAATACCTTTACGCCAGAACAAGCAGCTAAGGAAACAAATAGCAGCAGAAAAAACAATATTCGCATACAATAGATTTTTATTTCAACTGCAAATTATTAAATTGTACGGAATAGAAAATCCTCAATTGTATTAACTTACAAAATGAAACGGCAAATTCACCCATATCCCCACCAAATGAAAAAATCAATACATGTGCTCGCCGGATTACTATTATTCGGAACTATGGTTATTGGCCAAGAGACACCACCCCCCAATATTATTGTAATCATGAGTGACGATCATGATGCCAATGCGATAAGTGCTTATAATACTACTTTATTACAAACGCCGCATATAGACAGGATTGGCCGAGAAGGCGTTCGATTTACCCGCGCTATGGTGGGGAATTCGCTTTGCGGCCCGTCTAGAGCTACTTTTTTAACCGGATTACATTCCAACAAAAACGGCTTTATTGATAATACTTCCGTATTTAATGGTGCACAAAGAACCCTACCCAAACTACTACAAGAAAAAGGCTACCAAACCGCACTGGTTGGAAAATGGCACCTGGTGAGCCAGCCAACCGGCTTCGACTATTGGCACGTGCTGCCGGGGCAGGGAGTATATCATACGCCCAAAATGATTACGCAAAAAGGGGATACCCTTACCCGCCCTGGCTATGTAACCAACCTGATATCGGAGGATGCCATTCGATGGATGCGGGAAGAAAGAAAACCCGACAAACCCTTCTTCCTGATGCTGAATCATAAAGCCCCGCATAGATACTTTTTTCCTACATTAGCCAACGCACAAAAATTTCAACACCAACAATTTCCCGAACCGGCTACCCTATATGCCGATACGAGCAACCGTGGCAGCGCTTGGCGATTACAAACCATGCGGATTCTGGAACACATGGAACTTTGTAGCGATCTGAAAGTTGACCCAATTTACCTACAAAACATTCCTGAATTAAAACCCTCTACTGCCGAAGAAAAATATTACGCTAACATTATAAAATCCATTCCTCCCGAGGAACGGGAAGCATTCAAAAAAGTGTATGCAGCCCGCGGAGAACTGATTCAAAAAGAAAGACCAACAGGAAAAGCCCTCCTTAAACTTAAATATCAATGGTACATGCAAGATTATCTGGCCTGTGTTGCTTCCATTGACGAAAATGTGGGCAAGGTGCTGAACTTCTTAGACTCTGCAGAACTCTCTTCGAATACGCTGGTGGTATACACTTCCGATCAGGGATTTTACTTGGGGCAAAATGGCTGGTACGACAAGCGATGGATGTATGATGTATCCATGAAAACCCCCTTATTGATGCGCTGGCCGGGTAAAATTCAACCGGGCACAGTAAGCAACCAACTTACGCAAAATATAGACCACGCACCTACCCTGCTGGAAGTAGCCGGAATACAAGCACCTAAAGACATGCATGGCATTAGTATACTTCCACTACTACTGAACCCCCAATATGTGCTACCTAGGAAAAGCGTATACTATCATTTTTATGAATTCAAAAATTCACACACGGTTCTGCAGCATATAGGAGTGAGAACTGAAAGGTATAAGTTGATATACTTTTATACAGTAAATGAATGGCAACTATACGATTTAGAAAACGACCCGGAAGAACAAAAGAATGTGTACAATCAGCCGGCTATTCAATCTATTCAACAAGAATTGGTAGAGGAACTTGGCCGATTGCAAAAACAATATGGAGACACGAATCCGGCTGCACCCGTTAACCAATAATCCCCCTATTCGGCTGCCAACAGATTGATGATGTATTTAGGCGGAGCACTTCGTTGCAACTGCATATCGGGCTTTGCATTATTAATTATATACCTACTGTTCGGCAACTGTTTTTCGGTGCGTAAGTAATTAGCTACTGCCTGATTTCTCCTTTCCATTACCTCCGCTACCCATTTATTAAGGCTTTCCTTACCCATGATACGCACACATTTTTCTTCGGTAGAATGTAAGTCAGTTTGTCCGGTTACGCGCTGATTAACAAAATTAACAAACAAAGAATCTGTTTCAAGTAAACTATCCAAACGAAATTTTATTTCAGCAGTCATTACACCCCCTGCAGGCATTTGAAGATATTTTTTCTTGGTTTCATTTACAGCAATTATAGATGCTTCATCCTCGAGATTAGTTTCCTGAATTAATTCCATTTTCATCTCAGGCTTCTGTTGAAGAACCTTACAAAGATTATCTAGTACTTTTTGCTGCTTGGATTCTATGCCTAGCTGAACATATTCGAAATACACTTCTTTAAAATCTTCCTCCTTACCGCCAAACAAATTGGCAATTAAGCGAAAAGGTGCCGTGGCTGCCTTTACAATTAAATTTTTTACTACCTGCCATACCACTTTTCCCCAGCGAAACTTAGGGTCATCTAAACTACCTTTCACTGGAATATCTAGGTGTATATTACCCTTTACATCTTTCAACAAAGAAACTGCCAGTGGAACTGGCAAATTCATTGCGGTAGCGTTTTTTACTTTTTTGCCTGTTTTAACTCGTTCAATATCTAAAATGTTTTTACTATCTAACTGATTATTGAGTACCGAAGTAACATTAACATATTTTATTTTTCCATTCTGAAAAGGGGTAGCCACATAATATTTGAAGTAAGGATTGAAATCAGTAATCAGTAATTCACTAATTCCGGCATCTATAATAATATCCTTATAATTTTGGGGATTTACTTGTAAAGTTCCTTTTAACTTGCCCGAAGTATTTAATCTTGAGCTGATGGCAAAATTTAAAAAATCATTCTGACTATTAATACGCTCACTAGTTAACAATACAGAATCCAATACATAACGAAACCGATCTCCATGTGTATAGTCGGTAAACACACACTGCCCGCCCGTTATACTCAATCGGTTTATCTTATACTCATTCATGTCATACTGCTTCACCAATTCTTGAATATATCCCGCCATCATTAGAAAGATATTCGAATACACCATCGAAGAAGTGTCGCCGCCTACCGAAGAAGGCGTTGTGAAAATACGCTCATAATTGAATCCTTTATCATACATAGAAAGCCGAATAAAAGGGCGTGTCATGTTGATATAGGAAAAGTCGTATCGATTTCGTGCCGTATTAATTGTGTCAATTTGAACTGCCATTTGTTCGGCAGCCGTTAGTAGTTCACCAGACTCATCTACAATCGCAAATTTTTCTGCGCCTAGGGTACCGGACAACCCAATATCCAGCGGACGATTTCCATTTCCCGAAAACTTAAATTTACCGCCCACAAGACCCCTCAATTCGCTCACCTTCATATAATCTTTTAGGTAAGGATACATCCAGTCGATAGTTAACTGCTGCACATCGCCCTCCAGAAAATAGTTCATGGAAGTGCTATTAAAATCGAGCGTAATCTTTGCATCACCCCCCGTTTGTAATCGCGAAGAAAGTACCACATGATATGCAGGATTATCCCATGAAATATCGGCTATATCAGCAAAAGTTTTTATCAGGCGAACAGATACTGCCGGCTTATTATTGGTATATATCAATGTTGCATCATTGATAGTAAACTGTTTCACCCAATAGGGAGTTGGTTGCTCGCCGGAAACCGGTGGGGTATCCTCCTGCAAAAATCGCTCAACTAAATCATCATAATTAAAATGATCACCTTTTTGAGCAATCCGAACAACCGGTCGATCAATGGTCAGTTGTTTAATCAGAAAATTGCTATACATCATGCGCAAAAGCACAACCCGAGCGTTAAGTTCTCCCACACTTACAAAAATGCCTCTTCGCCCCCGCTCGAATACCCTAAGTCCTTTCACATTTACCTCCCCCGTAAACAAATTGATCCGCAAATAATCCATATTGATTAATCGGCCGGTATATGGCTCACTATACTTTTCAATTACATATTTGGCTATAGGTGATATAAAAATAGCCGTTAAAATAATCAACCCAACTAGGGCAGAAATAAAGTATAGAATTATTCTTTTCCAATTCAGCATATAGGCTTCTATATTGGGAGATTAAATTTTTTAGTACCCCTGATTTGCGCAGCAAGGTAAAAAAAATCGTGCACTTCGGCTTCCAAAAAGGCAGGTTAAATAACCAATTCTAAAGATACATTTTTGGATAGAATTTTAATTTATGCCCCCAATTATTTACAAAAAGCTTACAGTTGGGCTTTGCGAAAGGAAATTTCAATTTGCCGAAAATCGGGAGCCTATTATTAGAAAGGGGTGGCAAATGCGATTTTTCACCAAAAATTACAGTTATAACATCTTTATGCACAGTTTACAACCTAATAAAAAGTTCTACACTTAGGCCAGATGGCGTATTACTTACCTTTAAAATTATAGGTATGCCAAAGGAACCTGGAATACGTGGAAAACCGGGGGAAATAAAAAATGATGTATTTAACTACATACCCCTAATTTTGTTCAATTTCACTATCGCATGAACCCTACCCTTTCCTCCAACGAATCCATTCCCTCCGGGAAGAAAAAAATTATTGTATTAGGCAGCGGCCCCAATCGAATTGGACAAGGTATTGAATTCGATTACTGCTGTGTGCATGGTCTGCTGGCAATTAAAGAGTGCGGGTATGAAGCCATCATGATCAATTGTAATCCTGAAACCGTTTCCACCGACTTTGATATGGCGGATAAACTATACTTCGAGCCAGTATTTTGGGAACATTTGTGGGATATCATTCAATTGGAAAAGCCCAATGGAATTATTGTGCAATTAGGGGGCCAAACTGCTTTAAAAATGGCGAAAAGGCTGCATGAAAAGGGAATTCCCATTATTGGCACTTCATTTGATAGCATGGATATTGCAGAAGACCGCGGCCGGTTTAGCGACCTACTGAAAGAACTGGATATTCCTTACCCTGAATATGGAACAGCCCATACAGCCGACGAAGCCATTGAAGTAGCCAATAAAGTAGGCTACCCCGTGCTCGTTAGGCCTAGTTATGTGTTAGGTGGTCAGCGTATGCGGATAGTAATTAACGATGAAGACGTTGAGAAAGCCGTAATCAGCTTGCTCAAACACCTACCCGGCAATAAAATTCTGATTGATCATTTTTTAGATCGCTGTCAGGAAGCAGAAGTAGATGCCATATTCGATGGAGAGAATTTTCATATTATGGGCGTAATGGAACATATAGAACCCGCCGGTATCCATAGTGGAGACAGCAATGCGGTGTTGCCAGCTTTCAACCTCACACCTATGATTGTGGAAACAATGGAGCGGTATTCAGAAAAAATCGCCCGTTCTTTAAACATAAAAGGACTCATCAATATACAGTTTGCTATTAAGAACGATAAAGTATATGTAATTGAGGCAAACCCCCGGGCAAGCCGAACTACTCCCTTTATAGCAAAAGCTTATCAAATTCCCTATTTGAATATCGCAACCAAAGTAATGCTGGGTGCTGCAAAACTTACCGATTTTACGATGGTAAAAAAGCTGGAAGGCTATGCCATCAAAGAACCTGTTTTCAGCTTTAATAAATTTCCGGGCGTAAATAAAGAATTGGGTCCCGAAATGAAGAGTACAGGAGAATCTATTCGCTTTATCAAAGATCTGCACGATCCCTACTTCCGAACGCTGTATAAGGAAAGAAGTATGAATTTAAGTAGGTAAATACCGAAAAAAAAAGAGGGCTTTCTCACGGAGATTCTTTCTAATCAATAGTTGACAGGAAAGAGGCAGTAGGTTTATTGGATGTTTCGCAAACCTCGTAATCACTGGAAGCCCCTTCCCTTTGTAAGAATTCTTTTGCCTCTGCTGGCCGGCATATGCCTGGCCTTATTGAGAATCTCAGTACCCGCAACCGGGTGGTTAATTGCAACATTTATTTGCGGGCTACTGACCACTGAATGGATACACCTGATTTGGAAATGGAGGCTGCGAAAACTAAGGGGAATAAGTATACTGTTGGTTTTCTTTTTTGTAGGATATATAAGAGCTGAATATGTTTTAAATTTACCGCTTCAATCGCACCTGCCTGCGCAAACCCAAATCCCGTTATTCATCACAATCCAGGATCCGCCGGAGCCCACTAAATCGGGCTGGCAAACCACTGGAATCATTAGGCAATATTACTATCAACATCAGGTGGTTGCCTGCTCCGTAAAAGTGCTTCTCTGGTTGGATAAAGACAATACTGTTTTACCAACAGCCGGCAGTAGCCTAGTGGCAACTACGCAACTAACCCCCATTCGGCCACCCATGAATCCGGGAGATTTTGATGCGGCCGCCTACTATGGCCGTGCACAAATTTTTCTCCGTTGTAAGTTAACGAAAGGTAAATACCGCTTACTTAACCATCCTTCCCCACCAACACTCACTAAATGGATATATGCCAGCAAGCAATATTGTTTACTTACAATTAGAAAGTATATACAAAGTAACAACCAGCAGGCGATAGCAGAAGCGCTTCTGATTGGATATAAAAAAAATCTGCCTACCGAACTGGTAAATGCTTACAGTGAAACAGGCATCGTACATATCATTGCAATTAGTGGTATGCATATGGCCCTACTATTTGGTGTACTGAATTTACTTTTGCGAAAAATAACTTTACTACCCAATGGTAAATGGATAAAGTTACTGTTACAAATATTTGCCATTTGGATGTTTACCTGCATTACCGGTGGCTCTGCTTCCGTATTAAGAGCGGCCTGCATTTTTACGGCCCTAAGCTTAGGGGAGGCGCTGGATAGAAAAAACCAGCCCTTTAATACCCTTGCTGGATCAGCGGTTTGTTTGCTTATTTACAATCCCCTGTTATTGCAGGATGCCGGTTTCTTATTGTCGTATGCTGCAGTAACCGGTATTCTACTACTGGCAAAACCAATAAGCCTTCTTATTTATATTCGCAACCCTTTACTGCGGTATATCTGGCAACTGAATGCAGTTACCCTTGCTGCCCAACTATTTACCCTGCCAATGATTCTCTACTTTTTTCATCGCTTCCCTATATTATTTTTATTTACTAATATGATTGCCATACCGCTCTCTGGAATTATTTTATATGCTGAAATAGTTTTACTGTTTCTCGCCGGATTTCCCCCGTTAGCCATGATAATAGGCACTTGTATTGAATGGAGTATTCGAATGATGAATGATTGGACTATCGCCACGCATCAATTACCATTTGCTTCTGTTGGTGGAATCTACCTAAATGGTATTCAAACTCTCTTATTGTTCGTATCCATTATTCTTATGTATGTGGCATTGTATTATAGAAAGCAGTTGAGTTTTCTGGGAAGTGTGATGGGGATACTGCTGGTTATAGGAATCCATAGTTATCGGGCGATACAAAGAAAGCATCAACAAAAATGGATTATCTATCAACTACCCGGAAAAACAGCCATCCACCTGATAGGAGGAAACCAGCAATACCTACTTGCTGAAACTGATTCGGCCAACCAAAAAAAATTAGCCGATTTTCGAAATAATGCCGAATGGTATTGGGGATCCCAAAAATATGCCCTACCAACATCCTTCCAGTATAGATATCCAGTTATTGGTTCTTCAAAAGGCAGTTTAGCCATCCTTCGCGGTAATGATACAGCGAACCTGCGACTATTACCGAACCGGGCAGATTTTATCTTACTTACAGAAAATGGACCATGGACCTTGGCTTCCATCCTGCTTACAACCCGTTGTTCACATTTTATATTCGATGGAAGCAATACGATGTGGAAAATCAGGGAATGGAAAAAAGAAGCCGAGCGCCTACATTTGCGTAGTTATTCTACACCGGAGCAGGGTGCCCTTATTATACAATTTTAGCCCTGTTTCGAACATACGCAGTTTTATGGAAAAAAAAATTCAATCAGCCTTACTATCCGTTTTTTACAAAGATGGACTCGAACCCTTAGCACAACTTTTACATAAACAGGGTGTAACCCTTTACTCAACTGGTGGCACCCAGCAGTTTTTAGAAAAACTGAATATTCCCTGTGTAGCCGTTGAAACAGTAACCGGATACCCCTCTATATTGGGTGGTAGAGTAAAAACCCTCCATCCATCGATTTTTGGAGGTATCCTAGGCAGAAGATATGAAGCAACGGATTTAGAAGAAATGAAAAACTATCAAATACCAGAATTGGATCTGGTAATTGTAGATTTATACCCATTTGAAGAGACTGTAAAAAACACCACAGAAGAAAAAGCAATCATCGAAAAAATTGATATAGGTGGCCCTTCCATGATACGGGCAGCAGCCAAAAACTTTCGCGATGTTACTGTGTTGGCTTCCAAAGATGATTACCCGGTATTGCTGGATATACTAACTAAGCAACATGGCACAACTTCGCTTGAGCAGAGAAAATCATTTGCTGCCAAAGCATTTTCAGTGGTTAAACAATATGATATTGCTATCAGCGACTATTTTAATCCTCCGCTTCAACAAACACTTCGGTACGGAGAAAACCCACACCAGCAGGCTGTATTTGAAGGTAACTTATCGGAAGTTTTTACTCAGCTAAATGGAAAAGAGCTTTCTTACAACAATCTGGTGGATGTGGATGCCGCTTTGCAATTGATAGCAGAATTTGCGCCGGGAAAAAATATATTCGCCGCCCAATCTATATTTGCCATCATTAAACACAACAATGTTTGCGGAGTAGCCGCCGCCAATACAGTGCATGCTGCCTGGGAAAAGGCCCTGGCCGGAGACCCGGAGAGCGCATTTGGCGGAGTGTTGGTAACCAATAGCCCGGTAGACCTTGCTACGGCTGAAGCCATTCAAGAAATATTTTTTGAAGTACTGATTGCACCTGCTTTTGATGCGGCGGCCTTGCCGGTATTAACTGCCAAAAAGAATCGTATTCTTTTACAATCAAAACCCGAACAGTCTGAAAATTCTTTTCAATACCGATCGTTATTAAATGGCAAACTTTCTCAATCTGCCGACCAATCACTGATGGTAGAATGGAAAGAAGTAGGAGGCAGAGATACTTCAGCTATAGAAAAAACCGATCTAGAATTTGCGAATATCATTTGCAAGCATTTAAAAAGTAATGCTATAGCATTGGTAAAAAATTTACAGTTAGTAGGAAAAGGATGCGGCCAAACCAGCCGTATTGATGCATTGCGGCATGCAATAGAAAAAGCCAAACAATTTCAGTTTTCCCTTCAAGGTGCGGTAATGGCTTCTGATGCGTTTTTTCCTTTCAGTGACTGTGTTCAAATAGCTCATCAGGCGGGAATGGAGGCCTATATTCAACCGGGAGGCTCTGTGCGAGACGCAGATAGCATCGATTATTGTAAAACTCATCAGCTTGCAATGGTGCTAACTGGTATGCGGCATTTCAGACATTAAAGATTACTGGCATCGTACGTTAATACTTCGCATTGACCCAACAGCAAAAAGCATATTTCGCGTTAAGCCTTACCAGTATTTTATGGGGCACAACCTGGGTAGCCAGTAAAGTGGCGGTGCAGCAGGCACCGGGATTGCAGGTGGCAGGAATCCGGCAACTTACGGCCGGCTGTATACTGGTAGGTTGGTTTTTTATTAGGGGTGAAAAAATTCCAAGTGTCCGACAATTTCGCTGGTTATTATTGATGGGGGTTTTAATGTTCGTTTGTTCGAATGGATTAGCCACTATCAGCCTAAAATATATTTCTAGCGGACTCAGCTCATTAATTGCTGCTATGTATCCCCTTTGTGTAGTAATTATGGAAATGACATTGTTCGGGAACAAAAAAATTACTGCGTACACTTTTGCCGGATTGTTTTTAGGGATTGGAGGCATTGCGCTGGTATTGTATAGTCATGCATTTCATGTGCAACCTCCCGGTTATGGAATGGGTATCTTTACCTCGGTGATATCTATGTTAGGATGGAGTGTAGCCACTTTACTGATTGCCCGAAAAAAAATTGATATGAATCCCTACAATGCAACGGGCTGGGAAATGCTGATAGGATCTGTAATCCTCTTAGGCTTATCAATTACCACCGGTAACTACATTCCCTTGCAGCAAATTCCACTTAATACCTGGTTGGCAATAGCCTATCTGGTATCGGCCGGTTCTGTTATTGCATTTGCTGCATTTATTTATTCGATGAAAAATCTAGAACCTGCCATTGCCTCTTTATATGCCTATTTAAACCCCATTGTTGCCATTTTAGTGGGTGCACTTTTAATTGGTGAACACCTCAGCTTACCAATATTAATGGGGTCGCTGATTACACTGGCAGGCGTATATATTGTAAACAAAAGTTTGCAAAGAGAAAAAGAAAAATTGCCGCCTACCGATGCAGAAGCTATGTAATCTATTTTTTGTTGGCTAGTATCTGGTCGTGCACCATTCTCCATTCACTGGCTGCTAAACAATGGGGATGAAATACCAATGATAATTCTTTTACTACTCCCTGGGTATTTTTTTGTAATTGTAACAGATGGTCAATCGCTTTGTGAGGGGTCCACTTTTGATGATAGATAGCCGCTGTATCCATATAACAAAATGGTTGTACCTGCAGATTGGTAACTTGATTGCGCTCTAGATCGAACCAGTAAAAGGTATCCGCATAAGAAGCCCTGAACCCGTTCACTGCTCCGTATCCCATACTATACTCACGCTGAATACCCAGCTCAATCAACCATCTGTAAGAGGCAGGCAATTGAAATCGCAAGTAATGAAATCGAACATCCTCCACTTTTTGCTGTATAGTTGTATGTAACACCTTCAACTCTTGCTGCATACCTGAAAAGCTACCAGCGCTTTGTAAAGAGGGGTGCCAACCCAATAATCCCCGCCGACTGCTTTCGCGCATAATGGTTTGAACAGCTGATTGATGGATGGAAAGTTGCCGATCGTTTCCCTGCTGTTTTTCGTTAGCAGAAAAAAAGAAAATGCCTTCCTTGCCAGATTCGTGTAAAAAGTTCCAAAGCGATACCCAGTTATCATAGGGGTCGGGGCGATTTGCCAAGATTACCTGTATTTGATTTGCTATGGCAATCAACCGCCCTCGCAGGAGATGCCCCCCCAAAGAACGCAAATTATTAAAAACAGATTGGTGCTTGTATTGGAACAAAATATCTGCATCGTAGGAAGGTAAGAAAGATGGTATCCCAGCATTGGACAGATCTTTCGAAATGCCCAATTTCTTTTTCAAAAGAGTAACCCAATGCTGTACCAGCGGAATATCTAAAAATCCCTCCCGAAAGGCTATACTGGCCGTATGCGGGAAGCGGCCATATTGATCCGGAGTAAACGTTAGATACTCTTCGTAGCGGGAAACCAGATAAAAAGAAGCCGAAAATATATCAAATGGGATATCACCTGAGCCAGAAAAAAAAATGGGATAGCCCTCCCACTTGGTACAAACCACCGAAACGGGATGTATATCCGATTCAAATACCAATCCCCTGGGTTGAATATGCATGGGCTCACCGAACTTCTTTGCTGCTATATATTGTAGTCGAGGTCCATTGAATTGAGTAAACAAATCTTCACGCTGGGTGATAGCAGCTTTTTCACCAAACAGAAGAGCTACCATATAGCTAAACCGGGGACCCCCTTGTTCGGCATAAATCAACAAGGTAGTTTCAGGTGAGGGCAACATAACAATTGAATAAAGAATTAGGCAGGCTTATTCCGCTCCTTCCACCATTCATTAAAAGTTTGCGGGGCAAAATCAAGTTCACTTCGGTGGGTAGTCCACCCTTTAAAAACACTGTTTACCACCCAGTTTTTCATTTTGGCATTTCCCATATTCATCATCGCCCTGTTTAAACTGGCTAACTTCCACATTTTCCAGGCGATTCGCTCCGTTAAGCTGCTCATGCCTTGTGTAACCGCTTCGTGCCGATTGTCGAGCAATAATTCGTGTAAATTAATTTTAACAGGACAAACCTCCGTACAATTACCGCATAAAGAAGAGGCATAACTGAGGTGACGGTATTCTTCCATTCCCTGTAAGTGAGGGGTAATTACTTTTCCAATGGGTCCGCTGTAGGTGGTTTCATATGAATGACCCCCGATATTTTTATAAACCGGACAAGCATTTAAACAGGCCCCACAACGGATACAATAAAGGGATTCGCGAAAATCAGGATTTTGCAGCAGGTTGGTTCTACCATTATCCAGCAATATCACATACATCTCTTCGGGTCCATCCGTTTCGTTGGGCTGTCGCGGACCTGAAATGATGGTATTATATACGGTTACCTGCTGTCCGGTACCAAAAGTAGAAAGCAGGGGCCAAAAAAGCGATAAATCTTTTACGGAAGGAATTACTTTTTCTATTCCAACTACCACAATATGTGTAGATGGCCAGGCACAGCTGAGTCGTGCGTTGCCTTCATTTTCAGTGATGGCTATTCCGCCAACATCTGCCACAATAAAATTGCCACCGGTAACGCCAATCTGGGCTTCCGTATATTTTTCACGTAAAATTTTGCGAGCAACGCTTGTTAATTCTTCAGGACTCAAATGCGAGGGGGTTCCTAGTTTTTCAGCAAATAATTTGGCTACGTCTTCTTTACTCTTATGCATGGCAGGCGTTACAATGTGGTAAGGTGCCTCGCCATCTAATTGTTGAATATATTCACCTAGGTCGGTTTCCACGCTTTCTATTCCACGAGAGGTTAAAAAATCATTCAGGTGAATTTCTTCCGTAACCATACTCTTACTCTTTACCAGAGTAGTACAATTTTTTTGCGTACAGATTTCTCCAATAGCTTCCAGCGCTTCGTGGGCATCATTTGCCCAAATTACTTTTGCGCCGCGATCGGTAATTTTTTGTTCAAACTCTAGCAGGTACCAATCAAGATGCTCAATGGCTTCCCATTTTCTATTTTTTGCCAACTGGCGGCTTTCTTCTAAGTGCGCAAACTGTTTTTTACCCTGTGGAACTACCGCATTATACTTACCAATATTAAAATTGATTTTTCTGCGGTGGTCTAAGTCAGCCGCCTTAATGGTACTTTTTGCAAGAAAGGATGAAGCTGTTTGATTCATTTTTACTTATGATTTAGTAAGCCGTTCTGCGGCCTGTTCCAGCGCCTGATAAAAATCTTCTCCATATTTTCTAACCAGCGACTCTTTTAAAAAAACATACACCGGCACGGATAATTTATTTCCTAACGAGCAGGCTGCTTTGCACAAATCTTCTCTGGGCTCGTAATTCAAATATTCTACATCCGGATCTCGTTTACTTTTTTTTATACGCACCGGAAAGAGATGGCAGGAAATAGGTTTCTTCCAGGTAATTTTTCCTTCCAGGTAAGCTTGCTCGATGGCACACTTAATAACACCATTTTTGTCTTTCTTACCATACGCACACAAGGCACCCTGAATAGTGGGGGTTACCCATCCAAACTCGCGATCGTATAGATACTTACCGTTTTTTTCAACTTGTGCGATACCCTCAGCCGTCATATAAGGTTTTACCAGCTGATAATAAGTATTCAGCTGCTCGAGTTCGTCTTTTTCCAAGGGGGCCCCTGCATCCCCATCCTCACAGCACCCGCCTTTACAGCTAGAAAGATCACATACAAATGCTTCCTGAACAATTTCATCACTAATTAAAACGTGGTCAATAGCTATCATACAAGAAGGTGCGGGTTAAAGGTAGTATACAAAAGTACGCATTCATCGGTTACGCCATTGAAGCGTATTTACGATATGTTTCAGGTCGGTTAACAGGAAATCGTTTACAATACCCAGCGAATCAGCATTGGGGGTGGCATCAAAATATAAAGCACCCCGTAAAAAATGGCGAACCGAATCTGTTACAAAAAATTGATGGGCAGTTGCTACATTACCACCTACTGTAAAGTATACGCCGGAAACCTGCTGTGCGGTAACAAATGCTGTATCCTCAATCGAATACGCCATCGTATTGTGCTTGCCGGTTAAACGATAGGCATCTTTAATAAGGGTGTCTAGTTTATTAGCACCAATTGGCTTATAGCTGATATAGATTTTTCCATTAAAATCCGGAAAATCTATGTTAATCCACCAGGGATTTTCGGTTGGGGCTCCAAAAAAGGTTGAATCTCTTACTACCCTGGCATACACAGGATACTCGAATGAATAGGGAAATCCGGGTTCTTGAAAAGTTTGATAAGCACGTTCAGGAAATGGAATCCGGTAATATCCGGTAGGCTTGGGGGTATACACACTATTACAAGACCATCCTATTATACATAACAGTAAACAAACAACAACAACCAAACGGAGGTTTGTAGGAGGCATAAGCTAATCGGGGGTGGTTTGTTTTTTGATGGTAACTTTTACACGGTGTATGCGGTTTTTGATTACTTCTAGCACAGTAAACTCAAAATCACCTGATTGCAGCACTTGCGCAGGCTTGGGAATTTCCCCGGCAATTTCTAGCACCAGCCCGGCCAGTGAGTCACTCTCACCCCGAACAGCTTCAAAAGTATCTTTCTTCAGTTCCATGATTTTGCAAACATCATTAATCATCGTTTTCCCTTCGAAGAGGTAATTATTTTCGTCAACTTTTTTATAGCTAGCCTCTTCCTCGTCGAACTCATCTTTAATATCACCAATAATTTCCTCTAGAATATCTTCCAGCGTAACAATTCCACTGGTTCCTCCAAACTCATCCACTACCACGGCAAAGTGAATATGCTTTTGCTGGAATTCTTTTAACAAGTCTTCGATAAATTTTTGTTCGTGCACAAAATAAGGAGAACGCATAAGGGAATGCCACTCAAAATTGGCCGGCTCGTTCAGGTGTGCCAGTAAATCTTTAGTATGAACCATCCCGGTAACATTATCGAGGTCTTCTTTATATACAGGCAAACGACTATACTGCCATTCTTTTACCTGTGCAATCAGATCGGCAAATGAGGTTTCTTCACTTATTCCATTTACATCTACGCGGGTTTTCATGATCTGCTTAACGGTGATGTTGCCAAACTTAACAATGCCCTTGAGGATATTTTTTTCGTTTTCAGTGGCTGCATGCTGAGTAGTTAAATCAATAGCATGGTCTAGCTCTTCTAAACTAAAAGCGCCGCTAGAACGATGCGCTAGTTTGGTTTCTACCCAGTCGGAATATTTAACCAAAAAGCGGCTTAGTTTACTGCATACATAAAATACCAGTTGAACCAGTCCGCCAAAATCATGGGCAAATCGGATATTATTCTGTGTAGCCAGTACCTTAGGCATTACTTCTCCAAATAAAACCAGCATAAAAGAAACCACAATAACCTTAATTACAAATTCTATCCAAACACCATTAAAGCGCTCGAAGTTGAATAAATCATCTATCAGCAGGTTAGAAATAATGATAATAGCAATATTAACAAAGCTATTGGCAATCAATAGTGCTCCCAATAATATTTTAGGCTCTTCTAATAATTTCACTATACGTAAATAGCCCGGTTGCTGCTTCGATTTAAGTGTATTTATATCTTTATACGTGAGCGAAAAAAAAGCTACTTCCGATCCGGACAAAACAAAGGAGAAAAAAAGCAGTATAAATAGCACCACTACGAGAATGGTGGTTCCTTGTGCCTGCATGCCCGATAAAAGAACGGCATTTTGAAGAAACTGGTAAACCGGGTGGTAATCCAAAGTAGTTTTTTTAGTTAGAACTAGCCGGCAAGCCGACTTTAACCATTACAAATGTATTATTTCTTTAGAAATCAAAGGCAGCTAAGCGAATGAGTGTGGAAATGTAGTAGAATTAACCAAAAAAATCGGTATCCAATGCCTCATTAAGGCAGGGGGTCTGCTAGCCATTGATGAATAAATTTGGGTAATGCTAATGATTGTTGACTTTTGGGGGATACCCATTGGTAGGCATGTAAAAAACCGGGGAGGGATTGCAGGCGTATCCGGATAAATACACCTTTAATCTGCTGATGTGTAAGGTTTTGACTATACTGGGGAGAAATCGACTGTACCTGAAAAGAGCGAACCCCCTGTTCGGATAGCCACTGCTTAATTTTATCGGTATTCCATTCTATCGGGTACTCCGTTTCAACCAGGTAAAATTCAGATAAGTGCTGCCAGATATCACCGGAGGTTCTCTCCCGAATCGCTCGCTTACCCTTGTATTCAAAAACCCAGTAAGTAAAATGTCTAATCGACCGCTTAATAATTTTTTCCCGAATCGGTAGGTGATGAACGAGCCCATGCTGCCTGGCAGCACACTTATTTTTTAAAAAACAAGAGCCGCAGAGGGGCTGCTGGGGTTTGCAGATGGTTGCCCCAAAATCCATAATGGCTTGATTAAAGCTAGCCGGATCGCGTTTATACAGTAATTGATTCGCGAGTTCGGTAAAATACTTTTTTCCGGCCGTTGAATCAGTGGGTAGGTCTTTCCCAAAATAACGAGCCAATACCCGAAAAACATTTCCGTCTACCACCGCATGCGGCAATTGAAAAGCAAAAGAAGCTATGGCTGCTGCCGTATAAGGGCCAATACCCGGCAAATCCAGTAGGGCTGAATAAGAATCCGGAAAATTACCATTGTAATCCCTAGCTACTATTCTGGCAGTAGCCAGCAGGTTTCTGCATCTACTATAATAGCCTAGCCCCTCCCACAGTTTAAATACCGCCGCATCCGGAGCAGCAGCTAATTTGTCTACTGTGGGGTAGGCTTTGATTATTCTGAGATAATAATCCATCCCCTGAGCAACCCGGGTTTGCTGCAATATAATTTCACTTACCCATATTTTATAGGGGTCCTTCTCCCCTTTCCAAGGCATTTGCCGGGTATTGCCGGAATGATGCCAATGGATGAGTCTGTTTACAAAAAAACGGATAGCGGTTACCGTTTCTGCAGAAGTATTTGCCTTTGTTTTTGCAGACTTTTCTTTACTCATATTATAATATTACAATATATTATATGTGGAAAATTAAGGATAAACGGGTGAAGGGTATTTTTTTTCCTATGAAAAGATTATTTTATCTTTCCTTGTATATATCAATTATTTTCCTTTAATTTATACTTAATTGCATACTCATAAAAGATAATATATGAGAAAATCAGATTTAATCAATCAAATTTCAGATAAAACTGGCATACCAAAGGTAGATGTGTTGGTTACTTTAGAAACCATGTTTAAAGAAGTGAAAGACAGTCTAGCACGCGGTCAGAACATCTATATACGTGGCTTTGGCAGTTTTATTACTAAAAAAAGAGCTGCAAAAATAGGCAGGAATATTAAAAAGAATGTGGCGGTAGAAATTCCCGAACACTTTATTCCGGCTTTTAAGCCTGCGAAAGAATTTGTTAGCGAAGTGAAATCTAAGCATAAGCCGGGTTAACTTTGCCAAAAAAACAAGTGAATAAATCTCAGATACTGCTTCTTTCGAGTGCCGGAATTATCCTCCTGGCACTCTTTATTTTTGGAAAAACCCATCTTCCCTCAAAAAATACTGCACCTGCAAGTACCGGTTCTGAGGTGCATAATCACCAGGATGAATCAAATGAATTGATCGCATCCGCCCGCAAATTGTTGAAGCCCGGTCAAGTAAATAGCCTTCAAGTAATTGAAAATCAACTAAATAAAAACAGCACTCTTGAAGATAAACTTCATACCTACCATCAACTTTCTCGGTTCTGGGCCGATTCGGCAGGTATTTTTGAATTACAGGCCTATTATGCCGGGGAGGCATCTAAATTGGAAAATTCTGAAAAAAGCCTCACCTTTGCCGCCCGGCTGTATTTAGATAACCTAATGGGATCTTCTAACCAGCCGGGGTTGCAGCATTGGCTAGCGGAAAATGCAAAAGATCTTTTTGATAGGGCATTGGTTATCAATCCCGAAAATGATTCGGCCCGAATAGGTTTAGGGGCCTGTTACATTTTCGGAAATCTTTCCGACAATCCGATGGAGGGTATTTTACCCATCCGCGAGATTGTTACAAAGAATCCCAATAACCTCTATGGCCAGATGGTATTGGGCTTAGGAGGTAAAAAAAGCGGTCAATACGACAAAGCCATTGAGCGCTTTCAACTGGTGTTGGCAAAAGAGCCAACCAATTTGGAAGCCGCCTTTAATCTTGCCGAGTGCTATGAGTTAAAAGGGGACAAGCCGGCAGCAATTAGGGCCTATGAAAATTTGAAGAGAATGGTGAAGAGACCGGATATAATAAAAGAATTTGACAACAGAATTAACGAGTTAAAAAAATAATCACCCAATTTATTCATTAAAATACTCACTCTATGCCCTGTGGTAAGAAAAGAAAGCGTCATAAAATTGCTACGCATAAACGTAAAAAACGCTTGAGGAAGAATCGCCATAAGAAAAAAAATAAATAATTTTTTCTGATTCCTGCTTTTCCCCGCAGCTGCCAACCATAGCAGCTGCATTTTCGCACTATATAGTTTCCGCGTTATATGCACCTATACTTTCAAATGGTGATGTGTATTGCTATAAAGTGTATCGCTTTACCAACAAGGTTACGGACTGGTGAGTTGCTTATAAACGCAGCCACACGTGAACAAAGAATTGATAATCAATGCAGTGCCTACGGGCGTTGAAATTGCATTCCTGGAAGATAAAAAGCTGGTTGAACTACACAGCGAAAAAACGGATGCCAATTTTGCCGTGGGTGATTTATATCTAGGTAAGGTAAAGAAGCTTACGCCTGGATTGAATGCGGCATTTGTAGACGTTGGCTTCGAAAAGGATGCCTTTCTTCATTATACCGATCTCAGTCCCTACATCCGCTCGCTGCTAAAATTTACGCAACTGGCTACCCAGCAAAAAGAGGGACAAAGTTTTGATTTCAGCAAATTCACCATTGAGCCCGAAATTTTAAAAAGTGGCAAAATAAATGAGGTGCTAAACGGGAAACCTCCTGTTTTGGTGCAGATATTAAAAGAACCGATTGCTGCTAAAGGACCTCGCCTGAGTTGTGAGATTTCCCTGCCCGGTCGTTTTGTGGTGATGACGCCCTTTAACGAAATTGTAGCAGTTTCTAAAAAAATACACTCTGCCGACGAACGGAAACGCCTGCATAAAATTGTAGAATCTATCCGCCCCAAAAACTTTGGGGTAATTGTTCGCACAGCCGCCGAAGGAAAAACTACTGCAGAATTGCACCAGGATTTGCTTTCTCTTTCTGAAACCTGGAAAACCATTCAAGAGAATCTGAAGAAAGCCACGCCCCCTGTTCGGATATTAAGCGAAGAGAACAAAACCACTAGTATTTTAAGGGATTTGCTGAATGCAGACTTTAATAAAGTAGTGGTAAATGATAAAACCCTTTTTACAGAAACGCAGCAATATATCCAGCGCATTGCGCCAGACAAAATAGATATTGTAAGTTATTATCAGAATGGACTACCCATTTTTGATCAGTTTGGGGTAACCAAACAGGTGAAATCATCCTTTGGCAAAACGGTGAATTTGCCTAGCGGTGCCTATTTAATTATTGAGCATACCGAAGCACTGCATGTAATAGATGTTAATAGTGGCTATAAGAGTGTGAGCAATAACCAGGAAGAAAATGCCCTGCAAACCAATCTGGAAGCAGCAGAAGAGATTGCCCGCCAGCTGAGGTTACGGGATATTGGCGGAATTATCGTGGTAGACTTTATTGATATGAGACTACCCGATAATAAGCGGAAAGTACAAGAAGCCCTGGAAAATTATATGAAAACAGACCGCGCCAAGCATTCTGTATTACCTATCTCTAAATTCGGTCTTTGCCAAATTACCCGCCAGCGGATGCGGCCGGAAGTGAATATTAATACTTCTGAAAATTGCCCGGTTTGCAGTGGCACCGGAAAAATCATGTCTACCCTACTGCTGGAAGACGAAATTGAAAAGAAAATAGCGTACCTGTCTACACATAGCCATAATAAGCTTATCCTATCGGTGCATCCCATTGTGCACTCCTACCTTACCAAAGGGTTTTTTACCTCCATTATCAAGCGTTGGAAGCGTAAATATGGCATATCTCTCAAAGCCAAGGCAAATACGAACAATCATTTGGTAGAATATCGCTTTTTTAATGAGCAGGATGAAGAAGTGAAACTGTAAGCAGTCTGCACCAACCCACTCTTGGCTTTTGCTATAATTTATTCTAGGTGGTCAACTACATTTCGGCTCAAATAGGTTTGAGACTGCCCCGATTTTTTTGAATAAACTCAGCAACCAGTTGTTGTTATCCCTCCCTAGCTGCCGGCATTATTTCTTGTAGGCATTTGCCCATTGATACTTGCACAATAACATCCATTGATAACAGCGCGGAGGTATATAAATAAGAATCGCCCCAGAAAATCAATTCTGAGGCGATTCTTATAAATCAATACAATGAATGTCTACTAATAGCCTGCGTTCTGAACCAGGTTTTTGTTTACGTCCATTTCACGTTGTGGAATAGGGAAAATCAATTTAGGAGAATTCCAGGGGGTTGTTCCCACATTTTTTTGCAGGCGCTTGGCTTCTATTACATTATGCCCTTCGAAGGCCAATTCCAGAGTACGCTCTTTCAAAATGTCGTCTAGGGTAACGGCAGCCAAAGGAGCTAGTCCTACACGTGCACGAATAATGTTAACATCCTGTAAAGGAGACGCACCCACGGAAGCTCCTAATCTGAAGTTAGCTTCAGCGCGGGTTAAATACATTTCAGCCAACCGAATAACGGGCACATCGCCAAAACGATCTAGGTGCTTTTGGGTGTAAAAGCTTCCGCCATTGGATACGAAGAAGTTCTTGCGCACATCTCCTGCCTCATATAATGCTATGTGAGAAGCTCTAATTTTGCAATCACTTCTACCGGCAGTACCGGGTATAGAAGAAATTGCTCTGCCAAAGTAATTATTTAAAGAGTTAAATCCGTCTTGCGTAGTTACTTTAATGCTAAATAAATACTCAGATGGGGTGTTACCGCCATTATTAATAAATGTGAACCACAACTTAGTAAAATCGGGATTCAGTACACGACCACTGTTAGTAATAACCCGATTGGCTGCAGCGGCCGCTTCGCTATAATTTTTCAGCATCAAATGTACACGGGATAACTGAGCTGCTGCAGACCATTTGTTAGCATAAATACCATTGTTGGGAGGCAATAATGTTTCAGCTTTGGTTAGGTCGGCCACCACCTGATCGTAAACCGCCTTAACGGTTGCACGTGGCAGGTAATCGGCGTCGGTTACGTTACCGGTTGGCTTTAAAACCAAAGGCACACCGGGATTAGTAGCGAAATCACCATCGCCTACAAACTTGGCATATAAACGAACTAACTCGAAATAAAGGGAAGCACGCAGAAACAATGCCTGACCTTCTACCGAATTTTTACGATCGGCACTAGAGGTAACTTTATCAATTGCAGACAATACATTATTGCAACGGTTAATTGCATTATAAGTAGCAACCCAAGTACCCGTTGCGAAAGAATTATTCGCCACCATCTGTAATTGGTAACAATCCGACAAGCCTGCAAAAGTTCCGGTAAAGTTGATATTATCGGAGTTCCCAATCAATTCATTCAATACCATAATTTCACCACCGTAAACAGCAGCATTTTGGGCACCATCATATGCGCCTATCAATGTAACAGCAACATCTCCTTCCGACAATAAAGCTTTATCGTCTGCGATACTCTGGTAAGGAGAAATGTCTAGTCGCTTTTCACACCCGGCTATTCCGAGTAGGGCAATCAGCGAAAGGGCTGAGAGCCAATTTTTACTATATGAATATATATTTTTCATTACATGCATTTTTTGAGATTAGAAACTAACGTTTAACCCCACTAAGAAAGTTCTTGGCTGAGGAGGAGTATAGAAATCATTTCCTTTGGCAATATTCGAATCAAATGAATCGGCATTCACTTCAGGATCCCAATAAGTATAATTGGTAAATGTTAACAGGTTTTGTCCGGAAACATATAACCGCATTTTGTCTATTTTATACTTACTCAGCTTCTTCGAGTCGAATGTATATCCCAGTGAAAATGTTCTTAAACGAACATACGATCCATCCACGATGTAACGGCTGCTTGCCTGAGAACCATTCACCCGATATAATCTAACCTGGGGAATGTCGGTGATATCACCTGGCTTTCTCCATCTTCTTAACTGATCAGCCGTATTATTATCTTCATACAACATACTTGCAGAAGAATAACGACCCATACCGTAAATGTTATTTTGGTTTCCGGTAACACCGTTAAAGAAAATAGACATGTCGAAACCTTTGTAAGAGAAATTGTTGGTTACACCAAATATTAAATCCGGATTAGGATCGCCTACAACCACACGCTGCGCCTGACTATAGGTACTGGTGGTAGTTCTATCTAACGAACCATCAGCCAATTTGGTGTTTTTATAAAATAAGGCATTTCCATTGGCAGGATCTACACCGGCAAATTCAACTGTGTAAAATACACCCACATTATATCCTTCCTGTACACGGTTCATTGAACTAACACCTCCTTCAATAATCTGACCTTGAATATCCGTTACTTTACCTCTATTAATAGCCATATTCAGGTTGGTAGTCCACTTAAATTCACCAACCAGGTTTTGGGTATTTAAAACAAACTCAAAACCGCTGTTTTCCAGTTTACCCACGTTTTTAACCTGGGTAGTATAACCGGTAGAAGCTGGAATATTTACGTTCAACAATAGACCGTTGGTTTTCTTTTGATAATAATCGATTTCACCGGTAATCCGATTGTTCAGGAAACCGAAGTCGATACCTACGTCAAATTGATTGGTAGTTTCCCACTTCAAATCATCATTTCTAAGCTGAGAAGGACGTTGACCAGCAGCTCCGGCATATCCGGCATCTCCTGAAAACAATCCTAACTGAGGGAAGTTACCAATCTCAGCATTACCTACTACACCATAGCTGGCGCGGAGTTTTAAGAAACTCAATGGCGTAAATCCTTGTAAAAATTTCTCATTAGAAAGTATCCATCCGGCAGAAACAGATGGGAAGAAACCTGAGCGGGAATTTTTACCGAAACGAGATGACTGATCAATCCTTCCACTAACTGCTAAAATGTAGTTATCCTTAAAGGTATAGTTACCCCGCAGGAAGTAAGAAAGGAATCGGAAATCCGTTTGTGAAGAACTACCTCCCGATTTGGTGGCAGCACTAGCTATTTTCTGATAAGAGTTAGAAGGGAAATCAGTTCCTTCTGTAAAATTATACTTAGCCTGAGACTGTTGGTATTGCATACCGAGTGTAGCAGCAATATTATGTTTGCCAATTACTTTGGCATAGTTAAAATAACTATTGGTATTGTAGTTAGTGATAAAAGTTCCATTATTTTGACCTACTCCACGTACTGCTCTGGTTTGGTTACGAACTGTTTGAGACTGAAAATAACCTTCTTCATTCTGACTCAAATAGTCTATACCAAACTCCGTTTGAAAAGTTAATCCGGGTAATAATTTGGCTTTTAAATAGGTGTTACCAAATGTGCGGTAAACATCCTGAGTAAATCGAGCATACTTAACCGATAATATCGGATTATAATACAGCGGAATATTTACATCACCTGGAGGTGTACCTGCATCTAATCCTGCCCCATCCTCACCTTCTGGAATAATAAAAGGCGTCATTGGCATTAAAGCTACTGCCTGCAGTGGATTAGAGAATGCGTTATCATCTGGTAACCTTCTGTTGAAAGTTCTAGACAAACTCATAGAAATACCAAGATCTAACCAGTCATTCGCTTTCTGATCGAGATTCATTCTACCGGTTGAGCGTACCAGATTATTACCGATAATAGTACCCGATTGATCTAAATGTTGAAAGGAAGCAAAGAATTTAGTTTTTTCAGTTCCACCTCTTACCTGTAAATCGGCCTGGCGATAGGGTGCTCTCTGAAATACTGCATCCTGCCAATCATAGGTCTTTTTTGGATCTTTTGACCATTGATTATAACTGTAATAATCCATTACACCTTCTTTTACGTAGGTAGTCCAGCTATCTGGATCTGAAATAGGTGTTCCATCCAGATCATCTCTGTACTTAGCACCTTCTAAAATCAGTTCAGCATATTGCTCAGAATTCAGCATGGCTAAACGCTTGGTAGCTTCAGAATATCCTGTTTGGAGGTTTACAGTAATATTGGTTTTTCCAGCTCTACCTCTTTTGGTGGTAATCAATATAACTCCATTGGCAGCGCGTGAACCATAAATAGCACCAGCAGAAGCATCTTTTAACACTTCAACTGACTCAATATCATTGGGGTTCAAATCCGTTAATGGGTTCATGTCTCCACCATAAGAACTCTGGTCGTTAGAGGTAATAGGCACCCCATCTAATACGTATAAGGGCTGGCTGTTGGCACTGATAGAAGAATTACCCCTAACGCGCACGGTAACTGCTTGACCTAATTTTCCTGATTGGCTGTTTACAAAAACCCCTGCGGCTCTACCTTGCAAGGCAGCATCCACGCTAGGTGTTGGCTGAAACTCGAAATCTTTACCCTTTACACGGGCAATGTTTCCAGTTAAATCTTTTTTAATCAAATTACCACCAAATCCTGTTACTACCACTTCATTCAGTGCTTTCACATCCGGTGCTAATTCAATCATCAAATTGCTGGAAGAAGCAACCAATTGCTTTGCTTCAAAACCTAAACCGGTAACAACCAGGGTTGCACCTGATTTTACTTTTAGGGAGAAAGAACCATCATTGGCCGTATTGGTACCATTTTTGGTTCCCCTTTCCAAAACCGAAGCCCCGGATACCGGAACCCCTTTTTCGTCCACAACCTTTCCGGTTACGGAGGTGGTTTGTGCATATCCGACTAAAGCGAATAAAAATGCACAAACAACCATTAACATACTTTTTCTCATGTAGTTGGTCATTTAATTATTAATATCAAAAAAAAGCAGAGACAATCCTCTCATCCTAATTGCTGCATGCAGCCATCGAAAAAGGGGTATCGCTTCTACGTACAAATACATTTGAATTGCTGGAAAGTTTAATTGGATGTACCAAAAGAAACCTCCAGTAATAACAAAATATTCACAATATTATGATTTTTGGTTAACATAAGGCTGCACTTTCGAAAAAAAATTACTATTTATATACACATACTGGTTTACAATTGCATACACATTATGATATTTAGGTTTTATATAATAATGTTTAACAATTATTAACACATACACTAATTTTACATTTTATAACAATTATATCTACTTACTTTCGAAATGAAAAAAACGAAAAGTGATACCCCCTAGCCAGTACCAGAAGCATCTTGATATATTACAAATTAATATAATTTTATATTTTTAATTATATGTTATTTTATTTTATATATAGAAAATTAATTTTGGAATCTGACCCATTATTGTAACTTAGTGGTAGAATTTAATGGGTTAGTAAGTGATTGGGTCAACAGCAATGTTGGCCCTTTTGCTTTATATAACCCTCCTTCTTCTCAGGCGCACGCAGCCTGCATTTCAGTTATTCGCAATGGCAAATTCGGTGTAGAAATCGTACCCAAACACTACCTTTGAAAGATGAGTAAAATTAAAACTGCCTTCTTTTGTAATAACTGCGGATACGAAAGTGCAAAATGGATTGGAAAGTGCCCGGCCTGCAACGAATGGAACACATTTACAGAAGAAATATTGGATAAAGGAAATAAAAATGCGGAGAGCTGGAAAGATAATACAGGTGAAAAAAGAATACATAAATCTATCTCACTTCAAGAAGTAGTTACCTCACAAGATAAGCGCATCCTTACTTCAGATTCCGAATTGAATCGAGTGTTAGGTGGAGGTATTGTGCCAGGTAGTATTGTGCTGGTAGCCGGCGAACCGGGCATTGGAAAAAGTACATTGTTTTTGCAAAATGGCTTACTGCTAAAGGATTTGCGCGTTTTATATATCAGCGGTGAAGAAAGTGAACAGCAAATTAAAATGCGTGCCGACCGTTTGGAAATTGTGCATGACCAATTTTTTTTATTAACCGAAACAGATACAGCCGTTATCTTTCGTGAAATAAAAAAATTGCAACCGCAGGTAGTAATTGTGGATTCCATCCAAACTCTGCAATCCCCTTTAATTGACTCATCTGCCGGCAGCGTTAGTCAAATCAGAGAATGTGCCGGTGAATTTCAACGATACGCAAAAGAATCTCAAACACCGGTATTTTTAATTGGTCATATTACCAAAGATGGCGGCATAGCTGGACCAAAAATTCTGGAACACATGGTTGATACGGTGTTACAGTTTGAGGGTGACCGACATTACACGTACCGCATATTAAGAACCCTGAAAAATCGGTTTGGCAGCACTTCAGAACTAGGAATTTATGAGATGACGGGCACTGGCATGCGCATTGTTTCCAATCCCTCTGAAATCTTGATAGCCCAGCGGGATCATGCCCTCAGTGGCAGTGCCATTGCTGCTACCCTAGAAGGAATGCGCCCTTTGTTAATAGAAGTACAAGCCCTGGTTACCCCCAGTGTATACGGAACCCCACAGCGCACGGTAACCGGCTTTGATTTACGCCGGCTTCAGCTGCTGTTGGCTGTGCTAGAAAAGCGAGGTGGATTTCAATTTGGCATGAAAGACGTGTTTGTTAATATAGCCGGTGGCATTCGGGTAGAAGACCCATCTATAGATTTAGCCGTAATCTGCGCCCTGCTCTCTTCATTCGAAGACCTGCCCATTCCAGACCTTACCTGCTTTGCAGGAGAAGTAGGGTTGAACGGAGAAATCAGAGCCGTTAACCGCATAGAGCAGCGCATAGCCGAAGCAGAAAAGCTGGGCTTTGAAAAAATTATCATCTCCCCTTTTAATAAAAAAGGTATCGAAAAATTAGCTAACAAAATGCAAGTGGTTGCTCTCAGTAATGTGGAAGACGTGTATCGCCATTTATTCTAAACAAGGCGTATAAGTACTTGAAGTAAGTACGCATTTTTTTAGCCTGTACGCGCTGCAAATTTGGAACATGAAACCATGGATTCCTTCTTTGCTGCAACCCTTGCTACATCTTTTATATCCGCATTATTGCGAAGGTTGCCATACCGACCTTTTACTCCGCGAATCGTTGCTCTGCGCCCGCTGCGAGTTGAGTTTACCCGCCACCGGCTTTTGGGAAACAACGAACAATCCGGTAGAAAAAATTTTCAGGGGCAGACTGAATGTAGAAGCAGGAGCAGCTGCCTATTTCTTTACGCAGGATTCGCTGATGCAACACCTCATCACATTATTGAAATATAAAAACAACCCCGCAGTAGGTAAATGGTTGGGTAAAAAAATGGGCTATGCTATTTTAGATGCAACACGTTTTAGTGCTATCGACTGCATCATCCCCCTGCCGCTGCATCCCAAAAAACAATTTATCAGAGGCTATAACCAGGCACAAATAATAGCGGAAGGCCTAGCTGAAATTTTACAAAAGCCCGTGTTGCAAGAAGCTATGGTTAGAAACCAATTTACCCGAACACAAACCCATCAAAACAGAAATAGCCGATGGGATAATATGCAAGGCGTATTCTCGCTTCGCCATCCCGAATGGCTGGTTAATAAACATTGTTTACTAGTAGATGATGTAATTACCACCGGAGCCACCTTAGTAGCCTGTGGCAACGAACTAATTTCAGTCAGCGGCTGCCGAATTAGTATCGCTACAGCTGCTTATACGGCCCTGCAACCCTAATTGTTTGTAACTTTGTGAACCTTTCGAGCAATTATATGTTTAAATAGTTGAACGTTAGCATTCAGTAACCCCCTTGGGGTAAACCCGACTTTACTAAATTTTAATCCTGAAATCAAATACAACCCTTCGCATGAAAAAATTTCTCCAAATTGCTGCAGTCTGCCTGCTTTCTGCCTTTGTAACCCCCGAACAACCTTCTATCCATGCATTTAAGGTAAAGTCAATTGATGGAGGTATGATAAACTTCGCCTCTTTTAAAGGGAAAAAGATTCTGGTGGTTAATACAGCTTCGGAGTGCGGATATACACCCCAATACGAAGGACTGCAAAAATTATACGAACAACACAAAGATAAATTGGTGATTGTTGGTTTTCCGGCAAATAACTTTATGGGACAAGAACCCGGAACCGATACTGAAATCAACCAATTTTGCAAAGCCCGTTATGGCGTTACTTTTCCTTTAGCCAGTAAAATAAGCGTAAAGGGAAATGATATGGCCCCTATTTACAAATGGCTTACCAACAAAGCCGAAAACGGGGTATTGGATGCTTCTATCTCCTGGAATTTTAATAAATTCTTGATAGATGAAAATGGCAAAATGATAGCCTACTTTGGTAGTAAGGTTAAGCCCGAAAGTGAAGAAATATTGAAGTATCTGAAATAATATTTCTTTACTACTTATTTATAAAAAAGGAGTCCGCCTACGGATTCCTTTTTTTATGCCGAAAACCCTACATTTACAACCCGGGTTTCAAATTCAACCCCGAATATAATGGTATGCTGTTTAGTGATGTGATTGGTTTAGCACCCCTGAAATTGAACCTGACTGAAATGGTGAAAAAAAACCGGCTTAGTCATGCCCTACTTTTTTTAGGAAAAGAAGGAAGTGGGGCTTTACCACTTGCCATGGCATTTGCACAGTATGTAGTTAGCATACCCGCTGCTGCACCGCTGGTTCCGGATTTATTTGGCAATCTAACTCCTTTAAATACCGAAGGCGGATTTATCGCACCGGAAGATATTCATGCGCTACCCGCTTACCAACGCGCCGCTCAATTGATGCATCCCGATTTGCATTTTACTTTTCCGGTTTTTCCTAAAAAAAACGGCGACAAACCCATTAGTGATGATTATATCACTGAATGGAGAGAATTCATTAATTCTTACCCGTATGGGAATGTATATGATTGGCTGCAGAGTATTGGTGCAGAAAATAAGCAGGGAAACATCACTGCAGACGAGTGTAACAGAATCCATCACCAGTTGAATTTAAAAAGCTTTGAAAGTGAAACCAAAGTAGTATTGATGTGGATGCCGGAATACCTGCGAAAAGAGGGTAATAAATTATTGAAATTGCTAGAAGAACCCCCAGCCCATACCCTATTCTTATTAGTGGCAGAAAACGAAGAAGACATTTTACCTACCATAATTAGCCGTTGCCAGCTAATCAGGGTTCCTACCCCAGATCCACACGAAATAGAAGAGGCCCTGATAGAAAGAGCAGGTGCCGACCCTGCCCGTGCTGCCCAGATTGCCGGAATCTGCGAGGGCAATTATCGCGAAGCCCTGCAAATGTTGCAACATGCGGAAGACGACTGGAACAGCCTTTTACGCGAATGGCTGAACGCCACCATGAAGGGCGGACCCGTGCATCAATTGAAATTTTCCGAAGAAATGCATAAAATGGGTAGAGAAAAGCAAAAACAGCTGCTCAAATACTTTATTCATCTGCTTGAACAAAGTATCCGAATCAAAATATTGGGCCTCCACCAGGTGAAATTGGGGGATAATGAACGGGATTTTGCCGAGAGAATGAATAAAATTACCTCCGTTAGTCAGCAAGAAGCCATCGTTCTCGAGCTAGAAAAAGCCACTTACTATATAGAGCGGAATGCCAACGCCAAATTACTATTTCAAGCCCTTAGCATCAAACTATTCTACATCATTCAACACAAATCCGTACTTTTGGTATCGTAATAAGGGTTTCTCCAAATGGAAAAACCTCTTTGAAACGCAGCAGAGAGCAGGAAATGTGCCGATTTTGCCAATGAATTTACTTAGTTAATCCGCCCGCCAAAGGCGGATAAAACATATACCAGCATCCGGTTAATTACCAACCGGGAGCAGCCATTGAAAAAACTTCTGGCTGCCCACATTGATGGATTTCTACTGGCAAAATGGTTTTTCCTACTCCAACTTATTCACGATTAAACTACTTACGCATATGGGTTGCGGATCATGTGGCACAGCATCTAACGGAAAACCCGGCGGTTGCAAAAGCAATGGCGGATGCAGTTCGGGTGGTTGCAACCGGCTGAATGTGCACGATTGGCTGCAGAACCTGCCTTTCCACGACCCCGAAAGCAGTTGCAAAGTAGTGGAAGTATCTTTTCAACAGGGCAGCAGGAAAGATTATTACCGGAATGCGTCCTTACAATATTTCGAAAAAGGTGAGCGCGTTACCGTAGAAGGGGTTGGTGGTTTTGATGTGGGGGAAGTAAGCCTTACGGGTGAACTGGTTCGATTGCAACTCAAGAAAAAAGCCGTTGACGAATTTAGTCCAGATATGAAGCGCATTCTTCGCCGCAGTGGCGACAGAGATCTGGAATTGTATACCCAACAAAAATCAAGGGAAAGAGAGGTATTGGCAAGAAGCCGGGCAGCTGCTCGCCAGTTGAAACTTCCCATGAAACTGAGTGAGGTTGAAATACAGGCGGATGGTAAAAAAGCTACCTTCTATTATACGGCAGACGACCGAGTTGATTTTCGCGAGCTGATTAAAATTTATGCGGCCGACTTTAAGCTGAAAGTTGAAATGCGCCAGATTGGTATTCGGCAGGAGGCAGCTAAAGTGGGGGGAATCGGCAGTTGCGGTCGAGAATTATGTTGCAGCACCTGGCTGAATGATTTTAAAAGTGTAAACACAACGGCTGCCCGTTATCAGAATCTTTCCATCAACCAAACGAAATTAAGCGGTCAGTGTGGTAGATTAAAATGTTGCCTCAACTTCGAACTGGATACTTATTTGGATGCATTACAGCAATTCCCCGACTACGCAGACACTCTGGATACCGAAAGTGGAACGGCTCATCTGATTAAGAAAGACATTTTTAAAAACCTGATGTGGTATGTATTACCCAATAATACCAAACATTATCCGCTAACTATTCAGCGGGTGAAAGAGATTAAAAGACTCAATCGCGAAGGGCAAAAAGTTGCCGAATTAGAACCCGTTGAAATTACTTCCGGAAAGATAAAAGAAGCAGAACCTGCTTTTGTAGACCTGGTTGGTCAGATCAGTTTGCGTACCCTTGAAAAAAATGAACGCAAAAAGCGCGACCGCGATCGGCAGATGCAACAGAATAATAGATCAGGCAATAAACCACCCATGGGTGGTTCTCCCGGTGGCAATCGCAATGCTGCGCCACCCAACAGAGACCGCGATCGGGGAAGAGGAAATCAGGGACCTGGCAGAAATCGCCCCCCACAATCTCCTCAAAACAACCGCCCGCCGGCTGGTCCGCGCAATAACGACGGGAAGGGACA
>JBBAJQ010000001.1:167957-218272 GCA_040403945.1 Sediminibacterium sp.
CTGATGTTCTTTGGCGCGTTTCAGCTCTTCGGGATTTTCGAAAAACACTTCCCAATGTTGCATGCTGATTAACTCCATCGCCATACTGGCCACTTCGGCAATCTCCATAGGATATTCCTTAAAAGCATTTAGAGACAGCTCATGTGTAAGAAAAGAATGAATGGCATGGCCTCCCTCATGTAACATAGTGGTAACATCACTCATCTGCCCCGCCGCATTCATAAAAATAAAAGGGGCACCGGATTCTGCGAGAGGACAATTATACCCTCCGGGTGCTTTCCCCTTCCTGCTTTCTAAATCAAAGTGATTCAACTCCTTCATTTTTCGCAAACAGTTGGCAAAGTAGGGATGGATTTTTTCGAAACATTGAACCGTTTTTTCATATAATTCTTGTCCACCCGTAAAAGGACGCAAAGGCGAAATACCTGCAGGCTCCGCTTCGATATCCCAGGGACGCAATACATCCAGCCCTAACTTCATTTTCTTCTTCTGATAGATGCGGTTGATTAGTGGCATAACATGCAGCTTAACAGCCGCATGAAACTGAAAGCAATCTTCTTTAGTATAATCAAACCGACCCAGCTCTACAAATTTATAATCCCGATAATTGTTAAAATCTGCGTTAGCGGCTACTTGCTGTCGCTTCGTTACCAGCTTACTGTATAATTCGTGCAGGGCATCTTTATCTTGTAAACGCCTGTCTTGTATTTTCCGGTACACTTCTTCCCGTAAAGAACGATCATGACTCTCTAAAAAGGCGGCTGCCTGTTGCAGGGTATATTCTTTTCCATTTACTTCAATCGTCATTTTTCCTGCAATCACAGCATACTGCTGTTGTAGCACACTAAGGTCTGCCTGCAGCGGGATATTCGCTTCCCGAAATAAAGTAATGCTCTTTTTAACAGAGCGCAGGTAAGTGTAATAGGTATCCGTATCCAGCTGGGCGGTATATGAACACTCGATTAATTTTCTATTCAGCTGATCGGCAATCGGTTGAATGCGCGGCTGAATCTCCATACAAAAATAATTAAAGGAAGCCTCCAGGTCAGGATCTTCGGTGTTGCAGGTCATTTTAATCTGTCGCCAGCAAGCATCTTCACTTACCACGGCTTCCAGCTCACTTAACTTTTTTAACCAATCGGTTAATGCTGCCAACGAATCGAGGGGTTGTTGGGCCAGTTGCAGAAAATAAGGTTCTAGGGAAGCCCAGTCGGTAACCGTAAAACTTTCCGGTAAAAAATGCCTTGCCTCCTTTTTTATATTGGCGTTTAACGTCATACTACTTTCAATTTGAATCACAAAGTTAACTTACTACGGTAATTTCTTTTAAGAAAACATGTAAAGGGGTAGATAATACCTGAAAAGCAAAAAAGGGTGAAAAAACCCGGTTTCGCTTCGTATTTTTACGGTTTAGGATAAAGAAGCGACTGTGGGAAACCTGATACAATTATTACCAGATCATATTGCCAACCAGATAGCAGCGGGGGAGGTTATTCAAAGGCCTGCCAGTGCAGTAAAAGAATTATTAGAAAATGCTACGGATGCCGGGGCTACCCAAATTCAATTAATTGTTTCTGAGGGTGGGAAATCGTTGATTCAGGTAATTGACAATGGCAAGGGCATGAGTGAAACGGATGCCCGGATGGCATTTGAGCGGCATGCCACCAGTAAGATTCGGCAGATAGACGATTTATTTCGCATCAATACTATGGGATTTCGGGGAGAAGCCCTAGCTTCTATTGCTGCAGTTGCGCAGGTTGAATTAAAAACCCGGCGTGAAGAGGATGAACTAGGTACCCGATTAGAGATTGAAAACAGCAAAATCATTTTACAGGAGCCCTGTGCCTGTCCGGTAGGTACACAAATCAGCATGAAAAATCTTTTTTTCAGTGTGCCTGCACGTCGGAATTTTCTAAAAAATAATGCGGTGGAAATGCGCCACATTATAGATGAGTTTATGCGGGTAGCCCTGGCATTTCCAGGGGTTGCATTCAGCTTAACCAGTAACGGCCAGGAAGTATTTCATTTAGAACCCGGTAACCATAAACAAAGAATTATTCAACTATTAGGCAATAGTTATCAAACCAAACTGGTATCGGTAAATGAAGAAACGGACTACCTAAATATTCATGGATTGATAGGGAAACCCGAAACGGCACGAAAAACAAGGGGTGACCAGTATTTTTTTGTTAATAATCGATTTATCAAGAGTGCCTATCTGAATCATGCAGTAAATGCAGCTTTCGACAATTTACTACCCAAAGACAGCTTCCCTACTTATATACTTTATATAGACTTAGATCCTGCACAGATAGATATCAATGTACATCCTACTAAACAGGAGATTAAGTTTGAAGATGAAAAAATCATTTACGCATTTGTGCAAGCAGCTGTAAAACATGCGCTAGCACAATTCAGCGTAGCCCCCTCCCTTGATTTTTCATTAAATGCAGGTATTCAACAACTGGATGCTATCAACCGACCATTTACAGAAGAAAAAAAAGAAGCTTCTGCCAGCAGTGCCTTATTTCAGACTTTCAGCAAAAAAAATCAGGCACACTTTATCGAAAAATCCAGTGACGGCTCATTAAAACACTGGAAAGATTTTTTTAGTCCTGCAACTTTAGATTCATCAAATTCTTCGGCCAGCTCTACCACCCCACTTTGGGAAAAAGAGAATACAGTTGCCAATGCTGGCTCTGGTATTCAAATTGTGTACGACATACCATTTGTTCAGCTGCACCATACCTACTTGCTTGCAACAACCCGGGATGGTTTTATGCTAATTCACCAGCAATTGGCACATGAAAGAATCTTATACGAGAAATACAGTCATGCAGCCCATGGACAACAAATAGCTACACAAAAAAGCTTGTTTCCGATTTCCCTTTCTTTGGCTGTGGCAGATGCAGCATTATTAAATGATTTACTCCCCGATCTGGCACAGATTGGTTATCAAATAGAAAAGAATGACCAACAACAGTATGTGATTCAGGGTATCCCTGCGGATATATTGCCGGGTAACGAGCAAAATGCCATTGAACTATTGTTGGAGCAGTTTAAGCATTTCAGCAGTGAGGCTCCCTTCAGCAAAAGAGAAAAAATCATTCGCTGCCTTGCACGCCAACAAGCCATAAAAGCTGGCAGAAACTTAACAACTCGTGAAATGCAGCAATTAGTAGAAGAATTATTTACCTGCAATAGTCCTAATATCAGTCCCTCAGGTGCCGCCACCTACCTATTATTCAATGGCGATTACTTAACCCGGATGTTTGGCAGGTAAAAAATAGTACTTACAATAATCAATACTTATCAATCAGCCCCGTAAGAAATTGTTCGATAGTTTTTCTAACCTCACCAGCCGTTCGCTGATGCGCATTAACCAGTACAGAAAAAATGAGTGTTTTTCCTTTTCGAGTAAGCAGATAGCCACTCAGGGCAACATGATTACTAAGGGTACCGGTTTTAGCATAGATTCTTCCAGCATAGTTGGTATATAAGCCACTCAATGTACCCTCATTTCCGGTAGGTAAAATGGTGGTGATTCGTTTCCAGTCAAACCCTGCCTTCATTGCTTGTAGCAAAGCAATAAAATCTTGTGGGGTAAACAAATTATAGCGACTCAGTCCGCTTCCATCCATCCATTTAGGTTTTTGCGGCAGAAAGTTTATATCATTGGTTAGCAAACTATCTATTACCATTTTAGTATTCATTAGGGCAAATCGTTCATTGCTTACCATTAGTAATAGTTGTTCCGCAAAAAAGTTATCACTGCGATGCATCATCGTAGATAAAACAGAATCTGTAGGCTGAGAATGAATAGTTACCACATCGGGCCAACGCTCGAGTGTAAACCCAGCTGATTCAACAGGTGCATGTATTGTATCGGCAAGCAATTGTGCCAGATGAGCTGGGGTACCTACCCGAAAAGGGATGGTAGATTGCTGAAATATTTTATTTGATGGAACTGCATAAAACGAGTCGCTACCCAATGAACGGGTAATATAAAATTTTCCATCTGCCGGCAAAGCTTGTGTCGGTAATATGCCTGTAGGTATGGAAGTATAGCCGGTTGCATTTTTTTTAAACAGGGCTACATTCCCATACATAGGAAACACCGAACGCTCGGGCATATAATCACTAGTAAAGTCGTCCCAAGCCCATCCAGCGCCCAATGCGGGCTCGCGCCAGTTATTTTTACTCAGCAGTATTTTTTTCTGTTGTTGTAAAAATGTAAAGGCGGGTTGATGGGCATACTCGCTATTCAGAAAAGTGGGATCTCCGTTTCCCTCCACTTCCACCACTCCATTTCCTTTATCTACATAACGAAGTGCGGTTAAACTATCGCCCAGATATCGAAGGGCGGCATAGCAGGTGAATAATTTGGTATTGCTGGCAGGTACAAAATATTTATCGGCCTGATAGTTATAGAGATATTTTCCGGTGCCCGCATCCATCACCGAAATACCCACGTGAGCAGGCGCCATAACCGGCTGTTCCAATACTTGTTTGCGGGCATCCCGGCCAATCCGGGATTGCATGCTACAGGCATTGAGCAAAAAGAGTAAAATTAATAGACAAATATTTACAAGCTGTGGCATAGCATCCTTGGTTAGTGGTAGGCAATTCAAATTCAATAGCCGAATATGAATATACGAAATTTTAGCAGGGAAACTTACGGCTAACTGCGCTCAACCGCTTTTAGCCACGCTTCAGGTATTTCGTTGTTGCAGGCAGTTAAATAATCCTGATAACTGCAGGCTATATAGCTTTGCTCGTTTATCTGCATCCACCAGCGACCGGAACGCTTACTTTGCAGAAAAGTGGTAGATACTTCAGCAAAAGCCATACTAAATTGATTAAACTCATGGGTATGTTCTAAACTGGCTTCTTCTTTTCCGCTTCGGATTCCGTCCATCAAATACCAAATCATCTGTGCCATTTGCTTGGCAGTTATATAATGCAGGTCGTGATCCGGATGGTAGCCATATAAGCCGATGCTACTGCAATGATTACTCATTCCGGCATACTGCATAAGTGTGCATGCTTCTTCTCCGTTAAATCCATTAGGGGTGATCCGATTGGCAGGGGCATGGGCATGTTGAATGGCTGCTATATCAAAACTCAACATATGACTATTTCGGATGGCGGGCTCCATTTGTTCAATCGATTCTTTCACCTTCCCTACCCGGAAACAATCAAAGCGTAGTTTATCAATCATCTCTAACATATCAGGATGCATAAAATAACTTTGAAAACCTATATGGGTATAATGCCGGAGATAGTTGGGCATGCCGGTGAACATTTCTACGAGAAAAATATCTTCTGGTGTTACCCCTTCCATATCCAGATTTATTTTTGCATCAACCACGGTAGCGTCTATGATGCGATTCATGGCACCATATGCGTGATACTGAGCCAGGGTATTATCATGAGACCCGCCTATAATCAACACTTTTTTGCCTGCCTCTATTAATTCTTTTACTACGGTTCGCATACACGCATAGCTGTCTTGCAAAGTTGCGCCAGTTTTGATATTGCCCAGATCTGCCAACAGCACATCGGAATGCCAATGAAATAGTTGGTATAATTCTTTGCGAATACAATCAGCCGCCGTTGAATTGGCATGGGAAGGCCCAGCCCCCCGTATTTCACTGCACCCTACCAACACCAAATCGGCCAAGCTAATATCGGGTAGGGTTGTCTCATGGATTAAGATATGCTTTCCTAGTTGATTGTCTTTAAATGCTTCATCCTGCATAATAGAGGCAATCGACACGGGAGTAAGAAAATCTGATAGGGCCTGAAAAGACATAGAAAACTGTTGAATATTTCTAACGAAAAATCAGTCGATTTATTGCCTTACTAATTGCAAATGAATGCAAGCTTAGCGCGTTTAGGGCAAATTAGCTGTAAACCGATAACCAACTCCTCTAACAGAATGAAAAAACCGGGGTTGCCGACTATCAGGTTCGAAATATTTACGGAAATTTAAAATAAAATTATCAATCGTTCGGGTGGTAGGATACACCTGATAACCCCAAACCATTTGCAGAATTTTTTCTCTGGTAACCACTTCGTTTTCGTGTTCAATCAGTAAGCGCAATAACATAATTTCTTTCTTACTTAAACTCAATTCTTTTCCGGAAAAATTGGTGGCTTTTTGTGCAGTAAACTGTAGGGTATTTCCGCCAAACCTATACATATCGGGAAGCGTTACCAATTGCAGCGATTTATTATTTTTTTCTATCAGTTTGCCTATGCGCAGCAATAATTCTTCTAGATGAAACGGTTTAGTTAAATAATCATCTGCGCCAAGTTTAAGGCCCTTTACTTTATCCTCACCAGAATCACGAGCACTTAATATTAAAATAGCCACCTCCCTATTTTGCAGTCGGATAGCTTCCGTGGCACTGATCCCATCCATTTCTGGCAACATCACATCCATGATAATCAAATCGAAGTGTGCCTGCTCAACAAGCTGTATAGCAGTAGATCCGTCGGAAGCACAGGTAACTTCATATCCTTCCAACTCTAAATTTAGCTTTAGCGCTTCCTGAAGATGCTCCTCATCTTCTACTAATAATATTTGTGCCTTAGATTGCATGCTGCATGGGAAAAAGAACAGCGAAACGACTGCCCCGGGTTACCTGATTTGTAACGGTGATGGTAGCACCATGACTCTCAGCAATTTTTTTACAAAGATACAGTCCTAACCCAGTTCCTTTTTTTTGTCGGGTTAATTCACTTCCGGTCCGGTAAAATTTTTTAAAAATATTTCGTTGTTCTCCCTCTTCCACACCTGGTCCCTGATCACAAACGGCTACTTCCCAGCCCGAGGGCAATTGGGTTAGGCTAACCTCAATGGGCTTATCGGCAGGTGAATATTTAAGGGCATTTTCAATCAAGTTGTTCATCAAAATCATTAATAGCCATTCTTCTCCCGCTATCATCACATTGCTGCTTGCCAGAAAATGAATCTGGCGTCCATTAAAGCGGCTCAAATTTTCTTCTACAGATTTCTGCAAGATAGCAGAAAGATTTACCGGTGCGCTAGCTGCACGATATAACCCACTATCAAATTGTGCTGCCAACAGAATATTACTACAAAGGGAATTAAGCCGATTAGTTTCGAGCAACGAATTATGCAATAATTTTTGCTGGGTGGGGGTATCCAGGGTTCTTTTTTGTAAGGTTTCTAAATTCAACCGAGTGATGGCTATAGGCGTTTTCAGTTCATGAGAAATGGCCATCATCAGATTTTGTTGTTGCTCCGACAAGCGAAATTGGCGGCGGGTAGCCCTAAACACAAAAACAGCCCCTACTAAAATAAAAGCAAGAAACGTGAGGCCTTCAGCAATATATTGTATGGTTTTCCGATTGGCATATCGCTCAATTTCCTGAATAGGGGCAGGGTGTTGTTGGGAAGTGGCAGGAACTTGTTGCAGTCGGATTTCTTCTATCTGTCGATTTTGCTTTTCGAGTGCAAAAAACCAGTAAGCTAGGGCCAGAATCATATAAAAAAGTAATGCCCAGAAAATGATACTTAAAATATTTCTCTTAATGGGGCGATGGGTAAGCGACTTCATGGAACAGATTTTTCTACCCGTAATCCGGCCTGTAATACTTTCTGTAGGGGGTCTTCGCGCATGATTTGTTTAAGAACAAAAGTGTATTCCCCCGCCTTCAGCGAAACCGGTTGTTGGGTGATGCGAACCCGATGATCAAAAATATCGTCCATCCCCACCCCTAACCAACCCTTTTTGTTGTCACCCAGGGTTAGCATTACCGTTTGTTTTTTTAGGGTATCCCCAGGAGCACGGGTTCCTAGTTCTAACCAAATATTATTAAAGTGATAGGCATCTTCGTGCCGAATAATTGCATAAATATTATACTTGGCAGCCGTATCAGTAATGGTAAACCGAAATACACATGAATCGCCCGAAGCCCATTCATGGGCAGGGAATGGGCGTATCTGCTCGTATACATTCAGCTGACTACAAGCAGCCAAAGCACCCAATACAACCAACAACCATATCCGCTTTCTCAAGATTACCCTATTTTATGCAAAGATAATAGCTGGCGCTGCAACCTGCACAGCCCGAAGTTAAAAATCAGAGAATATTCAAAACCTGTTCTTTGGCTTTTTCCAATTCGTCTTTCATTAAAATTACTGCCTGCTGTATTAACACATCATTGGCTTTAGAACCGGTTGTGTTAATCTCACGTCCAAACTCCTGCAGAATAAAAGATAACTTTTTGCCCTTAGAAATATCGCCGTCTGCCAATGCCGATTTAAAATAGTCGCAATGATTTTTTAGGCGAACCTGTTCTTCACTGATATCTATCTTCTCTATATAATAAATCAATTCCTGTTCCAATCGGTTCGCATCATAATTCTCCTTGCCTACCTGTTCTTCCATTAATTTTCGGAGATTGTCTTTTACCCGAATCCGTCGCTGCGGCTCCAGGGTGGCAATCAATGCCTGCTGTTCCTCAATATTAGCCACCCTTAGTAATAAATCCTTTTCTAAGGAAGCCCCCTCATGCAAACGATGCTGGTTTAGCTGTTGGATAGCCTCTTCTAAAACCAGCCGAAACCTTTCCCAGTCTTCCGGGGTGAGGGTTTCTGTTGTTGGTACAATAACTTCGGGTAGCTTCAAAATCGTAGACAAAATATCCCCCGTAGAAATAGATAATTCAGTGGCCAGTCTGGCTACGGGCTCGTAATAAGATTTTGCAAGTTCGGTGTTAATGGATACCGGCTTGGATGCCCCATTCATTTTAATTTGAATGATACACTCTACACTCCCGCGCAACAGCCCTTCAGACAACTTATTGCGGATTTCAAACTCAAAAGGTTTTAATAGAGCGGGTAGGGTAAGCCGCAGGTCGAATTGCTTTCCATTGAGCGATCGTATCTCAACCAGGTAATTCTTATCTCCAATCGTTTGTTCGGCCCTTCCAAAACCAGTCATTGAATACAACATATACTATTTCAAATTATATTAGTGAATCTATCGCCTGCACTTTCTTATAACAGACTTATTCTATTGCATACTTTATATTTCCAACCATAAACTGTTTGCAATTTCGTATCGATTATCATTAAAAATGCTGGTGACCCTAGTAAGTGAGCCAATCTGATTACCGAAAAGCCTGCAGGAATGTTTGGTGGCCAACAAGGTACTAATTTTACCAATATGCTGCTATTTTTGCAGGCGAGAAGCCAATGCCGGATAAATGTATTAATTTCTCGCTACACTTATGATTTACGATTCTTCTACCCTTCAGCACCTAACCCGCGAAACGCATCGTCTGCTGCCATTGGCACAAGCTACCCCGTTTTGTGTGGATGAAAATGATACCACCCTTTTACGGGATGTATTGCATTTTCACGAACACCGGTACTATGTGCTAAATACCCCGCTGATAGCCGATTATGAATATGATTTGTTATTCAAATGGCTGATTGCTACCGAACAACAATTCCCGGAAAGGCGTGTGGCGAACTCACCCAGCTTACGTGTAGGCAGCAGTATAAATATGCAGTTTCTAACAGTTCCACATCTGGTTCCTATGCTGAGTTTAAATAATAGCTACGACCCCGATGATCTGTTAGATTTTAATAGAAAAGTATTAGAATTATCCGGTGCTGCGGAAGTTAGCTACTGCGTAGAACCCAAATTCGACGGTGCCAGCATATCTCTTATTTACGAGAACGATCGATTAACCCGCGCCACTACCCGCGGAGATGGAGTAGAGGGAGAAGAAATCACCCAAAATATACGGCAGATTAGGTCTATTCCTCTGCAGGCATCTTTCTCCGATTTTGGTATTCGCCAGGTAGAAATCCGGGGTGAAGTGATTATGAGCAAAGAAGCTTTTGAAGCTTTTAACCGTTCGTTGGGTGCACAAGGACTGAATCTTTTGGCCAACCCCAGAAATGCGGCTGCCGGAAGTTTGCGCATGAAAGATTCTAAAGAAGTGGCAAAGCGTAAATTAGATGCTTTTCTGTATCACATCAGCTATGTGTTACTGGATGAACCCACCGATAGTAAAATAGCCGCCGCCGTAGAGCTTGGTAAGAAGAAATTAGCTACTCACAGCGGCAGCCTTGAACTACTCTGGGAATTGGGCTTTCGCTCTCCGGAGAAAGAAAAGAGAGTGTTTGGCAATATCAATCAGGTAATCGACTACTGTGCAGAAGCAGAAGCTGGCAGAGATAACTTACCCTACGAAATAGATGGCATGGTTATTAAAGTAAATCGGATTGATATGCAGGAGCAACTGGGCATGACTTCTCATCATCCCCGCTGGGCTATAGCTTATAAATTCAAAGCACGCCAGGCTACCACGCAACTATTGGGCGTAGAGTTTCAGGTGGGCAGAACTGGTGCAATAACGCCTGTGGCAAAACTGTTACCGGTTTCGGTGGGGGGCGTAACTGTATCTAGTATCTCCATCCACAACGAAGAATATATCCGAGAGAAACAACTGTTGATTGGCGACCGTGTTTTGATTGAAAGAGCCGGTGATGTAATACCACAGATTGTTCATTCACTCACCGCCCTAAGAAATGGTACAGAATCTGCTATACAATTTCCTACCCATTGTCCGGTATGTAAAAGTGAATTGTATAAAGAAGAATCAGAAGCTGTATGGCGCTGTATTAATATTGAGTGTGAAGCGCAGGTGATTGAAAGAATTATACATTTTGTTAGCAAGGATGCCATGGATATCAAAAGCTTTGGTGAGGCGAATGTGAGAAAGTTTTATGAAATGGGTTTCTTGAAAGATATTCCGGGTATTTACACGTTGCCCTTTGCACAGGTAGCCGGCCTGGAAGGGTTTGGAAAAAAAAGTATCGACAACTTACAATCAGCTATTGAAGCATCAAAGCAACAACCTTTGCATAGACTCATATATGGATTGGGTATTCGTTTTGTGGGAGAGACTACCGCAAAAACATTGGCCAACCACGTAACCCACTTATTAGATTACCAGCATATTACTGAGGAAGCATTAATGGCCTTAGAAGACGTTGGAAAAAAAGTAGCAGCCAGTATACATGCATTTTTTAGTAATCCGCAGAATATAGAAATGCTGAAACAATTAGAAAAGCTAGGGGTTCAGTTGATTAATCAAAAAAAAGAAATCCCTGCATCCGGAGCCCTTTCAGGGAAAAGTTTTTTATTTACCGGTACCCTCAATCAATTTACCCGCAAGCAAGCAGAAGAAATGGCGGAAGCACTAGGAGGTGTAATTATAGGAGGCGTGAGTGCTAAATTAAATTACTTAGTGGTAGGAACGGATGCCGGGAGTAAATTAGAGAAAGCCAAAAAGATAAATACCATCCATATTATTTCGGAGGATGAATTTATTCAGTTGATTCAGTCTGCACAAAATAATTCAACCACCTAACCCGAACAATATGATACAGCCTGCTACTCTTAGATTTCTAAAAGCACTTACAAAAAATAATCATAAAGACTGGTTCGATCAACACCGGAATGAATATGAAACCGCCAAACAAAATTTTCGTGAATTGGTAGAATTGATTATTCGGGAGCATGGTAAAAAAGATAGTAGTATTGCCTCTCTCAGTTCTAAAGACTGTATGTTTCGTATTAACCGAGATGTTCGCTTCAGTAAAAATAAAGCGCCTTACAAAACCAACTTGGGCGCCAGTATTCAGGCAGGTGGAAAAAAATCTATGCTGGCCGGCTACTATTTTCACCTAGAGCCGGGGGGGAAAAGTTTTGTAGGTGGGGGATTGTATATGCCCGAGGCAAACCAACTGCAAAAAGTACGTCAGGAAATTGATTATAACTGGGCAGAGTTTACGCGTATTTTACAGGCAAAGTCATTTATAAAAACCTATGGGAGTTTAGAAAAATGGGAAGGGATGGCACTCACCCGAGAACCCAAGGGATATGAAAAAGATAATCCTGCTATTGAAATATTGAAACTAAAAAGTTGGGTGGCTACGGCGCCGCTAACCGATCAACAGATTACACAACCTGATTTGCCCAAAACCATCTTACAATGCTTTTCGGTATTGCAACCCCTGCTGGTTTTTCTTAATCGATCGCTGGCAGATGATTGATGAAATTGCTATACTCTATTGGCAACTTAGTTGTTTACATAGCTAAAGGCATCACAAATTATAAGTTGCCATATTTTTTTGCAAACTAGAGTAATCCATTAGCCATCATATATTCTGCAATCTGAATGGCATTGGTAGCAGCTCCTTTGCGCAAATTATCACTAACAATCCAGAGATTTATAGTATTGGGCTGGGTTTCGTCGTAACGAATTCTACCTACATACACTTCATCTTTTTCGTGTGCCCATAATGGCATGGGATAAATCTGTGCACTTATATCATCCTGCACTACCACACCGGGTGCTGATGATAATAGGGCAGTAATATCGGCCAGTTCGAAGGTTTTTTCAAATTCGATATTAACGCTTTCGCTATGTCCTCCAATTACAGGAATCCGAACAGTAGTAGCAGTTACCCGAATAGCATCATCCTGCATAATTTTTTTAGTTTCCTTCACCATCTTCATCTCTTCCTTCGTATATCCGTTTTCGAGAAATACGTCAATTTGGGGAATCACATTTAAGTCGATAGGATATTTGTAGGCCATTTCTCCCTGAATACCTTTTCGCTCATTAAACAATTGATCCACGGCTTTTTTTCCCGTACCTGTAACGCTTTGGTAGGTACTTACTACAATTCTTTTAATAGTATATTTCTGATGCAGGGGATAGAGTGCTACTACCATTTGAATAGTAGAGCAGTTAGGATTGGCAATAATTTTATCGGCTGCGGTAAGCACATTGGCATTTACTTCGGGTACTATTAACTTTTTATCGGGATCCATTCTCCAGGCAGATGAATTATCAATTACCGGAATACCGGCTGCGGCAAATTTGGGTGCCCACTCGAGGGAGGTGCTACCTCCGGCAGAAAACAGGGCTACGGCAGGGCGGGCAGCTATGGCAGACTCCATACTTACAACCGGGTATTCTTTTCCTTTAAAGGAAACCATTTTGCCCACTGATTTTTCAGAGGCCACCGGTATCAATTCTGTTAAGGGAAAATTTCTTTCTGCAAGAACCTGCATCATTTTGGTGCCTACTAATCCGGTGGCACCTACTACGGCTACTTTCATTTTTGAGGTTTGTTGGTTGTGGTTTAATAAAAAACCCTCCGGTTCGGGGAGGGCTTTGGTTATATATACATATACAAACGATTAGCACGCTCCCCGAAGGAATTGTTTATTACGTTTGATGTGTTTTATTGAATTCACTCTGCAAAGATACAAAAAAATTAATAATCTGCTGTACTTCGATATTAGTACAATTTAATATCAAAATTAACCAGCTGAACAAAATCACTCAATCGATTGGCGATATCCTCTTTGCTTAATTCGCGGAGGCGTTGGGTTCCAAATTTTTCAACACAATACGAAGCCATAGCGCTTCCAATGATAATGGCTGTTTTCATATTCTCGAAAGAGATATCCTTTGTACGGGCAAGGTGGCCGATAAAACCTCCGGCAAATGTATCGCCCGCACCGGTAGGATCAAACACTTCTTCGAGCGGAAGTGCCGGCGCAAAAAATACTTTGTTCTCGTGAAATAACAGGGCTCCGTGTTCTCCCTTTTTAATAATCACATATTTCGGTCCCATCTGCATAATGGTAGCCGCTGCACGCACGAGTGAATAATCGCCACTCAGCTGACGAGCTTCGCTATCATTCACCATTAGCACATCAACCATCGCAATGGTAGCTTTCAGTTCGTCTAAAGCGGTTTCCATCCAGAAATTCATTGTATCCATCACTATCAAACGGGGGCGATTTTTCAGTTGATGTATCACACTGCGCTGAACAGCTGGAACCAGATTTCCTAACATTAAAAATTCACAATCCTGATAACTATCGGGCACCACCGGTTGAAAATTGGCTAACACATTAAGTTGGGTATCTAGTGTATCACGGGTATTCATATCCATATGATACTTACCACTCCAGAAAAACGATTTCTCCTCCTTCTTAATCTGCACACCCGCCAAATCTACCTGACGATCGGCCAGGGCTTGTAGTTCGGATTCGGGAAAGTCGCCCCCTACTACAGAAATCTGCTTTACCGGGGTGAAATTAGAAGCGCACCAGGCAATGTAGGTGGCTGCGCCCCCGATAATTTTATCACTTTTTCCGAAGGGTGTTTCTATGGCATCAAATGCCATGGTTCCAACAACAACTAACGACATAGTATTTTAATTAAGTTGGGGGCGAAATTAAGGCATTCCGCTTAGTAATTGGTAGCTCCCTGCTATATTGTTGTTTGCGTGCCAGCAGATGTATATACAGTTGACCGTACCACCAAAAACTACCAAAAAATAAAAAAAATCTAATTTATCGCTAACGTATGTTAGTTTGTTATATTTGTGCTATGGCAAGGATAAAGACAGACAACAATGTATCGCGAAAAGAGGTGATAGTTGCAAAAGCGGCCATTCTATTTCGTGAGAAAGGGTTTAAAGCGGCCAGCATGCGCGACCTCGCCGAATCGGTAGGGGTTGAGGCGGCCAGTTTATACAACCACATCAAATCGAAAACCGAATTACTGCACGAGCTCTGCTTTGGGGTGGCTAATCGGTTTATGCAGAAAATTGAAGAGGTAGAGCAGGAAATAATTCCAGCTGGTGAAAAAATTGAAAAGCTGCTGCGTTTTCATATTAATGAAATGATTCACCACTACGAAGAGGTATATGTAAGCGACCGGGAGTGGAAACATTTGTCTGACCCCTATCTATCGAATTTTCAAAACCAGCGCAGAATTTATCGGAAAAGGTTTGCTGCCATCATTGAAGCGGGTATTCGGGCTGGTGAAATTGAACCCATTGATGCACCAACTGCTGTATTGATTTTATTGCATGCAATCAGCGGAATAGAAAGCTGGCATCGTTCTAAGCATAAAATTTCTGCCGAGGCATTGGAGAACAATATGATTACCATCTTGGTGGGGGGTTTGTATCCTGGAAAATAAAAAACCTGCCCGAGTTAATCGAGCAGGTAGTTATTATAGATGGTACATCCTTTTGTAATTATGCACTGCAGGTAACGCAACCATCTTCCATACTGCAGGTTCCGCCATTCAGTCCGCTATTCTCTACTTCCGAACCGCCTTCAACCACAGAAAGGTTATGCTTGTCTATTAACGGCTCTACCGTTTTCCCGCCTTGCTTTTCTACAGTAAACTGTACGGCCTGCGATGCAGCTTTAGAGCGTAGGTAATACATACCTGTTTTCAATCCCTTGCGCCAGCCATAGAAGTGCATGGAAGTAAGCTTACTGGTGGTAGGCGCATCTACAAACAGATTGAGTGACTGTGACTGACAAATATAAGCACCGCGGTCGGCAGCCATGTCTATCAAGGTACGCTGCTTGATTTCCCATACCGTTTTAAATACTTCTTTGATATGATCAGGAATGCCATCAATTTTTTGAACAGAACCATTTTGTGAAATGATTCGATTCTTCATTTCATCGTCCCACAAGTTCAGATCAATCAGATCGTTAAGGAGGTGTTTATTAACCACAACAAATTCTCCACTAAGTACGCGGCGCACATAGATATTAGAAGTATAGGGTTCGAAACATTCGTTGTTACCGAGAATCTGAGAGGTAGATGCTGTTGGCATGGGAGCTACCAGCAAAGAATTGCGTACACCATGCTTTAAAACTTCTGCCTTCAGGCTATACCAATCCCAACGCAGGGTAGGCTCTACTCCCCAGAGGTCGAACTGGAACTGCGCTTTAGATACAGGAGACCCTGCATAGGTTTCGTAAGGCCCCTGGATTTTGGCGAGGTCTTTACTAGCCGTCATGGCAGCAAAGTAGATTGTTTCAAAAATTTCTTTATTAAGTGTGCGGGCTTCCTCACTTTCAAAGGGTAAACGCAGTTGAATAAATACATCGGCTAAGCCTTGCACGCCCAAACCGATTGGCCGGTGACGCATATTAGAGTTACGGGCTTCTTCAACCGGATAATAGTTATAGTCGATTATTTTATTCAGGTTCTTGGTTGCCTCATAGGTAACTTCATATAACTTGTCGTGATCGAATTTTCCGTTAATCACGTAGCGGGGCAATGCCAGGGAAGCGAGATTACAAACGGCAATCTCATCTGGGGAGGTATACTCAATGATTTCTGTACAGAGGTTAGAACTTTTGATGGTTCCCAGATTTTGCTGGTTGCTCTTTCCATTGGCGGCATCCTTATACAACAAGTAAGGGGTACCGGTTTCTATTTGTGCTTCCAAAATGGCAAACCAGAGTTCTTGGGCCTTAATGGTTTTACGGGCACGTCCTTCTTCTTCGTATTGTTGATAAAGGCTTTCGAAATTCTCACCCCATGTCTCGTGCAAACCGGGGGCTTCGTTGGGGCAGAATAAACTCCAATCTCCATCGGCTTCTACCCGCTTCATAAAGAGGTCGGGAATCCAGAGGGCATAAAACAAATCGCGTGCGCGCATTTCTTCTTTACCATGGTTTTTACGGAGGTCTAAGAACTCAAACACATCCGCATGCCAAGGTTCGAGATAAATAGCGAATGCCCCTTTTCTTTTTCCACCGCCTTGATCTACGTAGCGGGCGGTATCGTTAAATACTTTCAACATGGGGATGATACCATTGCTGGTACCATTGGTGCCACCAATATAACTACCGGTAGCGCGGATGCCGTGAATAGCTAATCCGATACCGCCGGCGCTTTGAGAAATTTTTGCTGTTTGTTTTAATGTATCATAGATACCATCGATACTATCTTCCTTCATTGTTAACAGGAAGCAGCTGCTCATCTGAGGCTTTGGCGTTCCGGCATTGAACAAAGTGGGCGTGGCATGGGTAAACCAGCGCTCACTCATCAGGTGATAGGTTTTAATCGCACTTTCAATATCCTCTTTGTGTATGCCGATGGATACGCGCATATACATATGTTGAGGACGCTCTACAATCACGCCATCCAATTTCAGCAAGTAAGATTTTTCTAGGGTTTTAAATCCAAAATAATCAAAGCCATAATCGCGGTCGTAAATAATGGTACTGTCTAACAATTCGGCATTGTCTTCAATAATCTGCATCACATCATCGGCAATCAAGGGCAACAGTTTGCCGGTTTTCGAATCGGTACAATTATACAATAACCGCATGGTATCCGAAAAACTCTTGGTGGTATTCTTATGCAGGTTGCTAACAGCGATACGGCTGGCCAACAAAGCATAGTCGGGGTGCTTAACGGTTAGGGCAGCAGCGGTTTCGGCAGCCAGGTTATCTAATTCGGTGGTAGGCACGCCATCGTATAACCCCTCAATTACTTTCTTTGCTACGTCTACCGCATTCACAAAACGACGGTCGAGACCATAACATAATTTTTCGATACGTGCTGTTATCTTGTCGAATTTTACACTCTCTCTTCTGTTGTTCCTTTTTATTACCTGCATACCACTGCTTTATTATATATGATTAGATATTGTTTTCTCTACTACTAAAAATCTTCTTCCAGTGAAAAGGTTTGGGATTCTCGATTGCCAGCCATCACACCTGCCTTTTGATAATCGCCCACTCTTTTTTCGAAGAAGTTGGTTTTCCCTTCCAGTGAAATCATTTCCATAAAATCGAAGGGATTGGTGGCGTTGAACATTTTGGGGTAACCCAACTCCGACAACCATCGGTCAGCTACAAACTCGATGTACTGCTGCATCAGTTTGGCATTCATCCCTATCAGGGCTACCGGGAGCGCATCGGTAATAAACTCTTTTTCGATGGTTACGGCATCTCTGATAATATTATAAACTGCTTCCTGGCTCAATTTATTGTTTAACATTCCATATAAAAGGCAAGCAAATTCGCAGTGCAATCCTTCGTCTCTGCTAATCAATTCGTTACTAAAAGTTAGGCCCGGCATTAACCCTCTTTTCTTCAGCCAGAAAATAGAGCAGAAGCTACCACTGAAGAAAATACCCTCCACGGCAGCGAACGCAACCAGTCGCTCGGCAAAGTTGCCATTTTCGATCCAGCGAAGCGCCCATTCTGCTTTCCGCTTTACGGCAGGGATAGTTTCGATAGCATGAAATAGGCGATTCTTTTCTTGTGGGTCTTTTATATACGTGTCAATTAATAACGCATAGGTTTCTGAGTGAATATTTTCCATCATAATCTGGAAACCATAAAAACAGCGCGCCTCCGGAAGCTGCACCTCACTCATAAAGTTTACCGCCAGGTTTTCATTTACTATTCCATCACTGGCCGCAAAAAAAGCCAACACGTGAGAAACGAAATGACGCTCCCCATCATTCAGGGCATTCCAATCCTTCATGTCACTCCCCAAATCAATTTCCTCCGCCGTCCAAAAACTGGCTTCGTGTTTCTTATATGCTTCCCAAATTTTGGGATAATTAATCGGCAGTATAACAAAGCGATCTTTGTTTTCTCTTAACAACAATTCTGATTCGTTCTGCATATCAAACTTTCATTTAAAGGGTCAAAAAAATCCGGAAGTGGAAAACGATACTTGCCGTTTTAGGCAGGTAACCATTTGCTTTCCGAATTGAGTAATTAGAGATAATCTTTTGGGCGGTTGTGAGGGCAGTTGAGAACTACTTGAGGAACCTGCTTTTTTGTATCACCGTTAATTACCCTACAACGTTACAATTGTATATGAATTTTTTGTGAACGATTTATTCACCCCTTGTTGAAAAGAAGTGCAAACCCTTACTGGTGCTGCATTTGTGTGTGCAAAATCTTTTATTGGGGGGTTCCGGGCACCTCCGGCGCCTTTACCGGCAATAACACCGGAAAAAGCAGATTTTTCCAGATTTCATACCCCTTTTCATTCATATGTAGCCGGTCGCCAATATAGAGTTCGGGACGGATTTCACCCCCGGTTGTTAACATAGCAGTGTGCACATCTAAAAATTGAACATTCTTTTGTTTTTGTATGTAGCCTTTGATACGTTCATTTGCTTCCACAAAACTACTTTCTAACTGCCAGCGGGCAGCACTCGGCTTGATGGAAACAAATACTATCGGAACACTAGGCCATCGGTTCCGAATGAGGCGATAGAGCTTTTTAAATCGCTTTCGTACTTCTTGTGTGGAGGCTGGGGGACTAGCAGCGAGATCATTCTCGCCAGCATACACAATAATCTGTCGGGGAGTATAAGCAAAAAGTATTTGGGGAGCGAAATATATCAGATCGGTGAGCGACGACCCCCCAAAGCCCCGGTTGAGAATATCATATCCGGGAAAATATTGCTGCACATTCGTCCACTTGGTAAACGAAGAACTACCAATCAGTAAAATGGGATGTGCAGGAGGTGGTTGTAAACTATCTTGCCGGGCAAATGCCGCTACTTCTTTTTCAAAAGGGCGGATAGCAGGTTGTGCCATTGCCAGTCCATACCAACAGCAGGCTAAAAAGTAGCTAAAAAATTTTTTCATGCAAACAAGTTACCAAAAAATAAAAGGCTCCGCTGCTTCTCCCATCAACCCACCGAAATATACTTACCTTGCTGGTTATTGATTAACCCCTGAATCATTCTTATGGTAACCCCAACTCCTCCTGCTGCAGAAAACAATATTCGGGCACTGGCCCATGTAGATCCATTCAGCAGTTGGTTACAGGTGCAGCTGTTGAAAATTGAGCCCGGATACAGTAAAATTTCAATGGTGGTGAGGGAAGAGATGATGAATGGATTCGAGATTGCCCATGGCGGAGTAACTTTTGCCATGGCAGATACCGCCTTCGGGTATGCATCTAACGGAGAAGGTACCATTACTGTTGCCCTTGATGTGTCTATTTCCTTCCCCAACCCTGCCCATATCGGCGATGTGCTGATTGCCGAAGCCCGACGCCTTTCAGAAACCCGTAAAACCGGATTGTACCTGGTAGAAATTACCAACCAGCACCAGCAACTGATTGCCGTTTTTAAGGGCACCTGCTATAAAACCGGTAAACCCCATCTTACCCATCCTCCCACCGAATAAAAAGGGGTATAGCCATCACATGTTGTACCTTTGCAGTTCATACTTTATCTGTGTCGGAAAGAAATAATTTTATTGACTATATCCGCATTTTTGCCCGCAGCGGACATGGAGGTGCCGGGGTGCGCCATTTTATGCGCAACAAGCTTACCGCCAAAGGGGGACCCGACGGCGGAGATGGCGGCCGGGGCGGGCATATTATCCTCAGAGGTAGCACGCAACTCTGGACCCTCCTCCACCTACGCTACTTTAAAAATGTGCTGGCCGACGATGGTGAAAATGGTAGCAAAAATAATTGTACTGGCCACGACGGTAAAGATATCATTATAGAAGTGCCCCTGGGCACCGTTGCCAGAAATGAAGAAACCGGAGAACAAGAAGCTGAAATATTAGAAGATGGCCAGGAATTTATCTGGATGAAGGGAGGCCGTGGTGGCTGGGGCAATAGTCATTTCGCTACCCCCACCAATCAAGTACCCGAATACTCCCAACCCGGCGAACCCGGCGTGGAAGGCTGGAAAATAATTGAACTGAAAGTATTGGCAGATGTGGGACTGGTAGGATTTCCGAATGCTGGAAAGTCAACGCTGCTGAGTGTGCTTACCGCCGCCAAACCCAAAATTGCTAACTACGCATTTACTACCCTGATTCCACAACTGGGCATGGTTGAATACCGCGACCGAAAATCGTTTTGCATTGCCGACCTACCCGGAATTATTGAAGGGGCAGCGGAAGGAAAAGGATTGGGTCACCGCTTCTTACGCCATATCGAAAGAAACGCCTTGTTGCTATTTCTGATTCCGGCGGATAGTGCCGACCATAAAAAAGAATTTGAAATACTAGTAGGGGAACTGGAAAAGTATAATCCGGAAATGCTGCAAAAAGATTTTATTATCGCCATCAGCAAAAGTGATATGCTGGATGATGAACTGAAAGCTGCCATTGTAAAAGAACTGCCCGAAAATATTCCGCATATTTTTATCTCCTCGGCCACTCAAACCGGCCTTACGCAATTGAAAGATTTGTTGTGGACTACTTTAAACAAACCGATAGCGTAACATCGCAACCTCCGGGTTTACCACATCCCAAAAAAAAATTAACAAAAAAAAAGTCCGACTCAAATGAATCGGACTTTTTTATAAAATGTTATTGGATGATTATCCAACTGCTTCACTCTGCATAGAGCGGGCGGTTTTCTTTCTGTCTTCTTCGTTCAACACCACTTTACGCATACGGATGATTTTAGGCGTTACTTCAATGCACTCATCCTGTTGAATGTATTCCATACACTCCTCGAGAGAGAACTGAAGTTTAGGAGTAATACGAACGGCATCATCACTACCACTGGCGCGGTGATTGGTAAGTTTTTTCATTTCCACGGCATTCACATTCAAATCACCTGGTTTAATATGCTCGGCGATAATCTGACCCACATATACTTCTTCTCCTGGATCTACAAAGAAACTTCCTCTGTCTTGCAGCTTATCAATGGAATAGGCTGTAGTTGTTCCCTGAAATTTGGCAATCAATACCCCATTACTTCTACCGGGTATTGGGCCTTTCCAGGGTTTATAATCTACAAAACGATGGGCCATCACGGCTTCGCCGGCTGTATTGGTAAGCATCTGTGAACGTAGCCCGATTAATCCTCTGGAAGGAATTTCAAATTCGAGGTGTTGCATTTCTCCTTTAGACTCCATAATCTGTAATTCGCCTTTGCGCTGGGTTACCAGATCAATTACTTTTCCACTGAATTCAGACGGAACATCCACTACCAGATTTTCATACGGCTCATGCTTTTTCCCATCGATTTGTTTTACCAATACCTGGGGATTACCCACGGTAAGTTCATATCCTTCTCTGCGCATGGTTTCTACCAAAATTCCCAAATGCAGAATACCTCTTCCAAATACCATAAAACTATCTGCACTATCTGCATCTTCTACCCGAAGCGCCAGATTTTTTTCAGTTTCTTTCATCAAACGGTCACGCAGATGTCGTGAGGTAACAAATTTACCATCCTTACCAAAAAACGGTGAGTTGTTGATGCTGAACGTCATGCTCATGGTAGGTTCATCTACACTAATTACCGGCAATCCTTCAGGTGTATCTATATCAGCAATGGTATCTCCGATATTAAAGGTTTCGAGGCCTACTACTGCACATAAATCTCCGGTAACTACTTCAGTTACTTTGCGCTTACCCATTCCTTCAAATACGTATAATTCTTTTACCTTATTCCTTTTGATAGAGCCATCGGTTTGCACGAGTGCAATCGTTTGGCCCTCTTTGATAGTACCGCGGGTAACTTTACCAATAGCGATTCTACCTAGGAAGGAAGAATAATCCAGTGAGGTAATCTGCAACTGCAAGGGTCCTTCACTCACGCGGGGTGGTGGTACATGTTTAATGATACCATCCATCAGCGCCAGGATATTGTCGGTTGGGGTGAGGCTATCATTGAACCAGCCATTTTTACCACTACCATAATAGGTAGGGAAATTCAGTTGCTCTTCGGTAGCATCCAGGTTAAAGAACAATTCAAAAACTGCGTCATGAACTTCATCTGGGCGGCAATTTGGTTTATCAACTTTATTGATAACTACAATAGGATGCAGGTTCAGTTGCAGTGCTTTTTGTAAAACAAAACGGGTTTGTGGCATGGGACCTTCAAAGGCATCCACCAGCAAAATTACACCATCAGCCATTTTCAATACGCGCTCTACTTCACCGCCAAAATCACTGTGACCGGGGGTATCAATTACATTAATCTTATAATTATTGTAAATAACTGCCGCGTTTTTACTGAAAATGGTAATTCCTCTCTCCTTCTCCAAATCGTTCGAGTCCATTATCAACTCCCCGGTTTCCTGGTTGTCGCGAAATACCTTGGTGGTTTGTAAAATACGATCCACCAGGGTAGTTTTTCCGTGGTCAACGTGGGCTATTATTGCAATATTTCTTATTTCCATGGGTGTTTTTGAGGGTGCAAAGGTACAACTTTCCGGTGGGTGGGCAATAGATATTCCGAAGCTAAAACGCAATTAGCTGGTTATCATATAGTTAAATAATTATTACTTGCCCATGAATGAGGGAAGCCGACTAAACACGCAGATAGATTTTTTTCTTGTCCATCCAATACCCCAAACTCCAGCATACCAGCATAAAAGAGAGAGCAAATGCCAGGGAGCCAAAATAAGGACCTAGAAAGCTGAACAAATTAATATAGAGCCATTGGAATAAACTCAAGCCCGGTTTTGCCTGAATAATATGGAGGATTACGGCAAAAATTTCGCTAAAAAGGTAGATAGCCAGTGGGTTTTTCCCGGCGATTTCGAAGAAACGGGCGCCCGTGAGTTCTTGGCGCATATCAATCCAATAAATGATGGCAGAGAGTATAACCAGGTCTAATCCGGTGGTAAGCATAACAAAAGAGCCGGTCCATAATTTTTTATTAATGGGTAACCAAAAGTTCCAGCAATAAGCCAGAAATAACAGAAAAAAACCAGCGAGTAATAAATGAGAAAGTGCTTGATAGTTTCTGCCTTGCTTTTGCAGGTATGCGCCTGCATAATAGCCAATTACCACATTTACAATAGCTGGTAAGGTACTTAACCAACCTTCGGGGTCAAAAGCAACGCCCTCTCCCTGGTACATATGCGCTTCTCCCATTAACCATTTATCTAGGTAATAGCCTGCATTACTCGTAATACCCAGCGGATCCGTTAAACTGCCAAACCAATATAATGCAGCCCAATAAAAGAGTAGAAAAAAGCTACAGATAAAAGCTACGGAACGGGTATTCAAAAACTGAACCATCAGGGCAGTTGCCCAATAACAAAGGGCAATTCTTTGCAATACACCCATAATGCGGGTATGGTCGAAGGGGGATATAATTAGGTGTCCGTTTTGATAAGTAAAGAAGGGGAACCAGTACATCAAAAATCCCAATAAAAATATAATCGCTGCCCGTTTGGTAACTAACTTAAAAACTTCCCCATTAGATTTTTGTTGCCATTTAGGCATAACAAAACTGAGGGCATTGCCCACTGCAAACAAGAAAGAGGGAAACACCAGATCGGTAGGGGTAAATCCATGCCATTCTGCATGTAGCAGCAACGAAAAGGTTGCATCATAATCACCGGGCGTATTTACAATAATCATGAAACAAATTGTTAGTCCCCGGAAAACATCCAGGGCTAAAAAACGGGGCGCTGTATTCATAGTACTATTTTTCTAAATTCGAATATAAATGAATATACGGAGTATTTATTTCTGTCGTAAAAAATTACAATTAATTGGGTAGATTTATAAAAAAAAAGTATGCGCCTACTCAAAATCGTATTCGTATTTTTTCTGGTAATGGCTGCTCTGTATTTTTTCGGCCCTCATCCATCAAAGCCTGTTTATGCCAATACTTTACCTGTTGTAATGGACAGTGGTGCTGCATTGGAGCAATATGTTGCACAAATGGAAAGCCAACACCAACTAAAAAAAGATAATGAAGCCCGTATTGTTTGGGCCAATGATTCGCTTAAAAACACCACCGAATATGCCATTGTATATCTCCATGGGTTTAGTGCCAGTCAGGAAGAGGGCAATCCGGTTCACCGGAATATTGCCAAGGCTTTTGGTTGTAATTTATACTTAGCCCGTTTGGCTGAACATGGAATTGATACCACGGATGCTCTATACAACTTTACGGCAGTGGGATTATGGGAAACCGGAAAGCAAGCCTATGCCATTGGGAAGCAATTGGGTAAGAAAGTGATATTGATGGGAACCTCTACCGGAGGAACGCTGGCATTGCAACTGGCGGCTGCTTATCCCGAGATTGCCGGCCTGGTTTTATATTCTCCCAATATTGCTATCAATGATCCGAATGCCTGGTTATTGAATAATCCCTGGGGATTACAAATTGCCCGGCTAGTAAAAAAATCTAATCTGAATACTGCCAGTAGAGGAGATAGCCTATATAATCAATACTGGAATCATACGTATCGCTTAGAAGCTACCGTGCAACTGGAGGAGTTACTGGAAACTACGATGCTTCCCGCCACTTTTCAGCAAATTAAACAACCCGTGTTGAGTTTGTTTTATTTTAAGGATGATACCAATCAAGATCCGGTAGTAAAAGTGAGTGCCATCCGAGAAATGATGGAGCAATTAGGTACGGCAGAAAATCTTAAAAAATCAGTTGCCATTCCGGAAGCAGCCAATCATGTGCTGGCCTCCCCAATTCAATCGAAAGATATCCAAAGTGTTGAAAATGAAACCCGTTCTTTTTTACAGGGGGTGATGAGTTTACCCCTGTTATCTGGCCAACAACAGGAAAAGGGTAGGTAGTTGCCATTGCATAATCTTCTCTATCTTCGCTAAAACGTTTGCACATGCCCAGCACGCAAGTAGCCGGTGTGGGAAAGTATCTTCCCCGGCAGGTAGTTAGCAATAACGACCTCACAAAATATATGGATACAACGGATGCCTGGATTCAAGAAAGAACGGGGATTAAGGAAAGGAGATTTGCCCATCGAACGGAAGAAACCACCACCACTATGGGGGTTGCCGCAGCCCAACAAGCCATTGAAAGGGCCGGTACCACAGCAGAGGATATAGATTTTATTATTTTTGCAACCCTGTCGCCCGATTATTATTTTCCTGGATGTGGTGTTTTACTGCAGCGTGCCATGGGTATGCGTGAAATAGGTGCCCTTGATATTCGTAATCAATGCAGTGGTTTTTTATATGCCATTTCTGTAGCCGACCAATTTATCAAGTCGGGTATGTATAAAAATATTTTAGTGGTAGGTAGTGAGAAACATTCGTTTGGACTCGACTTTACCACCCGTGGCAGAAATATTTCTGTAATTTTTGGGGATGGAGCCGGAGCAGTTGTTTTACAACCAACCGACGAACCCGGATCAGGTATACTTAGCACGCATCTGCATAGTGATGGTGGTTCGGCAGAATTACTGGCAATGTATAATCCCGGCACCCATGCGAATCACTGGGCCGACAAAAATTATGCGCATTTTGAGGAAGCGGAAATTGGCCAAATGTTTATGAGCCACGAGATGATTGATGAGGCCCAGAACTTTCCCTATATGGATGGACAATCCGTATTTAAGAAGGCGGTTGTTAAATTTCCGGAAGTAATTATGGAGGCCTTAGATAAAAACGGACTATCGCCCAATAATATTGATTTACTAATACCACACCAGGCAAACCTGCGCATCAGTCAATTTGTGCAACAAAAACTTCAACTCTCCGATGCACAGGTGTATAATAACATACAACAATATGGAAATACTACTGCCGCATCTGTACCCATTGCCTTGTGTGAAGCCTGGGAAAAAGGCATGATTAAAAAAGGGAGTCTGGTTTGTTTGGCTGCTTTTGGAAGCGGATTTACGTGGGGTAGTGCATTAATCCGTTGGTAATATCGGTAGAAAAAATACGGTTGATTGAAACTTTAGTGCATGAGCGAAAGAAAATTCATTTATCTGATTAATCCGATTTCGGGCACCCGAAAAAAGGATAAGGTAAAGAAAATGATAGCAAGGGAAACCGAATCGAGGGGTTTTGAATATCTATTACTTCCTACCAACGCGTCTGGCGACTACGATTATGTTAAGGAATTGATAGAACAACGTGCCTTTACCGACATTGTGATGGTGGGGGGTGATGGAACCGTAAATCAGGTAGTGGATGCATTGCGAAACCAGCCTGTACGTTTTGGCATTATACCTTTGGGCTCAGGTAATGGCCTGGCTTTAACTGCTGGTATTCCCTCTAACGCTGCCGCTGCCCTTGCGCTTATTTTTGAAGGAACTTGCAGCCGGGTAGATGCCTGCATGATAAATAATCGATTCTCTTGCATGTTAAGTGGATTGGGGCTGGATGCAAGGGTTGCCCATGAGTTTGCCCATGTTAGTAATCGGGGATTGATTGCCTACACCCAACAGAGTATTGTTCAATATTTTAAAGCACAACCCTATCAATTTGAAATTGTGCTTGATCAGTTTTCTTTTTTTACCGATGCCTACTTTATTTCAATAGCCAATAGCAATCAATTTGGCAATCAGGTAACCATTGCCCCGCAGGCGAGTATTCGGGATGGATTATTGGATATTGTGGTTGTGCAAAAAATGAATAAAGCCAGGCTCCCCTTTGCCATACTTAAACAGATCCGCGGCAATAATCGTTTACAGGAATTGGTAGAAGATATGTCGAAGAAAAATATTTTATACTTTCAAACCCCCTCACTTATTATTCGCAATCCTAAACTTGCTCCCTTACATATTGATGGAGAGCCTGCTGAAACAGCCGAGTCTTTTCAAATAAATCTAATGAAAGGTTGCTTTAATTTGATTCAACCGGTACTGGATTAATAAGCCAACGTAACAATTGCGCAAACTGTTGTTGATTGGTTTCACTGTAAACGGCGGCAGCCAAATCTTTTTTCTCTGCTTCCGTTAAATGAAAACTTAATCCCACTGCCGATTGCTTTTGAGTCGGTTGGTATTGTATAGATATCCTCCGAAAACCAGCACCATATCCATCTTCCATAAAATGCAGAGAAGATTGCTGGGCAAAGTCTTGCATCCGATACCAATTTTTGTTGAGTACCAGTAAGGGGTCTAGCAACATATTACCCAGATTTCCTTTATCGCTGGCACTATCCCAATCGTTTAAGCTTCTGTCTCTGATTTGCAGCAGCACTACTCCGGAAGTATTCTTCTGTAACCAGTCTTTATATTGCTGAACAAACCGAAGGGCAGACTCTTGCCCAAAATTATCCCGAAGTCCAGCATCCATCACATCAATTACAGGCCGGGTAGGTAGCCAAACATTGGGCAACACATACGGAAAAGTAGCATTCATGCGAAGCGCAGTAAGAAAACTTAACAACGACGCATCTTGCTGCACCAGTAAACTTTTAAAATCCACCGCATCCGGTTCGGTAGGGGTTATAGCATTGCTATCAGATGGATATCGCATTAAAAATCGAAGTTGGTCGTTACTGATTAGTAACTTTCTGCCATCCTTTGTAATTACAGCATGCAACCAAATGGTGGGTATATTAGCACCTGCCTCATCTAGGGCATAGTTACTAAATGGCTTATCTAGTATGCCGCCCGTATTTTCGGATAGCTTGCGCTCAAAAGCGTAGCCCCTGTCTTTTGGATATTTTTTATTCTGATAAACAAAATGTTGAACCGGCCCCATTACATCCCGAGTGATAAAAGAGGAGAACATGGGACTAAGCAAATCTTTCGAAATCTGCTTACTCCATGAAGGATTTTGTAAACTTTGTATGTGGTGTTGCTGCTTTTGCAGATACAATTCTCTAAAGTAGGCAGCCCCTAACATTCCTCCGGAGGCTCCGGTAATCAAAAAGGTATGCTGCATCAGTTTCCCGGCGGTTATGCTATCTAGGTGTTGCAGCACATTTAGGGTAAAAGTGGCACTGCGCGATCCACCACCGCTGGTATTTATAATAAAGAGTAGTGGTTTGTCTTCTGCTTGCCGGCTTTTCCATTTTTCCAGCCGGTTCAGATATACGGCCTTGTCTTTTTCTACCGAATCCGGATGTGCCATAGTAACCAAGGCTTCCCTAGAATACTCTGGCCAGTTTGCCGTGTTGGAATAGTCCAGCCCATAGGCTTTGTTGCGCACATTAAGGATATCCTGCTGATACAACCATTGAACGCCAAAAAAACAAATTACTAATATCGGAATACTCCAGTTTTTTAAGAAAATAGTTAAGGCTGCGGCAAAGGCAATCAATAACGAAAAAAATAAAATAATACTGGCAGCTGCCGGCAACTGAAAAAGGCGGGTATCTGAACTAAACCCAACCAGCACCAGAAAAACAAAAGCTATCACAATTGCAACCACTGCCGAAAAGTGATGTCGCTGCAATACGGTTTCAATAAAAGCAGCCGGATAGTGTCGAACATCGCGCGGTTGGCGCCAACGCAAGCGGGCACTCAAAAACCATTTCACTGGTATCAGTGGCTTTTCTAAATGCAGTAAAGCATTGGCTGGCATTTTAGCATACTGCTGATTAGTTTGGCGAATGGTAGTCGCCATATTTTTATAAATGGTTTTATCAGCTCCAAAAAAGTACATAAATGATATAGCGATAGATACAGAGCAGCCGCCTAATAAACCCAATAACATCCCCCCCACCGAGCCGGTAGACAGCAGATTGCTATTACTGGCATATTGCTGCATTTTGAATACATATATGCCTAAAAAAATGAGGGGCAGGATAGCGTTGTTTACACAGTACTTTAAAAAAGGCTGCGCGGTGGTAACCAAAAACCGAACACTGCGAGCATGTAAAATGAAAGTAGTAATATTCCAGCTCATGAGAAAAATTCCCAATGCAAAACCAACAATAGCAGTACTTACCAGATTCACCTTTCCCATGTATTCCGGCGCCAAGAATAGGGAATCAGCTCCGAAACTATTGAGAAAATGGCCGGTGATAGTAGCTAATAAAATATACCAGATAATCAAAAACTCTACATGCTTACGAAAATGCAGCAAAAACAACTGAATGGGTAGTGCATACCAGAAAAGAGTCACTATTTTTTTTATAGACATCCGGTATTTTTTTGAATGCCTGGTTACGTATTAACGGGAAGCAGGCCTGATGAGATACAGTAACTTTACCATCAACAATAATAGTGCCATTCCGGTTAACTGGTGCGTTTGGGCAAGCCATTCGAACCAACCCCACTTACCCGGAACTATCCCCCGGCTGGCCAATAGCGAAAAGATGCCCAATATTACTTGTATAAGCACTACGGCAACCGTTAGCAGTTTGATATAAGCTACTGGCCCTGAAACCGAATGCTGATGCAGTTGATAGGCGAAAACGCAAATGCCGGCTAATAATATATATGCAAGTGAGCGGTGAATAAAATGAATCAGCAGGGGATTATTAATTACATCTTTCCATGTAGGATTTTTACCCGAAAGAGGCCACCACTCTCCATTTATGGTTGGCCAAGTAGCGGCTACTGTGGCGGCTTTAAATCCAGCCATCAATGCCCCAAAACCTAACTGTACTAGTAACAGAATCAATAGTCCTATTACCCAATATCGTAACCGATTGCTGAAGGTAAAGGAGGCTGTTCCCCATTGTAACTGTAAGGTAAACCACCAAGTATAGCAAAGTAATCCCATGGCAAAAATAAAATGTAGGGCCAGCCGGGTTGGTTTTACATATACGGCATCCCCACTTAATCCGCTTTTTACCATAATCCAACCCACGGCTCCCTGTAGGGCTCCCAATAAGAATAGAATACCCAGCGGGGCCACCATATTTTTTTTAAAATGCCCTTTTGATAACAATACTATAAAACCCACCGCAAACACTACCCCTATTAGGCGAGCCCACAAACGGTGAAACCATTCCCAGAAAAAAATAAACTGAAAATCGGGCAGGGTAAAATGATAGTTGATTAGCTGAAACTGAGGTGTTTGTTGATATTGCTTGAAAGCTGCCACCCATTCCGCCTCATTAAGGGGCGGCAAGATGCCGGTAATTACCTCCCATTCCGTAATTGACAAGCCACTTCCGGTTAAGCGGGTAATTCCTCCTAATGCGATTTGAATAATCGTCATTACAATACCTGTTCGCAACCAAAATATTACCCATTTTGCCGATTGCTGTGATGGCTGCATACCTGTACTTTTCAAGTGGCAAAGTTATAGCAGGGTATTGATATTATCTGTTAACCCAAACAATAAATTAGGCCGCCGGAGAAATTTGCAGGTATGGGGGGGAATGATGACATTTATACTATGTTACCTGTTCAACATCACAACAATTTGCTGGAGGCAGGCATAGATGAAGCTGGCAGGGGTTGCTATGCGGGTCCGGTTTTTGCAGCTGCCGTTATTTTGCCGGCTGATTTCTATCATCCTTTATTAAACGACAGTAAGCAGGTTTCTAAACATAATAGGGAAGTTTTGCGAGAGGTTATTTGTAGGGAGGCGCTAGCCTGGTCGGTAGCCAGTGTACCGCCGGCAGAAATTGATCGCATCAATATTCTGCAGGCAACCTATCAGGCAATGCATAGCGCCATAAGCCAACTGAATAGGCGGCCGGAAATGCTACTAATTGATGGAAATCGATTTGCGCCGTATCCTTCTATTCCCCATCTGTGTATGATAAAGGGGGATGCAAAGTTTGCCCATATTGCTGCTGCCAGTATTCTGGCAAAAACTTTTCGGGATGCGTATATGCTGGAACTTCACCAACAATATCCCAACTATGCTTTTGATAAAAATAAAGGATATGGAACGGCAACACACAGAGCGGCTATTGAACTTTACGGGCTCACCCCGCATCACCGAAAAAGTTTTAATATCCTGCCGGTTCAACTCAAATTGCCTATATAACTTTTCCGCCTCATTCTTCCCAATCGCCCGCCCCCTGGCGAGTTACTAGGCAGGTTCCACTGGTACAATCAAGGATGGTGGAGGGAATAATACCTCCCGCACCTGCATCAATTACAATATCTACCAGCTTATGATACTTTTGATAGATCTCTTCGGGATCGGTAATCCCATCTTCCCAATCACCGGGCAGAGAAGCCGATAATATGGGATGGGTTAATGCTTCCACAATGCTAAGTGCAACCCGATTATTAGGGATGCGCAATCCGATTGTACTTTTTTTACTGTGCAAAATTTTGGGTACCTGTTTGCTGGCGGGAAGAATGAAAGTATAGGGACCCGGCAAATAATTTTTTAGTATCCGGTATAATGGAGTAGAAATACTTTTAGTGTATTGACTTAAATCACTAAGACTACTGCATACAAAACTCAATTGGGCTTTTGCTGGATCTATCTGTTTGATACGGGCAATTCTTTCAATAGCTTTGGTTTGAAATATATCACAGCCTAATCCATAAATAGTATCCGTGGGATAAATGATTACCCCGCCCGACTGCAAACAATCGATTATGGTTTGAATATGCCGGGGCTGCGGATTTTGGGGATGAATGGAGAGGAGCATACCTAAATATAATGGGAAAAGGGAATTTACCGGATAAAATTTCAACGGCGGCCTTGTGCCGCCGTTGAAAAAACCCATTAACTACTGCGTATCTGGCAGCCGCTCATTTCTGCTTCGATACCACCCAAAAATATACCGGCTTCCCTCTTTTCAACCGAGTATTTATACTGGTTTTGCCCTGTTTTATTTGGCGATTAATTCTGCGGAAAATACGGTTTACTACCAGGTTGAATTATCCGATTTTGCCCGCATAATCAACTACTATGGTAAAATTGGGTTTAGTGGACGACCATATTATTTTTCGAAAAGCTTTGGCTTCTTTTTTTGGCAGCCTTCCCGAGTATCGGGTAGTACTAGAAGCCAATAATGGCAACGACCTGAAGCGACAATTACTGAATGCAATACAAGCCGACCTGATTATTTTAGATATGCATATGCCAGAGATGAATGGATTTGATACAGCGGCTTTTTTGCTGCACCAGCAACCCGCTTTAAAAATTTTAGTAGTAAGTATGCTACCGGAAAAGCACCACTTAGAAAAATTATTGCAGGTGGGTATCAGCGGTTACGTTCAAAAAGATGCCGACATAGAAGAACTGCAACTAGCCATCCAACAGATTATGCAAAAGGGGCACTACCTGAATCCTAGTTCGTATGTGCACTTACTGAGTGAAAGGAGTTCAAAAGAAAATAAAGAAGTAATAGCCGCTCAGCTTGCAGCCCAATTATCAGACCGGGAAAAAGAATTTTTGCGTTGGCTATGTACCGACAAGGGCTACAAAGAAATTGCCCAGGAAATGTTTGTAAGCCCGAGAACCATTGATGGATACAGAGACAGTTTGCTGAAAAAACTGAAAGTAAATTCCCGCATCGGATTGGTTACTTTCGCCATCCGCCAGGGAATAGCAGCGGTATGATACCATTATTCGGCGATCTCCCAAACTTCTCTGCCACGCAATAGCTTATCTAAGTCTCCCTTACCCTTGGAAGCAATTACTTCAGCAATCTGGTTTGCCATAACATCCTCATAACAAGGGCGATCTGTTTGAAAAAATACGCCGAAAGGACGAGGAAAATGTACACCCTCTTTGGAAGGACTATCAAATAAACGGGTAAGAATTTGTGCCTTATAAAAATCACCTTCATCGTGTATCCAGCAATCATCTGCTGAATACTCATTTCCGATTTCAACTACCACCGGCCTGATTCCATCTAAACGGATTCCTTTATCTTGGTTGGCACCAAACAAAAGCGGTTTGCCCTGCTCTAGGAATAATGTTTCAGCTGCCTTGGTACCTTTTTCGGTAAATATTTCAAAAGCACCGTCGTTGAATATATTACAATTCTGATAAATCTCTAAAAAGGAAGACCCTTTGTGCTGTTGGGCACGGGTTAGCATAAACTGCAAATGCTTAGGATCTCTATCCATACTTCTGCCCACAAAACTAGCATCGGCACCCATAACCAGTGCCATCGGATTAAAGGGATGGTCAATACTTCCCATTGGTGTACTCTTGGTTATTTTATTCTCCTCCGAAGTAGGTGAATACTGCCCCTTGGTTAATCCATAAATCTGATTATTGAACAACAAAACATTCACATCAAAATTCCTACGCAGCAAATGGATAGTATGATTCCCTCCAATACTAAGCGCATCCCCATCCCCGGTAATAATCCAAACACTCAAATCCGGACGGGCAGCTTTTAGTCCACTCGCTACCGCAGTAGCTCTTCCATGAATCGAATGCATGCCATAGGTGTTCATGTAATAGGGAAAGCGACTGCTGCAACCGATACCACTAACCATCACAATATTCTCTTTGGGAATGCCGATGGTTGGCATCACTTTCTGAACCTGGGCAAGGATGGAATAATCTCCACAACCCGGACACCAACGAACTTCCTGATCCGTTGCAAAATCTTTCGCGGTTAACGCAGTACTTACAGGTGCTTCTACTACAGACATGACTACAAAAATTAAAAAGTTACCTAGAATATGAATAATCAAATTTAAGCATAATTATTGTCCCTCCCCAGAATTCTCCTGTAATTCTTCCCAGTATTCTGCTGCCCGGCGGGTATGGGGAATTACGATACTGCCCCCTACAATATTAGCCACAGCAAATACCTCATACAACTCGGCAGTGCTAACCCCACATTCCTTACTTTTTCCCAGATGGTACTTGATACAATCGTCGCATCTAAGCACCATGCTGGCTACCAAACCCAATAACTCCTTGGTTTTGGCATCCAAGGCACCGGATTCGTACGTGTGGGTGTCTAAATTCCAGAAACGTTTTAATACCAGATTATCCTTTGCCAAAATCACTTCATTCATTCTTTCCCGATAGCTGTTAAATTCTTGTACCAGATTACTCATTTCAATAGATTTTGCACTAAAATTACAAAACCGCTGCTTTGTAGAGATTTTTGTTATTAACTTACTGATTCAACCGGTATTCGATATTTATTTACCCATAATTTTTTTGTATGCGTTTTATTTCGATTGTATGGATTACCCTATGGTGCAGCTTCTCCGGAATAGGGCAAACTACTAAAGAAAAAATTAAGGTTACCGACATGCTTAATATAAAGCAGGTAACCCAAATAGTAGCCCACCCCTCAGGGGATCTGGCCTTGTATGTACTTAATAGTATTGAAGCCGATAAAGACAATAAAGGGGACTACAAATACCTGAATCAATTGGTGCTACTTTCACTCAATCCTCCCTATACGCATCGGGTGTTAACCGGAAAAGAAGGAGCTGCCCAACCTGCGTTTAGTGCGGATGGAAAGCAAGTGGTTTTTGTGCGACCGGTGGACGGCAAACCGCAGTTGTTTATACTTAGACTAGATGGTGGTGAAGCCATACAGCTTACCCAATCGAAATACGGTGCCGCTAATCCGGTATGGAGTCCGAATGGAAAACAGTTGCTCTTTTCTGCATCCGTTCCATTTGCCGAACTGCTAAAAGATGAACAGCTGAACCCGGGCGGAAGAGGACCGGCATTCCCTACAGAAAAACCGGGCTTTACTTCTTATGTAAACCCCAACGCAGCAGGCATACAACCCAATCCCGATGGCAACACGGCAGAAGTGCGGGCCTGGCTAGAGAATAATGTGAAAGACAAAAAAGCCAAAGTAATTAATAAACTTAATTTTCAGGAAGAAACCGCCACCAGTGGCGAAATGAACTTTTCGCATTGGTTTGTAATAGATGCTAACCCCGGTGCAATAGCTAAACCCATAACCAGGGGCTTTTTCCGGTATGCATCGGTAGCTTTTACGCCAGATGGCAAACAACTACTGATAACCGGCAATTTAGATTCGAGCCAACATCCCGACCGAGCGCTTGAATCGGCATTATATATTGCCGATTCGGCAGGTAATCAATTACGCACGTGGCTAAGTGCAAAAGGCGTTACCTACACATCCGCAAAAATTTCCCCTTCCGGAAAATGGGTAGCTATTCAAAAAGGCAAAACTGCCTATGTTGATGTGCCCGAGCTATTTATTTTGCCTTTTAACGGAAGTGAAAAAGACAAACTGGATCTTCCCTTCGACAGAAATAAATCTGCCGTTAGTTTTAGTACCGATGAAAAAACAGTTTTCTTTACTGCACAAAGCAATGGGGGAATTCCACTTTACAAGGCAGACTTAGCTACCAAAAAAATTACCGCCCTCACCTCGCCGGATGCCGGGGTTGGTAGTTTTGATTTGTTAAAAGGAAAATTGCTTTTTACTCAAACAAATATTAGCAGTCCTTCAGAAATCTTTACTTGTGATACCGACGGAAAAAACATACAAACACTCTCCACCCTCAACAGTGGCTGGTTGGCTAATAAGCAACTGAGTTTGCCAGAAAAAAGAACATTCGTAAATGAGGAGGGCATGCCGGTTGAATACTGGATAATGAAACCAATCGGATTTGAACCTGGGAAAAAATATGCTACCATCCTAAATATACACGGAGGCCCCAGTGCGATGTGGGGGCCGGGTGAAAATTCTATGTGGCACGAGTTTCAGTATTACTGTGCGCGGGGGTATGTGGTAGTGTATGCAAATCCCCGTGGTTCGGGTGGGTATGGTGCGCAATTTTTGCGGGCTAACATAAACAACTGGGGCACGGGCCCAACCCGGGACGTAATTACAGCGCTAGAAAAAGCAACAGAAGAGGGATTTATCGATACCGGCCGACTGGCTGTAACTGGAGGATCTTATGCAGGATACCTGGTAGCATGGATTGTTGGTAACGATCAGCGTTTTAAAGCAGCCTGTGCACAACGTGGCGTGTACGAGCTAACAACTTTTATGGGAGAAGGGAATGCCTGGCGCCTGGTTCCGAATTATTTTGGGGGATATGCCTTTGAGCCGGCAGTGAAAAAAATACTTGATCGCGAATCTCCGCTAACCTACGTAGAGAATGTTCGTACGCCCTTAATAATATTTCATGGAGAAAACGATTTACGTACCGGCGTAATTCAAAGTGAAATGTTTTATCGTAGCTTAAAAATATTGGGCAGACCTGTTGAATATGTTCGTCACCCAGGCGCATCACATGAAATTACGCGAAGCGGTAATAACCGGCAAAGAATGGATCAGATGTTGCGAACCTTAGAATTTTTTGAAAGACACATTCAACCCTAAGCCGGCTTTATCTAAGAGATTTGAGCCAGTCGTTGATACCTGTATAAATTTTTTGTGCAACCGAAGCCCGGAAAGTTGGATTTACAATTCGGCGTTCATCCTCTTCATTGCTTAAGAAGGCAACTTCTACCAAGCAATTGGGGAAATCCGTTGGGGCATTGAGGGCGAAGTTGAAATGCCCGATATTTCCGAATTCATTCAGGTTTAATTCGAGCATCCGGCCGAGTACAAATTGTGTGAGGGGCCGGAAACCAATGTGCTTGTAATAAGTACTTACCCCACGAACCTGTTGATTCGCACTGGAATTGAAATGCAAACTTATCAGTAAATCTGGTTGTTGCTGTTGTAGAAAAAGAATGCGGTCTTTGTTGTCGAAGGTGGTATCTATAGTTCGCGTCATTACAATATTGGTAACGCCCTTTTTTCTCAATAACTTTTCTAATTCCTTTGCATACAAAAGGGTAAGGTCTTTTTCGGCACGGAAAGTTTTTATCCCCCCGGTGCCGCCATTGGTTCCTCCATGCCCGGCATCTATAGCAATAGTGAGTTTACGGATGTCCAATTTTGGGGGTTGTCTTTTAACCGACACTACCAAAAATCGTCCCTTATAGCCTATCGAATATCCCCAGTGCTGCCGATGAACCAATTCGATGGTAACCCTCATCACATCATCTTCTACCTGATTATAATACACGTTTTTTACTTCTTTTAAAGAGCGCAACTGCGTAACCCAGTTGGTATTGCTATGCACCCCATAAATATCTACTTCAATAACGGCCGGGTTTACTAACATGCTGCTTTTATAGGGCAACCGCTCTTCCATAGCGATACCTACATAATCTAACACCGAATCTCCCTTCGCACTAAACGAAGCCGTAAGGTATTGGTCTTTTACACGGGCTAAAGAATCTGGCTGAACGGATTTCTTTTCGATATAGGCACTATGGTAAGCAGCAAGCTGCACCTTATACATATCTTTTGCCGAATCCATAACACGCAGGAGAACCCCCGAATCTAGGTACCCTAACTTAGCGCCGCCCAACCGATCTTCTCCAAGACCATAATACAAAGCAGATAACTTACCGGTAGTTCTTACCCATGGATAAGATTGGGCAGTAGCAGGCATCTGCATAGATAACAAAAAGCCAATCAGGTAGATATACTTCATGCTTCTAAGATAAAAGAAATATAGTGATTTGTAACTGGAGAGAAAAAATCGCCCATAGAGGGCTATTATTCGTACCGCTTCATCTTCCTAGAGAACCAAAAATCGCGATAGCAGAGAGAAAGGGTAAATTGTGTGTAGCGTTCCCGAATAAGTCCCTTCTCGGTAGTTCCTCTAACCCCTAATTCAACTGAGCCCTGGATAGCGAGGCTGCTAAGAGGTGTTCTGGATAATTCGGCACCGGCCCCAAAAGTGAGTCCATAATCTTTTAATTGGATGCCATTAATCCGGAGATAAGAATTTGTATAAAACAATCCGGTTTGCAAGAAGTATTTTTCGTAATACTGGTTCATGTATTCCGATTTCTTAGAGAACTCGAATCCTCCTGAAAAACGTTGACTATTATCGAGTAAATAACTTACCCCACTGTAGTTGGTTTCTCGCCAGCCCTCATACTGGTAATCCAGCGCTAGGGTAAATGCGTTGCGATAGGTAACGGCACTTCCAACATGATACGTGAGGGGCAGGGTGAAATAAGTGGTTTTATAATTTTCATTTTCTAAAAGAACCGTGTTGCCAGATTGAGCCCGCAGGTTGTAGGTAGCTCTTACATCCGTTTTATTAGCAATAGTTCCACCTGCAGCAATATTCCATAACTTATTCAGCTTGGCTTTATATTGAAATCCCAGTTTAAATCGAGCCTGACCAACCGAAATATTTCGGCTTGTTACCACTCCACTGTCTGTTAACTGCCCGGAGAGGATTTCTTTTTCTTCAATCTGACCAAACAAATAAGAGGTTTGTAAGCCTACGTTAAGATTTTTATTTATAACAAAACTATTGGTAATATAGCCCATATTGGTGCTGCCCGTTCCGGAATAAAATGCACTTGCAAATAGATTACTTCCCTGAATTGGCTTTTCCCCCGCAAAAGAATAATTGATGGTACTGAAAGGGGATAGTCCAAAACCAACGGCCCAGCGGGATGTGATTTTGGTTCCCAGATTTACTTTTTTAAACTGCAGGTCGTTCGACTTATTATTTGATATTTCGTTGATGGGTGAGCCGGTATAAGAAACATATTTAAACCGGGCCGCGGCTTCAAAATGAAAGAAATGTTGGTCGAGGGCCGCATAGGAGGCAGGATTTACCTGATATATAAAACGCCCTGAAGAAAGTGCAACGCCAGCATGCCCCATTCCAGTGGTTCTGTCGAAACTGCTTTTTTCGATATCCCCAATGCCAATCATAGAATACGGGGAATTATTGTTTTGGGCATTTGCCTGAATTAGAAAACCACTCAGCACACTACTAAACACTAATATCGAAAAGATTTTCTTCATAATTATTTTACTGCAGCGTATACAATTGATAATTCCATCTTACCCAAAGTATTAAATTTATTTCCCACCACTAACCTGTTAAAAGAGCTTTCCATTGCCGGGCTTGGCGGCAACATTAAAAGTCCATTCCCATTACTTATAGTGGGATCCGACACAAGCAGGGAAACATAATTGGTAACATCATATGCATAACTGGTATTTTCTCCGTAGAGATAATCTACTTCCAAACCTCCGTACTGAGGAAAAGAGCTTCCATTGGCGAAAAATGCTAAATCGAACCCAATTTGATTATTAACGGTGGTAGATGCTAAACGTAGTTGTGGGGGTAGCGCATAATTAGGACTATAACTACCTCTTAGCGGTCTAACCACTAAAGTTGCGCGGATAATTTTGGTATAATTGGGAATCTTTAAAAGATCGCGTATCGAATTGAACCTGACTTTCGTCATGGCACCCCCAATGTAGGAGATATAGGCTGCATTGCCTGTTTCACTGCTGTGGAGTTGCTTTTTGGCGGCAAGATCTTTTAATACGGTACCGGTTCTATCTACACTAATCTGATTGTAATGATGGGTTTTTGACCCAATAGAAATATCATAGGTTTTGCTCAGCAAAAACAGGTCTGGCTTTTTGTAATACATTCTGATAACCAGACTATCCTTGCAGCCGAATGCAAACTGCTGATTGTTGCCGGCCGAAACGCGAATGCCATTAAAGTACTTAACAAAGGCATCCAGGGTTCGCATGTCTTTATCATTGGGGTTCTTGAGCTTACTTAAAAATTCTCTTCCCAAATCGTCCGACAAACGAATTTTTATAGAATCCCTACGAAAGGGGCGAACGAATACAGTTTTACTACCCAGCGGTGTTGGGTCTACTGTAAACTGGCGGTTATTGTAAATTCGATTCTGATCTTCTTCGTACCCATTGATAACTTGGTTTACCCGATGCACATTCAGGGTAATGGGCTGAGAACTATCTCCATAGAAGGTTCGGTTGGGAACCATCAGCAGGCATATAGAGTCATAGGTAGTACCGGTAAAATCATCAATAAAAACGGGCGGAACCATTTCACTGAAAGTTTGGGAAGTAATTTTTCCAAAATAGGGATCTGCATATCCGCCAATCAGGGAAGCTCCGCTAAAAGAAGTGACAAAGGAATCAATGTGGATAGTTGTTAAATCAGCATTAAATGAGTCTACTTTAATAATCTGGGTATAGCCATTATCCAAAAACTGGTCGCCAAATCGAATGTCAACTTTTTTACAAGAAAACATAAACGCCGAAAGCAATAACCATAAAAAAAGAGATAATAATTTCTTCGGCATCAGTCATGTTGGTTTAACCTGCAAATAGCTTTTTGCAAGGGTAAAAGGAGGCACAAATTAGAAAGTACCCCTGTTACAAATTTGTTAGTATGGATAAAAAGGCACTTTAAGACTACAATATGCAATAATTTGTCTGCAAATTGGAAAAAATAGCCCAAATTTCCCGAATAGTATCTGTTAAAATAATGGGAAAATGAAAATGAGTTAAAACATTTGCAGACAAAATAACTACTTTCGTCTTGTAAATGCAGGCGAAAATCCATTTTAACGAAATAGCATACGCCTGTGCGAATAATTTGTGCCAAAATTTCATTCATGAAGCGTTTTAAGTACTTTTTTTTGTTGCCACTTAGTATTGTGTTGATTGTGATCTCTTGTACCCCATCAGCTGATACACCCGTTACCACCGACACCAGCGGAAACTGGGTAAAAAGGTCTGAATTTGAAGGGAATGCGCGTACCGAAGCCATCGTTTTTACTATTGGGGATACCTCCTATATCGGAACAGGATATGATGGATCAGTTCGTTATGTAGATTTTTGGGCGTATGATCCCGTTAAAAACTTCTGGCTACAGCGTGCCCAGTTTCCGGGCGCGGCGCGTAATTCAGCTGTAGGATTTTCTGTGGGAACCAAAGGATATGTTGCCACCGGGTATGATGGGATTAATCGCCTGAAAGATAACTGGGAATACAATCCTGCTACAAATACCTGGGCTCGTCGTGAAGATTTCGGCGGTTCGGCCCGCTATGATGCCGTTGCATTTGGTATCGGCACCAAAGGGTATATTTCTACGGGATTTGATGGTGGAAATACCAAAGACTTATGGGAGTTTGATCCGGCTGCCGGAGCAAATGGAACTTGGTCTCAAAAAGTAAGTATGGGAGGCAGCAAGCGCTCGGCCGCTATTGCTTTTGTTAATAATAACAAAGCATACATAGTAACCGGTATCAGTAATGGAAATACACTCACAGATTTCTGGATGTATGATCCGGCTAATCCTTCTAGCTGGACGCAATTACGCGATATTGCCAATATTAGCACGGAAGCTTACGACAACGACTATACTGATATTCAGCGCCATAATGCAGTTGCTTTTGTAATTGGATCGAAGGGTTACTTAGCTGTGGGTGAAAACGGATCCTACACTAAAAAAACCTGGGAATACGATTTCGCTACCGACCTCTGGGTTAGAAAAACCCCCTATGAGCGTACAGAGCGCACCGGCGCTGTAGGATTCGCCGTTAAAGGCAGAGGATATGTTGCCTGTGGCAGAAACAGCACTTTTTATTTCGACGATATAGATGAACTCAAACCAGCCGACAACTTCAATTCAGTGGATTAAACGCAACTGGATTTACCTCCTGTTTTCGGTATCAGTTACGCTGTTTGTTTACAAACAATGGATTGCCCCGAAAAATGCTGGAGAATGGGTTTCACTTACCTATACTACTTATCATACCCCCCTAGGTTGGGGGTATGATGTTTTAGTGAATGATACGTTGTTTATCCATCAACAACAAATGCCGGCAGTGGAGGGAATGCGGGGATTTGCTACCCAACAAGAAGCCGAAGCCGTAGCTGAACTTATCATCTATCGTATCCAAAACAAGCAGCTGCCTACCATCCTGCTGAAAGACTTAGATAGTTTACACATTGCGCATTAACCCATTCACTTTGGGTGAAATTTGGCACTTCAATCTGGGTATAGACTTAACCCATTCTATTATCCATTTTTGCCAATCATTTCATCCAGCATAGGCCGATAAGCATGGCCAATAGGAAGCGTAGTATTGCCTATAGTAATTTCATTTCTACTAATGGTTTCTACCTGCGCCAAAGCAACAATGTACGACCGATGCACCCGAACAAAATTATTCACCGGAAGTCGGCTTTCGAAGTCTTTCAGGTTTTGTAATGTAGTTAGTGGAGAAACCTTCCCTCTTAAGAATATTTGGGTATAATCTCGTAAACCGGAGAGGTACAAAATATCAGCGAGCTGAATTTTAATCAGTTTATATTCAGACTTTACAAAAATAAAATCACTCTGCACGGTGGCGGCGGCCAGTCGTTGTTGGAGAAAGGTGCGAATGGTTTGTAGTAACCGAAAAACGGTAACAAATTCTGCCCCCTCGTCTAGGGTAGCAAAGCGGTTGCAATCCGAACCCTCGGCATTAGCGCCCAAGGGGGCTGTATCACCCAGTGCTACCCAAACCGGATAATGCGTAAATCGATTACCCGCATCAGAAATTATTTTATGGGGGGCTATCAACAAATCATAGTCCGCATCCTGCATACGCTGTGCGGCTAACTTAGCCGAACTAACTGCCAGCGATAGTGCATAGCCGGGCATATCATGCAACATAGCAGACCAGCGGCTTAACCAGGCGGCATTTGGATGAATGAGGATAATGCGATACATCTGCCGGAATATTTAGCGTAAAAATAGCTTAAAAAGCTAAAGTCAGGCTACTATCGGGTGGGGTACTGCGGCAAAAAAAACCCCACTACCAATAAGGTAGTGAGGCTTTCAATTAGCAAGCAATCGTAAATAAGAGTCAATAATAAGCAACTTTTTCGAAAATTGACAATTTATTTATATGTTTTTTAAAAAAAGTAGTTTGGGTCGGCCAGCACTTTATCGCAGATTCTTCGGCGGGCGTCTTTAGAATTAAAGGGCTCCACTTTGGTAAAGCGTTTAAGTCCAATTTGCATCATTCTCAGCTCATCGCCGGAGGCAAAGCTGTTGAGTGCGTCTTTTCCCGCTTTATTAATGCGGTCGGCCGCATCGTATATATAGGTTTGCATTACATCTCGCTCAATACTTACCCCATCCATCCCTCTTAGGCCGGCTAATTTGATAGTACGTAACAACGCCGATTCGGCATGGAAGGTTTCAATCGCCATGTCGGCAATGTTCATCAGCACTTCCTGTTCCTTTTCTAATTGCATCATTAACTTTTGCACTGCAGCGCCGGCAACCATTAAAATAGCTTTTTTAAACTGGGCGATGTATTTGAGTTCCTTAGCAAAATCGCCCTCCTCCCCTGCTCCAAAATCGGGAATACTCATCAGCTCTTTCTGAACAGCCATTGCAGGCCCCATCAGATCGAGTTTTCCCTTCATGGCTCTTTTTAATACCATATCAACGGTAAGCAAACGATTAATTTCATTGGTTCCTTCGTAAATACGGTTAATCCGGCTATCGCGATAGGCTTTAGAAATCAGGTATTCATCACTAAACCCATTACCTCCATGTATTTGAACCCCCTCATCTACCACAAAATCAAGCACTTCACTACCAAATACTTTCAGCATGCTGCATTCGATGGCATATTCTTCGGCTGCACCCAACAATGCTTCGGCAAAAGTTTTACCACTGGCCAGCAATTCATCCTCCTTATCTTGAACCCAAAAGGCAGTGCGATAAAGGGCAGCATCTGCTACCCAAATTCGGATGGCCATTTCAGCAATTTTGTGGCGGATAGCACCAAACTTGGCAATGGGTATTTTAAATTGTTCACGGGTTTTAGCATAGGCAGCGGCCGTATCTGCAGAGCGACGGGCACCGCCCAGGGCAGCAGCACACAATTTTAAACGACCTATATTCAGAATATTAAAAGCTATCAGGTGGCCCTTGCCAATTTCTCCTAATAAATTTTCTACTGGCACTTTACAGTCCTGAAAATACAATTGAACAGTAGAAGAACCCTTAATACCCATTTTGTGTTCTTCGGGTCCCTGCGTAAAGCCTTCCATGCCCCGCTCAACAATAAAGCCGGTAAATTTCTCCCCATCTATTTTGGCAAACACGGTATATACATCGGCAAATCCGCCATTGGTTATCCAGCATTTTTGTCCATTCAAAATATAGTACTTTCCATCCTCACTCAACTTTGCAGTAGTTTTCGCGCTTAAGGCATCACTACCGCTATTGGGTTCTGTTAAACCATATGCCCCCTTCCATTCACCTGAGCCGAGCTTAGGGATGTACTTTTGCTTTTGTTCGGGGGTGCCAAAATATAAAATCGGCAGAGTACCAATACCGGTATGAGCTGCAATAGCTACTGAAAAAGAAAACCCTCCGCCTAACCCTTCATTTACCAGGGTGGAAGTAATAAAATCTTTTGCAAGACCCCCATATTCTTCGGGAAGGGAAGTGCTTAATAGGCCTTGTTCTCCCGCTTTCTGAACCAGTGAAGGCATCAATCCGGGCTCCAGCTTGTCGATCCGATCGATAATGGGCAGCACTTCTGTGTTTAAAAATTGATGGCACATTTCCAGCACCATCTTCTGCTCTTCATTAAAATCTTCCCGAATAAAAGTTTGCTCAGGATGGCTTTCAGAGATGATCCATTCTCCGCCATGTAATGCTTTTGTAGTTGCTGTGGTTTCCATATATTTTATATTGAGGGTGATTTTACAATGATGGCTCTATTTTAAACAAGCATACCAACAGTTAAGTTGTCGTATACACGCTGAAAAACACTTTTTACCACATTAATTTCTTCTCTCGAAATTCCTTCCAGCGCTTCGTCCATCGTTTGATTAGCAATTAGGATAGTCAAATCCTGCAGTTCAACCGCAGCCTGGGATAAACAAACCAGGTTAATGCGGCGGTCGGTTTTGGAGGCCACGCGCTTTACTAGTTTTTGTTTCTCCAGGTTATCAATCAGGCGAGTGATACTGGGTTTGTCGCGAAAAGTGCGATTACACAGTTCCTGCTGACTCAAACAATCCTCTTTCCACAAATGATATAATACGCTCCACTGTTCGATGGTAATTTCTAAGCCTGCCTGACGGAAGTTCTTCTGCAAACGCCGTGCCACAGCTGTAGAGGCCATGCCGTTGATTACACTGTAAAGTTCCCCTCTTTTAAATTGGTTGTTTGGCATATAGTTAGTTATGCAACTATTTTCAAAGTACGTTGGTTTTAAGGAAACAGCCAAAAAATCGGACTTAATTTTTAGGTAAATGATGGTTACCATTGTAGCGGGTGTTGGCACCCGGATGAATAATATTGTTTTTCTTTGTTGGTATGATAACTAGTTGGCTGGTGATAACCGGTTTTTTACTGATAGGGTACCTCCTAATGATGGGGATATACCGCTATTATTTTGTGCGGCTGCAACCTTTCAAAACCGCTACGTTGGGAAACAAACCAGAGAACTTTTTTACGGTAATTATTCCGGCTCGGAATGAATCTACGCATATCCGTGCCTGCCTGCTTTCGGTAGTAAACAATGTGTATCCTGCCCATTTATTTGAAATTATCGTGGTAGACGATCATTCCGAAGATGATACTGCCCATAAGGTGAAGGAATTACAAGCCATCTATCCGCAGATTTCGTTGCTCCGGCTACAAGAATACCCCGGTTGGGTAACCACACAGGCGTATAAGAAAAAAGCTATTGAACTGGCCATTAGCAAGAGTAAGGGTAATTGGATGGTAACCACGGATGCAGATGGGGAAGTGCCCATGCATTGGCTGGGGCAGCTGGATGGTTACATACAAAAAAACGATCCGGTATTTATCGCAGCCCCTGTGATGTTCTATTCACGAAAGGGGTTGTTGCAGATATTTCAACAATTAGATTTTTTAAGTTTACAGGGCATTACCGCTGCGGCTGTTTCGGCAGGGTTTCATAGTATGTGCAATGGAGCCAACCTGGCTTATCGGAAAGATATTTTTTGGTCGGTTGGGGGTTTTACGGGGCACGAACATCTGGCCAGTGGAGACGATATGCTGCTGATGCATCGGATAAAAGAGCGTTATCCCAACCAGATAGGCTATATTTTTTCAAGAGACTCGCTGGTGCTTACCGAACCCATGGATAACTGGGGAGACTTTTTTCAGCAAAGGATTCGGTGGGCCAGTAAAGCGGATAGCTATAAAGAAAAGAAAATATTTGGGGTACTATTAGGGGTTTGGTTACTGAATGCCTGTTTAGCTGCGGGAATATTTCTGGTGCTATTTCAGCAAGTCAGTTGTACAAATTGGTTAATTCTCGTAATGATTAAAACTATCGGGGAATTATATTTTCTAACCCCTGTAGCTCGCTTCTTTCAAGCGGAGGCCTTATTGGCCTATTTTCCCTTTTTACAGCCCATACATATCATTTACACGGTAATTGCAGGCTGGCTAGGGAAATTCGGTTCTTACCAGTGGAAGCAAAGAAAAATTACTACCTAGTGCACTGCTTACTGATTAAAATCATCGGAACCAGGCCACCAGGCCAACAACATAATAGGTAAAAAAGCTACCATTGAAAATAATATTGTAATAAACTTTTTCATAAGAGATATTTGAAGTAGGACTCAAAATTGGATAATTGGTTTATCGTTTGTTTCAATTTAAAGGTGAAGGCTTCTATATAATCGGTGAACAAAGTAGCGGGATAATAATGATTCCCGCTAGCTGATAAAATGAACACTTACTTGTAGGATACGTAAAGAATACAGCCTGCTGCCTTGAATAAAAAATTTATGTTAGGGCATTTTTTTCTTGCTGTAATTGCTGCTTAAGCAAAAGTATAGCAGCCAAAGAAGTATAGAATACAGCACCCACCTTATCGGTTTCAATCAAGTCGCTCATTAGGTTTACTACCACTAAGATGGTAAGTAGGCAGGCGATGGTAAGGGTGATGGTTTTATAAAAATTACTCTGCAGCTGAATATACAATCGCTGCAGGGAAATAAACATGCCCGTGAGCAAAGCCAGAAATAAGAGGAGTCCTATCAACCCCTGTTCCAATGCTAATAGCAGAAAATAGTTATGTACGGTAGAATGTTCGGGATTATTGCTAACCCAGGTTTGGAAGCGGCGGAGGGTATATGGTTTATAGTGTAAATAAAAACTGTTGGGTCCAAATCCGGTGAGGGGTTCTCCTACTATCATTCGAACACCGGCAACCCAACGATACCATCTTTCGGCAGCAGATACATCCTTACCCTGAAAAGTTGCCTGCATGTGTTGCCGAAATTCGGTATGAAAATATGTTTGATCGTGTTCGGGAATAAAGCGGAGATAGTTTCGCTCGGTAACCAGCCAAGCGGAAGCAATTAATATCGCAGAGATGGCTACCATCATAACCGGGGCCGTCCATCGTTTTTTTATCACATATACCATCCCTATTCCGCAAGGCAGTGCAACCCAGGCTCCGCGAGAATAGGCCAATATCCAACCGGCTATGCCCACTCCGATTGCAGCCAGTATCCATTTCCGAATAGGGCTTTCTTTAGCTGTTAGATAATAACTAGCTACTGCAACCGGAAGCAGCAAAGTTAACAGTGCCGCATAATTAACGTGATTGCGGAAAAAGGGGGACATAGCTTTTCGAATGCTAAAAAAAGTAAATCCATACAAACCGTGTCGAATAAGCACCTGTATAACCAATATCAACATAGGTATCAGCCAACATGCCGCCCATATTTTCCAATCACGGATGTTTCGGATAAAATATACCGGTAAAACAACAAAGGGGATAATATACCAGATTTTAGCCAGCAGATATTTTACAGAAAGGAGTGGTTCGTACGAAAAAATACAGCAAATGCCTATCCAGATCAATTGCATCAGCAACAAAGTAAACAAGCTGGATTGATATAACACCCTTGGTAGATTGGTTGGGAAACACAAAAAGAAAAAGCTGGCACCTGCGGTTAACAGTATCATCAATAATTCATCGGGGAAGTCGATCCCCAAGGTTGGCAACAGTTGCCATTCGGTAGAGAGGGGGATACAAATAATTAGCAGCCAGAACAAGGTAATTGAGGGTTTCACTAGTGCTGGAATAAGGGCATACATTGCCAGCGCGATAAAGGGCACGCACATCCAGAGTGGCTGATAAAAATACAAAGCAATAACCCAGGCAGCTGCAAATATGAGCGTAAAAAATAAGGTTATCGGTCGCAAAAAAATTGCAGGCACCTGCATGTTACGATAGGTTATTGCGATGGTAAATAATAACCCATGCCATACTAAAAATGAGGGCTGCTAGAAAAGTTCCCATTAATACAGCAGGCTTATATGGCCGAACAGCTGTTTTATCGGCTTCAGGAGCATCTAATACAAAAAGTATTTGGGGAACTGCTGACTTGGCTTGCTCAAATTCACCAGTTATTTTAATATTATCCTCCAGTAATTTTGTAATTGAGACTACTTCAATTTGGGCAAGCTTGTATTCCGGCGTTGAAGGGCTAAATGAAGTGGAGGCAGCTGCCTTATACTTTTCCCGTAAGCTATCATAAGAGAGCTTCATGTTTTTTATTGCGCTATCATAGCGGCTGATGAATACTGATTGTATTCGTAACCCTATCTTAGATCGAAAAGTATCTACAAGCTTTTTACTCAATGCAGGATTTTTCGACCAGGCTATCAGTTGCAACATCCCTTTTTCGGTAGGTTCGGCATATAATTTTTTTCTGAGTATATTAACCGCTTTTTGTATGCGGATAGTACTATCAGGATCTTTTATATCATATTCTTTATCCAGTTCGCATTCTATAACAATGGCACTGTAAATTGAATTCCAGTCGTTGGCTGCTTCCATTCGCTCAATATCATCCCCATCTCCAAAAAAGGAATAGAGATCTTTGATATTGGGATTAAACAACGTTCCCTTATCGGCCAGTTGGGTATTGAGGGGGGTTAGAGTAGCTACTGATTTATATTCTGGTGGAATAAAGAATAAAAGTAAGGCCGTTCCTATAGTAATTAGAAAGGTGAAAAGAAAGATGAATTTTTTATGCTGCTTCAGTAAAGGCAATATATTTTGCAAATGTAGCATGGCAATCGTGTTTAACTGAAAATACAAATAATTAAGATACGGGGGCTACTACTATGTTCCTATCTAGACTTTCTTCCAGGGATATAAAGGTTTCGGTTCGTTCGATGCCCTTGATTTTTTGCAGTTCGTCGTGCAGCACAAAGCGGAGTTGCTGGATATCTTTACAAACAATTTCAGCAAACATGCTGTAGTTGCCGGTGGTATAGTTTAGGCGAACGATTTGTGGTATTTTCTTTAGTTCCCGGGCTACGGAATCGTATAGGGAGCTTTTTTCGAGGTAGATGCCGATAAAAGCGATCACATCGTAGCCCAATAGTTTCAGGTCTACCGATAATCTTTTACCTTTAACTACTTTTAGTTCTTCGAGTTTTTTAATTCGTACATGTATGGTACCTCCTGAAACGAATAGTTTCTTGCCTAGGTCGGCATAGGATATTTCTGCATCCTCCATCATTTCCTGGATGATCTGCAGATCGAGTTTGTCGAGATTCAGTTTAGTGCTCATTTTATTTATTAATTTAGATATTATCTAACCAATATGCAATATTATTGAACATTTTCTATATTTTATACATTTTGTTTAAAATATTACCAAATAAACAATAAAATATTGTAATCTTGTATAGTCAATGCAAGCGTAATCAAGTACGTACATCGGTTGACGATACTGTGGGGTGATGAAATTTTTGGCAGACATGCCCTCTTGTCTCGGGGGTGAGGATAATGGGACAAACGTAGTGTAGAGCCGTTCGGGTAGCGATATTCGGGCGACCAGGGTCGACCACTGAACTTTGCGCTATAGCTAACCACCTCGTGGAGGTTCGATCCCTCCCCCTACAGCAAAAACACCTAAAGAAATTAGGTGTTTTTTTATGCCTTATACAAGTATTACCCTTCTATTCAAATACATTTTTATCTTAATATGGGCTTTTGGAAAGTTC
>JBBAJQ010000002.1:0-73604 GCA_040403945.1 Sediminibacterium sp.
GGTCCCCACAAAAACTGATAAGCGGGAACAGTGATAGCAATATGCCCTCCGGGTTTGCAAACTCTCCAGAGTTCTTCTACCGCTTTCTGATGATCTTCCACATGCTCAATTACATCAAATGCAGTTACTAAGTTATATTGGTTATCTTCAAATGGCAACTCGAGTATCGACCCCTGTATGATGGGTGTTTGTAAAAACCCCTGGGTAAATCGGCAACATTCTTCATCATATTCAACACTCATTACATCTCCAAATTCCATCAGCATATCTGAAGTAGTACCTGTTGCAGCCCCTACATTTAATGAATGAATTTGCCTCGGGCGATTGAGCAGTGTGTTGATTCTTTCCGCCAATATTTTTCTTCGCACCAAAAACCACCAATGTTCCCGTTCTAGATGGTAATAGTCTTTAAAGTAGGCCTGATCCATAGTAGGGGGTGGATGAAAATCCGGTTTTACCTGTTTTACCGGAGAAGCTGTCGCAAAACTACTAAAATTTACCTGCCCGCTGCTGTTGAAACTGATCGGTATTTTGGGATAAGCATGCCATAAACTCAATTAAAAAATTACCTTTGCGCCTCAACTGATATATATGACAAAAGGTCCTATTTCACAATTCATTGAACACCAATACCGACACTTTAATGCTGCCGCCCTGGTGGATGCAGCCAAAGGCTATGAAACCCATTTGCTCGAGGGAGGTAAAATGCTGGTGAGCCTGGCCGGTGCCATGAGTACTGCCGAATTGGGCATCAGCTTAGCCGAAATGATTCGCCAAGATAAAGTGGCCATCATCAGCTGCACCGGTGCTAACCTCGAAGAGGATATCATGAATCTGGTAGCCCACAGTCATTACAAGCGCGTACCCAATTATCGCGATCTGAGTCCGCAGGAAGAGTGGGATTTACTCGAGAACCACTATAACCGGGTTACTGATACTTGTATACCCGAAGAAGAGGCTTTTCGTCGTTTGCAGAAACACATTTATCATGTTTGGAAAGATGCAGAAGATAAAGGAGACCGATATTTCCCCCATGAATTTATGTATCAAATGCTGTTGAGTGGGGTTTTAGAACAATACTACGAGATTGACCCAAAGAATAGCTGGATGCTGGCAGCGGCTGAAAAGAATTTGCCGATTGTTGTTCCCGGCTGGGAAGATAGTACGATGGGTAATATCTTTGCTTCCTATGTAATTAAAGGGGAACTGAAAGCGGTTACTATGAAGAGCGGTATTGAATATATGGTATGGCTGGCTGATTGGTATCGCAATAATAGTGCAGGCAAAGGGGTTGGATTTTTTCAGATAGGCGGAGGAATTGCCGGCGATTTTCCCATTTGTGTGGTGCCCATGATGTACCAGGACCTCTCCTGGCATGATGTACCTTTTTGGAGTTATTTCTGTCAGATCAGCGATTCTACCACTTCGTATGGTTCTTATTCCGGTGCGGTTCCCAATGAAAAAATTACTTGGGGCAAATTAGATATTCACACCCCGAAATTTATTGTAGAAAGTGATGCTACCATTGTTGTGCCGCTGATTTTTGCTTATTTGCTGGGGCATTAATAACGGGCATCCAAACTTATACGCATAAAAAAGCCGCATTTTTTCGAATGCGGCTTTTTTATGCAACCCAACAGAATTATCTGCCAGGCATATTCAGGGGCGTATCTCTTTTCAGCATATTATCTCTGTTAGCCATTTCCCAACCGGTATGAAAAATCATTTTAGCTCTTTTCTCCATCAGTTGGAAGTTGATTTTATCTACGGTATCTGTAGGTTTATGGTAGTCGGAAAGCAACATCCCGTCGTAAAAGAATAATATGGGCACACCTTTACGCGCAAAATTATAGTGGTCGCTTCTATAATAGATACGGTTTTTGTCGTTAGGGTCGTCGAATTTATAATCCAGTACCAGGCCGGTATATTTATTATTTACTCCTTCATTAATGATGGGCAATTCGGAGCTGAGTTTGTCGTGACCAATTACATATACATAATTGAGGGTATCGGCTGTTTTACGTTCTGTATCTACTCTGCCAACCATGTCTATATTTAGATTAGCCGTAGTTTTTTCCATAGGATAAATCGGATGATCAGAATAGTATTCTGATCCCAGCAGTCCTTTTTCTTCTCCACTTACTGCCATAAATGCAATTGTTCTGCGCGGCCCTTTATTTTTTTTGGCAGCGGCAGCAAAGGCTTCGGCCATTTGCATAACAGACACGGTTCCGGAACCATCATCGTCTGCTCCATACCAAATCACGTCGCCCACTTTACCCAGGTGATCGTAGTGCCCGGTAATAAAGAGGTATTCATCTTTTTTATCAGAACCCGGAATTATTCCAATTACATTACTGCTTTGGAGGGGTTCCGTAGTTTTTTTGGCGACTACTTTAATTTCGGAAATATAGGTTCCTTTGGGAATTTCTTTCCATTGTGCCACCGTTAAGGAGGAGGTTCTACCAATGGCTGCAGCGGCTACATCGGGTGAAATGGTAGCCAACAGAAAATTATTAGAAGAAGCGGTAGCGGGGGCTTTTATACTCATACGTCCTTTCAACTGAGTAGCATTTTTCTTAGGAAAATCGGCCGTAACTACAAGTAAGCCGGCTGCTCCTCGGCTGCGGGCTGCGTTAATTTTGTTCATAGATAATCCACTCATTCCGCGATTTCCTCCTGTTCCACTGGCAATATCTGTTATAATTACTAATTTACCTTTTACGTCTAGCCCTGCATAGTCGTTTATTTTGGCGGCAGAGTCAACCAGTCCATTGCCAGCATATACAATTGAATTATAATTCCAATTTCCACTAGAAATCATGGCAAGTGAAAAAGCATAATCCTGATCCCACAGGTATGTTTTTCCGTTCACCATTAGATTTTTTTCGGATAGCACATCCTGATAAACCGTAAACATTTGCTGGTAACTTTCTCCGTTGCCGGGTTTAAGGCCCATTTTTCTAAAACGATCTTCAATAAAGGCGGCGGCTCTTTTTTCTCCGGCGGCAGCCGTTTCCCTACCCTCCATTTCTGGGCCAGCCAGAATGGTAAGTTTTTCTTTTAGGCCCTCCGCCGTAATAAGGGTTGCATATTTTTGGGCATCTTCCGGCTTTTGGGCCCAGGCTGTTAACGATAACAGTGGAAGTAAAACACTTAGTAACTGTTTTTTCATGGTATGTTGATTATAGGGTACAAGCGATTTTATTAACCCGATTGGCATGTCTACCTCCTTCAAAAGCGGTAGTCATAAAAGTAGTTATCATTGTTTTGGCTTCTTCTAAACTCACAAATCTGGCAGGGATACAGATTACGTTCGCATTATTATGCAGCCTTACCAAGGAGGCAACCTCATTCACCCAGCATAGTCCAGCCCGGATGGCAGCATGTTTATTGGCAGTCATTGCTACCCCATTCGCACTGCCGCAAAGTAGGATCCCGAACGCTGCTTGTTCGGTTTCTACCCTGGCACATACCGGGTGAGCAAAGTCGGGATAATCCACCGAATCCTCGCTAAAGGTGCCCAGATCCTGAACGGTATATCCCTCATTAGTTAGCCACTGTATGATATGGGTTTTATAAGCATATCCTGCATGGTCCGAACCGATAGCAATGGGTAAGGCGGAAGAAAAAACGTATGGCATGCTGTATAGATTACGTGCTAAGATAATTGATTAGCAGAACTGCCTCACAAAAAAATATATAGATGGGTGAAAAGCGATTAGCTCCACTCTTCTGCTTCTTTTTTCTGCACTTGCTTGTATACCCTGGCGGAGACCAAAATACTCAGTTCGTATAACAAAAACAGGGGTGTAAATACAATCATTTGGCTCATCCAGTCGGGACTAGGGGTAATAAACGCTGCAACAATCAGTATAATCACCACGGCGTATTTACGTGTTTTGCGCAAATAGTCTGGGGTAAGCATACCAACTTTGGTAAGTATAAAAGCAAGTACTGGTAATTCGAAGGCCAGGCCACAACCCAGAATGATATTAGTAAGATTGTCAATATAATCGGTAAAAGTAGGCAAGGTTACGATGGTGCCTCGGTTACCCAACTGAAAGCTTGCCAAAAAGTTGAAAGTGAATGGCCCCAGCAGAAAGAAGCCGAAAGCAGCTCCACTGAAAAAGAAGAAAGTAACCCAAAAAATTACATAGCGGGTGTTTTTACTTTCATTTTCTTTTAATGCCGGCTTAATAAATTGCCAGAACTGCCAGAAAATAAACGGGAATGCCATTATAATACCACCTACCAGTGCCATGGAGATACTACCCAGAAACTGCCCGCCAAACGTGTTGCTTTGCATATTCACCTTAACAGGGGGCATACATAATGCGTCTCCGAGGTGGGCCCAATTACTAAATTGGCAAAGCGCCCGATAGGAAATAAAATCGGGGTTAATAGGGCCGGTTACGATGTTGTCGAAAATCCAGTTTCGGTAGATAAAAATTACGGCTGCCATCACTAAAATAGCGGCTGCTGCCCGAATGATTCTAACCCGCAACTCCTCGAGGTGATCGATAAACGTCATTTCAGTAGGAGCGTCCTCTTCTTGTTTACTAAATAAAGCCATGGATTCAATCAAATAAATGCGGGGATAAAGGTAAGGCGAAGCTTTCAATAAAGCAGGAAAGCTTTATCTAGAGTACTTTCATTTTTACTTTTTCTATGCGGGTATCACTCACTTCCAATATCTCGAACCGAAACCGGTCGATAATTATGAACTCCTTTTGTTTGGGAATAGATTCATTTTGCTGGATAATATATCCACTCAGGGTTTCTGAGCTGCCATTAGGGAAATCAAGTTCATATTTCTCATTCAGGTAGTCAAGTTCCAGCCGGCCACTGAAGGTGTATTCATCATTTTCTAATTTGTCGTCGGGTTCTTCCACATCATATTCATCTCTGATTTCCCCAAAAATTTCTTCCAGCAAATCTTCCATGGTAACAATACCCGCCGTTCCGCCAAATTCATCTACTACCCAAGCAATACTTTTTCTTTCTTTGGTAAATTTATTCATCAAATCGGGGGCGCTCATGGTTTCTGGAACGGCAATCATGGGGTGCAAAATCGATTGGATATTAGCAGGTCGGTTAAATAAATCGAGTTGATGCACATAGCCTACGATATTATCAATATTATCATCATAAATTACCAGTTTACTAAGCTGGGTTTGGATAAACTGCTGTTGCAGGTTTTCTATGGTGGCATGCAGTTCGCAGGCTTCTATTTCAGTTCTGGGTACGAGGCACTGTCTGATTTTCACCATAGGTAGGCTGAGGGCATTCTCAAACAATTCGGTATTCAACTCGGCACTTTCTTCGTCTTGTTCGCGGGTTTGCTGAAAAAAATGTTCCAGATCTATCTTAGAAAAAGCCTCATTTTTTTCATTCACCCGAACATTAAAAACGTAGGTGAGTATCCACTGAGATGCATTTACCAGAAAATTGGTAATTGGTTCGAACAAGCCATGAAAAAATTGTGCAATAGGGGCGAATGTGCCTAGCAGGGAATCATTCTTTGCCCTAAAAATGGCCTTGGGCAAGAACTCGCCCAACAGTAAAACAACTATCGTAGAAAGTAAGGTGTCGAATATTAGCTTCAGGTATTCATTCTGAATTTTCCAGGGATTCCAAAGCGTCATTTTTAGTAATTCATCAAAGAGCAATCCATAAATCACTAAAAAAATATTCAGTCCTACCAAACAGGTGCCAATAAATCGAGCCTGGTTTTCCATAAAGCCGGAAAGAATTCTTCCACTCCGGGTTCCCTGCTTTTTTTTCAGTTCTATATTCAGCCGATTGGCAGTAACAAAAGCGATTTCGTACCCCGCGAAAAATGCAATGATAATCAGGGTAACAAAAATGCCAATAACAATAACCAGTTCAGTCATACCAAAAAGTTACCACAAATATACAATCCCTCAATCTTATCTGTCGCTTAATTCCTGCGAGCTTTTAGGTTGGGTAAAGCAGGGGCAGGGGTTATGGGCGAAGGAGGAGGGGGGGTGGCGGTTGAATCCCGGTAAGTAAAATAACTAATGCTTTCAGGCTCAAATAGCTTCAGATTTGTAAGGTTTTGGTCGCTTCTCATCCCCTTAGCACCAACAAAGTAATCACTCCGGTAGTTTTTACTGATAATTACCCTTTTGTCGGTGTAAAATTGTTCAGTTACCTGATCCCACCACAACTCGTCGGTAAACAAGGTGTCGCCTAGATTATTAGAGGCTACCACATGATTTTTCAGCAGCACTTTTCGTTCATTTTCTAGATAGCTTCCATATTGTGCATCTATGCGGCTTTCAATTTGCGTACTATCATTATAAAAATCTACATGTAGTGTATTAGGAAATTCAGATTTGCGTACGCCATTTCCCTGGTAGCGAATAAGTTTGGGAGCAGTCAGGTGTGCATTTACCTTGCCGGCCACACTTAGGTAGCTGTCAATTTGGGTGCCTACTTCTAGATTAGCCGTTTGTTTGCCCAGTTCGCGTACTTCATTGATATCGTTCTCACAAGCCGGCAATGTAAAAAGCAGCAGCCAAAGCAGAGAAGTCAATGGATTATTCTTCATGCTTGTAAAGTTCAGCGTTTTTTTGGGAAAGATATGTGAAAATCAGGGCAGATTGGATTCACATATTGCGTGTAATCCCTTAAAAAGTAAATAGGGGTCGCGGTGCATGGGATGGGTTAGTAAGGCATCAAAAAATACCAGATCTCCTCCGGTTATCAGCACTTGCAGGTTATTATATTTTCCGCGGTAAGCATGGATAATGCCATCTATTTCGCAGGCAATACCCTGAATAACGCCACTTTGCAGATTGGTAATGGTATCATACCCTACCAGCGGAAATCTTTTGGCAGCGGAAGCCATGGGTAGCAGAGCCGTTTGTTCGTGCATAGCCCGAAACCGCATGTTCATGCCGGGGGAAATACTGCCCCCTAAAAATTCATGTGCCTGATTGATAAAATTATAGGTAATGCAGGTTCCTAAACCAATAGCCAAACAATGATTATGGGGAAACAAGTCTACAGCTGCCGCACAAATGGCCAGGCGATCGGCTCCAATGGTTTCGGGTTTGCCAACCGGTGTGGTAAGGGGTAATTGACTGGCATGATTCAGTAGGTGAAATCTTGTGTATCCCTCCAGTAACCGTATGGTTTCGGGGGGGTGTTTAATTACAGACGATAGAATAATTTTATCAGGATTTTCCCGTTCCAATACCGGTAAAATATGTTCCGGATTCGGACCGGATAGCACTACTTCTTCCTTAAATACCCGATTGGTAAAGATGCCAGCTTTCAAACGGGTATTCCCAAAATCAAAACAAATCGTGGTGCTCATAGTTATACGTTTATGAAGGATCCCATCCTTTTAATTCTCTGAAATGACCGTTTAGCTTGATTTTTTCCTTCAGACTTTCCAGCTCGGCCACTACAGGCAGGTTTGTTTGCAAATGTCTGCGTAAATATTCTAATCGTTGCCATTCATCTAATAATTCTAGTAATTCGTATTCTTGTTCAATAGATAAGCCAGTATGATGGGCTACATCATAGCTACACAATTGATTGTCGGGGCGGTGAAAATCTTTTTTCACCTTTAGCCACGTGTGTAAATCTCGCATGCCTGCAATTACCGTTGCTTGTAGCCGGGGATTGGGCTCCACTCTGTTGGCAGGGTAATGAACGATGGCACCAGTATATAATTTTTCGGGAATGGTTTTTACCATCTCCAGCATTCTAAAAATTCGATCTCCCTTTACACGAATATCCATTCTGCCATCATCATATCGGGTAACGATTTCTATTAAATTTACCAGGGTTCCTGTTTCCTGCACGCGGTTATTAATTACCGCCGCTATACCAAATGGCCTTCCCTCTTCGGAACATGTTGCAATTAATTGCCGATAACGGGGTTCAAATATGTGCAGATTGAGTAACTCACCTGGATAAACTACGATGCCCAGCGGAAATAAAGGTATAAAGTTGGTCATGATTGAAACTAACTGCCAATTGTTAACAAGAAATTGCGATCCGATAGGCAAGATGCAAAAGATTTCGGTTCTTTACACAATAATTGTGGTGAATATGTTTATTTCCGGTTTTACCATCATCCGAAATGCCGTTCTCAATGATTATCCGATAGTAGAAGCTATTCGGAGTATTTTGCCGATGGTGGATGAAATGATTGTGCTGGTGGGCGATTCCACCGATGAAACCGAAAGTCTGATTCGTTCTATTGGCAGCGAAAAAATCCGGATTCATCATTCTGAATGGGATATGAGCTTACGAAGTGGCGGTAGAGTGTTGGCAGTTGAAACAGACAAAGCGAAGGCCCTGATTCATCCCAAAAGTGACTGGGCTTTTTATATACAGGCGGATGAGGTGATTCACGAAAAATATCATGCTGCCATAGTAACAGCCTGTGCAGATCACCTGAATGATCAGTCGGTTGAGGGGTTGCTCTTCGATTACTTGCATTTTTATGGAACCTATGATTATATCGGCGATAGCCGGAAATGGTATCACAAAGAAGTTAGAATTATCCGAAATGATGCTTCCATTACTGCTTATAAAGATGCGCAGGGGTTTAGAAAAGGCGCAACAAAAATTCGCGTAAAACCTATCCCGGCCTGCGTATATCATTATGGATGGGTGAAGAGTCCCGAGCAGATGATGCAAAAACAAAAGAATGTAAGTGCTTACTGGTTGGGGGATGAGGACATGCAAAAAATGTTGTTAAATCCGGATGCCTGGAATTTTGAGGAGTTTGATTCGTTGGAAAAATTTTCCGGCACACACCCTGCGGTTATGCTCGACCGAATCAAAAGAAAAAATTGGCAAGTGGAATTAGATATATCCCGCAAAAAATTTTCCTTTAAAAACCGGGTGCTGTATTATTTTGAAAAGCTAACCGGCATTCGGCCTTTTGATTTTAAAAACTATCGGGTTATTCGTTGAGTTCAGCCTGCAGAGATGTCTGATTTTGTAGGTTCCAAGCGATGGCCCCTATCCAGGCGTGCAGCCAAACTCCATATTGTAGGCTGAGGGTAGATTCTACCATACAGGATGCCGCTATCGCTAACGTCCAGGCAACAATGGTCCATTGCTTTTTTTGCCAACCCAGCCATAACGGAAAGAAAAGCCAAATCGTAAATAACACCATTCCCGCCAATCCGGCACCCATCCACCAGAATAGCCATTGATTAAATGGCCAAGTAAAGGATACAGGTATATTGGGAAATGTTTTTTTAAACGACGCTTGCAATGTGGGGGTAATTCCTGCCCACCCTTTATTGGCTTGTTTGTTGTTGGTTATTTCTTTCCAGGCAAGTGCGTTGATTGTTCTGCGAGCGCCGTCTGAGTAGGAAAGTGTACTTGAATCAGCCGCATATTGTTGCCAATCGTATTGGGTATAGGCCCATTTTTGTTGCACAGTAGGGAATAACTTGTAAGCTCCCACGGAAACAATAACAACAGCAATTACTACTCCCAAAAAAAGAATAAGCCGTGAGCGCCGTTGTTGGGCTAGAATCCCCATAGCCCCATATGTAAGTATAATAATTACGGAGGCTACCCAGGCCGTTCTAACTGCCATAAATGCTATGGATATAACCAGCAGGGCTATTATCCCCCAACGCAGGGAAGCGGAAATATTATTCAATAGTGTCAGTAACATGCCTGTACCACATAAAAAAATGCCAAATCTTACATGATCTGTATCCATAAAAGTGGGCAGGGATTTTCCGGCTCCATAAGCCAGCCACCAATTGTCAGAAGCTTGGGCATAGGCAAAAAGTGCGTAGGCGATACCCAAACCTGCCGCCACACAGCAATACACAATCCATTTTTGTAAAACCTTCGCCGGCATTCGATTGCAAACATGAAAAGCAATGGGATACATCAAAAGCGTAAGCAGATAGTCGAAATGATTCCATTGAAAAGGACTTTGCCAACATCCGAGAAGTGCAATTAGTAATACTCCCCCGCTCCAGTAATGGAAGGGACTATCTTTTTTACCCTGCCGTATAAGGATATAGGTATACCCAATTGCCCAAATAACCTGTGAAATGGATAAAATGGCCCTGCTAAAAAATAAGCCGACCAGCATAATTATAAATAGCCAGCTATACAGTTGCTCGTTGATTATATGGGTAGATTGCCGCTTCATGCCGGAAAAAATCGGAGAGGGGAAGTTAGTGTAATTGCCGGTATATTTTATTTACTAAGCGGCAACCCCTAAATTTACGCTAAAGCACGTATATGAATTGGCCATTTCTGCTAGCTGATCTCTCTAACCCAACGTATAAGTCGTTGGCAAGAGCGATTACGTTGGTAGAGAACCAGGCAGAAGGCTACCTTAGTTTTTTACAACAGCTTCCTCAGGGAAAAGCTTTAATTACCGGCATAACGGGCTCTCCGGGTGCTGGAAAAAGTACCCTCACTGATGCACTTATTCGGGAGTGGGTAGGGCAGGGAAAGAAAGTTGGAATTATTTGTGTTGATCCCTCTTCCCCTTTCCATTTGGGAGCATTGTTGGGCGACAGGATTCGAATGAGCTCATGGTATAATCATCCCCAGGTGTTTATTCGTTCGCTGGCTACCCGTGGGTCGCTGGGTGGATTGCATCCGCAAATTTTAGAAATATGTGCCGTGATGCAGGCAGCCGGTTTTAACGAATTGTTGGTAGAAACGGTAGGGGTTGGACAAAGTGAAATTGAAATTGCAGGTCTAGCAGATACCACCGTAGTGGTGATGGTGCCGGAAGCCGGGGATGAAGTGCAAACGATGAAGGCAGGATTAATGGAAATTGCGGACATTTTTGTTGTAAATAAATGTGATCGTCCGGATGCCGACCATTTGGTAAAGAATTTGCGGAGTATGCTAGCTCCCGCATTTGTGCAAGGTGCATGGGAAATACCGATTTTAAAAACAATTGCAACGCAGCATTCCGGTATTGCAGAACTAGCAACAGCCATTCACCAACACCATCAAATTCAGCGTACACCGGAGAGAAAAAAATGGTTGTTGGCAGAGAAAGCGTATCAACTAATTCGGCAATATAGAATGCGGGATATTGATAAAGCTGCGCTTATTGCTTCCCTAGAAAAGGAAATGCAGCAACCGACATTTAATCTGTACCAATTTCTCGAAAAAAAATATGTTAGCTGATGAGTCCTGCGTTGCTTAGCGTATTACTTGATACGGAAAGATTAAAATATCCGCATACAGGACTTTATCATTTTTGCCTGGAATTAGGCAAAGCATTGATGCACGAAAAATCAGCTACGGATCAGCTGAGCTTTTTTTTGCCGGCTTCTATGGAGGGAATTTTTGGTAAGGATGCCCTTTACATCAAACAATCTCCCCTTCATAAATACAGGCTGCCTAATACAGACTCCTATCAAGTGTGGCATTCTTTACATCAGGGAAGTGATTATTTTCCATTTCGTAGGCAACTGCCTGTAGTACTAACCATCCATGACCTTAATTTTTTACATCAACCCAAAAAGGGGGCGGCCCAGGTAAAAAAGGAACTGGCACAATTACAGCAAAAAATTAACCGCGCACAACATGTGGTAACTATTTCCTCTTTTGTATTGCACGAACTGCAGCATCAGTTGAATCTTGCATCGGTACCAACTTCTGTTATTTATAATGGATGCAATTTTTCTAAAAGTAGTCCCCAGCCTCCCAAGATAATACCTAGCGGACCGTTTCTTTTTGCTATCGGTACGGTAGCAGCCAAAAAAAATTTTCATGTATTACCCGCTTTACTAAAGGGGAATGAAAATCGATTGGTGATTGCCGGCATTACCCATGAAGAGGCGTATGTGCAAAAAATCAAACAAGCAGCAATACGCTGGGGCGTAGCGGATAGGCTCATCTTTGCTGGTGCAGTAACCGAAGCGGAAAAACAATGGTATTATCAGCAATGTCTCGCATTTGTATTCCCTTCATTGGCGGAGGGCTTTGGGATGCCGGTGCTGGAAGCCATGTTTTTTGGCAAACCCGTTTTTTTATCTACCTATACTTCCTTACCCGAAATTGGCGGTTCGTTAGCCTATTATTTTACTTCTTTTGATGCGGAAGATATGCAGCGGGTGCTGGCGGATGGGTTGCAACACTTTAGTCAGGCTTCTCCGCAAGCTGCCTTGCAAACACATGCCCAAAGTTTTAGTTGGTCGGCTGCAGCTAAAAAATACCTGGATATTTATCGACAGCTTACATAACTGCCCGTTATTTTATTTTTACAAACATTTTGAGGCAAAAAAGCCAGTTTCTGATGGTTGATCTTTTTTTAACGGCCAGTAACCAGTTTCGGTATTTGAAAAAACTCCACATGCGGGAGAAGTTATTCGAAAAAGAAAAATTGCGGTAGCTTCGGTTGAGTTCTTCCAACGCCTTCTTTTCGAAAATATTCTCGGGCGAACAGGTTTCGTAAAATAATTGCATCCGCTCCCGGATGGCCATTATTTCTTTGGTAGCGACCTCTTTTTTTTCTTCCGAAGAGATGGGGCGTGATTTGCCGGTGGCAGCCCCTATCAGGTTGTTGGCATGCTGTCGGTAGTCTACCAAAACTTGATTACAAAAGTTAATACCTCCTTTACAAGTTGCTATATAGGCGATCCACCAGTCATGGGGTAAAATAGCGGGAAACGGAAGGGCTCCCTGCAGTATGCTCTTTTTAAAAAGCATGGTATTGCCATAAATGCGACAAAAAACTGCTTGTTGCAGGCAGCTAGTATATGGTAAACAATTGCTAATGGTGGATACTAATTCGCCGGATGGGGTAAGGTCGGCCTCGCAGATACGGGAATCACAATACACCAGTGCTGCATCACCTAGTAATGCATATTGGGCCGAAAGTTTTTCAGGATACCAATAATCATCTTGGTCGCAAAGGGCAACCAAAGAGCCGGAAGAGAGTGTGATGGCACGTTCGAAATTGCGGATATAGCCGAGATTCTCTTTGTTATGGTATATGCGAATATTACTATGAATAGCTGCATAGGATGCCAGTAAAAGTGAAGTGCCATCGCTACTGGCATCATCACAAATTACTATCTCCATATTAGGATAGGTTTGCGCCAATAAACTGTCGAGCTGTTGCGAAAGAAATAGCTCTCCATTATATGTGGCCATCACTACTGATATCAATGGCTGAGTAGTAGCATCCATGGTTTACTAAGATAGAAGATTTTAAAAAAAGCCGGGATCGCTATAAAGATAATCAATCGTAGCATTTTAAAAACAGAAATCAGATTTACTGCTTTTTCTTAAGGGGTTTGTATCTTTAGTTAGTTAATTAATGCTTGTATGTCTGTATCCATAGTTCTTTGCACATATAATGGCAGTCGCTTTTTGGCAGAGCAGGTGCACAGCATACTCGGCCAAACTTATCCTATACAGGAATTAATCATATCGGATGATGCTTCTACAGACGATACGCTAGCATTGGCGCAAACCCTGGCGGCCGGAGATAAGCGAATCCGGGTGATTGCCCTCAAAAATAATATAGGGTTCTCTGCTAATTTTCAACAGGCGATATTGCAGGCCACGGCACCCCTGATTGCCATTTCCGATCAGGACGATAGCTGGCATCCGGAGAAGATAGAAAGGATGGTAAATGCGCTAGAACCAGACGCTCAGCTGATTTATTGTGATTCAGTAAAATTCAGGGAATCGATTCCAGCAAACCCCAAATCCTCAACAAAAAATAAGCGGATGGAGGGAAGCGATCCTAAAAAAATATCAGTGTATAATACAGTAAGTGGGCATGCAATGCTTTTTCGAAAAGAACTAAACAGTCTTTCTTTTCCCATGCCGGATGGGGTTTATTACGATTGGTGGTTGGCAGTGATAGCAATGGCAAATGGCAGGGTGCAGTTTTTGCCGGATATTTTGGTATATCAGCGGATGCACGACCATAATGTAACCCTTACGAAACATATATCAGAAGCCACGCATAGGCACCGGTTTCGGATAACGCTGGTAAAGCACTTGGATGCATTTAGAAAGATACCGGCACTTTCGAGCCAGGATGCCCGTTTTTTTGAAGAGGCCTATCAACAGTGGAAAATATCCTTGCATCAGCGGCTAAACCCAGGATTATTTTATTGGTTGATGCGAAATCGAGCTATAGTGTATTGCAATAAAATCAGGCGTTTTCCGCTGGTTTCACAAATAAAAAATAGTTGGCTGCTTAGTTTTCGTTGGCAGGTATAAACAGCAGCGTGCTTATAAGGAGCGCTCTTCTTCTATCACCTGTTTTTCGTTTTTCCACCAGCGCCAGCCAAAATAGCCAACAATAGCAAATGGGGCAAGTGCCAGATAAATGATAGCTGAATTAAGTGAGGCGGCTGGTCCTTCTCCTAATTGAGCCGCTGTTTTTGTGCAGATAGAGCATTGAGCCAGTAGGGCATCACTGAAAACCACACCTACCAATAACCCTAGCCATTTTCTCCAACTCTTCATACCAGTTTCTTTAAATGCAAAGGTACGAACTTTAGCAGAATGGCCCGTGCAATCACTGTAATTGCGTAATAATCACTAAATTACTGTTTAACTTTTTGTTATGGAACCCAGAAGAAAATTCCTCCAAAAAATGGGGCTTATGGCAGGTGCCTTTTCAGCTGCCAGTTTGTTTAATCAGGTGCATGCTTCGGAGTGGGAGCTGGCATCTCGCAAAATCAGTCATTTAAGTCCGGAGGAGGCTGCTATGGATGAGGACTTTTGGATGACAATCCAGCAGGCGTATACAGTTAATTCTAATTTGATTATTTTGAATAATGGCGGCGTTAGTCCTTCTCCCCGGGTGGTTCAGGAAGCGGTTGAAAGATATAATCGTTTAACCAATGAGGGCCCTTCTTATTATATGTGGCGGATATTAGATCAGGGGCGAGAGCCTTTGCGGCAAAAATTAGCCTTACTAGCGGGCTGTTCGGAAGAAGAGATTGCAATCAACCGGAATTCAACAGAAGCCTTAAACACAGTTATATTCGGGATGGATTTACAGCCGGGAGATGAGGTGATTGGTACTTTGCAGGATTATCCCAATATGATACAAGCCTGGAGGCAGCGGGCAATGCGTGATAAAATTAAGTACACGCAAATCAGCTTCGAATTTCCAATAGAAAATGATAAGGAAATTGTAGCCGCTTTTGAAAAGGCGATTACTTCAAAAACCAAAGTAATTCATGTAACCCACGTAATCAACTGGGTGGGGCAAGTTTTGCCCGTAACCAAAATAGCCCGCATGGCTCATCAGCGGGGTATTGAGGTGATTGTAGATGGCGCACACTCTTTTGGTTTGATTGATTTTAAAATTCCAGATCTCGAGTGCGATTATTTTGGTACCAGTTTACACAAGTTTTTAAGTGCACCTATTGGGAGTGGGATGCTATGGATAAAGAAAGAGAAGATTGAGAAAATATGGCCACTCACCTGTAATGATAAGCCCCGGAGCAGCGATATCAGAAAGTTTGAAACCTTGGGCACACGAAGTTTTCCTATTGAACAGGGCATAGGCGAGGCCGTTAACTTTCATACTGCCATTGGAAGTAAGCGAAAAGAAGAAAGGATTAGGTATCTGAAAAATTACTGGGCATTGCGGGCTAGGGACATTCCCGGAGTAACGATTCATACGTCTTTTAAGCCCGAGTATGCCTGTGCTATTGCGGGGGTAAGTGTAGCTGGAATGACGCCCGGTGAATTAGACAGCGCCCTGATGAATCAGTATAAGATTCACACGGTAGGGATTGTTTGGGAAAACATTTCTTGTGTGCGGGTTACACCACATGTATATACCCGGCTGCAAGACTTAGATAAATTAGTGGGGGCATTAGAAACACTGGCTGCCAAAAAAAATAAAAGCAGCTAATCGAAAGAAAAGCTGCTGATACTATTCCGGAGTAAAACAGGAATGATTGCGACTGCTTAAGAAGCTTTCACTACTGGTTTAGTTTGCTTGCTGGCTTTTGCCGGTCTTGATTTACCGAAGGATCCTTTGAATCTTTTTCCTTTGGCTGTTTTTTTGTCACCTTTTCCCATTTGTTGAATTTTTAATGATGCATTTAGGCAAAAATAGAAAAACCCCGTGAAATACGGGGTTTTTCTATAAAAGGTAAGAAATTAGAGCTTTCCGCTTAATTCTTTACCGGCTTTAAATTTGGCCACTTTTTTGGCTTTGATTTTGATAGTAGCGCCGGTTTGCGGGTTACGACCTGTGCGAGCAGCACGCTTAGATACAGAGAAAGTACCGAAACCTACCAGGGTAACTTTGTCGCCTTTTTTCAGCGTTTTTGTAACAGTAGCTACAAAAGAATCCAGGGCAGCATTTGCCTGAGTTTTTGATACACCAGCATCTTCTGCGATCTGGGCAATTAATTCAGCTTTGTTCATGGAAGTTTTTTTAATGGTTTTAATAACAGCAACAAAATTATTCGCTTTTCTCAATCAACAAAATTTTTTTCAAATTTTTTGTTTCCCTTAAAACCCTTATCAATTAAAGGTTTCAGCCTTATCTGGGGGGGATTTTATGGAGGATATTTTTCGCTGATTTAACGGAAACCCAATACCACAAAGGGTTTCGCCAATCCATCTTGTAAATAATCACCTGAAACCCTTGTAACTCTTTACTTTTTCGCCACGACTTCCGACATAATTTTCGGCAAAAAACTATCCACAATCAATTCACAACTTCTAATATGCTTCTAAAACTGATGAATTGATTCCCCCATGCTTGAAAGGCTTCTTCCCGTAATTCGGGTGCGCGGTATTGAATATAGGCTTCGTATTTTTCTCTGTTTTCGGCAGTGAGTTGCAGAGAAAAGGTAGGCCCTTCCGAATCGTCTTGATCTAATAATCTTAGTAAGCGGTATTCCGAAAAATAGCCGGAGCTTATAATGGCGGGAATATGGTTTTGCTGCATCCACTGAAGCCAGCGGTCGGCAATATCGGGGGTTACTTTGGTTGTTATATTGTAAAGAATGGGCATATCCAACAATTAGGGGATAGAAATTTCCATATAAACCGGACAATGATCACTGTGTTTTATGTGGGGCATAATTGATGCAGACACAATTTTATCAGCCAGTGGATGGGTTACGCAAATATAATCAATTCGCCAGCCTTTGTTTTGTAAGCGAACAGACGGGAATCGCTGACTCCACCAGCTATAACCACCTGTTTGCAAGGGATTGCAGTGTCGGAAGCTATCTATCCAGCCATCTTCGAGCCATCTATCCATCCAGGCCCTTTCTTCCGGAAGAAATCCGGATGATTTTTTATTGCCTTTGGGGTCGTGTATATCAATTTCGCGATGGGCGATATTGTAATCACCTACCACTATCAAATTAGGTTTTTCTTTTTTTAGAGCAGTAATATAATCGGTGAATTCTTGCAGCCACTGGTATTTGTAAGTCTGTCGTTCTTCCCCACTGGTGCCAGATGGAAAGTAGGCATTGATTAGGGTAAACGATTCGAAATCTGCCCGAATAACCCTGCCCTCAGCATCGCTGATAGCTGCGCCATGCCCCTGAATAACCTGGCTTGGCTTTACTCTTGTAAAAATAGCCACCCCACTATATCCCTTTTTTTGTGCCGAAAACCAACAAGTTTCATACCCCAGTGCATGGATGGGTGCTAGGTTTATATTCTCTTTTTCGGCCTTGGTTTCTTGTAAGCAAATAATATCTGCCGGATGGGTACCCAGCCATTCTAATAACCCTTTATTGAGTGCTGCCCGGATACCATTTACATTATAACTTATAATACGAAGTGTTTTCATCAGGGGATACAAGTTGACGGATAATAGTAATTGTAATCGATAGCTAAAACTAACGATTTTGCAGTGTATTTACTCGGGTAACTCACTTAATCTGTTTTGAACAGTATAGGTTATCGAATGGGCAATTAATAATAACTGCTGAATGGTGGCCACACTAAGTGATTTGTTTTTTATGCGTATCCTTTCGGGCTTATCAATTCCAAGTATTTGTATCACCTCTTCGCCTTGCAAATAAATTTCCTTCCAAATGTATCCGGTACCTTTCATACGAATACTAAAGGGTTGTTTCAGCAGTTCTCCAGTTACTTCTAATTTTGTAGTTAATAAAAAAGCTTTTTTTTGAGGCTCTATTGTAAATAGACTTGATAAATCATTGCCATTATAACTCTGATGCAGCCACAGATAACTGCTGTCTTTTTGATTGGGCGTAAGGCTTATCGAAAATACGGCAAGGGTATCTTTTTCGCGCAGCAAACAGCTAACTTTTTTGTCAATCGGAAAAAAACCAATCATATTTTCTCCCGATTGATATAAGGTACCTATCAATCTGCTTACATAAGTTACGTCTTGTAAAACATCCCTACTTTCTCTTTGTAAGCAAATAAAATTGTTGTTACGGTATTCTTTCATTTTACTAAGCGAATCGAATAACCATCCCGGAAATTCGGGCATTTTTTTGTCATCCACCTTAACGCCTATTACTCCAAGATCACTGTTTCTGATAATTTGATCACCCTGGGGCAATTGAAATTGCCATGAATTATTTTTGAAACCGGGTACGATTATCTGACTCGACTGATATACTTCCTGGGGTATAAAATTATTATAGAAATAAACCGTAGGTACTTTTAGCTCAATAAGGGATGATAGGTTGTTGGGATTGAATAGATATTTAATACCAACTTTTATAGATTCAGTAAATCCGTTAGCCGTAGTGCTTAAAACCTGTTGTTGCGTGCCATCTATGTATAGCCGGTTGAATGGAATGCCAATGGAGGGAGATTCTTTGTACGTAAGGGATATGGCCAGTTCATTCCTTTCTATTAGCTCATTTTTGTAATTAAAAAGAAAGTAGTTGAGCTGAATTACATACATCGATCTGCGCGCCAATGCAGAATCGTATAAGTAACTACTATCTTTTTCAAAAAAATTAATTGCATTGGTTTCAAAACAGTCAATATAAAGATGTAGTAAACTAGTATCAGCTTTATTAGTTTTAATAGGCGTATTTTTTTTAAGATCAGCAAGCGTAAGTAATGCAATAGGAATTTGTGTGGTATCTGTTAATTGAATATCGTGTTCTTTTAACAGGGTTGTATATAGTTGTTGTAAGATTGCCCGCTGTCGGGTACTGTCTAATAGGTATTTCATCGATGGCCCGGCGGAAGAGTAACAGCGCATTAGTTCAAGTGCCACTTTCTTCTGTGCATTAGCAGGCCCGCTGATACAGAAACATATCAGCAGTGCAAGAGAAGTTTTTTGTAAGATGTGTAACATGTATTGTAATATTACATCAAATAGCATACCAACATTTTACCATTTTACTAATTCTTATGAACCCAGTTGAAAGAATCATCCCCGCCCGGGAACCTGTTTATTTAGATGGCCCTAAGCCCCGGATAAATGAGTTTTACTTTGCTTGGGACGTTTTTAAGCAGTTTATTAAGGGCTTTCGGGCCTTGCACTTTCTGGATCCCTGTATTACTGTTTTTGGCTCTGCTCGGTTTTCCGAACAGCACCCGTATTATCTGGCTGCCCGTGAATTTGGCAAACAAATAGCTGCCCTGGGATTTACTACCATGACGGGTGGTGGACCCGGCATCATGGAGGCCGCCAACCGGGGTGCTTTCGAAAATAATGGCACTTCTGTAGGGTGCAATATTCAGCTTCCCTTTGAGCAGCACCCCAATCCGTATATGCATAAGTGGATTACTTTCAACTACTTTTTTATTAGAAAAGTGATGTTGGTTAAGTACTCTTATGCGTTTGTGATTTTACCCGGCGGTTTTGGAACAATGGATGAGTTGTTTGAAACACTTACCCTTGCCCAAACTAAGGTGATTAATAATTTCCCCATTGTGTTATACGGCAAAGAGTATTTTACTCCCCTGTTACTGGCTATTGATACAATGATTGATAAGGGTACGATTAGTGCAGCGGATAAAAAACTTTTTCTGTTAACCGATGATATTGCGGAGGCAATGCAGTTTATCCAATCTTACATAAAGGATAACTACAAAGTTAAGCCAAGAAAACGTTTGTGGTGGTTATTCGAAAAAAGGTAGCACTAAGATTTGGCTATTTTTTTTCCTGCAGCGAAGGTGTACCCCAAACTTAGAATCAGTTCGTAGGTTCCAAATGCCTGACTAGCGGTTCCCTGATAAACCTTTAATCCAGAATAACGGGCATAATCTACTTTATTGGTAAACTCCAAAAATACATGGCGATAAAAAGTAGCTTTTATTCCCGCCTCCACTCCCATATTCCATCCGCCTAGCTGAAATCCATCCGTATTTTTATTTCCGAATAAACTATTTTCAACATGCGGAATAACAGGGCCAATACCTCCCTTGCCGAGGGCATCGAGTGTAAAATTTTTATGGGGGGCTTCCCATAGCCGCCATCTTTTTACCAGATTAAACAATAAAAAATTCGCACCGTTATTTAAAAAATAATAAAATCCATTCGCTGAACTGAACAAGATAGAACTATCTACCCCTCTGCCACCCAGGGTTCCGGAGATGCGCATGGTTTGGCCGTCTTGTATAATATGTTTGGTATGGTCGAAGTTGATTTCAAAGGCCAATCCTTTTTGCTTATCAAAGAAATAGCCAATTCGCCAATTGTATTGGGGTATGCTGAGTGGAATAGTAAAGATGCCCTTATCCCATCCTGGATTGTCGTGCGACCGAACCTGATGCAACGTATATTTATTGCCCAATGCCGGTTGATTTACTTTAACATCCGACCGGGTATACCATTCTTTGTTATAACCCCAGGAAAAATAAAATTCTCCTTTCCTTTCATTGCGGGTTTTTTGAGCCAACAATGATAGGGGCAATAAACCACATAGTAAAAGGTACTTCATCATAGGTACGCAAAATTAATCCAAATTAGGGCGCAACCATTTTTCGGCATCTTCCATAGACATGCTTTTTTGTTCCGCATATATTTTCAATTGGTCGCGCTGAATTTTGCCAACTCCAAAATACTGACTTTGTGGATGGGCGAAATACCACCCGCATACTGAAGAAGCCGGATACATGGCCAGGTTTTCGGTAAGTTGAATGCCGGTATATTGGGTTACCTGTAATAGGTTAAAAAGTGGATATTTTTCTGTGTGATCTGGGCAAGCGGGATATCCTGGGGCCGGCCGGATACCGGTATATTTTTCTTTAATCAATTCTTCATTGCTCAAGTGCTCTGAAGGATCATATCCCCACCAGGTTGTACGTGTTTGCAAGTGAAGGGCTTCCGCAAAGGCTTCTGCGAATCGATCTGCCAGTGCCTGTAACATTATCTTACTATAATCATCATGGGCAGCCTCCATTCTTTGGATATGGGGTTCTATCCCGTCTATAGTTACTGCAAATGCGCCCATGTAATCTTTATAGCCGGCAGTTGCAGGGGCAATAAAATCTGCTAATGATAGATTAGGCTGACCTGCTGCTTTTCGAATTTGTTGTCTAAGAAAATGTAAACTAACTGGTCCATCTGCACTATTAATTTCTACACTATCTTCCTTGCTATTGGCTTCCCAAAATCCAATAACCCCTTTTGCAGTCAGCCATTTTTCGGCAATCAGTTGGTCGAGTAGGGCATTGGCATCTGCATATAAACGGGTGGCTTCTTTGCCAACAATTTCATCACTTAATATCTCAGGAAAAGATCCGTGCATTTCCCAGGCAATAAAAAAAGGTTTCCAATCTATAAAAGATCGAAGGGCATTCAGATCATATTCATCAAATGCACGAATGCCGGTAAATGCGGGGCGTGTAGGCTGATAGGTTGCCCAATTGATTTTGCATTTGTTGTTAAGGGCTTCCGCATAGCTGAGGTATTCTTTAACCGGTTTTTTATTTTCGAACCCGGTTTTTAATTCGGCATAATCTTTCTCTGTATTTTTTAAAAAACCTTCGCGCAAATCTTTATTCAGCAAGCTGCCAACCACCGTAACACTCCGGGAAGCATCCAGCACATGAATTACCCCATTTGAATATTCGGGGGCGATTTTTACCGCCGTATGCATCCGAGAGGTTGTGGCGCCACCAATCAACAGAGGCTGTTGCATACCTCTTCTTTTCATTTCATGGGCAATATGTACCATTTCATCCAGGGAAGGGGTAATTAGTCCGCTGAGCCCTATTATATCTACCTGCTCTTTTTGCGCTGTATCTAATATTTTATCAGCCGATACCATCACCCCCAGATCGATTATTTCGTATCCATTACAGCCCAACACAACGCCTACGATATTTTTTCCAATATCATGCACGTCTCCTTTTACGGTAGCTAATAATATTTTAGCGGCTCCTGCAGCTTCTGTTCCGGTAGTGCCTGCTGCGAGATGCGCTTTCTTTTTTTCTTCTTTTTCTGCTTCAATATATGGGGTTAATACGGCCACGCTTTTTTTCATTACCCGGGCACTTTTTACTACTTGGGGTAAGAACATTTTTCCGGCACCGAATAAATCACCTACTATACCCATTCCATCCATTAGGGGGCCTTCAATTACTTCCAGGGGAGTGGCATAGGCTTGCCGGGCTTCTTCTGTATCAGCTTCAATGTAATCGGTAATACCATTGATAAGTGCGTGTGACAATCTTTTTTGAATGGGTTCATTTCTCCAAGCTTCATCTCTTACTTCTACTTTACCTTTTGCTTTTACTGTTTCGGCATGTTGGATAAGTGATTCCGTAGCTTGGTTATTATCATTATTTCGGTTGAGTAATACATCCTCACAGAGGCTTTTTAAAACGGGCTCAATTTCATCATATACCACCAGTTGCCCGGCATTAACAATGCCCATATCCATGCCAGCACGAATGGCATAAAATAAAAATACCGAATGGATGGCCTCTCGCACATGGTCGTTCCCGCGAAAAGAAAAAGAAACGTTCGAAACGCCTCCGCTTATTTTAGCCAGCGGCATTTTTTGTTTAATCTCACGGGTGGCTTCAATAAAATCTACTGCATAATTATTATGCTCTTCTATACCCGTTGCAACCGCAAATATGTTTGGGTCGAAAATAATATCCTGCGGGGGGAAGCCTACTACTTCAGTTAAAATTTTATATGCCCGCTCACAGATGTCAACTTTTCTTTGTTTATTATCTGCCTGTCCTTGCTCGTCAAAAGCCATTACCACAACAGCAGCGCCAAAGTCGCGACAAATATGTGCTTGTTGAATAAATTTCTCTTCTCCTTCTTTTAGTGAAATAGAGTTCACAATGCATTTTCCCTGCACACATTGCAAGCCGGCATGAATAATTTCAAACTTCGAGCTGTCTATCATGATAGGGATGCGGGCGATATCGGGCTCACTTTGCAGAAGATTGATAAAATTCGTCATGGCGGTAACGCCATCCAGCATGGCATCATCCATATTTACATCTAGAATTTGTGCGCCACTTTCTACCTGCTGGCGGGCAACCGAGAGGGCCTCTTCTAGTTGATTATCCCGGATAAGGCGGGCAAATTTTTTAGAACCGGTAACATTCGTGCGCTCCCCTACATTCACAAAATTAGTTTCGGGCCTGATAACGAGGGGCTCGAGACCAGATAAACGCATAAAGGGGTGAATGGTGTGTTTACTCATAATATGTTCAATCAGGCGGTAAGCACTTCCGGTAGTAACCGGGGGGTAATATTTTTTACTGCGTTGGCAATATGTTCAATATGATCAGGTGTTGTGCCACAGCAACCCCCCACTATATTTACAAAACCTTCTTTAGCCCAATCCTCAATAAAGTGCGCGGTTTCATGGGGTTGTTCATCATATTCCCCCATCGCATTTGGTAAGCCGGCATTGGGATAGGCAGAGGTAAAGCAAGCAGCTATTTGGGAAAGTTCCTCAATATGCGACCGCATTTCTGCTGCCCCAAGGGCACAGTTGAGGCCTACGCTCAAAGGCTTAGCATGCATTACCGAAATATAAAAAGCTTCCAGGGTTTGTCCACTCAACGTTCTTCCAGAAGCATCAGTTATTGTACCACTTATCATAATCGGAAGTGGCTTTTGTGCCTGATCCCGAAAATATTGATTGGCTGCAACAATGGCCGCTTTGGCATTTAGGGTATCAAAAATGGTTTCTATTAATAATATATCTACCCCGCCATCTACCAGCCCCCGAATCTGCTCGTAGTAAGCTTCTACTACTTCTGCAAAGGTAACTGCCCTATATCCGGGATTATTAACGTCGGGTGATAAGCTGAGTGTTTTATTGAGGGGTCCGATGGCGCCGGCCACAAAATTGGCATCTGCCTGGGGATTGTCGGCCCTGTATTCAGTTACTGCTTCTTTTGCACAGCGAGCAGCGGCTACATTCAGTTCATAGGCTAATGACTGCATTTCGTAGTCTGCCATGGCAATTTTTGTACTGCTGAATGTATTGGTCTCAATGATATTCGCGCCTGCATTCAGGTATTGGCGATGGATACCTTTTATTATATCTGGTTGGGTGATACAAAGCAAATCGTTATTACCCTTCACATCCAGGTGCCAATCGCGGAAGCGCTCGCCTCTGTAATCCGCCTCCGTTAACCGATGACGTTGAATCATGGTACCCATGGCTCCGTCTATCACCAGAATTTTTTTCAATAGTATTTCTCTGATATCCATAATATGCAATATTGGATGAATCCATTTACTTACTAAATTCCACTACTAATTACGCTGAGAATGCAGAGATGAGCAACATATCTTAACGTTTATTAGTTCGATAGTTCCCATGCGGGAATAGCGACAGGCTGAACAATAAACAAATCCACCTGAATGGTACTGCAAAGTTACTATTCGCAAAGCGTTTTACAAAATAAAGCGGGGGAAGTGCTACTGGTACTGGCAGTTGATAGAAATGGTTACTTTTTCCGTTACATCCGGGGCATTTACACCAAAATCTTTGATTACAAGGGGGAAATTGGCTTTGGCCAGGGGTTTACCTTTTGCAATAACCAAGGTACCACTGGCAGACACTTTTTGGGTAACCCCATGCAAGGTCAAGTCGCCTTTTACCTGAATAGGGTAACTGCCGTCTTTGGCAAAGTTTACCGAGCTTATATTGGTAATGTTGCCTTTAAAATCGGCGCGGGGAAACTGGGTACTCTGTAAGTATTGTGTATTAAAATGATCCTGCATCTCGGCCATCTTGAATTTAAAACCTTTGATTAGCAGGCTAAAATTTAAGGCTCCGTTATCTAGTAATCGACTGCTTACCTCGTTATTGATTGCTTTTACGTCTTCGTCGGTAGGAGATTGAAAAACAATCTGCCCATTGCGAGTGCCAAAAGTTTTTTGTGCTTCTACCCGCAAGCTTACTAGCATTGAAAGGGCAAAAAATGTTGTCAGGAATATCTTTTTCATATCGGAATATTATTTTATAAGTACACCTTCATTAATTACTACATTGGCATCGGGGATATACCCGGTACAAATGCCCTTGAATGTAATCGTGTCGCCGGCTTTTAGGTTTCCGGGGTCTGTTTTAAAAGTACAGTTTATCATCACCAGCGGGTCGTTGGTAGAAAAATTTACCACTTTCTGCCCTTCCTGATTGGTGCTAACGTCGGCAACAGTTCCGGTAAGCTCAATGGCTTTATCTAGGTATTTACTATTAGCCGAAGCTTCATTTGTGCGAAAGGCATCATATACTTGCTGTGCGCTAAGGGCTATGCCTTTTTCTTTTGCTACATCGCGGTGTGGTTTGTTAAATATCCAGAATACCATCAGCAATCCGGCGATTAAACCAATGGCAGCTATCGTTAAAAGTACTTTCATCCATTTTTTCATGAAGTAATATTTTCAGTTACAAAATTATCCAAACATTAATTAAGCCCGTAAGAAAAATTGTTAAACCCAGCTTTTGAAAAAATTGGTTGTAGAAATAAATAAGTGTATTCTAAAAATGGTCAGCCGATATTATTTTACATATTGCTGAACAGGTAACCGGTGTGCAATGCTTCGGGCGAGCGTCATTTCATCTGCAAATTCCAGCTCGCCCCCGAAAGATATTCCACGGGCGATGGTAGTAATTTTACAGGAAAGATGTGCCAGTTTTTTTTGGATATAATATATGGTTGTATCTCCTTGTATGGTTGGATTGAGTGCAAAAACCAATTCTTCTACTTCCCCTTCCTCCACCCGCTTGATTAATGTAGGAATGGTAAGTTGTTCCGGACCAATTCCATCCAGGGGAGAGATGATGCCTCCTAAAACATGGTAAGTGCCGTTCATCTGTTGGGTATTCTCGATGCTAATCACATCCCGAATGGTTTCTACCACGCATATCATGTGTTGATTGCGACTGGTATTGGTACAGATTGAGCAGAGGGCTCCGTCACTCACATTATAACAGCGGATGCAGAATTTGATTTCTTTCCGCATTCGGGCAACCGTTTCGGCAAAATTCGCAACCACGGGTTCTTCCTGCTTTAGCAGGTGTAAAACCAGTCGTAGCGCGGTTTTGCGCCCAATTCCCGGGAGGCGCGAAAATTCGGCAACGGCATTTTCCAGTAAGGCGGAAGGCAGCGACATAAGTAGCAGTTTCGGATGGGCGTAAAGGTACAATTATATTGTTTGTTACCTACAATTGCACGTTTACTTCATTGTCCCAATTGGCTCTTACAGATAATTCTTTTGTTATCAGGTATACGATTTCGGGAAGTTGCTTGTTGCCGGGATATTGCCCGGGATCCCAGATGCCGTTTCCATTCGTATCGTACAGAATGCGCATTTCAAAGTTGCCCGGATAAAAAAGTACCTTCTTCCACTCTGCCGAAGTGAGCGGGAAAGACCCCATCCATTTATCCCCTTGATACAGTTGTAACACCGGCTTTCTGCTCAAATCTAGGTTAGTGAATCTCACCCGAACGCTTCCATAGTCTTCCTGCTTTTTGGCTTTAAAAGATAGGGTATCTGTTTTTAGCAGGGTAGCTCCCGAAGTGTCGGTTATCCCATCTTTTTTAAGCAATAGTCGGAACGACTGATTCTCATTTGCCTGATATTGGAGGCTGATAACCTTTCCGGAAGTATCTGTAGTAACGGCTACCCCTTTTAGCGGTTGATAAAGGGTGTCGCATAATAGGATACTTGCAGAGTCCCACCGGCTGATTTTTTTTGGAAATCGAAGTTGCAGCATCTGAAGTAAATCTAGCCGGCCACTTTCTAAATTGGTGGTATAGCGTAATCTTTTATCATCTTTTACACTAGAGGGCCCTGCTTTTAGGGGGGTGCTGCTTTTTTTTACTTCAGGCTCTAGGGCTTTATAGGCGTAGAGCGTATCTTTTTTCGCTTTGCCGGGAATTATTGCATAGGGCAGAAAGGCAAAGTGTTCTGTACTGTCGTCGTATTTTTTAGAAAAGCTACTCTTCACTACAAAAACCTGAAAAGTATCTCTTGGTAAAAATGAGAATGCAAATTCCCCCTTTCCATTGAGTTTAGTGTAGTAAAGGGGCTTTACCTTAAAGATAGCCGTATCGCTTAGGTTTTTGTGTAAAACTACAATCAGGGTTGAATCGATTTTTCCGCTTGCTGCCAATATTACTTTCCCGCGATAGGTTAAACTGTCTAGGGTTTTTCCGGTAGAAAAAGCATACGTGAAATTGCGGGCAATATTATTTTCATTCACATCCCTAATTGCATCGCCAAACTGAAAAATATAGGTAGTATTATCCCGCAGGGTATCTTTTAGTTTTATAGTAACATTTCTAAGTTTATAATCTACTAAAGGGAAGTTTTCTAAGGATGGATTTACTAATAAGTTTTGTGGAACATCCTGTGCACTTACGTATTCGTCAAATGTGAGGGTGATTAGTTTGGGTTTTACGTTTACGGAAGAGTCTTTGGGCGTTGCCATGATTAATCGGGGTGGTAGGGTGTCGCGCAAACCACCACCGGGCGGAATGATATTAGCACAGGATCCCATTAATAACCAGGTAGCCAGTAAGGGAATCATACATAAAAATAAGCCGCCGGATATAGCGGAGAATACTTTCTTCATGGATTGCAAAGGTAACCCTAAATATATTTTATACTCTATTTATCCTGCCGAATCCTCGTATACTTGTTGGGAGTAAAAATCCTCTGCCCTGCTAGCCCTGTCTATTCCGATTTTTCCCGAACTTATTGGCTAAAGGGGTGTTATAAGGTTATATTTTCAGCTAATGTCTAAAACATACACACTCAAAACAGTACTTTCCATTCCTGTAACTCTGGATGATGCCTGGGAATTTTTTAGCAGACCTGATAACCTGAAAACGATTACCCCGCAGCACCTAGGTTTTCAAATCCGCTCTAAGCATCATGGAAGTACCATGTATCCCGGGCAGATAATCGAATATACCGTAAAGCCACTTTTTGGCATCCCCCTTTATTGGATGACGGAGATAACACATGTTACCGATCGAAAATATTTTGTAGACGAGCAGCGCTTTGGACCCTATAGTTTATGGCACCATCAGCATCACTTTACAGAAATTGAAGGGGGAGTTGAGATGACGGATATTGTGCATTATAAAATACCTTTTTGGGTATTGGGCGATATTGCCCACACATTATTCGTGCGGAAACAACTGAAGCAGATTTTTCAATTTCGAACCCAACAAGTAGAAAAGCTGTTTGGGAAATGGGAAAATCGCTAACAAAAGATAGTTGCTATTTAAGTTCCGTTAGCGGACTTACATTATTACCCCTGTCGATGGTTACCACAAAAGCCCTATTTCCCTGGGTTTCCGGGTACTGATTTAGTTGCAGCGTGATTTGTTTTTGCAAGGGGAATACTTTAATCAGCTTCGTATGGATAAACTTGGCTTCCTTGCCGGGTGTGCCTATCAGTAAAGCCAATCCCCGAATATTTTCGGTACCGGAATAAGTAACCTGGAATTCTCCTCCACCTTTCTTTTCAATTTTTGGCTGTTCGGGGCTGCTATCATCAATCCATGGCATGGGCGGAACCAGTGCGGGATAGCGATAATAATTATTGCGTAAACTATCACTCCATCCGTTGGGATTGGTTTCGAAAGACTTACTGCTGAAGTATACGCTTCCTTGCGTAGTTGGGTATCTCCTAAGTTCTTTTATCTGCGCTGGTAGCTCATTCGGATTTTTCCAGGCTGGGTTACTGCCGGCACGGTAAAAACCGTGACCGATATACACGTTTTTACCATAACTGTAATCGTTCCACCATTTTAACAGGGTTGAGTAGTCGGCTGCGGCATGTCCGCGTTCCCAATAGAGTTGCGGAACTACATAATCTATCCAGCCTTTTTGAAGCCATAAAAGTATATCCGCATATAAATCGTCGTAATTGGTTTGTCCGGCAGTTGTATTACTACCCATGGGATCTTTCGATTGGTTGCGCCAAACACCGAACGGACTGATGCCAAATTTTACCTCGGGGTTTACTTGTCGGATAGCTTCGTGCAGGTTTACAATGATGCTGTCGCAGTTACTTCTTCTCCAGGCGTCTTTTGAGAGACCTTTCCCCCACTCTTGGTAGGCTTTTTCATCAGGAAATTCTTTTCCGGCAATGCGGTAGGGGTAAAAATAGTCATCCATGTGAATAGCATCCAAATCGTATCGGCTAACGAGGTCTTTCACAATGGCAACGGTATGCTTTCTTACTTCGGGTAATCCTGGGTTGTAGTATTTTTTGTCTCCATACACTAAAAACCATTCGGGATGGATTTTGGTAGGGTGGTTGGGGGCAACGGAAGATTTAACAATATTAAACACTGCCCGGTAAGGATTGAGCCAAGCATGAAATTCCATTCCTCTCTTATGCGTTTCAGTAATCATAAAAGAGAGGGGGTCGTAATAGGGGTCGGGTGCCAGTCCCTGCATACCGGTAAGATATTCGCTCCAGGGTTCAAGCTTAGAGGGATAGAGTGCGTCGCCCGATGGTCTGATTTGCATTAGGATTGCATTCATACCATTTTTCTGGTGCATGTCCAGCATTTCAATAAAGCTGGCTTTTTGTTCTTCTACAGACAGTTTTTTACTTCTGGGCCAATCAATATTTTCAACACTAGCCACCCAAACGCCTCTGAACTCGTAGTTGGGGTTGGTATATTGGGCGGTGGCAGATAAGGTAAAAAACACCAACACGAAGGGTATACTACTGCGGAGAAAGAGGGAGATACATTTCATAGAATACAAAGGTACCAATTTTGCACAAAGCTTATTGTTCCCAAACCTTTAATCCTTCGCTGCAATTAGAACAAATGTCAATGTTTTTTCGGCCGTTCATCAATTGATTTCTAAAATCCCGGTAGGCACCACTTTGCCATATTTCGCCAAAAGATTGGTTTTGCAGATTCCCCAAACGATGGATAGCATCTTTGTCGAAGCAACAAGGAACAACCAGCCCATCCCAGGTTATCACATTGGCATGCCATAGTTTCCAGCAACGGTTATGTAATCCGCTTTTTACCTGCATCCTTCCGGTTGCGTCTTTTTTATAGCGGCTATAAGTTGCGTTGGCGGGGATTAATTGATGGGGGTCATTTTCATAATCATACACCTGGGCGGTTTTAAATCGAACCTGATCTACCCCTATTTCTTCCCCAATTTTTCGGATATCATCCAGTTGATGCTCATTGGGTTTTACTACCAGAAACTGGAAAAAAATAAAGGGGGTTTTGCTTTTCAATTGTTTTTTCCAGTAAACCATCCGCCGGGCACCTTCCAATACTTTATTTAGCTGCCCTCCCACCCTATACTGCTCATAAACCTCCTGCGTAGTGCCATCAATAGAAATAATCAGCCGATCTAGCCCACTTTCAACTGTTTCCTTCGCTTTTTCATCAGTCAGGTAATGCGCATTGGTGGAAGTGGCTGTATAAATGCCTTTTTCGTGCGCAAATCGCACCATTTTTAAAAAATCAGGATTCAGATAGGGTTCCCCCTGAAAGTAAAAGATAAGGTAGAGCAGGTCTTTATGTATTTCTTCAATGGTGCGACTGAAAAAATCATTTTGCAGCATTCCGGTAGGGCGTGTAAAAGCCCGCAGTCCGCTGGGGCATTCAGGGCAGCGCAGGTTACAGGAGGTAGTGGGTTCAAATGAAACGGAAATGGGCATACCCCATTGAATAGGCTTTCCGCTAAATCGGGAAACCTGGTAAGAGCCATATACCATAGCGGCATTCCAAAGCTTTCGAAAGGTTAGTTTCGACAAGAGATTTACACTGTCGTTCCAGTTAAAATAAATCATGCCGGTAAAATTACTATTATCGTTGCAAACCAAAGAGTACTATTTACAAGCAACCCGCTTAATTTCTGTTAGCCGTATTTATTAAATAATGGTCTTTGGCGGCAGTTTTTTGTACATTTGTTAGAGGTGTAATAGAAAAAAATTTACAAATTGCTTTTATGACTATACATCCCGATAACTCAACCTGTCAGAACTGCAATCAGCGGTTCAATTCAATATTTTGTAAGGCACATGAAGATCATGTTAATCAGATTAACGATCAGAAGGTTTGTAATGTTTATAAAAAGGGACAGACCTTATTTAATGAGGGGTCTCATCCATTGGGTGTGTATTGTGTGAGTAATGGAAAAATTAAAATGTCGCACTTGGGGGATGATGGCAAAGAGCAGATAATTCGGCTGGTGAAGGCGGGGGATATTCTTGGTTATCGGGCTTTATTGAGTGGCGAAAGATATAGTGCCACTGCTGAAGCCCTAGAAGACACCCAAGTATGTTTTATACCCCGAGATTTGTTTATAAAAGTATTGAAGCTCGATAGTAATCTTGCCTTTGAGATGATGAAATTGCTAAGCGACGAATTGCATCGTGCAGAAGTGAAACTTACCCATCTTGCACAAAAGCCTATTCGAGAGCGACTGGCAGAAACACTTTTATTTATTAAAGAAACCTACGGATATGAGCAAGATGGGGTAACCTTGAGCGTTCGCTTGTCGCGGGAAGAAATTGCCAATCTGGTGGGAACCGCTACCGAGTCGGCTATCCGCCTCTTGAGTGAATTTAAAAAAGACGGGATGATTGATCTTGAGGGTAAAAAAATAAAAATCATCCAACCGAAAGAGCTGTTAAGAACGGCTAATATTCAGGATTAGGGAAATATCCCGCTACTATTTTTTCTTTTTTATACTTTTTTAAAGCGCATTGCAGTAAAAATGACAAAAGTCATTTATTTATCTGAATGTTATCATTTACTTGCCTGTTGATGCGAGATAATTTGCATCAAAATTTTCGGGCATGGAAGCTAGTATTTGGAACATACAGTTGGAGGATCAGATTACTGCACCGGCACTCTGTAAAAAGATAGAGCAGGAGTGTCAGCCCGAATTGTTGGCAATATGTAGCTGCATTGAGCAGTTTTTCTCGCAACATACGGCAAATGAATTCGAAGACCAGCATATTGAGTTGGTGTTGATGTTGTTTACCAAATTATTTGATGAAATAACCCATCTTTTTTTAAAGGAAAAGGGACTTATATATCCGGGCATTCAGCATAAGGGAGCAGATTTTGAGTTACTGCCGGATGTTGTAGAGCAAATTCAGCATACACAAAAGAAAATCACTGCTATACTCGTTCGACTCAGGCAATTATTGAACAACTTTCAAATGAAGCCGGCCTGGAGTGCAGCGTTTAAAAATTGTGTGCAGCATTTTTATCAATTAGAAACCAAGGTTCATCAGTGGATATACATAGAGCAAAATTTGCTGTATCCACGTTTTTTTCATTCAACCAACATTAACTGATATTCTTATGCATAAAGTTCAGTTACCCGAACAGGCAGTTACCTGTTATCATTGCGGTGAGCGGGTGGGGGCGGAAGATTTAGTAATAGACGATAAGCATTTTTGTTGTAGTGGTTGTAAGATGGTGTATGAGATTTTAGAAAATGCCGGACTTTGCGCATATTATTCTTTAGACAAAACGCCGGGAAATCAGCTGAGAAAGGTACGGGCCGATCAATTTGCATTTTTGGATGATCCAAAAGCACAACGGGGGGTAATCCGTTTTCAGGATGATAGCCAAACCCATGTTGAATTATATCTGCCGCAGATTCATTGTAGCAGTTGTTTGTGGCTACTAGAAAATTTACATCAGTTGAATCCGGCAGTAATCAGTTGTAAGGTGCATTTCGAAAAGAAACAGGTATCTGTTATTTATAAGCACTCTGGCTTTTCATTACGATTGTTGGCCGAATTGCTTACCAGTATTGGATATGAGCCCTATTTTAGTTTGCAAGATTTGCAAATCAAGCATGCCCCAATCAATCGGACTAAGTTGTATAAAATGGGTGTGGCGGGGTTTTGCTTTTCCAATATCATGCTCATGAGCTTCCCCGAATATTTTGGTATAGATGCGCAGGAGCAGCTTTTGCAGCAGTTATTCCGATATGCTAATTTGTTACTTAGTTTGCCGGTATTCTTTTATAGTGCAACTGAATTTTATAGCAGTGCCTGGGCAGGACTTCGCAGTCGGTATCTGAATATAGACGCACCCATTGTTTTGGCTATTTGGGTAACTTTTGCAAGAAGTTTATATGAAGTAGTAAGTGGCACAGGAGGCGGCTATTTTGATTCGATGAGTGGGATTGTTTTTTTTATGCTGTTGGGCAGGGTATTACAAGATAAAACCTATCAGCAGTTAAGTTTCGACAGAGACTATACTGCCTATTTTCCTATGTCGGTTTCTTTAGTGAAAAATAATGGGGTATCGTCTATAACCTTGCCCGATGTGCAACTAAATGATACCTTATTAATACACCATGGAGATTTGATACCGGCAGACGGGATATTAACTAGAGGTAAGGCGCTGATTGATTACAGCTTTGTTACCGGTGAAAGTATTCCGGTTGAAAAAGAGATGGGAGAAATTATTTATGCGGGCGGGAAGCAGCTGGGAAGCAATATTGAATTGCTGGTAATTAGAGAAGTAACACATAGTTATTTAACCCAGCTTTGGAATAGGCGCGAAGAAAAAACATCGGCCAAAGAAACCCACTCCTTTGTAAATGCCCTAAGTCGCTATTTTACCTGGGGAGTATTAACCATTGCACTGTTGGCAGGAAGTTATTGGTTGATGCGAGATGCCACTCGAGCTCTTAATTCCGTAACGGCGGTGCTGATAATTGCCTGCCCTTGCGCACTTTTATTAAGTAATACGTTTACAAACGGGAATATGTTACGTCGCCTGGGTCGCAATCAATTTTTCCTGCGAAATGCCCAAACACTCGAAAACTTGGCCAATGCTGATTATATTTTGTTCGACAAAACCGGCACCCTTTCTACCGGTCACTTTAATGAAGTGGCTTATTATGGTCAACCCCTAACTTATCAGCAAAGAAAAGGCCTTGCTAGTTTGGCAGCTCAGTCAACCCATCCGCTTAGTAAGGCTATTGTAGCATGGGCGGGTATCCAGGAGCGGGCCACGGTACTGGCATTTACTGAAATGCCCGGGAAAGGCATAGAGGGATTGATTGGCGATGATTTATTGATGTTAGGGTCTGCGCGTTTTGTGTTGGGTGAATCACAGGCTCCTGGATCTTTTGCCGAAGTATATTTTTCGTGGGAACAACAGCTAATAGGCAAGTTTACTTTCAGCCCCGAATATCGCGAAGGCTTACCCGGATTAATAGCAACGATAAAAAAAAGATTTCGGATTGCTGTAGTAAGCGGCGATCATGCTGCCGATAAACGGATGTTGCAACAGCTATTTGGTAAAGACGTGCAATTATTATTCGATCAGTTGCCCGGTGATAAACTGGAGGTAGTAAGGGAATTGCAGCAAAAAGGGCATCGCGTAATTATGGTTGGTGATGGATTAAATGATGCTGGAGCATTAATGCAGGCAGATGTTGGCATAGCTGTTTCTGATGAAAATAATCGATTTACCCCAGCCAGTGACTGCATTTTGTCTGCCAATGCCCTAACCCAGCTACCCTTGTTTCTGCGGGTGGCGAGGGCGAACAAGCAAATTGTTATTACTGCCTTTATTGTATCCATTGTTTATAATATCATAGGATTATTTTTTGCGGTGCAGGGTAGTCTTAACCCAATGATTGCAGCCATTTTAATGCCATGCAGCAGCATTAGTATTTTATTAATTGCATTTGGCATGAGCAATTGGTATTGCAATCGGCTGGGGATGAAATAATTTTCGAAAAATGATTTTTATCATAAATCACATGATTTTCACTGGGTAGTTTTGACTTTTATTAGAATATATGAGTGTAATAATTATCCTTTTGATTGTGAGTTTGTCTATTGCTTCCCTTTTTTTATTGGCATTTATTTGGAATGTAAAAAATGGCCAGTATGATGATGAGGTTTCGCCGTCAATTCGCATTTTATTCGACGACCGCAAGCCTGCCTCTGCGCATAAAAAGGAAAAAAAAGAGGGAGTGGGTGTTATTTCTACAACCATTGTTAAACCATAATATAATCATTTAGTTCCCATGCAAGTAGAAACTTTTTATTATGATAATCGCATTGTAAAGAACTTTGCCTTTGCTACTATTTTGTGGGGTGCAGTAGGCATGTTGGTGGGGTTATTAGCTGCCGTGCAGATGTATTTGCCGGCAGCTAATTTTGGGCTCCCCATTACTACTTTTGGAAGGGTTCGGCCCCTGCATACCAATGCGGTTATTTTTGCCTTTGTTGGTAATGGAATTTTCATGGGGGTGTATTATTCACTCCAGCGGCTATGTAAAACCCCCATGTTTAGCAAAGCACTTAGTGCCATTCATTTTTGGGGTTGGCAGTTAATTATAGTATCAGCCGCAGTTACATTGCTGGCAGGATATACAACCGGAAAAGAGTATGCCGAACTGGAATGGCCCATTGATATTGCCATTACATTAATTTGGGTGGTATTTGGCATCAATATGTTTGGCACTATTATGCAGCGTCGCGAAAAGCACTTGTATGTTGCCATTTGGTTTTTTATTGCCACCTGGATTACAGTTGCTATGCTGCATATTGTAAATTCTTTTGAAATGCCGGTGAGTTTATTTAAAAGCTATAGCTGGTATGCCGGTGTGCAGGATGCTTTGGTGCAATGGTGGTACGGGCATAATGCTGTGGCCTTCTTTTTAACTACGCCTTATTTAGGCATTATGTATTATTTTTTGCCGAAGGCAGCTAATCGGCCTGTTTATAGTTATCGCCTCTCTATCATTCATTTTTGGGCTTTGATATTTATTTATATCTGGGCAGGTCCTCACCACTTGCTATATACTGCACTTCCCGACTGGGCACAAAGTTTGGGGGTGGTGTTTAGTATTATGCTGATTGCCCCCTCTTGGGGTGGGATGCTAAATGGGTTATTTACTTTACGGGGTGCATGGGATAAAGTGCGTGAAGAGCCCGTATTGAAGTTTATGGTGGTTGCTATAACCTGTTATGGTATGGCTACGTTTGAAGGGCCGCTGTTGAGCCTTAAATCTGTAAATGCCATCTCCCACTTTTCCGACTGGACCATTGCGCACGTGCATGTGGGTGCCCTAGGATGGAATGGGTTTCTCACATTCGGCATATTGTATTGGCTGATTCCCCGAATTTATCAAACACCCTTGTATTCGAAGAAACTTGCTGGAACCCATTTTTGGATTGGTACGGTAGGTATCGTGTTATATGCTATTCCAATGTATTGGGCTGGATTCACCCAGGCTATGATGTGGAAGCAATTTACTCCCGAAGGAACATTGGCATTTCAGTTTCTAGAAACGGTAACCCATATTATTCCACTTTATATCGTAAGAAGCATCGGTGGGTTGTTGTATTTGATTGGCATGTTTATCTTGGTATATAACATAGCAAAAACGGTAGCTGCCGGAACCTTGCTAGACAAAGAAGAAGCACAAGCAGCGCCACTTTCAGCCGATACAGTTGTACACGGAAAAGAATATTGGCATAAGTGGATTGAAAGACGGCCGGTTCAAATGCTGGTATTCAGTTTTATTTTAGTTGCCATTGGCGGATTATTAGAGTTGATTCCTACTTTCTTAATAAAGAGCAACATTCCTACCATCACTTCAGTTAAGCCCTATACGCCCCTAGAGTTGCAGGGTAGAGATTTGTATATTTCTAACGGCTGTTATGTTTGTCACTCTCAGATGATTCGTCCTTTTCGTGATGAAGTAGCCCGTTATGGGGAATATAGTAAGGCAGGCGAATTTGTGTATGATCATCCTTTTCAATGGGGAAGCAAAAGAACGGGCCCCGATTTAGCTCGTATAGGAAATAAATATCCTGATAGCTGGCATTATAATCATATGCTGGAGCCGCAGAGTATGAGCCCGGGAAGTATTATGCCTGCCTATGCGTGGATGTTAGATGATCCAATAGACACGGCTTCTACTCCTGCAAAAATTAGGGCTATGCAAAGATTAGGCGTGCCTTATCCCGAGGGATACGATCAGGTAGCTAATAAGGATTTAATGCAACAGGCCGAAACTATCCGAACCAAATTGGCAGCCGATAAAATTAAAACCCCGGCTAACCGCGAAATAGTTGCTATGATTGCCTATTTGCAAAGAATGGGAACGGATATAAAAGCATCGCCAGTAGCTGCAGCCACACAACAATAATTAGTAATCTACTTATTACCTACTTATGAAATTCATCCATTATCTAGAAAAAATATCCGGGATTGATATATACGGAATGACGTCTTTCTTCATTTTTTTTACCCTGTTTGCGGTAATGCTTTGGTGGGCCCTGAAGGCCGATGATAAGTTGATAGAGGAAGTAAAGAATATCCCACTCAATCATTAATCTGCCACCCGAAAAACCTACTAAAATGAAACCTATACGTTTGCTATTGAATAAAAAATTATTTGTAATAGGCATACTGTTTTTATTACTATTTATTCAACAACCCCTTTTGGCTGCCGGCCCACCGGTTCCATCGGAGATGAGTAATCCAATGGCCCAACTGTTGGTAGGGATTATTGTAGCCCTGTTGTTGGTTATTGTATTGCTGGCCTATGTTGTATTGGGGGCCGCTGAATTATACCTAGAGCGTTATCAGGAAGCCAAAAAAGCCACCAAGGCATTACTGATTGCCGGTTTATTTCTCGGGGCTGCACCATTGCATGCCCAAGCCACCTCAGCCGTTAGCACCGAAATAGTAGCCAAACTATCCGACACCTCATTATACGCCCTTATTAGTGTTATTATTGTAGAGCTGGGCACCATCTTTTATTTGCTTATCAATTTGCGCGCACTCCTTTCTAAGGAAAAAGAAGTTACCCCTAAAGCAAAGCCATCTTTTAGTTTTTCGGCCTGGTGGGAAAAGGTCAACCGCTTTAAGCCGGTACAAGAAGAGTCGAATATCGATTTGGGGCATGATTATGATGGTATTCGGGAACTAGACAATCGGCTGCCGCCCTGGTGGTTATATGGATTTTATGCCTGTATTGTTTTCGCGGTGATTTATCTGTATCGTTTTCATGTATCGCATGCTGCACCCTCCAGCGAAGAAGAATATCAGTTGGCTGTAACCCAGGCAACCGCCGACAAGGAAGCCTATCTGGCAAAAGCTGCTAACCTGGTAGATGAAAAGACAGTAGTTTATCAAACTTCGCCTGATTATTTAGCGGGCGGGCAACAATTATTTTCTACAGCATGCTCTCCTTGTCACCTGGCAGATGGGGGCGGAAGTGTGGGGCCTAATTTAACAGACGACTACTGGATTCATGGAAATACAATTCAGGATATTTTTAAAACCATCAAATATGGCTATCCGGAAAAGGGAATGAAAAGTTGGCAAGAAGATTATACACCCGCTCAAATGGCTCAAATGGCTAGCTATGTAAAATCTTTACAAGGAACGCATCCAGCTAAGCCCAAAGAACCCCAGGGGATATTGGTGGTGGATGCTGGAAAGGTAACTGCAGATAGTTCGCGGCCAGCCACAAATAGTGACAGTGCCGCGGGAAAGCCTTCCGTTCAATAAACCATACGGAACAATAAGTATCATGAGCCAGATTGTACATCATAATGAACCGGTAACCGAAAACTTTCGCGATAGAATTGCTACGGTAAGTGAAAGCGGTAAGCGCAATTGGATCTATGCTTATCAGCCTTCTGGCAAATTCTACCGGTTGAGAACAGCTTTAAGTATCCTATATTTTTTGGTGTTTTTTGGATTACCTTTTGTGCAAGTCAATGGACGTCCTCTATTTCAGTTTAATATTCCGCAGGCAAAATTTATTTTGTTTGGTAAAATTTTTTGGCCCCAAGATTTTTTCATTTTCGGAATTACGATGATCACTTTTGTTTTTTTCATTATCCTCTTTACGGCTGCTTTTGGAAGATTATTTTGTGGTTGGGCCTGTCCGCAAACTAATTTTATGGAGATGATGTTTCGAAAAGTGGAATATTGGATTTTAGGGGACGCTCCGGCACAACGACAATTGGCAGCCGCTCCGTGGACAACTCAAAAAATAGGCAAAGTATCTTTAAAGCATCTGGCTTTTTTTACACTGGCATTTATAATTGCTAATTTTTTTCTTGCCTATATCATTGGGATGAAGGAACTGGTAAAAATTATTACAGAACCTGTTTCTCAGCATACGGGAGGCTTTGTTGCTCTTTGTCTGTTTAGTGCCGTTTTTTATGCAGTGTATGCCTATTTTAGAGAACAGGCCTGCACGGTGGTTTGTCCTTACGGCCGCCTACAAAGTGTGTTGCTAGACAAGAACTCTATGATTGTTGCGTATGATTATAAACGCGGCGAACCTCGAGGCCATCATCATAAAGGAGAGGAAACTACTCAACTGGGCGACTGTATTGATTGCCATCAATGTGTGAAAGTTTGTCCAACCGGTATTGATATCAGAAATGGCGTGCAGATGGAATGTGTTGGATGTACTGCATGCATTGATGCTTGTGATCATATCATGCTCAAGTTAGATAAGCCTACCGGTTTAATAAGGTATGCTTCTGAAAATACAATTGCCGAGGGCAAGCCGCTCCGCTATACTACTCGAATGAAGTTTTATACGGCACTGTGTTCTTTGTTATTGTTGGTGTTGAGCTTTTTACTCTTTACCCGAAAGGATATAGATGTAACCATTATCAGAACAGCCGGTATGTTATACCAAGAAAGAGGGGTTGATAGCATTACCAATCTGTATAATGTTAAGTTGATTAACAAAACCACTCGCGAAGAAAAAGTTCATATCCGACTAGAAAATCAAGTCGGCCGCATCCAAATGATTGGCAAGGAAGAAATTACTATTCCGGTTGAGGGGCAGTCGTCCGCTTCCTTTTTTATTGTATTACCTGCACAGGCAATTGTAAATAGAAAAACGCCTATTCATATTCAAGTAGCACAGGGTAGTTCGGTGATTGCCGAAAAAACAACTAGCTTTTTGGGCCCAAGTAACGAGGAACATTCCGAAAAATAATACATTGCAATTATGAACTGGGGAAGATCTCTAATATTGGTATTTGTTTTGTTTGCTGCTTTTATGGGATACCTAGTTTATAGGGCCTCGGGCACTCATTTCGATTTGGTTTCTAAAGATTATTATAAAGATGAGTTAAGGTACCAAGATAAAATTGATGGCTTTCGGAATGCAGCTTCTATGGGTGCTGTTAACATGTTGATAGATAGTTTAGGCAACTTGCAAATTCGTTTTCCCGATCAAATGCGTGGCAAAACAATGGAAGGCGATCTATGGTTATATTGTAAAACAGATGCCGCAAAAGATTTGCGCGTACCCTTATTGCCCGATACGGCTACCCTTCGTTTAATTAACGTTTCCGGAAGGCCCGCAGGAAAGTACTTGGCGAAGTTGCATTGGGTAGCGCTTCAGGTTCCCTACGAATACGAACAAGAAATTATTGTACCCTAATGCTTCCTTTATCTTTTTTTGCCGGGGCTTTACTATTAGGGGCGATTAGTAGTTTTCATTGTATAGGCATGTGTGGCCCCCTAGTGCTAAGTTTGCCCGTTGCTCATTTGCCCGCAGGTAAGCGGCATGCAGGATTATGGTTATATCATGGAGGCCGGGTAGCAACTTATGCCTTCATTGGGCTGCTATTTGGCTTGGTAGGCAGGCAAATTTCGCTGGCAGGATGGCAACAAAGTTTTTCAATCTTGTTGGGCGCATTCCTGGTATTGTATTTTGTGTTTACCAGAATTTCAAAGCCATTCGCAGTGCCTCCCCTTTTTCTGCCGCTCCAGCAAAGGATACAACAACTAATGGGTAGGTTTCTACAGCAACCTTCACTACCCTCGATGTTAGGGATGGGTATGGTAAATGGACTGCTGCCTTGTGGAATGGTATATGTGGCGGCCACCGGTGCCATGGCTGCCGGGTCTATTTCTGGGGGACTGGCATTTATGCTTTGTTTTGGTTTGGCAACTGTGCCTGCTCTTTTTTTACTTACTATACTGGGTGCTTTTATTAGACCGGGGTTTAGGCAGCAGATGCGCAGTACCTTGGCCTATGGCACGTTGTTAATTGGTATATTATTGATTTTCAGGGGATTGAATATGAATATTCCGTTTCTAAGTCCCTACTTCCATGCCGGAACTTCCGGAACTGCCATTGATTGTGGTTACTGATTTAACAAATAATTGCTGAGCATTACCGCAAAAAACCGCATATATTATTGTAAATTGCTTAAGCAGCTAAAGGGGTGGTATTGGTATCTAACTTAAATAGCTGGCAATAAGCGATTAATTATTTTTTTTCTCATAAGCAGTTAGTTTTGGTTGCGGTCCCGATTTTTATCGGGACCAATTTTTTACCCCTACTGCAATGCATATTTTTTGCCCAACCACAACGCTAGCGTGCATCCGGCAATATCGGCCAGAATATCACCCAATTCAAAGGCGCGATTAAGTACGTAATATTTTTGAACAAATTCCATGGCAATTCCATAGCAGGCTGCCGATATTGCAATCAGCCAAAACCATTTCAGTCGGTTAGCCGGGGATAGGGTAGTATATCTGAAAGGCCAGATAAATAAGCAGCAGAGAACAGCAAAGAGAAAGATATGCACCCATTTGTCAACCTGTAGCATTTCCATCCATGGATAAGCGGGAACCTTAGACCCGGGCAATGTAAGCAACCCATAGCTTAACAGCCACCAAATGATTGCCGGAATAAAGCGAAGCCAGCCAAGAGGTGCGGGTGAATGCAGCGGCGTATTCATACTATCCCACCAATGCACTATAAGCGGCGCTATCCATCAAAGCTTCCGCTGAAGTGGCGTCTGCCACGGTAATTTTAATCATCCACCCGTCTCCATAGGGGTCTGAGTTTACCAGCTCGGGTTGTTTTTCTAGCAGTGGGTTCACGATCAGTATGGTGCCGGCAACCGGAAGAAACAAGTCGCTAACCGTTTTTACAGCTTCAACAGTTCCGAAAACCTCATCTGCTGCCAAGGATTTTCCAACGGTAGAAATATCAACATATACGATATCCCCCAATTGGTGCTGGGCAAAATCTGTAATGCCAATGGTGGCTTCAGATCCACTGATGCGGACCCACTCATGTTCTTTGGTATAACGGAGATCGGCGGGATAATTCATACAAATAATTTATTGTTTGCAAATATTGGATAAAAATCAATGCTACGTGCTTTTTGCGCCCTAAAAATCCTGCGCATCAAAATATAATAATACGTGGTCGCGAATAAAATTTTCCTGCTCGTGAAGCGATAGAACCGGTAGTTCTTTTAACTGGGTAAAATGGGGCCAACCCTCTTCGTCTTTTCCATCAAGCTGGTAATAGCCGCTGCTCTGTAAAATCCGGCACATGGCCACATGCATTAGGTCTTGTTTTTGCTCTTTGCTGATATTTTGGGTGATATAGCCGGTTTCCTGCAGGCCAATTAAAAATAAAATAGCTTCCAAATCGGGCTTTTTCCCGAATCTTTCCACTAACCTGGCTTCTAGGTTCCACCAGCGCTGTTGAATATCATCTTGCATAATTGCCATAGCACACAAAGGTAATCCGCCCTTCTTCAACCTGCAAAAGTTATCTTTGCAAAAAAATTGGCTTTATATGTTACAGGTGAGTGTACTGAGAAATGATCCGCAATGGGCGAAAGAGCGGCTAATCCTGAAGGGATTTTCTCAACCCGAATTGGTAGATACCATTATATCGCTGGATGATCAACGGAAGAAAACGCAAAATGAGTTTGACCATAATCAATCGCAGGTAAATCAGGCCTCTAAACAAATTGGGGGACTGATGGCGAAAGGACAAACCTCCGAAGCGGAAGCGCTGAAAGCTACGGTAGCACAGCTGAAAAATACGCTGGAGCCCCTGAAGGAATCTATGCAGCTAATAGAAAAGCAATTGCACGATGCCCTAGTTTTACTTCCCAATCTCCCGGGCGAAGTAGTACCTGCCGGCAAGTCTGCCGAAGATAATGTGGTGGTTAGAGAGGGCGGTGTTCGTAAGGTGTTACCCCCCGATGCGCAGCCCCATTGGGAGTTGATTAATCAATATCGTTTAGTAGATTTTGAAACCGGCGCCAAAATTACCGGCAGGGGTTTCCCGCTGTATATAGGTAAGGGAGCAAAACTGCAGCGAAGCTTGGTTCAGTATTTTCTCGACTTTAACACGGCTGCCGGCTATACCGAATACATCCCCCCATTTATGGTAAACGAAGCCAGTGCCTTTGCTACAGGCCAATTACCCGATAAGGAAGGACAGATGTATTTTATGGAAGCTGATCAGTTTTATCTGATACCTACGGCCGAAGTGCCGGTTACCAATATTTACAGAGATACCATAGTTAAAGAAGAGGAGCTGCCTATTAAAATGACGGCCTATTCGCCTTGTTTTAGAAGAGAAGCTGGAAGTTTTGGCAAAGATGTGCGGGGGTTAAATAGGGTACATCAATTTGAAAAGGTAGAGATTATTCAACTAGTAGCTCCATCTATTAGTTATCAGGTATTAGATGAGATGGTAGCACATGTAGAAAAACTGGTGCAATCTCTCGAGCTGCCTTACCGGATACTTCGCTTATGTGGGGGTGATATGGGATTTGCCAGTGCACTTACCTACGACTTTGAAGTGTTTAGTGCTGCACAGGAACGTTGGCTAGAAGTAAGTAGTGTAAGCAACTTCGAAAGTTTTCAAACCAATCGCCTGAAGTGTCGTTATAAAGACAGTCAGGGCAAAATGCAATTCACACATTCGCTTAATGGCAGTTCATTAGCCCTACCCCGAATTCTTGCTTGTTTATTAGAGAATCACCAAACAGAATCGGGCATCGAAATTCCTAAAGTTTTACAGCCCTATTTTGGTCAAGAAAAAATTATGCTCCCTTAATTAAATCAATCCATATGTTTTCTAAATGGCTGCGTAGGCTTGGGTATCTGCTGCTGACAATTTTTGTATTGCTGAATGTGATGATGGCCAGTCAAGCCTATCACCTTACCCATTTTTTTGATAATGTGCCCAAGCCTCCCAAGGCAGAAGAAATGGGCATGGGGGCAAAAACTAAAGCGATTTTATTTGGAGTAAGTTATCCCAAATCAAAAGTGGTGGATAGCTTATCTATACCCCATGATACCCTTCGTATACAGGCAGAAGACGGATTGCAATTAGAAAGCTGGTATGTACATAATGATACGGCTGCTATAAAAGGTACGGTGCTGATGTTTCATGGGCATGGCAGTAATAAAAGCGCTGTTCTACGGGAGGCGAAGGCATTCTTCGGTATGGGCTGGAATGTTTTGTTAACCGATTTTAGGGCACATGGCAATAGTGCGGGAGAAGTTTGCACGATAGGTGCCAACGAAGCCAAAGATATTAAAGCCGTTTATGAATATGCCCGTGAAAAATTACAGGAAAAGAATATAGTTATCTGGGGGATATCTCTTGGTGCGTCCACCACCTTGCATGCAATGGCTCAATATAATATTAAACCCAATCGGGTGATTCTAGAAATGCCCTTTGCTACCTTACATGATGCTGTTAAAGGTCGGTTACGGATGATGCATTTGCCGGCAGAACCATTGGCTAGCTTACTAACTTTCTGGGGAGGAGTAGAGCAAGGGTTTTGGGCATTTAACCTGCAACCTGCCGAAGATGCACATGCGGTTAGCTGCCCGGTTTTGTTGCAATGGGGCTTTAATGATCCCCGGGTTACCGAGGCCGAAACAGATAAAATTTTTGCTAATCTGGCTACGAACCAGAGAACCCTGATGAAATATTATCAGAGCGGCCACGAAAGTTTACTTAAGAAAGAACCGGAAAAATGGAAATCGGTGGTAGGAGAATTTTTACGTTGAAAGTGGGGTAAAAAAAAGCACCCTCTAGACAGAGGGCGCGTAACTACACAAGAAAAAGAAGATTACCAACTGCTGAAGCGGATACCAATTGTGTAAGGATATTGCTCCATGCGGGTATATGTTTTTTGTAATTGATTTATACTATACGAGCCATACAATCTCACCGGGCCCAATCCTATTTCTCCGATTGCCGCCAGTCTCCATGGCTCCAGTGCTAAATCTCCCTTATATTTTTGTTTGCCCCTTTCACCACTAATTTGCTTATTGCGGCTGGCCAATAGATAGCCGGCACTCATCCCGACACTCATAATTAATCCTCTACGTGAACCCGGGCGGGTGTTGATATTAATCATCAGTGGCACAGTAATATAGCCGGCATATAATTTATTCTTAGTAAAACTAATTGAGTCATTAAACGCCATCGGAGCAGGAGAATTACGGAAACTGATACGGGAATCATATCGGAAGTTATACATCTCCAGCCCCAATCCATACTTCAGATTCAACACATTCTTACTCAGGCTAGCCCGTTGCATAAAAAGCCAGATATTTACGTTGCTCGATTTGCCGGTATTTAAAGTAGTAGTACCCTCATTTACCGCCGGATCGCCTGGGCGCATTATTTTCAAGTAGTTGCCTGCTTGGGCATACGAATAGTTGGTAAGGTCTCGATAGTTGGCAAAACCCAAATCAAAAATCAGCCAGTTGGTAGAAACGGATTTATTCTTTTTAGCAGAACGACTAACCCAGATCTGGTTATAATTTCCCCCAGAATTATTGGTTGTTTTATTTCCGTTGTTTCCATCCAGCAAGATGGTAAAACCCCCTATCTGTAGGGTATCTGATTGTTTGGTTGTGCTGTCTGTTTGTGCTTCAACTGAGGTTGCCAGTAATACGAGTAAAGCAAATAGCCAGTTCTTCTTCATTTTCATATATCAATTATAAGGTTACAGTGGTTGAGCTACAGATACTACTTTGTAATCCCGGTTATCAACTGTTCGGTTTCCGGTTCTTTTTAGAAAGGCCTCTGCTTTGCGCATAATTCCCCTAAAACGGCCCTCCCGCAATTCCAGCGCTCCGATGGTTATAGTCTCTCTTTCGCTTTCTGTATTCAACTCCCGATATACTACCGGCTGTGCCAAGTTAGGCAACCCGGGGTCAGCATTGGTAGGTTTATTTACCGAAAGGTTATTTATCGGATTTGATGGTATTTCCTGATTAATTACCGCCGGAGGCACCCTGGTTTCTGTGGATGCGATTATAGCTTCATTACCTTTATTAGTGGCAGAAACTGGTGGAGTATTTGCAGCAATAGGATCCTGCTTAGCTGCTTCTTCTCCGGTACTTACCTGCGTGGAGATAGGAAGCGATTCTCCGGTTTTAGCAGAAATATTGGGTTGAGTTATTGGTGAGGTGGCAGTACTTTTTTCTGCATCTGTTTGACTGGGTGGCTGGATGGACTCTTTCACCACCTGTTCTGTATTATTAGCCGGTTGCAAGGGCTTATCGGTGAACAAAGGCCAGCAAAGTACCGCAATCAAAACGGCCGCAGCTATACTTGCCATCCAGCGCATTGCTATTACCCGACGTTGGCGAGGGATTTGATAAAGCAATTCTTTATCTGGACAAGCAACCGTAGTAGGTTCTAGCACAAGGCTGCGCAGTTCTTTTATCAGTTGCGTGCCCGTAGCATCAAAACTTAAACATTCTTCCGTTGCGGTTCGATTGGCCATAGAAAGTTCTCCATCAATATACAGCCAAGCCTGTTCTTCGGAAATGGTTTCGGTTAGAGGCTGCAACAAAGAGGCTTTATCTAAAAACGGAATGGCATCCTCCTGTAGTTTCAATTGTTGCCATTGCTTCCATTCGGATAGCAAATCGGGATTTTCTTCTAAAAAGGTATCGAATGCCCCTATTTCGGCAGGCGATAATTCGCCATCCGCATACAGCATACAATACATTTCAAAATTATCCCGGTTAATCATTGCTAACTATTCGTTTAGTTCATTACTTCTTCTACACTTATTAAAATACTGCGCAGGGTATGCCTGGCTCGGTGAAGATATACTTTCACCTGACTGGCATTCAAGCCTGTGATAACCCCAATTTCTTCATAACTATACCCCTCATAGTCTTTTAGTAATACCAGACTTCTCTGCACTTCATTCAGTTGTTGCAGGGCATCCTGTAGTTTTTCTTGCAGTGCCTTTTTTTCGAACAGGGAGGCAGTAGCTGCTTCCGGCACATCCTCTGAATGGGCACTCCGGTTCTTTTTTCTAACCCAATCGATTAGCTGATGATAGGCAACCGTAAATAACCATGATTTTGCCTGCGGCAACTCTATGGTATCTCGATGTTTCCAAAGTTTTTCAAAGCTGGTTTGTACGATATCGCGGGCATCTTCGGAGTTTCGAATATTCTTTACAACAAACCGATACACATTATCTGCATACTGGTTAACCATTTCATTATATTCCTTCTCCGACATACAGGCTGTTGCGTTTTGGTATAGGTAATACGATGGCGGGGAGTAAAAGTTACATCAACAACTACAAATTGTATTAAAATACCCTGCCTACCAACCCTTTCGGGTATAGGCGGCAGTATACCGGGGTAAACGGAACCTTTTTAGAAAGGGTTAGTATTGAATTACCTGTTCTTGAATATGTTCGGGCAATTCTCTGAATCCGTATTGCTGATTGCGCAGTTGTGGGGTAAAGCCCCCTTCTAAGATAGCTTCCTGAATGGTTTTATAGGTAAACCGATGTGGAGCACCGGCTGCACTTACCACATTTTCTTCCAGCATAATACTACCAAAATCGTTGGCACCGGCATGCAGGCAAATCTGTGCGGTTTGTTTACCAACCGTAAGCCAGCTGGCTTGTATATTAATAACATTCGGCAGCATAATTCTGCTGATGGCAATCATGCGGATATATTCATCCGAAGTAGTTAAATTTTGCACCCCCCTGATTTTCGCCAGCAGGGTATCCACATCCTGAAAAGTCCACGGAATAAATGCCAGAAACCCTTTAGCATCTGCCGGCTTTCTGCTTTGTACCTCGCGTATTCTTTCCAGATGGATGAATCTTTCTTCCAGGGTTTCCACATGCCCAAACATCATGGTAGCGCTGGTAGTAATATCTTGCTGATGGGCTTCCGCCATAATATCCAGCCATTCATCTGCCCCACACTTTCCGTTCGATACCAGCCTGCGAACACGGTCTACCAATATTTCAGCTCCTGCACCCGGCAAAGAATCTAATCCGGCTGCTTTTAATGCTTGCAAGGCTTCGCGGTGACTGATTTTATCAATTTTACAGATATGGGCTACTTCGGGTGGACCGAGCGCATGGAGCTTCAGGGTGGGATATTCTTGTTTTATCTGGCGAAACAGGTTGGTATAAAAATCCAGTCCCAACTCTGGGTGGTGCCCTCCTTGTAACAAAAGCTGATCTCCGCCATATCGCAGGGTTTCTTCAATTTTTTTACGGTAGGTGGGCATATCGGTTATGTAAGATTCCGGATGACCGGGGATGCGGTAGAAGTTACAAAATTTACAATTGGCAACACAAACATTGGTGGTATTCACATTCCGATCTATCTGCCAGGTAACTTTCCCATGGGGCACTTGTTTTTTTCTCAGTTCATCAGCCACATGCATCAATTCTGTTAGGGGCGCCTGTTGAAACAAAAACTGGCCTTCTTCTCTGGTTAAAAAGGAAAAATCCAGTGCTTTTTGGTATAAATCTGCTAGTTGCATGTTAATAGGCTTAAGAAATGCAAAGGTAAGCTGCCGTAGGCAAAGGAGCCCCCAATTTTTTAACAAGCAAGGTTCCGGAATATTCGTTTGTTATCAGTAAATTACAGTTATGATGCGCAAGTGGTTGCTGATGATGGTTGGAGGACTATGGGGGGTTGCTTTACAGGCCCAGGAAGAGTTCGTCCCTCCCCAATCGGAAATGCTTACCCGATTTTCTTTTTACCAACTCAGTGGGGGCATAATGATTTTACAAGCACGTGTGGGTGACGCCAAAGATACCCTACATTTTGTGCTGGATACAGGTAGTGGGGGCATTTCTTTAGACTCGGTAACGGCTTCCAGATTACAATTTCCCATTCTGCCATCCGAAAAAATTATCCGTGGGTTAAATGGAATGCGTACCGTATCATTTGTATATGGGCAAACCCTGCATCTTCCCGGCTTATCCGTGCAAAAACTGGATTTTCATGTGAACGATTATAGGTTACTGAGTAGTGTGTATGGACTGAAAATAGATGGTATAATTGGATTTAGTTTTTTACGCAGGTACATTGTAAAAATTGATTTTGATCAGGATATTATTGAAGTTTTTTCACCGGGCACCTATAAGTATCCTAAGGGAGGCTACTTGTTGAAGCCAAATTTTTCTACCCTGCCCCTACAATCGGCGTATTTACATGATAATCGCCGTATAATGGGTCGCTTTATATTTGATACCGGCGCCGGATTAAATATGTTACTATCGGAGGATTTTGTTTCAGACAGCTCCGTTTTTAAAAAAGGCCGGGTGTTTTTCCCTACTCAGGCAGAGGGGCTCGGGGGAAAAAAATTAATGAGCCTAGGTATATTGCAGGAACTACGTATAGGGGGATATAAGTTTAAAAAAGTGCCAGTACATGTGTTTTCAGACGACTACAATGTAACGGCGTATCCGCAAATGGGGGGGCTGATTGGGAATGATTTGATGCGAAGATTTAATATGATTATCAATTATCCGGAGATGAGCATTCATATCAAACCGAATAAGCATTTTAATGAAGATTTTGATTATTCCTATACTGGGTTGGCTTTTTATCTGGTAAATGGAGAAATACAAATAGAAGATATTATGCAGGGGTCGCCGGCAGAGAAGGCTGGATTTCAGCAGGGGGATATCATTTTTTCGGTAGATAAAACTATCAGTAAAGACATCAAAACCTATCGGAACATCTTTCAAAACAGTTTAGGTCGCATTCCGGTAATGGTTATCCGGAATGGGACGCCGATGATTTTGGTGTTGGATGTAAAAGATATTCGAAAACGCCGCCTGAATTAAATAACGAAAGTGAGCCGTAAACAAAGTAATTTGCGCCCGTATGCGGCGAAACGCAGGTACACATTATGATTCAATTTAACCGATTTATACTGAGTAATGGATTACGGGTGCTGGTGCATGAAGACCATACCACCCCAATGGCTGTAGTGAATGTGCTATATGATGTGGGTGCCCGGGATGAGCATCCCGATAAAACCGGCTTTGCCCATCTTTTCGAACACCTGATGTTTGGCGGCAGTGGCAATATTCCTGATTACGACGAGCCCCTACAAAGAGCCGGTGGTGAAAACAATGCCTATACTACCAACGATCTTACCAACTATTATTGTCAGCTACCGGTAGAAAACATAGAAACAGCTTTCTGGCTAGAAAGCGATCGCATGCTGGGGCTTGCCTTTTCTAAAAAGAGTTTGGAAGTACAAAGAAAAGTGGTATGTGAAGAATTTAAAGAGCACTATCTGAATAAGCCCTATGGTGATATCTGGCATAAGATGCGGGAACTCTGTTATCAGGTGCATCCGTATCGCTGGATGACGATCGGGAAAGAATTGAGTCATGTAGAAAAAGCCCGCATAGAAGACGTAAAAGACTTTTTTTATAAACACTATCGCCCGATTAATGCTATTCTGGTTGTAGCCGGGCCCGTTACAACCGAGCAGGTGAAGTTGTTGGCTGAAAAATGGTTTGGCGATATTCCTTCCGGAGAAAAATATAAGCGCAACCTGCCGGCTGAACCAGCCCAAACGGCCGCCCGGCACCTGGATATTTATGCCGATGTGCCTGCCAACGCTTTGATAATGGCTTGGCATATGGATGCTCGCCTAGAACCCGGATATTATGCGGCTGAATTGTTAACGGAAATATTAGGGGGCGGAGGGTCGTCGCGATTATATCAAGCACTGGTAAAAGAGAAAAAAATATTATCTGCTTTGGAAGTGCATCATTTTGGCAGCAGTGATAAAGGATTGCTGGCCATTGAATCTCGATTGGTGAATGGGGTTGACCATGCCACTGCGCAATCAGCTTTAGAGGCCGAGTTAGAGAAAATTACACAGGAGAGGGTATCTGCCTCAGAATTGGAGAAGGTGATTAATAAAACAGAGAGCATGATTGTGTTCGAAGATATGAGTTTGATGAGTCGTGCGTCTAGTTTGGCACATTACGAACTGCTGGGTGATGCTCAGTTGATGAATACGGAACTGGATAATTATCGGGCGATTACCGCCGATGATTTATTGCGGGAAAGTCGAAAAATTTTCCGAAAAGAAAACAGCAACACTTTGTATTACCATATACGCCCCACCCAACATGCTGAATAGAAAAAAGGCACCGGCTATTAAAGATGCCGTAAACATGTCGCTGCAATTACCTCCTTATGTTGCCTTTACCCTCAACAATGGTGTGCCTGTATATACAGTGCAGGCTGGTTCGCAGGAAGTGCTACAAATAGAGCTCTTGTTTTTTGCAGGACTCTGGCACGAACAACAGGAATTGCTGGCTGCCAGCACTAATTTTCTTTTAAAAAATGGCACCAAAACCAAAACGGCTTTTCAGTTAAATGAGCAGATAGAATATTATGGTGCTTACCTTAATCGCGGTTGCTTTAATGATGTTGCTAACATTACACTCCATTGTTTAAATAAGCATCTAGCGCATTTGTTACCGGTTGTGTCGGAGATTTTAACCGAGAGTGTTTTTCCGGAAGATGAGTTAGTGATTTATAAAAATAATCAGCTGCAACGCCTCGGCATTAATTTGAAGAAGTGCGAATTTGTAGGCAATCGCCTGATAGATGAATATGTGTATGGCCGCAAGCATCCTTATGGGCGCTATTCAACTGCGGAGGCTTTTGAAAATATACAACGTGAGCAGTTACTCGATTTTTATCAAAGCCATTACGTTAGCGGAAACTGTATTATTTTGGTATCCGGTAAACTGCCCGCAGATTTGGAGCAACAGCTTAATCAAAATCTGGGCCATTTACCCTTGCAGGGGAATCGCCCGGATATAACGCCTATCGGAACAGTACCACTGGCAGAAAAAAAGCATCGGGTAATCAACGACGAGCAGGGCATACAGGGAGCTATCCGAATCGCCAGCCCTTTTCCAACGCGCCATCATCCCGACTTTCTGGGTATGCAGGTGTTGAATAATTTGCTGGGGGGCTATTTTAGTTCGCGACTTATGAACAATATCCGGGAAGATAAGGGCTATACCTATGGCATCCATTCGTATATCCAAAGTCATTTACACCATGCCAGCTTGCATATAAGCACCGAAGCCGGCCGGGAAGTATGCGAACCTGCCATTGCAGAAATTTATAAAGAAATGAGTTTGCTCTGCAATGAGCCGGTAAGTGCAGAAGAATTAGACTTGGTGCGTAATTACATGATGGGGGGATTGTTAGGCGATTTAGATGGCCCCTTCCAAATAATGTCGCGCTGGAAAACCTATTTGTTGAATAACCTACCTCCCGATTATTTTCAGCAGAGTCTCCAAACAATCCGCAGCATCACACCAGCTCAACTGCAACAACTTGCGCAACAATACTTACAGCCCGATTCGTTTTACGAGTTAGTGGTGGTGTAATGAAATGGAATTACGCGCAACTTTTTTCAAATCATTATACACTAATTCACTTGGTTATAAAAGTGACTTGAGCGCATCTATGCGATTCAAAAAGTTATTGCAGTATATAGGTGTCCGTTAATTATCTTATATTTATAATGGAAATCAGATAATATGCTTCGCTTCATCATCAAAACCCTTTCTACTTCAGTGGCTGTGCTGGTTGCAGCCTATGTTTTAAAAGGCGTACATGTGCAGGATGTGCAAACGGCTTTGCTGGTTGCCCTAGTATTGGGCTTACTTAATAGTTTTATTCGTCCGATTTTAGTTATTCTTACTATCCCTATTACGATAATCACCCTGGGATTATTCCTGATTGTAATTAATTACTTCATTATCCGCCTTACTACTCAGATAGTACCCGGATTTTCAGTGGACGGCTGGCTCCCGGCCCTGTTGTTTTCATTATTGGTAAGCTTTGTATCCTCTATTATTGAAGCCATTGCCGGCTCTTCCAGCGAAAAATAGCCGATTCCTCCACTTTTGTCACCTCTTTTATTAGCAGCCGACCCCGGAAACGGCTGAAGAATGTCTTCTTTGCTGCTCCAACTCTTACATTCATCCCTGTTTTTTTGCCGCTCATCCCTTTTTTGGCACACTCAAAAATCAATGAATATTTCATAAATCACTGATTATCAACAATATATTGTTTTATTTACTTCCTACCTTAGCCGATTACTAAATTAAGGTAGGTACTATGTGTTGCATAGTACTAAAATTCCCTGTATCTTTGTCTTGTCAAAGCAAATGAATCAAAAACATTCAATCAATCACATTAAAAAATAAAAAACATGAAAACGAATCAAACTTTAGAACAATTATTCGGAAAAGAAATCTTTACAACCGAAACGGCCTTAACGGTGGAAGCCATTGCCGCCACCCGCACCGAGAGCATCCAACCCCAGGTATTTGGCGTTGCCGATCTTTGGAAATTAGAGAGAAGCCGCAGAGCCCGCACCACGCGCAAGCACTTTGCTTTTTAATCCGAACCCCACAGATTACCCCGCTTTTCACTTTCATTTAAAAATAATTGTATGGACATTCAGAATACCCAAAGTCAAATGCGGAAAGGAGTATTGGAATTCTGCATTCTTTCCATCATCCGGCAGGGAGAGGTTTATCCAAGTGATTTGGTTGAAAAAATGAAGTCAGCCAACCTGCATATTTTGGAAGGCACTTTATATCCCTTGCTTACTCGGCTGAAAAATGCCGGGGTACTTACCTATCGATGGGTAGAAAGCAATAGTGGCCCGCCTCGTAAATATTTTGTGATGACGGACCAGGGCTTACAGTTTTACCACGAACTGGAACTTACCTGGAAAGAGTTAGCAGATGCTGTTGCTACATTAACTCACCCTACCGTAACCGATACCAACCCTAACACTCCATCATCTGATCAGCCCGAATAAATGCTGACCGGAGATAAAACCATCCAACATGAAAAAGGTAATCAACATTAATTTTCAGGGTCGTGTAATTCCCATCGAGGAATCAGCTTTTGAACTGCTGAAAGCATATACCGATAGCTTGCGCCGTTGTTTTGCGCAGGAGGAAGGAAAAGATGAAATCATCAACGACATCGAAAGCCGCATCGCCGAATTATTTGGGGAAGCACTCAAGAAAGGCAGTGTATGCATCACCGACGAACAGGTGAATGCCATTATAGATAATATGGGCAGACCAGAGGATCTGGAACAGGGAACTTCTGCTACCGGAGCTGAAACCAATTCCGGACAAAAAATTGCTGGAGATGATAGTTCCGCTGAGCGAGGGAAATTATATAGGGATGAGAATGATAAAATTATTGGGGGTGTTTGTAGTGGAATAGCCAACTACTTTAAAATAGACCCATCCATTATTCGAGTGGCATTTGTGCTAACAACACTTGGTTGGGGTTCCGGTGTATTGCTTTATGTTGTTTTGTGGGCTATTTTACCGGGCTCAAAGCTTCAGGCCGGAACTCGTAATAAACGACTCTTTAGAAATCCGGATGAAAAAGTGGTGGCCGGTGTGGCAAGTGGTATCGCCAGTTATTTTGATATTGCTGTTTGGATTCCCCGACTCATTTTCGCTTTACCGCTGATTACAGGACTAGGGGCATCGCTTATCAATGCTGTATTTAATGTTTGGTTTTGGAGTGATGAACCGATATCTCGTATTGTATTCTCTTCCTTCGGCGGAACCTTATTAATCATCTACCTCGTTCTTTGGGCAATTATTCCCGAAGCAAAATCTGCCTCTGAAAAATTAGAGATGCGGGGAGAGAAAATTGACCTTAACAGCATTAAAACTACTATTCAGGAAGATTTGCATGCCTTTGCGACCCGTGCCGAGAAGTGGGGAAAGGAAGTAAATGAGAAAGCACAAGACTTTGGGAAGGATGTATCGCAAACCGTTACCTCTTCGGCACAGCATGCAAGTAGCGTTGTTACACCGGTAGCAAAGTCGGGTATAAGCCGAATCGGAACTGCTATAGGATTAGTATTCAAAGCATTTTTCATGTTCATTTTTGGGATAATTGCCTTGGCGCTGTTAATTGCCCTGGTAGCCATTCTTTTTGCAGGGGCAGCTGTTTTTCCACTCAAAAATTTTCTGCTCGATGGGTTCAACCAACAGTTCCTCGGCTGGGTATTTTTACTACTATTCTTCGGTACGCCAATCATTGCACTGGTTACGTCTCTGATTCGCCGTATGATGGGGGTAAAGTCTGGAAACAAATACATGGGCTATGCTTTTGCCGGCATGTGGGTGATGGGATTGTTCAGTGGTATGTTGCTAATATCAGACATTAAAAAAGATTTTAGTGTAAGGGTTCGTGAAAAGCAAGAGAACACTTTAGCACAACCATCAACCGGTAAAGTTTTTGTTCGACTCAAAGATGCTAACATTGTTCGTCAGTTTGGACCGGGAATACACATGACGGGTTTAGCCAGATTGTATAAAGACAGTATTCAAATCAGCAACATTGATTTGCGCATTGAAAAAAGTGCCGACTCGCTTTACCATCTTACTACAACACGCATCAGCAGTGGTAAGGATGATCAGACAGCCGCTTCCAATTTAGCCGCAATGCAATTTGGTTTTCAACAGCAAGACTCGGTGCTTATGCTCGATAGAGGCATCATATTGCCACCCGGTTCACGATTCCGCAATCAGCAAATCATACTTACCGTTCAGGTACCGGTGGGCAAGAAGATAATAGTAGATCGCGCAGTAATGAAGAAATTCTTTTACTTGAATTTATCAAATATCAGTTTTGCCGAAGTAGATGGAGGGGATGATTGGGAATTGGAAGAATCCAAAGAAAACTGGAGAAGTGGGGTTGAATATTTGATGACAGAAAGCGGATTGAAAAAAACCGGAGTACCCCTTGATGAAAAAAACTGGGAGGATAATGGCGACAACGAGGAAAATTTTTCTCCCGATGCTCCCAAATCTCGCAGGCAACTGGAGCGTGAATTGGAACGTAAAAACCGCGAATTAGAAAAAATGAAAAAGGAATTAGACAAATCTGCCGAACCTAAAAAAGTTGCAAAACAGCAATCGGCAAAGGAAGGTGGTTCACATGTAATGTGGTGGTTACAATCGGCCCTCAACCGAGTAATGCATAGTACAGAAGATAAGGCGGTAGCAGCGGGGTATATATTTCATCCCAAGTTAATTTGATGTGGGAAGTTGGAAAAGGTGCGACCATCTGCCTGGAGCGGATGGTCGTTTTTTATTTTTACTACCCCCGGCATACTGTATTTTTGCACTAAATTAATCGGATACATGAAAAATACCCCTTTTACCCAGTTACACATTGCCCTAGGTGCTAAAATGGCTGAATTCGCCGGCTACAATATGCCCATCAGTTATACTGGTATCAATGATGAGCATCAAACGGTGCGAAATAAAGTGGGGGTATTTGACGTCAGTCACATGGGAGAATTTATCCTCAAAGGCCCCGAAGCATTGGATTTGATTCAGCGTGTAACTTCTAATGATGCTGCCCGGCTAGTGGAAGGACAGGCACAATACAGCTGTTTTACCAATGAGCAGGGAGGTATTGTGGATGATTTAATCGTGTATTGTTTAACTCCCAATCAATCTTATATGCTGGTAGTGAATGCTTCCAACATAGAGAAAGATTGGAATTGGGTGAGTAAGCATAACACCCAAGGGGTAGAGATGCATAATATCAGCGACAAAACCTGTTTGTTGGCCATTCAAGGACCCGAAGCCAATAAAATTGTGCAGCAACTGACCGATACAGATATCATGAATCTTAAGTATTACACATTTGTTCGCGGGAAAGTGGCTGGCGTAGAAAATGTAATTATTAGCGCTACCGGTTATACGGGTGCGGGCGGGGTTGAAATATATTTTGAAGATCAGGGGGCGGCAGCGGTTACCATTTGGAATGCCTTAATGGAAGCAGGTAAATCTTATGGAATAAAGCCAATAGGGTTAGGTGCCCGTGACACACTTCGTTTAGAAATGGGCTATTGTTTATATGGCAATGATATCAACGATACCACTACCCCATTGGAGGCTGGCTTGGGATGGATTACCAAGTTTACAAAACCTTTTACTGCGCACGAAATACTCGCAGCCCAAAAAGCATCCGGCGTAACAAAAAAGCTGGTAGGTTTCGAAATGATCGACCGCGGTATTCCCCGCCATGATTATGAAATACTGGATGCTTCCGGAGCCAACATTGGCATTGTAACCAGCGGAACGCAATCGCCTACCCTTGGGAAGGCCATCGGAATGGGTTATGTAAATACAGCACATGCCTCAGAGGGATCGGAAATTTTTATTGCTATTCGACAAACTCCCATAAAAGCCCGGATAGTTAAGCCCCCCTTCCGTTAATGGATGTGCTTAACGAATAAGCGCCGGATATTTTTCGGCGATCGGTTGCTTTTTCACAATCAGTACCCGTTCTTTATCTAGCAGTAAATACCCATATTCGTAACAGAAATAGTAGAGTTGTCCGTTCCGATTGGTATAGGTATGAGTGAAATATTGAAAGCGAAACCCCATACTGAATAAGCGATATTGCGGAGCCCGGGCCATAAAGCGATGATTCATCAGTAAGCGTTCTAAAATTTTTCTATTTTTTCGCAAATTCTGGTTGATGTTGCGCACATATTCGTGGGTTTCGCAGTATTGTTGGTTGTTAAATACATTGCGGCAATATTCATCACAATACTTTTTGTCTGCCCTGCCCCGAACCACTTCTCCGCAGGCAAGGCATTTTTTAGCTGTCTCCGACATATTTTTTCTTTTAAGCAAATGCTAAAATAAAAACCTACAACGCTGCCAGCTACCGTATTTATACGCGTAATTAATTCGATGCAGGCCGATTTCTATTGATCACTAAGCGTTTTTAAGCACTTATATCCGCTTATAAGCGTTTAAAATTCGCTTACCGCTTTTCAGCCGATTCATATTTGTGGCGTAAATGCAGCTCAGCTGCTATTAATAATTAAACCTATTTATATGAATCAGGTAAAAAACAAAGTACAGTTGATTGGTCATCTGGGTCAGGATCCTGACATTAAAACATTTGACAACGACAAAAAAGTAGCTAATATGAGTTTAGCTACCAGTGAGCAATATAAAAACGCTCAGGGTGAAAAAGTAACCGAAACACAATGGCATTCGGTAGTTGCCTGGGGTAAACTGGCGGAAATAGCCGAAAAGTATCTGGTAAAGGGTACGGAAGTTGTGGTGGAGGGGAAACTGGTGAATAAAAATTATACCGACAAGCAAGGTGTCAAGCGATATGTAACCGAGGTGCAGGCCAATGAGTTGCTGATACTTACCAAAAACAAATAAGTGGAGCCGTGGCGCGTCCGGAGCAAGGCAACAGCAGCCGGATCGGGAAGGGTAGGGTAACGTGTTATGTTGTTAGTTGGATGGTTAGTATCTTTGCTGCATGTTATCCCAACCTCCTGCCCTTCACACGGTTTTATCGCCCCGTTTATTGGACATGTATAATTTGTCTGGAACCATAGTAGTAATTATTGATGTTTTCAGGGCCACTTCCACAATAGCCACTGCTTTGCACAATGGCGCCAGCCGGGTTATTCCGGTGGATTCTGTTGAACAATGTATGCGCATTGGCAATGATACTGGTGGTATTACGGCGGGTGAGCGGGATGGGAAAGTGATACCCGGTTTATCGTATGGAAATTCTCCAGCCGAATATCCCCGCTCCTTTATAGAAAACAAAACCCTGGTGCTTACTACAACCAATGGAACCCGATTGTTACACAAAGCCCTGCAAAATGGGGCAGCCGATGTAATCACCGGATCTTTTCCCAATTTATCGGCCGTTTGCGATTATCTTATTCAGCAAAAAATGCCCGTTGTATTGGGTTGTTCTGCCTGGAAAGACCGCGTGAACATTGAAGATGCGTTATTTGCCGGCGCTGTAATTAACCGAATAAAAACGCACTTTACTATTCATTGTGATAGTAGCTTGATGGCTGAAAATTTATATGTGCAGCACAGCGAACAATTGCCTGCATTTATAAAGCTAACCACACATTGGCATCGGTTGGCTGCGTATGGACTGGAAAAAGATTTGTTGTATTGTGTTACACCCAACGTGGCCAATGTATTACCCCGATATGTAAATGGTGATTTGCTCGTTCACAAATAGTTGCCCAAGCCCTGTAAAGCCCTATGAATTTTCTCTATAGTGAGGGCATTTTCAATAAGTTAAACCCGCACATCTGATATAAGCCGGCGAAAGGGAATCCTTTTCCATTATTCATTTGATTACCTACCAATAGATGCCCCTTGTTGGTACTTCTGGCGAAATGAAGTAAGGGTTTTCCACAAATTGTTAATGTTCCGGTTAATAATACCCGAAATGAATAATTGGGATTGGGAAAGCCCCCTGCTTTTTGTTACTTTTGCAACTTGCCCTTTTTTGAAAAGCAGTGGATACCATTGTTTTGCGGCACGGAGTGAAATGTAAGGAATTTATGGCATTACCCTATCTGATTAAGCACATACACAACAACGGAACCGATGAGGTGATTCGCAGAGGAAAGCGGATTCATAGCTTAGGGAATGTTGAGCTCATCGAATTCGACGACCTGATGGGGAATGTGGTAATGCGCGTTAAAGACGATGGGTATGCTACCTACTATAAAATTCATATTAATCGCTACAAAGATCCCGCTACCATCAATCTTCGTTGTACCTGCCCTTATAACTTATCCGAAATCTGCCGACATAAAGCCGGCGCACTCTTTCAATTGCAAGATTTGCTGGATAAAAATATGTTGGGGGATAAGGATCTACAATACGATCAGCTGCATACGGTAGTTAAAATGAAACAGCTCGACTTGAAGCTAATCCGTATGCTTTCTTCACGGGATAACTTTGAAGAGGCGGAGAATTTTTTGCGCAGTAACCGGGCTACAATTCTGGAAGCGAAGGATGAATGTGTGATTGCTTCTGTTGAATGGGAAGGAAAAACTTTTCAGGTAATTATCCGAAAAAATGAAGAGCGGAATTTTGATACTAGTTGTAATTGCGGAACCGAAAAAGAACATCCTTTATGTATTCATAAAGACATTGTTTTTTTACAATTACTGCGCAATTTCGGAGCTACTTATTTTGATACCATTCGAAATCTGGATAAAGAAAAAAACAAACTACTTTCACTCTATGGCTATTCGCTGAATGATGATTTAACTGGCAAATTTGAATTTACTTATACCGATGGCAAGCCGTACTTGCGGGTGCTGGATACGTCTATTAAAAGGGTAGCTCAACAACTTACTACTGTTCCCGCACCCGAAAACAGACCAGTTCCGACTCCCGAAACGGGTAGTTGGCATAAAGAGGCAGCAGCATCTATATCCGATACGGCTCAACAGTTGGGCGTAGTGCTGGCGATGGAGGGCGAACCTTATCAGCCGCTGCAGTTTATTGCAATTCAGGGTGAGCCGGATGAGGCTAAAACAAAATACATTTCAAAAGTAACGCGGCTAGACATCAGCAAATACATAAATCAGGATGTTTTTAGCGATGATGATAAAGGCACCCTAGAGTTGCTGAGAAAGTTACAGCCATCCGAAGTGAGTAAGTTTTTGGATAAAAATTCTCCTTTCTCTGGTATCTGGGAAAATATTATTCACCAGCACGAAGACGGGTTGCCGGATGAAACCAAAGGTCTGGTAATTGAATACTTGTTTCCCCGTATTCGCAAGCTGTTTCGGCAAATGAATGGCAGCCCCTATTTTTTTTACCTTACTAAGGGTAAAACATTTACTACTGCCCAGTTAAAAAATGCGGAGGCTATAGAGGAACCGCTAGTGCCGGATTTTTTAGTAAATTATGCGAATGGGCAATACGAAGTTAGCTGTAGGGTAGTAACACCCGAGGGTATTTTTAGCATTGCCGATAACGTGCTTAGCTCGCCCCTGTTATTTAACAGGGAGAGTCGTTTTTATCAGTGGCAAAAGAAAGAAGATATACTGCACATCAATAAATTTTTGCCAACCGGATCGGTAATTATTCCTGCCGCTGCTTGGTCTGAAGCATTAAAGGAGTTTGTTTTACCACTTTCCAGAGAATACCGCGTTCAGTTTAATAATGTATTGAAAGAAGAAGTGAAGGATGAGAAGCCCGAAATGAAAGTGTTGCTGAAAGAAAAGAACGACAACTTACTGTTTGTTCCGGTATTCAGTTATCGGGGGTATGAAGTGAAAAACGGTGATAAAGCACAATTATATATTCCGGCTGCCGATCGGCTATTAATTATTAAAAGAAATTTGCCTGCCGAAGAAGCCTTCTTAGCGAAACTTCGGTCGTTACACTCAGGATTTACGGAAGTAGATGGAGGCATCCTTGCACTGAAGGGCGCGGAAGTACTTAAGAATAATTGGTTTTTTCTATTTGTGGATGCTGTTCAGGAGCAAAATATTCCGGTATATGGTTTTGAGGCATTAAAAAACTTCCGATTTAATACCGCTAAGCCCTCCACCAAAATTCATATCAGCAGCAATACCGATTGGTTTGATGCAAAAGTAGAAATTAGTTTTGGCAACCAAAAAATTACAGTAGACGACGTAAAAAAAGCGTTGGCCAACAAGCAACAGTTTGTTCAGTTGCAGGATGGCTCTCTGGGTATCTTGCCGGAAGAGTGGCTGAAAAAATATGCACTCTTATTCCGCGTAGGAGATGGGAAGGCGGGTAACATGAAGTTGAGTAAGTATCACTTTAGTGTGATAGAAGAGCTCTATCTGCAGCGCGATGAAGAAGAGTTGTTTTTTCAGCTGGAAGAAAAATATGAACGGCTGCGCGAAAATCACTCTATTAAACCCATTGCGCCTCCTCCGCATCTGAAAGAAATTTTGCGACCCTATCAGGAAAGTGGCTTTCAGTGGTTGAATTACCTGCGGGAAGTAAAATGGGGCGGCATCTTGGCAGATGATATGGGATTAGGAAAAACACTGCAGGCACTAAGTTTTTTGCATCACCTTAAAAAAGAAAATGGCACATTAAAAGCCATGGTGGTTTGCCCTACCACCCTCCTTTTTAACTGGCAAAATGAAATTTCTAAATTCACGCCGGGTCTTACTTTTTATGTGCATCACGGGGGAACACGCACCAAGGATGGATTACTGAACGAAAAAACCGACGTAATTATAACTACCTACGGAACCCTGCGCAGCGATATTCGGCAACTGGTAGAGATATCGTTTGATTATGTGATATTGGATGAAAGTCAGGCCATCAAAAACCCCTCCAGCAAAGTTACCAGGGCCGCCGGATTACTGAAGGCAACCAACAGGTTATGTTTGAGTGGAACACCGCTACAGAACAACACTTTCGACATATTTGCCCAAATGAATTTTTTGAATCCCGGCATGCTGGGGTCGGTAGAATTTTTTAAGCAGGAATTTTCCGTGCCCATTGATAAGTTTGGAGAAAAACAGCAAAAAGATCATTTACGGAAACTTTTATATCCCTTTATACTTAGAAGAACTAAAGAACAGGTAGCCCGCGATTTACCGGAAAAGCAGGAGATGGTTTTGTTTTGTGAAATGGGAGAAGAGCAGCGTAAAATTTATGATGCTTACCGGAACGATTATCGGGATAAAATTTTAGGGGTAGTTGAAGAGCAGGGCATCCAAAAATCGCAGCTTACCATTTTGCAAGGTCTGATGAAGTTGCGACAGATCTGTGATAGTCCGGCCATTGTAAAAGAAGAAGAACGTTTCCCGAATGTTTCGGTTAAGCTAGAAGAGATTGGCAGAGAGATTACAGAAAATATTAGTAACCATAAGGCGCTCATTTTCTCTCAGTTTTTAGGTATGCTGGCACTGATAAAAGAAAAGATGAAAGAACTTGGGGTTGCCTATGAATATTTCGATGGAAGCAGCACAGTGCAGGAAAGGGAAAGGGCCATCCGTAGGTTTCAGGAGGATGATGAGTGCCGTGTGTTTCTAATTTCTCTAAAAGCAGGTGGGGTGGGATTAAACTTAACGGCCGCTGATTATGTATACATTGTAGACCCTTGGTGGAATCCTGCTGTAGAGCAACAGGCCATCGACCGAACGCACCGTATTGGACAAACCAAAAATATTTTCGCTTATCGGATGATTTGTACAGATACGGTAGAAGATAAAATTCTAAAGCTGCAAGAACGTAAGCGCAATCTCGCCCGCGATTTGATTACCGATGATGATGGCTTTGTTAAAAGTCTTACACGGGAAGATGTGGAGTATCTGTTCAGCTAATTTTCGCCTATTTTTCTTTTTTCAGCTCAGCAGCTGCAATCATACCCGCAGGATTTTTAATAAACTCCGCTTTACACTCTGATGAGCAGAAACCCAGCACGTAGTTATTGTAATGGGCTGTATCGGATATTCCTGCAGACACAGGCATACCGCAGGCAGGGTCTTTTTGGTTGCTGAGCATGTCGGGGCTGAAAGTGGAAGCTGTTGCCGGAGCATGCATGGTAGTATCCATTTTATCGGAAGTAGCAGTAGCAGAGGGATTAGTTTCACAGCTACTGAACAGCAGTATACTGCCACATAGTAGTGCGAATAACCAAGGTTGTTTGGGGGATGATATTATTTTCATTGCGTATCGTAATGTGCTGTTGGTGAGGAGTTGAACCCTTAATGTTATTAAAGGTATTTACATTTTTTGTTTATTGGGTTTATTTAAAACAAATTCCTGCCAGTTCCCCCGTTTTCAACCTCTATTTGCCTATTTATTCTATTTTTCACCGATTAAGGCAAGTGCCTCACCAACTATCAAGGTAGTTTTCCGTTAATATGTTAAACATAGCCGGATCCTGATTGTCTATAGTATTTTTGTATTCGGATTATATCAAATATTATGAAAAAACTTCTTTTGTTGTTGGTTATCAGCAATTTAGCACTTTTTGTGCAGGCCCAGTCTGTGGGAACAGTTAGGGGGCGGCTGCTAGATACCTTAAACAAGCAAACCCTAAAAGATGCAACCATTACTATATTGGATGCACGGGATTCTACCCTAGAAGTTTTTGGTTTGGCTGCGGCTGACGGAAGTTTTAGTATAACCAATATCACTTTTGGTCAGATGTTATTACAGGTAAAGTTTCAGGGATATGCGCCTTACGAGCGTAAACTCACTTTTTCTAAGGAAAATGCAACGATTAATCTTGGAAATATTTATTTAAAAGTGGCTGCCAATACCTTGAGTGAGGTTACCGTAACTGCTTCGCCAGTTCAGATTAAGAAGGATACGATAGAATTTACTGCCGGGGCATTCAAAACAAAGCCCAATGCGGTTGCGGAAGATTTATTGAAAAAAATTCCCGGCATGGAAGTGGGGAAAGATGGAACCATAAAATCGCAGGGCGAAACCGTTCAGCGGGTATTAGTAAATGGGAAACGCTTTTTTGGCGACGACCCCAAAATGGCTACCCGTAACCTGCCTCCCGACGTAATCGACAAGATTCAGGTATTTGATGATCAAAGTGACCAGGCCAAATTTACCGGATTTGATGACGGCAATCGGGTAAAAACAATCAATATCACTACCAAAAAAGATATGCGCAAAGGAGCTTTTGGTCGTGCAGTGGCTGGTATTGGTTCGAATGAGCGCTATGATGAAAGTTTTAACCTAAGTGTTGTGAAGGGTGACCGTCAGATAACATTTTTGGGGCAGGCAAACAATGTGAACAAGCAAGGCTTTAATCAGATGAACCTGAGTGGCAGTAGAGGGGGAGGTGGTTTTGGCGGCGGAGGAATGACGGTTTCAATGGGAGGCGGTGGCGGTGGTGCCGGTGGAGGAAGTGGCATAACCAGCGTACTAGCGGGAGGGATTAACTACAGAGATGCCTGGAGCCCTAAAATAGATGCTTATGGCAGTTATTTTTACAATGCGCCTCAAACATTTCTAGACCAGAATAGCAACTCACAAAATATATTGTCGCCAGACTCATCGGTATACAATAATTCGGCCTCAACAACCAATACAAAAAACGAAAATCACCGGCTTACTTTTAACTTCGAAAATAGATTTGATTCTAACAATACACTTATATTTAGACCGAATATCGCTTTTCAAAATAATACCCCTAATGCGATTTCTTCTAATATTACAACTGCTGGTCCCAAGGGAGTAATGATAAACCAGTCGCAAACAAAAACATCTAGTTTTAGTAGTGGATTCAATGTAAGTGGTGCTTCGCTCAGCTTGCGTCATCGGTTTGCCAAAAAAGGAAGAACCCTTTCACTTGAAATGGGATTTTCGGCCAGTCAAAACCAGGGGGATGGATATAACTATTCTATAAACTCCTTTTACAAGCCCACTTTCCGGGCCGATACGATCAACCAGTTTTATAGGGATACTACCAAAACTTTGGCACTCAATCCATCTGTTTCTTATACCGAACCCATAGGCAAAAAAGGAAATCAGATGATTGAGATTCGATATACTTATGCTTACAACAAAACGTCTTCACAAAGCAGTACCTATAATTTTATTAATGCAACCGGAAAGTTTTCGCAGTTTGATAGTTTATTTAGCAATTCCTACGAATTCACTTCTGCTGCCAATACAGCCAATCTGAGTTACCGGGTTCAGAAGGCTAAGTATAACCTGAATTTTGGTAGTGGATTACAGTTTATGGATATCAACAGCTATAATACTACCAAAGATGTGCTGGTAGCCAGAAACTTTGTTAACCTAACTCCTCAGGCAAATTTCTCTTATAACTTTACTAAAACGTCTAGCCTCCGGATGTTCTATAATGGCCGTACCGGGCAACCCTCTACTGCCCAGCTTCAACCGATTGTTACCACAACTGATTCGGTAAACTTTCAGATAGGTAATCCTGATTTGCGTCCCCAGTTTACCAATAGCCTACGGATTTTGTATGCCTCCTTCGATCCATTCACCCAACGTATCATTTTTGCTACCGTAAATGCCTCTTTCGTTAGTCATGATATACAAAGTTCTATTACCACTCTTCCCACAGGCGGCAGGCAAACCACCTATGTTAACTTGAACGGGACTTACAATATTTCTGGTTATTTTAATTACGGATTCCCGATTAAAAAGCCTAAATCTAATTTGAACTTGCAGTCCACTGTAAATTATAATCAGAGCCAGTCATTATTAAATGGAATCAGCAACTATACGCGCAGCACAATTTTGGCACAAACGGTAAAGTGGACTACCAACCTGAAGAAGAATTTCGATATGAACCTGAGTACCTCCTACTCATATAATCCGGTGCGGAATACTTTGTCGCCAAATCAGAACACCAACTTTACTACCTGGAGCATGGCAGCTGATTTTACCCTGTATTCAGATAAGGGGTGGATTATTGCCAGTGACTTTGATTTAACCAAATATGGCAACCGGCCGGAGGGATTTAATACTTCAGTATTTTTAATTACTCCATCTATTGCCAAACAATTTCTTAAAAATAAGGCGGGTGAGTTACGGTTAAGTTGCTTTGATGTGTTAAAGCAAAACGTTGCTATCAGCAGCTCTGTTAGTGCTAACCAGATTGTAAATACCCGTACCAACAACCTAACGCAGTATTTTATGCTAACGTTTACCTACAACCTGCGCAGTTTTGCCGGACAACAGCAAATGCAACGGGGAAATATGATGCGGGGCATGATGCCTTCAGGCGGAGATGGAATGCGCTACCAGATGAATGGAGGAAGCATGATGGGTGGTGGCGGAAGTACTCGCGGAAGAGGAGGGTTATAATACGCAACAGGCATTTACCCTTTTTTGTTGCTGGAAGGGAGTATTTGAAAAAATATTCCCCGAATTCGTAATTCTGTTTTACTTTTACTAGCATAAACCTATCAATATTTTCACAACTAGTGAAAACTATATCCACATATACTACGCTCGTTAATCCGGTTGGCTGTCAGTCAGCGATGCCACCGGCGGCTGCGCTCCCGCGACCTCGACGCGGATGCTGATAGGACGAGCAACTGGCACTTGCCCCTATCAGTGAACATTCTCCCGGAATATAAATATTGCCGCAAAGGCGTTTCTTTATTTTTACTCAATCAAAGATTGTATAAGTTGGAAAGTAACATTATTATTCGTGAAGCGAGTAGCTCCGATGTAAAGTATGCAAATACCATTACGCAGGAAATGGAATCCTCTGCAAAAGCACGCGGAACGGGTATAGCAAAGAGAACCCCTGAATATGTGGCTAAAAAAATTCAGGAGGGAAAAGCAGTAATTGCCGTATTACCCGATGATACCTGGGTTGGCTTTTGTTATATAGAAGCCTGGGGCCATAATTCTTTTGTAGCTAATAGCGGTTTGATTGTAGCTCCGGCATTTAGAAAAACCGGTGTGGCTAAGAAAATTAAGCAAACCATCTTTGCACTCTCCAGAAAAATGTATCCCGAAGCAAAAATTTTCGGACTCACCACCGGATTGGCTGTGATGAAAATCAATAGCGACCTGGGTTACGAACCCGTAACGTATAGTGAACTTACGGATGATGAAGAATTCTGGGCCGGCTGTAAAAGTTGTGTGAATTACGATATTCTGATAGGCAAAGACCGGAAAAATTGTATGTGCACGGCTATGTTATACGACCCTAAAGATCATTACGAACCAGAAGAAACCTCTAAAGCTTTTACCAGTAATTCTAAACTTTGGGAACGGTTCATGCAAATCAAACAAAGTAGGCTTTTATCTTTTTTTCGTAAAAAAGAAAGTAGTGAGCCCACCACCGGCAGAACGATAAAAGCCGTAGCCTTATTTTTCATGCAACTGTTCGGTGAGTAAGCCGACCTATTTGTGTTATTTATTTAAAAAGTGTTATATGATTTTTTCAGGCTTTCACCAAGATATTGCACCTATTGCTCCGGGTACCAAAGTGGTAATCGGTTTTAGCGGCGGACTGGACACTACTTTCTGTGTAAAATACCTAACAGAGGAGAAGGGATTAGAAGTGCATAGCGTTGTAGTTAATACCGGCGGATTCAGTGAGCAAGAATTAAAACAGATCGAACAGCATGCCTATAGTCTGGGAGTGGCATCGCATATAACCGTAGATGCGGTAGAATCTTACTATGAAAAGATTATCCGTTTCTTGATTTATGGCAACGTGTTAAAAAACAATACCTATCCATTAAGTGTAAGTGCGGAAAGGCTTAGTCAGGCCTTACACATTGCCGATCAGGCAAAAAAGATGCAGGCAGCTGCCATTGTGCATGGTAGTACCGGAGCAGGAAACGACCAGGTTCGCTTTGATATGGTATTTCAGATACTACTGCCGGGGATACAAATCATTACCCCTATTCGTGATATGCAATTGAGCCGGGAAACCGAAATTGAATACCTGAAAGTAAAAGGGGTATCCATGAATTTTGAAAAGGCAGCCTACTCCATTAATAAAGGTTTATGGGGCACCAGCATTGGAGGAAAGGAAACGTTGCAGAGCAAAGGCATGATTCCAGAAGAAGCCTGGCCAACCCAAGTAACCGCCACCACACCCAGAGAAGTAGTACTAACGTTCAACAAGGGAGAGCTTACAGGGGTTAATGAAGAAGCCTTTTCGCATCCTGCCCGAGCTATTCAATACTTACAAACACTGGCTGCTCCGTATGGTATCGGAAGAGATATACATGTGGGCGATACTATAATTGGTATTAAAGGACGCGTTGGATTTGAAGCGGCTGCCCCCATGGTTATTTTAAAAGCCCATCACGCTTTAGAAAAACATGTGCTTACCAAATGGCAACTCAGCTGGAAAGACCAGCTGGCACAGTTTTATGGCAACTGGCTGCATGAGGGACAAATTCTCGATCCAGTGATGCGGGATATAGAAGCTTATTTGCTTCAATCACAACAACAAGTATCCGGTAAGGTATATGTTCAGCTTCAGCCCTACCGTTTTCAGATTATAGGAATTGAATCTCCCAACGACCTTATGAGTAGCCGCTTTGGAAAGTATGGAGAGATGAATACCGGATGGACCGGTGATGATGTTAGAGGATTCACTAAAATTTTCGGTAATCAAACCGCCATATATCATAATATTCATGCCAACGATTCTTCGGAATCTTAACGGATACTTCGTTACCAGAAAATAACTTTATGCAAACAACCGCTACTTCCGCAAAAAACTATTCTGCCGGTATCGTGGGTGGGGCCGGTTATACAGGGGGAGAACTGATTCGCCTTTTATTACACCACCCGGCTGTATCCCTCCGCTTTGTGCATAGTAATAGTCAGGCACATAAGCCGATAACAAGCATACATGCAGACCTCACCGGTGATACTGATATGCTTTTTACCGAAGATATTACTATGGATATTGATGTATTGTTTCTTTGTTTAGGTCATGGAGAAGCCCGACAATTTTTGGCTTCCCATGTTATTCCCCCTGGTATAGCCATCATCGATCTGTCGCAAGACTTTCGCTGGCAAAACTCCCATAGTTTCGAAGGCAAGGAATTTATATATGGGTTGCCGGAATTGAATCGGTCAGCTATTTCTGGTGCCCGCAATATTGCTAATCCGGGATGCTTTGCAACTGCTATTCAATTAGGATTATTGCCGCTGGCTAAAGCCGGCATATTGAGTGATGTTTATACAACTGGTATAACAGGTTCCACGGGTGCCGGACAATCACTCAGTAATACGGCCCATTTTAGTTGGCGTGCAAATAATATACAGGCATATAAAACCTTACAGCATCAGCATCTGCAGGAGATTCATGAGAGTTTGCAGCAGTTGCAAGGGAATGATGGCATGTATGTACATTTTGTGCCCTGGAGGGGAGATTTTACCCGCGGAATCTATTGTACATCTGTGTTGGATATGGGATTGCCTTTACAAGAAGTAAAAGAATTATACAGGCAGTACTATCACAACCATCCTTTTACCTATTTCAGTGAACAACCTATTCATCTGAAGCAAGTGGTGAATACCAATAAATGCTTAGTGCAGATAGAAAAACAGGGAAATAAATTGGCAGTGCATACAGTGATTGATAATTTATTGAAGGGCGCTTCCGGACAGGCATTGCAGAATATGAATCTGTTATTGGGATTAGAAGAAACATTGGGGTTGCAATTGAAGGCAGCCGCATTTTAAATTTTGTAACTCGAAGCCATGAAATTATTTGATGTATATCCACTGCAGCCTGTAACCATCATCAAAGCATCCGGATCGTATGTTTGGGATGATGCTGGAGTTCGGTATTTAGATATGTATGGCGGCCATGCCGTAATCAGCATCGGCCATACACATCCCCATTGGGTAAAACGAATTGAAGAACAGTTAGAAACCATGGCTTTTTATTCTAATTCAGTTCATCTTCCCATACAGGAAGAATTGGCTGATAAGCTTACCCGATTGAGTGGCAAAAACGACTATCAACTTTTTTTGTGCAATAGTGGCGCAGAGGCGAACGAAAATGCCCTCAAGCTGGCATCCTTTTATAATGGACGAAAAAAAATCATTGCATTTTATAAATCTTTTCATGGCCGTACTTCGCTGGCTGTGGCGGCTACAGACAATCCCTCTATTATCGCACCAGTAAATGAAACAGATGCGGTTATCTTTCTTCCATTGAATGATGAGCAGGCATTGGCCGATTGTTTTCAGCAACAGGGCGATACAATTTCATCGGTAATTGTTGAAGGTATTCAGGGAGTGGGTGGAATACGAATTGCCAATAATGAATTTTTACAATTGATACGCCGTTTTTGCGATCAGTATGGGGCGGTGATGATAGCAGACAGTGTTCAGTGCGGATATGGAAGAAGTGGCCAATTTTTTGCCCATGATTATGCAGGAATAGCGGCAGATATTTATACCATGGCTAAGGGAATGGGTAATGGATTCCCGGTAGGAGGATTGTTAATTGCCTCGCATATCCGACCCAAACATGGGATGCTGGGCACAACATTTGGGGGCAATCCACTCGCCTGTGCAGCTGCATTAGGCGTATTAGAAGTAATGGAAGCCGAATCGCTGATACCCCATGCTTTTACAATAGGTAATTATATAATACAGCAATTACAGCAGATTCCTCAGCTGATGAATGTACGGGGCAGGGGATTGATGATTGGTTTTGATATGCCTACCGAGATGGCAACCTTAAAAAACAGATTGCTGAGCGAGTACCATATTTTTACCGGAGAAGCCAAGCCAGCGGTTATTCGTTTGCTACCTGCACTTACGCTAACACAACCGCAAGCCGACGATTTTTTACAGGCATTGCAAACGGCTATACAAACCCATCCTAACAACTCACACTAAACTACTATGCAATGGCCATGCAAAATTTTATTTCCGTAGACGATGTAATTGATATCCCGCTACTGATACAGGAGGCATTATTATATAAGGGCCAACCATTGATTGATCAGCAACTGGGTGCCGGAAAACGTATTGGATTATTATTTTTAAATCCAAGTTTACGCACTCGCCTCAGCACACAAATTGCCGCACGTAATTTGGGAATGGAAGCCATTGTTTTTAATGTAGATAAGGAAGGATGGGCACTGGAATTTGAAGAAGGTGCAATTATGAGTGGCTCAACCGTTGAACACATTAAGGATGCGGGCCCCGTATTAGGACAGTATTTTGATATTCTCTGTATCCGAACCTTCCCCTCACTAAAAAATAAGGAAGACGACTACAGTGAAATGTTTATTCGGCAGTTTGTTAAATATGCCGGTGTGCCAGTAGTTAGTTTAGAAAGCGCCACCTTACATCCACTGCAATCATTTGCCGATTTAATTACAATTACAGAAACGATGCAACAGCAGGCCTGGCCTGCCTTGCGAAAACCTAAAGTAGTGTTAACCTGGGCACCTCATATTAAACCATTGCCTCAATGTGTAGCTAATAGTTTTGCCCAGTGGGTAAATGCATGGGGCCAAGCCGAGTTTGTAATCACCCATCCTGAAGAATATGAACTTGATACTCGTTTTACTAAAGGAGCTAAAATCACCCATTCGCAGGCCGAAGCTTTGCAGGGGGCAGATTTTGTGTACGTAAAAAACTGGAGTACTTACACAGATTATGGAAAAGTATATGAGAATGATCCGAAGTGGATGTTAACCGAAGAAAAACTTTCTATTACCCGAAATGCGGGTGTTATGCATTGTTTACCCGTTAGAAGAAATATTGAATTAAGTGATGAAGTATTAGATGGAGCCCATAGTATGGTTACCCGACAGGCCGGCAATCGGGTATGGGCAGCACAGGCAGTATTGGCTCAAATACTTAGAAACAATTAATTGTATGCACGAAACAATTACTATTATAAAGATCGGGGGACAGGTGCTGGATAGTGAATCAAAGCTTGCCTTGTTTCTTGCGCAATTTGTACAATTGCCGGGAAAAAAAATATTAGTGCACGGCGGGGGTAAACTCGCCACCACCTTGGCAGAGAAAATGGGGGTACAGCAGCAAATGGTTGAAGGCAGGCGCATTACGGATAGCGAAACCTTACGAATTGTAACCATGGTATATGCCGGGTATATCAATAAAAATCTGGTGGCTTTACTAAATGCGCAGGGTTGTTCGAGTATCGGATTGTGTGGGGCGGATGCGTCGTTAATAACAGCGCACAAGCGGCAACATCCTTCTATAGATTTTGGATGGGTAGGTGATATTGATTCGGTAAACGAACAATTCGTATCGAATTTACTTTCACAAGGATTAACGCCGGTAATTGCCCCCATTACGGCAGATACTAGCGGACAGCTACTTAATACGAATGCGGATACTATAGCGGCTTCTCTGGCAACCGCGCTCTGCGAAAAATATTCGGTACAGCTGGTATATGCTTTTGAGCGAAGTGGGGTAATGCGTAACCTACAAGATACCGATTCTGTAATTCCACATATTCATTTTGCCCTGTATCAACAATTATTACAGGAAAAAATTATTGCACACGGAATGATACCTAAATTAGCGAATGCTTTTGCTACGCTTGCGAAAGGAGTACAAAAAGTAATGATTGGGGATGCGCTTCGTTTATCGGATATGCTGCAGGGCGTGGCCGGCACTACCTTAACACATGAATAAAATCGATTCACATATTACAGAAACAGCACAGGCGATTCAGTTATTGCAATCACTTGTTCGAATTCCTTCCTTCAGCCGGCAAGAAGGAGAAAC
>JBBAJQ010000002.1:73704-130515 GCA_040403945.1 Sediminibacterium sp.
CATACTGCCGATGAATTTATTTATGTTCACGAACTGGAAGAAGGGATCCGGCTGTATACAGAACTATTAAATTTGGTATTATGAAACTATGGAGCAAGGGAGCTACCCCAACAGCTGGTGCTATAGAACGGTTTACAGTAGGGCAAGATCGCAAAATGGATCAAATGCTCGCCCCCTATGATATCTTGGGCTCGCTGGCTCATTGCAAAATGTTGGCAACTGTAGCATTACTCTCTCAGGCAGAGTGCGACCAGTTGGTAAAAGAACTTCGTCTTTTATATCAGCAGTCTATCACGCAAGGGTTAATCATTCCTTCGGATGCGGAAGATATTCACTCGTACATAGAGGCATTGCTCACTGAAAAATTAGGGGATACCGGAAAAAAAATTCACGCCGCGCGCAGCAGAAACGATCAGGTGCTGGTTGATATTAAACTGTATTTGCGACATGAGATCGAATCGCTGGTTGATGCGGTGCAGCCTTTCTTTAGTTTATTAATTGAGCAAAGTGATAGGTTTAAACATCATTTACTGCCCGGGTATACTCATTTACAATTGGCAATGCCCTCTTCTTTTGGATTGTGGATGGGTGCCTATGCAGAGAGTATGGTAGATGATGTGCTCACGCTGCAGTCGGCCTATCGGGTGGTAAATAAAAATCCTCTGGGTTCTGCAGCGGGATATGGCTCTTCATTTCCGATAAACCGCACCCTCACCACGGAACTATTGGGATTTGAAGCATTAAATTATAATGTAGTATATGCACAAATGGGGCGGGGTAAGGCAGAGCGCATCACCGCAGCGGCCATGGCAAACTTGGCAGATACCCTAGCTAAAATGAGTATGGATGCTTGTTTGTATTTGAATCAGCATTTTAATTTCATCAGTTTTCCTGCCGAACTAACAACCGGCTCTAGTATTATGCCCCATAAAAAAAATCCCGATGTTTTTGAGTTGATACGGGCAAAGTGCAATCGACTTCGGGCGCTGCCTAATGAAATATTAATGATAACCACTAACCTGCCTTCTGGATACCACCGCGATTTGCAGATTCTGAAGGAGCATATGTTCCCAGCTTTTGAAACCCTAAAAGATTGTTTGGAAATGATGCAGCTGCTGATTTCACAGATTACCGTTCGTGAAAATATCCTTACCGACGAAAAATTTGCCTACCTCTTTAGCGTAGAGGAGGTGAATAAACTCGTTTTGCAGGGGGTTCCGTTTCGGGATGCGTATGTGCAGGTAGGTAAATCCATTGAAGCTGGAACATTCCAATATCAAACATCGCTCCATCATACCCATGAAGGATCTATTGGCAATCTCTGTAACCCCCAAATTAAATCCCTAATGGATCAGGCAGTAGCAGGGTTTCAATTTAGCCGGGCTCAAGAGGCGATCGCATCCTTAATAGCCGGTTAACACAAAACCGCTTCAATTTCTGCCAAATGTTGTTTCTTTGATCTTTAAAAATTACGTAGATGAAAAAATTGCTGGTTGTTGTATGTCTGTTCGCAGGGGTACAATCTGTTATTAGTCAGGTAAAAAAGCCTGCTACTCCCGTTGCCAAATCTGCCGCCCCCAAGCCGGCACAGCCTATGAAAACCCTTAAAACCATGTCGGATAGTGTTAGCTATTCGCTCGGAGTTAAAATTGCCCAAAGCTTAAAAACGCAGGGGTTTGATGATCTAAACTTTGCGATGGTACAGAAGGCATTTATCGATATTAAAAATGGGGCCAAACCCATTATGAATGATGAAGCAATCAATAATTGTTTGGGTCAATATCAGGCAAAAAAGAATGCCGAAAAATCCCTTTCTACCAAAAAAGAAGGGCTAGCTTTTTTAGCTGCTAATGGTAAAAGACCTGGCGTGGTAACCACAGCTAGTGGCTTACAATATGAAGTGCTTCGGTCTGGTACCGATGCTACCAAGCCTACCCTGGATAGTAAAGTTCGTTGTCATTACCATGGAACGCTAATTAATGGAGAAATCTTCGACAGTTCGGTAGACAGAGGCGAGCCCATTACTTTTCCGCTGAATGGCGTTATTCGTGGCTGGCAGGAAGGGCTGCAACTGATGACCGTGGGAAGTAAATGGAAATTTTTTATCCCATCCGACCTTGCTTATGGAGATGGGGGCACGGGTGGACAAATTGGACCGGGAGCAACCTTGATTTTTGAAGTAGAATTATTGGGAGTAGAAAAATAGTAACCTATTTGTAGAAATATTTTCCCTTTGATAGTAAAAGTATAGTGGTATGAATGAGTCGTTTGTAAATCGGATTGAAAAAGAGCTGGATGAAATACGCAGTGCCGGATTATTTAAGCAGGAGCGCATTATTGCCAGTGAACAAGGTGCTGAGATATTGGTGAATGGGAAAAAGGTACTAAATTTTTGTGCCAACAACTATTTGGGCTTATCGTCGCATCCCCGCGTTATAGAAGCTGCCCATCGGGCTATAGACAGCCGAGGGTATGGCATGAGTAGTGTGCGTTTTATTTGCGGAACCCAAGATATACACAAGGAACTGGAAGAAAAGCTTTCTCAGTTTTTAGGAACGGAGGATACGATATTGTATGCAGCCGCATTTGATGCAAATGGAGGCGTGTTTGAACCTTTATTTCAAGAGCAGGATGCCATTATTAGTGATGCCCTCAATCATGCTTCTATAATAGATGGAGTAAGGTTATGTAAAGCCCAGCGCTTTAGATATGAGCATAACAATATGGCAGATCTGGAACTGAAATTGCAGGAAGCTGCCAGTTGCAGAAGTAGAATTATTGTTACAGATGGCTCGTTTAGTATGGATGGCACCATCGCACAACTGGATAAAATTTGCGACCTCGCCGATCAGTATGATGCGATTGTGCTAACGGATGAATGTCATTCTTCTGGATTTATAGGCAAAACAGGAAGAGGCACCCATGAATACAGAAATGTGATGGGTCGGGTAGATATTATTACCGGTACGCTTGGGAAAGCTTTGGGGGGAGCCAGTGGAGGTTTTACCTCAGGGCGTAAAGCCATTATAGAAATGCTGCGTCAGCGCAGCCGGCCGTATTTGTTCTCCAATACCCTGGCACCCAGTATAGTGGGAGGTTCCATTGCCGTGTTAGATATGCTAACGGAAACTACCGAGTTGCGGGATGCCCTGGAAGCTAATACCCGCTATTTTAGGGAGCAGATGACGGCCGCCGGTTTTGATATTAAACCCGGGGATCACCCAATTGTGCCTATTATGTTATATGATGCCGTACTTTCTCAGCAATTTGCCGCCGCATTATTAGACGAAGGGGTGTATGTAATTGGGTTCTTTTTTCCGGTTGTAGCCAAGGGTCAGGCTCGTATTCGTGTACAACTGAGTGCTGCCCATACCCGGGAACACCTGGATACTACCATTGGCGCCTTTAAAAAGGTAGGAAAAAAATTAGGGGTAATACAATAGCTGATGCAGAATGCGGCATTTGCTTAATTAGCCTGTACCTTTGCGCAAAACTTATTGGCATGGGCAAGTGTAACTATCTTAGGCTTCTTTTTTCTCCGGCAGTGTTTATAGCTTTGGCTATAGGTATACCAGCCTGCTCACCCAATAATGTAACGGTAGATGATTCCCCGAAAACTTATTTTGATTCAGCCGGTGTTGTCGGAACCTATGGTATGTTTCATAATGGTGCCGGCACTTTTACCCTTTGTAATGTAAAACGCTACCGGGATTCTGCTTTTACTCCCTATCATTCTTTCGAACCGGTTCTTCACATCATTGGATTAGAAACCGGTGTTATCCCCAATGAAAAGGGGATCGTAATAACCGACTCGCTTAACAAAAGGGGTATTGCCGGCGACAGTGCTTTACAACATTCTATTCCGGAATTCTACTCCAAAGTAGCTAGTGCAATAGGAGCTATTCGCTTACAGGCTGCCTTGGACACCTTAGCATATGGATCAAAAAAAATAGTAGGTGGAATAGAAAATTGCTGGCAACAGGCCGGGTTTACCATTTCTCCCGACGAACAACTGGGGTTGATAAAAAGATTGTATTTTAATCAACTTCCATTTCAAAAACGTAGTCAGGAAATTGTAAAAAAATTATTGATTAAGGAAACCAATGCGAGTTACCAATTGGCCTATCATAGTTCTCAAACCCCGCTGCCGGATGGGGGCGAAATAGTTTGGCTAATGGGCTGGGTGGAAGAGAATAAACATCCTTATTTTTTTGTGCTGAATACATCCCGTGCAGCTGGAACCACCGCTGCTACTGCGCCAATAGATTTGTTGAAGAAAATACTCCTGCAACAGGGGTTTTTGATGGGGAAAAGGTAGTGAAAACAAAGGTTAACACAGAACTAAAGCGCTTCGGGAATGTTAATGAATAACAATCGCTGATATGCAACTGTATTGTAATAGTTTAACGCAGGTAAGTCGTATGTTAACCCGGGAAGTTTCCATTGGGGGGCTTTTGCTGGGAAACGGGCATCCTGTAAGGGTTCAGACCATGACCACCACTGATACCCTGGATACCCAGGCAACAGTTGCGCAAACAATTCGTTGCATTGAGGCGGGTGCAGAACTGGTACGTATTACTGCCCCCAGTAAAAAGGAAGCTGAAAATCTACTGCACATAAAAAATGAGATACGCAAGCGCGGTTATACTACGCCGCTGGTGGCCGACATTCATTTTACCCCTAATGCTGCAGAAATTGCTGCCAGGATAGTAGAAAAGGTACGGGTAAATCCCGGCAATTATGTAGATAAGAAAAAGTTCGAACAGATAGATTATACAGATGCAGAATACCTCGAAGAAATAGACCGCATTCGCGAGCGATTTACCCCCCTGGTAAAAATTTGTAAAGAATATGGAACTGCTATGCGCATTGGCACTAATCATGGTTCACTGAGCGATCGGATCATGAGCCGATACGGAGATACGGCAATGGGAATGGTAGAAAGTGCGATGGAGTTTTTACGGATTGCACGCGATGAGAATTTTCATCAGATTATTCTCAGCATGAAATCCAGTAATCCTCAGGTGATGGTGCAGGCTTATCGATTATTGATTCAGCAAATGCAAGCATCTTTCGGGGAATGTTATCCGCTGCACCTTGGGGTAACGGAAGCGGGTGATGGAGAAGATGGAAGAATAAAAAGTGCTGCCGGTATTGGTACCTTACTCGAAGATGGCATTGGAGATACTATTCGGGTGAGTCTTACGGAAGACCCCGAATTTGAAATTCCGGTTTGCAGAGATCTGGTAAAACGATACACGCATACTACAACTGCTGCTGCCAGTATTCCCACGGTTGAGCGCATTCCCTATGATCCATTTTCGTACACCCGCCGGAAAACTTTTGCGGTGGGAAATATCGGACACCAGCAGGTACCAGTGGTGATAGCCGACCTAAGTAAGTTGGCAACCATTCAGCCCTCCGATTTGCAACAGGTAGGATATACATATGATGCAGCAACCGACAAATGGAATATCAGTGATACGGCAGCCGATTATATTTTTACGGCACATACCCTACTGTCTTTTGAGCTACCGGGCACTTTGCGGGTTTTGGTGTATCCTGCCGCTTGGGAGCAAGTTCAGCAACATCCCTCCTATGTTCCGCTATTCAGCGTAAGCGGGTATTTGTTGGCCACCCATAAGAGTAGTTATATGAATGTGGTTATGGTTGACTGTTTTAGTGATGCAACTGATATAAATGATTTTACCGGACTAGACGAAATAGCAAATGATCCGACTGTTGTGTTGGCGTTGAGTAGTCGTTCCCAACAAGCTATGCCAGCCGTAAGAAGAATGTTTATGGAACTGATGAACCGGAAAATAATGAATCCGGTTATTTTGGTTACCGACAGTAATTATGAAAGCAGTGATGAGCATTTGATTCATTATGCAACTGAATGTGGCGCTTTGTTGCTGGATGGAATGGGAGATGGTATTTGCCTGGGAATGACCGCCGATAGTTATCGGAAGATGCAGGAAACACAGGTTACTACCAGCGGACGCAATTATCTTACCAATAGCGGAGCTGAGCAATTCATGAATGCAACTGCCTTTGGAATTCTACAAGCTTCTCGCACCCGAATTTCAAAAACAGAATACATCAGTTGCCCCAGTTGCGGAAGAACTTTGTTCGACCTGCAAGAAACCACAGCCCGCATTAGAAAAGTTACCCATCATTTAAAAGGGGTTAAGATTGCCATTATGGGATGCATCGTGAATGGTCCCGGTGAAATGGCCGATGCCGATTTTGGCTATGTGGGTAGTGGACCCGGAAAGATTACGCTTTACAAAGGGAGAGATATTATGAAGCGCAACATCGACAGTGATATTGCAGTAGAAGAACTGATTAATTTATTAAAAGAAAACGGAGCCTGGATAGAACCTATTGGTGTTTAATGGCGGAATCATATAGGCTTCGGATGGATTTATACCATGCACAATACCACCACAACGGATTTTCTGGTGATTGGTTCGGGAATTGCCGGACTCACTTTTGCGATTAAAACGGCCAAGCGATTTCCCGATAAAACCATCACGGTTATTACCAAAACGCAGGCCGATGAAACCAATACCAAGTATGCACAAGGAGGTATAGCCGGCGTTTGGGATGAAAGCACCGATAGTTTCGAGAAACATGTGGAGGATACGCTTATTGCCGGCGATGGGCTCTGTAACCCTGCCATTGTAAATATAGTAGTGCATGAGGGACCCGAAAGAATACGCGAGATTATAGATTACGGTGCCGACTTTGATAAGAATGCGCAAGGTGATTATAGTTTAGGAAAAGAAGGAGGCCATAGCGCTAACCGCATTCTGCATCACAAAGACGTTACTGGCAAGGAAATGGAAAGGGCTTTACTGCAAGAAATGGCCGGATTAAAAAACATTCATTTATTACACCATTGTTTTGTTGTAGACATCATAACTCAGCACCATCTAGGATTTTTGGTAACTAAGTCTACCAACAATATTGCCTGTTATGGGGTATATGTGTTGAACCTGCATACGGGGGAAACAGAGAAAATTGTATCACGGATAACAATGATGGCCAGTGGTGGATGCGGGCAGGTATATCGAACCACTACCAATCCTCAGATTGCAACCGGCGATGGTATTGCTATGGTATATCGGGCCAAGGGGAAGATAGAGAACATGGAATTTATTCAGTTTCATCCTACGGCGTTGTTTGAGCCGGGGGTATCTCCTTCTTTTTTAATTACGGAAGCGGTGCGGGGCGATGGGGGAATATTACGCAATAAAAATGGAGAGGCTTTTATGCATCGATATGATGCTCGAAAAGATTTGGCTCCCCGTGATATTGTTGCCCGTGCCATTGATAACGAAATGAAGCAATGGGGAACGGAACATGTATACTTAGATTGCAGGCATATGGATGCAGAAAAATTTATGCATCATTTTCCAAATATCCACGCCAAGTGTTTGAGTTTGGGGATAGATGTGATGCAGCAAATGATTCCCGTGGCGCCGGCAGCTCACTACAGTTGCGGGGGTATTAAAACGGATGAGTGGGGGCGTACGTCACTGATTAATTTGTATGCTAGCGGCGAATGTGCCAGTACCGGTTTACATGGGGCCAATCGCTTGGCAAGTAATAGCTTGCTAGAAGCTATGGTATTTGCACACCGGGCATTTGAGCATAGCTCCGAATTGATAGAACAGGTGGTTATGCAGGATGCTATCCCTCACTGGGATGCGAAGGGCACTACAGACCCCAGAGAAATGATTTTGATAACGCAAAGCAAAAAGGAGTTACAGCAAATTATGAGCGACTATGTGGGTATTGTGCGCACAGATGAGCGATTACATCGTGCTATGCGGCGCCTGGATTTATTATATGAAGAAACTGAGGCATTGTACCGAACTACCAAACTATCTCCACAATTATGCGAACTGCGTAACCTGATAACTGCCGGCTATTTAATTGTAAAAGGAGCGCAGTTTAGAAAAGAAAGTCGGGGATTACACTATAACACCGATCATCGGGAAAAAAGCAGTCTGCTGCAGAATATTATTCTGTAGCATCCACTGCTACCCGGCACGGTGTAATTTGTATCTTCGCAACCGGCCACTATAACCAACGAAAATGTATTACTTCTATTACGGACTTTTGTATGTATTATCACTGCTGCCTAACCGATTACTTTATTGGATTGGTGATGGCTTTTATGGGTTGGTGTATTATATAGTGGGCTATCGAAAAAAGGTTGTATTGAGTAATTTAGCAATTGCTTTTCCTGAAAAAACACCGGCACAACGGGTTCGCATAGCGAAGGATTTTTATCATCAGTTTGTAAATACAATGATAGAGACCATTCAGCTCATTTCAATGAGCGACCGGGCGTTTGATAAAAGGGTAACTTCTAATGCCGAAGTACTTAATCAATATATAAATTCAGGAAAGAATGTACAATTACATACCGGTCACTTTTTTAATTGGGAAATGATTAATCTGGGCGTTGCCAGAAAAAGTTTATTTCCGTTTGTAGGTGTATATATGTCGTTCACCAATCGCTCGTTCGATCGGATAATGTATACGATGCGGAAGCGATTTAATACCATTCTGGTTCCAGCGGCTGATTTTAAAGATCGCTTTCATGAATATGTAAAAAGTAAGTATGTGTTAGGCTTAGTAGCCGATCAAAATCCGGCAAGGATTGATAAAGCGTATTGGCTTTCTTTCTTTAATAAGGTAACGGCTTTTACATCGGGTCCCGAGCGGGGTGCCCGTGCCAATGATACGGTGGTAATTTTTATTAGTGTACAGCAACCCAAAAGAGGCCATTATTATTTGCATTACGAGTTGATTACAGAAAATCCGCGTGAGTTACCTGATGGTGCGCTTACAAAAATTTATGTAACAAAATTGGAAGAGGCTATTCGAAAGAATCCTTCTAACTACTTATGGAGCCACCGCAGATGGAAATGGACATATAATCCCGCTGATGCCAGTCAGCAGTTGATTCAGTAATAACACGCAACAAGTTTAGTTTAATACGGCAGGCTCTTTTACAATAGTAAAACGGTCTGCTAGTGCTTTGATAGCATTCCATCCCCCTACTACATTCCTTACATTATGGAATCCTTCCCGTTTGATTAGGGAGGCAGCGATAACGCTTCGATAACCGCCGGCACAATGTACATATATGTTTTGCGATTCATCCAGATCGCACATGGCAGCGGGGTCTTTCAGATTGTCGAGCGGCAGGTTGAGGGCATTTTTCAGGTGACCGCCTGCATATTCCGTTTCTTTTCTTACGTCTGTTATTAATAGGTGTTCATCAAACGGGATATCCATGGCCAGTTCATCGGCCTCTACTTCAATTATCAAATCAATTGGTTCTCCGGCAGCCTTCCAAGCGGGGAATCCCCCCTCAAGATAGCCAATCATTTTATCGAAGCCAACTCTGGCAAGTCGAACAATAGTTTCTTTTTCTTTACCTGGTTCTGTAATTAACAGGATAGATTTTTGAAAAGACAGTAAACTTCCGGCCCATTCGGCAAAACGTCCATCAAGGCCTATACTAATTGAACCCGGGATAAACCCTTGTGGGAATTCGGAGGAGTTACGGGTGTCTAATATAATTACATCTTCACCTTCCATGGCCAGTTTAAAGGCGCTTACCGATAAGGCACGCATGCCGTTAGACAATACATGCTCTAAACTATCATATCCCTGTTTATTCAACATAACATTAATAGGGAAGTATTGGGGGGGAGCTGTTAATCCCTCGGTTACTGCTTTTACAAAATCTTCGCGACTACTGGCTTGCAGTGCATAATTAGATTTTTTCTGTTCGCCAATTGTGCTGAACGACTCGGGTCCTAGATTTTTACCGCAGCTGCTTCCGGCACCATGCGCCGGGTAAACAATTACATCATCAGCCAGCGGCATAATTTTCTTTTGTAAACTATCATATAGCATCCCTGCCAGATCGTCCATTGAAAATTCATTTTCTTTTTGTGCCAGGTCAGGCCTTCCTACATCTCCAACAAAAAGAGTGTCTCCGGTAAATACGGCGTAATTCTCACCCTGCTCATTTTTCAAAAGAAAACAGCAGCTTTCTAGGGTATGCCCTGGGGTATGTAATACTTCAATAGTAATATGTCCGATAGTAAATACCTCTCCATCTTTAGCTATATGAACAGGATATTTTGTAGCAGGTGGGGGACCATATACGATGGTTGCACCGGTGGCAGCTGCTAAATCTAAATGCCCACTTACAAAGTCGGCATGAAAATGGGTTTCAAAAATATAGCGGATAGTCGCTTTTCTTTCGCGGGCTAATTCTAAGTAAGCTTCGATGTCTCTTAGCGGATCAATTACAGCTGCTTCTCCGTTACTTTCTATAAAATAAGCAGACTCACTAAGGCAGCCTGTATATAATTGGCGTACAAACATATCAATTCAATTGAGGTGGGGCAAAATAATAGAATCCTTAACTATTTGATAGTCAAGTTTCACCACAAAGGTACTAAAAAGGATTAGCCTACAAGGGATTCCACAAAGCGAACTACTTCAGCCAGGCGCTGGTAGTTTACAGAATAGTAGATGAATTTTCCGTCACGCGTGGTGCTAACAATACCGGCTCTACGCAAAATGGCTAAGTGCTGGGAAGCAACCGACTGTTCTAGCCGAAGCTTGACGTAAATTTCGGTTACAGTCATTTTTTGACTCTCATCCAGCAATTTGATAATTTGCTGACGTAATTTGTGGTTAATGGAACGCAGAATCAGGGCAGCCTTTTTCGTATGTACAAAATCTACCTTTACGGGTACATTACCATTTAACAGTTCAACAGATTGCAATGATTGGCTCATAACAATAATTTAAAGTTTTGAGGGGGGTAAAAACTTTTTACATTTAAAGGTACGAATTTTTAATCAATTTTATCATATAGATAAAACAATTAAATGTTTGCACCCTGTTGTTTAACTAAAGATGCATTATAAAAATCTTTTATGTAAAAAGGTTCTGAATAGGCTATGTCAGTAGGATTCCCAGCTACAAAGGCATGGAAAGCGAGTTGAGCAAGGTCTTCTATCGAATACATACAGGTGGGAAAGCAGGGAATATGGCCGGGAAGCAGCTGAGATAGCTTTGCGGCGCCATTACCCGAGTATATTATATTTTTTTTATTTATTAGCGCGTTCCCCTCCGGTTCATTCAGCACAATGGCTTGTGGGCTCATCACGGGTTGCAGATCGGATGTATATATTGCCGTGAAAACCTCCATTCTGCGGGCATCAATCATTGTGCAAAAAAGGGTTTCCGGAAGGATAGTGTTTCCGGTTTCTTTCCAGCTTCGGATGCTTCCTGCCGCCATTACCTGGAGGGTATTTAAAGTAAACAAGGGTATTTGCAAAGCAAAGCAAATCCCTTTCGCGGAGGCGAGACCTACCCTTAGTCCGGTATAACTTCCCGGACCATTAACTACCACCACTCCCGCCAACTGGGTAAGCGAAATCTCGGTTTCATTAGAAAGGGCTTCAATAGCAGGCTGCACAAAAGAAGCATGTTGTTTTGCGTTATCATTCTCGCGCATGGCTAGCACCTGATTATTCATCAGGAGGGCAACCCGGGCGATTTCAGTAGCGGTATCTATAACTAACAATAGCGACATCATGCTTCTTATCTGGTGCTCGGCAAAATTAGGTTGGCAGGTTCAAAGAAAAGTAGTCAATTTGTTATATAATACATGATTATGGCAAAAGAAGTTATCGTTACCTCCTCGGCTCCCGCCCCAATAGGGCCATACAACCAGGCTATTATCGCCAATGGATTTGTATTTGTTAGTGGTCAAGTGGCTATTATTCCTGCTACCGGTGAAATTGTTTCTGCTGATATTGTTGCGGAAACGCATCAGGTGATGCATAATATCTCCGCCATATTACAAACGGCGGGTATCAGCTTTGAGCATGTTGTAAAAACCACTATCTTTTTAAGTGATATGTCGCTGTTTGGGCAGGTGAATGAAGTGTACGGGTCGTATTTTACCGGTAATTTTCCTGCCAGAGAAACTGTGGCGGTTAAAGGCTTACCTAAGGGGGTAAATGTAGAGATCAGCGTTACCGCTTTGCAAACTTTATAATGCAGTTAACTGGTATCGGGTGGTAAAACTTTGGGTGGTTTGGGGTGGCAGACTGATTAGCAATATCCCATTATTGAAATTATCCGGGGCGCCACTTAAGTTTTCAAGTGCAATGCTGTTTCGGTTATCAGGAATAAAAACCTGCAAAACCGGGAATGAATTATCTGGGAAAATTCTTAATGAAATGGACCGATTACTAAGTGTACAAATTCTTGGTTGATCAGCTCCCTCCCACACAAATCCATTATCTAATTCGAGACCCGCTAACTGGCATCCTTTTACAAACCGATTATCTTGTAAGTATTTGCCAGTTGGTAATAAATCGGCATCATATTCCATAATCTGGTTAGTAGAAAACTGTAAAATCCATTCATCTGCTTTACCCCCCAGTGAAAAATAGGGGTGCCATCCCTCGGCAAGGGGAATTGGATGCGTATTTTCGTGCCAAACGGATGTAGTTACCGTTAATTCGGCTCCTTTTTGCAGGCGCCAGGTAATCTTGGAGTGATAAGGAAAAGGATACCCGCTATCTGAACCGGGATAGTAACTACTTAGTACCACTTGGGCCGAATGTTCGTCTGCTGAATATTCTGCCACTTCAAATGCTGCATCATATAGCAAACCATGAATGGCATGTTCGCCCAGGTATTTTTTCTGGATTTTATAGCTAACACCATTCCATTCGTACCTGCCATTTTTCATCCGGCATACGAATGGACTTAACCGCACACTCTGAAATCCTTCGGCACACCGCGCTTTTGCATCGGCTATTCCGGAATAACCAGCAACTACATTAAAAGGCATTCCGGCAAGTGTAATTTCGAAACGGTTTAATAAACCGCCCAATGCGTAGATTTCTGCACAAACTCCCTCCTGGTTGTTGCGCAGTGAAATAATTGCCAGGTTATTTTCGTGGCGAATTTGAATGGCGAATGACATAGCGTATATTGTTACTGAAAATAAGTAAAAATACTGGTTGACTTCAACCGAAATGCAAAAAACTAACAAACGTTAATATCCTTGCAGGAATTCATTAATTTTGTTCTTCAACCCGAATTGTATGCCTTATATGCCGGTTTTTCCAGTGCGCATGGTTACTGCCACCAGTCTATTCGATGGTCATGATGCATCTATTAACATCATGCGGCGCATACTGCAATCCAAGGGGGTTGAAATTATTCATCTGGGGCATAACCGGAGTGTTCAGGAAATAGTGGAGTGTGCCATTCAGGAAGATGTGCAGGGAATTGCGATTACCAGTTATCAAGGGGGGCACCTTGAATTTTTTACCTACATGAAAGATTTGCTGGAGGCTTCAGGGTGTGGGCACATCAAAATTTTTGGTGGTGGTGGCGGCACCATTCTTCCTGCAGAAATCGAAACCCTGCATCGCTATGGAATTACGCGCATTTATAGTCCTGATGATGGTCGCAATATGGGATTAGAGGGCATGATAGAAGATGTGATTCAACATTGTGATTTCCCTTTACCCGCGCTGCAAGAGGCATTACCTGTATATAATAGCAGTCCCGAACATATGCATATCCTCGCACGGGCGATTACGTTGGTAGAGAATGGTCAATCATTTCCACATCCAACCCAACCAGTTCCAACCATTCCGGTAATTGGAATAACTGGTACCGGAGGGGCAGGAAAGAGTTCTGTAACGGATGAACTGGTGCGGAGATTTATCCGGGAAGTACCGGATAAAAAACTGGCGATTATTTCTGTTGATCCCTCGCGCAAAAAAACCGGGGGAGCTTTATTGGGAGATCGTATTCGTATGAATGCCATTCATCATCCAAATGTGTTTATGCGAAGCATGGCTACCCGCAATAACCATCAGGCACTTAGTAAACATGTGCCGGATGCCGTAGCCCTATGTAAGCAAGCCGGATTTGATTTGATTGTTGTTGAATCGGCCGGGGTGGGCCAAAGCGATGCTTCCATTGTTGAAGGCAGCGATGTGAGTGTATATGTAATGACGCCCGAATATGGGGCTGCTACCCAGTTAGAGAAAATCAATATGCTCGATTTTGCCGATTTGATAGCGATTAACAAATTTGATAAGCCTGGATCAGAAGATGCTTTGCGGGATGTGAGTCGTCAATACAGACGCAATCACCAGATATGGGATGAGGCGGCTGATATTCCGGTAGTAGGCACCATTGCAGCACAGTTTAATGATATGGGTGTAAACGAATTGTTTCATCTTCTTCTACTAAAAGTAGCAGAGAAAACGGGTATTCGCTTTCAGTCTGGTATTTCCAGCACTTCTCCTACATTTTCTTCCGCTTCCCGCGTGCAAATTATTCCTTCCGCAAGGGTTCGGTATTTATCTGAGATAACCGAATCGATAACCGGATTTGATCAGTGGGTAGAAAAGCAATCAGCACTGGCTTCACAATGGTATCAACTAGAGGGGTCTATGCAGGTAGTAATAGCGCAAGAAAACAGTGCTCCTGTGCAAACTGCCTTGCAATCTTATATACATGAGTTGAGCAAACAGTTAGATCCCGAATGTGTTGATCTGGTTAAGCAATGGCCAGAGCGGGTTGCGCAATATGCAGGAGAGCATTTGGAATATACGGTACGTGGAAAACTGATTCGTCAGCCCCTTCGATATGTTTCATTGAGTGGCACTTCCATCCCGAGGGTTGTATTACCCAGGTATACAGATTGGGGTGATATCCTTCGCTGGCAATTACAAGAAAATCTACCTGGCTATTTTCCTTATACTGCCGGTGTTTTTGAGTTAAAAAGAAAGGATGAAGATCCTACCCGCATGTTTGCAGGTGAAGGACCCGCTGAGCGAACCAATAAACGATTTCACTATTTGTCTCAAGACCAGCCTGCTATTCGCTTATCTACCGCATTCGATAGTGTAACCCTATATGGAGAGGATCCTGCATCCCGGCCCGATATCTATGGAAAAATTGGCAATAGTGGAGTAAGTATCGCTACCCTGGAAGATGCCAAAAAGTTGTATAGCGGCTTTGATCTTTGTGATGCAAAAACTTCGGTAAGCATGACGATTAATGGACCCGCACCCATACTGTTGGCCTTTTTTCTGAATGCAGCCATTGATCAGCAATGCGAAAAATGGATTTCGGAAAACAAACAATGGCCCCGTGTGCAAGAGTGGATGCAGGCACATATTTCTGCCAGTGAATTTCCTGTATATTCTGATACAGTTCAAAAGGGTGTTTTGCCGGATGGTAATAATGGATTGGGTTTACAATTATTAGGGATTAGTGGCGACAGGGTATTACCTGCTGAGGTATATCAGCAAATTAAAGCCTATACCTTATCACAGGTGCGCGGAACCGTTCAGGCAGATATATTAAAGGAAGACCAAGCACAAAATACCTGCATTTTTTCTACCGAGTTTGCACTTCAACTAATGGGGGATGTGCAGGTATATTTTTCGGAGCATCAGGTAAAAAACTTTTACAGTGTAAGTATCAGCGGATATCATATTGCCGAAGCTGGGGCAAACCCTATAACCCAACTGGCATTTACACTTGCCAATGGGTTCACCTTTGTTGAATATTTTTTAAGTCGTGGTTTATCTATAGACGATTTTGCCGGGAATCTTTCTTTCTTTTTCAGTAATGGGATGGATGCCGAATACAGCGTAATTGGGCGAGTAGCCCGCAGAATCTGGGCCAAAGCCATTCGATTAAAGTATAAGGGCAATAGCCGCTCTCAAAAATTAAAGTACCATATTCAAACCAGCGGCCGCAGCCTGCATGCACAGGAAATTGATTTCAATGATATTCGTACTACCCTTCAGGCACTATACGCGATTTACGACAATTGTAATAGTCTACATACCAATGCCTATGATGAAGCTATTACCACCCCAACTGAAGAAAGTGTTCGTCGTGCCATGGCGATCCAGCTAATTATCAACCGCGAATTGGGCACTGGTTTTACAGATAATTTTACGCAGGGGAGTTTTGCACTAGAAGCGCTTACCGATTTGGTAGAAAAGGCAGTATTGGCCGAGTTCGATCGGATTTCTGAAAGAGGGGGCGTGCTCGGTGCGATGGAAAGAATGTATCAACGTCATAAGATACAAGAAGAAAGTATGTATTACGAAACCCGCAAACACTCCGGAGAATTGCCCATCGTTGGAGTGAATACCTTCTTAAGTAAAAAAGGGAGCCCTACAATTATTCCTGCTGAAGTAATAAGAAGCACAACAGCCGAAAAGGAACAGCAAATCAATAACCTAGCATCTTTTCAGCATCGCCATGCCCAAGAAAGTACGGCAGCCCTCAAGCGGTTGCAGCAAGTAGCCCTAGAAAATGGGAATATCTTTGCCGAACTGATGGAAACCGTAAAAACCTGCTCCCTTGGTCAAATAACGGCTGCCCTCTATCAGGTGGGCGGACAATATCGGAGAAATATGTAATCAATTTTGAATACCCCAATAAGTTGATGGAGATTTGCCTACAAATTGATAATATTGTTTATGAAAAAGTTGCATCTACTCGTTTTCGCCCTGGTATTTTTCAGTTATTCCCTATTCGCTCAGCCCGGAAGAAAATTCGACTCCACCATGAAATTGGGAAAAGTGGGCTTCAAAGTATATTGCAGCAATAAAGGGCTGGAGAAAAATAATCTTAGCATAGCTCCCGTTGGTTTTGAGAATACAGCCCGTGATGTAACTTTTGAAGTAAAGGGTCGGGTTAATAAGGCTGAGGTGGATGATTTAAATTTAGATGGCTTTCCGGATTTGCTGGTGTATGTAAGTATTGCTGGGGATAAAACCAAGTTGAATATAATTGGTGTGAGTTCCGATAATAACCAGGGTTTTCGACCCATTTATTTCCCCGACATATTGGATGATCCCAAAATAAAAATCGGATATAAAGGGAGTGATGAGTATTTTCTAATGGAGGGTACCCTCGTGAGAAGATTTCCAATTTACAACACAACGGATACCGCTAACATTCAACCTACCGGTATGTTCCGGCAGGTAATGTATAAGGTGGTGAATGGCGAACGGGGGGAATTGAAGTTTAAAGTTGCCCGCAGCTACGATTTTGCCCGTCAGCAGTAGTCATTTTTAATAATCTAGAATTAACAGTGCTGGCAATATAGCGGATGGATTTGTTGTAATTTTCATTTTCCAATACGCTGATGATGTATCCATGTAAAATTCTTAATTTTTCCAATTAATTATATAGTATGCAAAAGGCACTCTTCATTTTATCGGTATGCTTTTTATCTCTTGTTTCTTTTGGGCAAGACAGCAATCAATCAGATACCAATACCGTAACGTTGCCCAATGGATGGGGCTTATCTCCAGCGGGAAGAAGCTTGCCCTTGGGAGATTTTCCTCTTAACATGGTAGTAAGCCATTCTAAAAAAATAATGGCAGTTACCAATAATGGACAAAGTATTCAAAGTATTCAGTTAATTGATGTGGCTTCTGAAAAGGAGCTAGACCGATTGATTGTTTCCAGAAGTTGGTATGGATTGGCTTTTAGTGCGGATGACAAGGAGTTATATGTTGGTGGCGGCCACGATAACCGGATTCTTGTATATGCAATTGAAAATAATCATCTACAGTTAAAAGACAGTATTGAATTAGGTAAGAGATGGCCAAATCGGATTGCACCGGCCGGTATGGCATTGGATGAAGTAAGGCAGTTATTATATGTGGTTACCCGAGACGACAAAAGTTTATACATAATTGATTTAGCAAGTAAAAAGGTAACCGGCAAATTTGCTTTGGGTGGGGAGGCATATACATGTAAGTTATCTCCTAATCGCGAAGAGTTGTATATCAGCTGCTGGGGTTGCGACCGGATATATGTGTTTAATACTGTTGAAAATAATGTTGTAGCCGAAATTCCGGTGGGGGACAATCCGAATGAGTTATTGCTTAATAAAAAGGGTGACTATTTGCTGGTTGCCAATTCGAACGACAATTCGGTTTCTATTGTGCATACTCCCTCGCGCAAGGTAGTTGAAACCTTGAATGCAGCTTTGTTTGCGGATGCTCCTAACGGATCAACCACCAATGGAATGGCGTTGAGTGGGGATGAGAAAACAGTATATATAGCCAATGCCGACAATAATTGTTTGGCAGTATTTGATGTAAGTAAAATGGGAGAAAGCAAGAGCAAGGGATTTATTCCCGTTGGCTGGTATCCCACGCAGGTGGCAATAGTTGGAAAGAAAATTTTTGTTGCCAATGGAAAAGGGTTCCGTTCAATGGCTAACCCGTATGGCCCCAATCCCTTTGGAAATAAACAAATTGTTTTACACCACGAAGGTGATCCCGATAAACCAGCTGGGGTTCAATACATTGCAGGATTGTTTCAGGGAACCCTAAGTATTTTGGATATGCCAGGGAAAAAAGCATTGGAAGCGTATACGGCTGCTGTATATAGAAATACTCCTTATACAAAAGCAAAAGAATTGATGGCTGCCGGTGAACCCGGAAATCCGATTCCACAAAAAGTAGGGGATGCCAGTGCAATCAAATATGTATTCTATGTAATTAAAGAGAACCGCACTTATGACCAGGTTTTGGGAGATATTAAAGAAGGCAATGGAGATCCTCGCTTAGTGTTATTTGGTGAAAATGTTACACCTAATCAGCATGCCCTTGCCAAAGAATTTGTTTTACTGGATAATTTTTATGTGGATGGGGAAGTGAGTATGGATGGTCATAACTGGACGATGGGCGCCTATGCTACGGATTTTTTAGAAAAAAACTGGGTAAACAGTTATGGAGGTCGCGGTGGATCGTATGATGGTGAAGGGAAAAGACCGGTAGCTAATAATAAAGGGGGATTCATTTGGGATCATTGTAAAAAGGCCGGGGTTAGTTTTAGAACCTATGGTGAATTTGCCGACAATTATCAGCCCAGTATTCCGGTGTTAAAGGATCATATTTGTCCATACTTCAAAGGCTATGATAATTCTTTTCCTGATACTACCCGTTTTCAGCAGTGGAAAAGGGAGTTTGACTCCCTGCTGGCACAGAATGCCGTACCGCAGTTTAACAGTGTGCGATTTGGGAACGATCATACGGAAGGTCTCAGAAAGGGCAGACCAACCCCCTATGCACATGTGGCGGATAATGATCTGGCGGTAGGCCTGTTTGTTGAACACCTTAGTAAAAGTAGTATCTGGAAAGAGACAGCCGTGTTTATTATTGAGGATGATGCACAAAATGGCGCCGACCATGTAGATGCACATCGCAGTACTGCTTATGTGGCAGGCGGATTTGTGAAGCGTAATTTTGTTGATCATACTCCCTATACTACTTCCTCGATGTTACGCACGATGGAATTGATTTTAGGTATTCCACCCATGTCGCAATATGATGCAGCTGCTACTCCTATGTGGCGGTGTTTTTCGTCGCAGGCAAATACCAGTCCCTTCGTATCTCGCACAGCCAATATCAATTTAAAAGAGGTAAATACAGCTATGAATGAATGGCAGCGCCTATCCGAAAAAATGGATTTTGCTAAAGAAGATGCTGTTCCGGATTTAGAATTTAACCGAATTCTTTGGCATGGACTCAAGGGCGACAATGTGCCATTTCCAGGACCCAAGCGTGCTGCTTTTTATAAGCCTGTAAAAAAAGTAGATAAAGACGGAGATTAGAAGGGAGATTTTATCTACCCGAAACAATTACAATTTTTGTAGCGAGTTTATCTATATTCTCGTCATCTCTGATTAGCACAAGATAAACACCGGAGGCAACTTTTTCTCCTTTGTAGTTGTATCCATTCCAGGTTGCTTGTCCGCCTTGTGACCTTGTTTGATAAACAAGTGTTCCATTTAGTTCGGTTATTTTTACGATTGAATTTTCTTTCATTCCTCTTATCGCTATGGTTCCACTATAAGCAGGTGGAACGGGATTAGGAAAAACCAGTACCTGTTCTGTAGAAGGGGTTGGTTCCGTAGCCGTTGCTCTGTAACTACAAATTCCCAGTTCAGTTAATACAAATACCTCCCCCGTTACCGGCTGAATAGCAACCTGCAAAACATTGTTAGATAGTAGGGCACTATTATTTTCTGTAAAATGTTGAATTACCTGTTCACCGGTTTCTGATAGCAGCCACAATCCATTTTGGGTGCCAATCCATTTTCTGTTGGCACCATCCACCGCTATACACTGCACATATTCATCTTTAAACAAGAATCCAAAAAAGTTACCTTGTTTTACCACTGGCAAGTAGGCGGCGCATCCTGCTGTGCTAAATACTTCGGAAGGGCAGCGAATAATGCCTATGCCTTTGTCGGTGCCTACCCAAATAGAGCCGGTGCGGTCTTTTGCAATACTCAGCACATTGTTCGAGGGCAGATTCCCCTGATTGCTACCCGCTGCATATTTTTTCCACTGATCATCATTGGTGATTTCTATCTGTTCATATTTGTAACAAATGAGTCCGTTATTTTTAGGACTAATCATCCATACCTGATTGTTATTGTCGCATACCAATGCACCAGATGCTTGCTCGGTTAAAGGGAAGGGAACACTAAATGCCTGCCATTTGCCATCTGTTTTTCGTACATGCAAATTGGCAGGTGCTCCATAGTTGCTTACCCATAATCGATTATTGCCATCAAATGCCAGTCCTGCTACCCGATAACTACCCGGGTCTCCTATGGCTTCCTGTAAACTGCTATTCCCCTTTTTAAAAATAATCGGTGTGCCGGTTGAGGGGAATTGAACCAATCCTCCCCCAAAACTTCCAGCCCATACACTCTGATCTCCAGGATCAATGGCAACTGTAATAAAATCTAAAACAGAATCTAATATTGGGGAGTTAAAATAGCTTCGAGAACTCCACTGGTCGCCATAAAAGTAAACACCGTTTCGATTGAATTGATAATTCCAGGCGCTATTGATGCTTCCGGCTGCCAACACCATCTGATTACTGTTTCCTGCAATGGCTCCGGTGGCTATGCCGGGTGGTCCATTCGGAATAAATCTTTCTAATCCATTATTAAATGCAGCTAATCCTCCAAACTGATCGGCTACCCAAAGGGTATTATCTACCAGGGTTGCATCTCTGGGAAAGGAAATTACGCCTGCCTGGCTGGTGGTTTTTTCTATTACGCCGTTCACATTCAATTGCAATACCCTGGCGGCTCCAGTAGCGGTGCGTTCACAAACCATTAGTTTTCCCGCAGAACTGTTCAATCCGGTTATTGACCAATTTGCCTCTTTGTACAAGAGCTTCCAACTGCTGCCAGATTGAATCATCAGGCTATCGTTTTTTAGCACAACTAATTGTCCATTCACCGCCAACACATTTAGTAATGCGCCGCTGGATAATCCATTGGAGCCGCTGATGTTTTGCCAGTTAGCAAAATTAGAAGGGTTGGCATTGGTTACTTCTATTTGCTTTAGTCCTTCATCGGTAGCTGCGTAAAAAAAGTTATTAAGTTGTGTAAATCCACTCACGCCGGTTTGTATCCCGTTATTTCCAATTATCCAAGTATCTTTAATCTCATATTTGCGCAGGTTTACTATTATGATACCTAATCCGGTGCTGAGATATCCCAATCCGTTTGCACAAAAGATATTCCGAATGGTTTTATTTCCCGGAAAATTACTTCGCAGGATATCGCCAATATTTTTTGCATTCCCTTTTTTATCCAGCACATCTAGGTTGCTATTTTGGTAGGCAATTAGCAGTTGTTCGGTAGAGGCATCCCAGCAAATACGTTGCACGCCGATATCGTGTAATGCATTAACCTTGCTATAGGTCTCGAACTGTTTTTCGGCATCAATAGAAAACAAGTGTGTTGCTGTGGCGGCGTAAATCTTATCTCCGTTAACAACCTGGCGGGTGTCTGAATAGTTGAGGTGATCTCGCCAGTATCCAATAGCGGGTATGGGGGATTGTGCTAAGGTTATTTTGCAATAGCCTACTGCTGCCAACATTAAATATATAAGCTGATTTGCTTTCAGAAGTATTATTTGAGCCTTAAAAGTACAAAGGATTTGGGTTAAACCCATTTTGCTAGTAAGTACTTCGAATATTGTTACAGGGTCGGATTTTCTTTTACCGATTTACCAATAGCGATTCTATTGACTACCCCCATTAACAGTATCAGCAGCAAGGCCGTTATAAGGGTAAGGGGAGAAATCCAAGCCGAAACCCCGATCGTCTTTTTTTGTAGCCAGCCAAAAAGTAAATATTGCAGAATCGCTACCAATCCCAGCGCAATTAAAACTATGATGGCATTGGGCGGAAAGAATTTTTTCATCAAAAAGCCAATCATTTGTTGGGGAGATGCGCCCAGTTGAATCAGTAATCTTATTTCATCTTGTTTGCTAACAATATTGAGTTGTATAAACAAGGAAAGTACCAATGCAGCAAAAACCAGCATCAGTAAACCCGACAATCCTGATATGCCGGCAATCCAATTCACAATTTCTCTGTACTTGCTGAACCGTGTTTTTTCTTTATCGGCCTGTAGTTGATTCTTTTCTAAAAACTGATTCAATACAGGGGAAGTAGCGTCTTTAGTTTTAATCAGTATACGCGAGGGATTCCGTTTTTCTCCCTGGGCAAACCTTGCATTGCACCACTGCATAAATTCCTGCGGCACCAGCATCGATTGGATGCGATCGCTGAATCCGGCCACTTTACCTTTTAATACCAACTCACCCTTGGGTCCCTGAATGCGAATATTGAAAAATATCATTTTTACAACTTCAGGAGTTAATTGGGGTAACTGTTGCGCTAAGGCAAACTGAAAATTATAAAGATCAAGATACAGCGACGGAACAATAATGGGAACATAGTCGTCCTTTTCTTGCCAGGTCCAGTGCTCCGGTATCTCGTCGAGAAAATCAGAAGAAACAGTTTCAAAACTTACATCGGTATAAAAGGGGAAACGATCACTGGTACTGCTGAGCGACGCCTTAAAATATCCGGGCTGCATAATGCCAACAGCCGACACCTCGGGTAGTTTTTTAAGTGCTGCTAATTCTTCCTCGCGCAACCCACCTGCGTTGAGGTTGTTATTGTTGAGTTGCCGGTTGATTACCAGGTATTGGGTATTGTCTTCTTTATTTTGCTTTCCTTCTAGCAGCTCACTAAAATCTGCCTGCATTTGCACGGCTATGAGTAATAAAAGGGCTGCTATTCCTAATCCCAGTGTTCCCATCCAGGCACGCAATCGCCCTTTTCGGCTGTGTAAGATTTTTCCCATCAACAGATGCAGTGCCTGCATAAAATCGATTATAGTTGAAAACTTTGGTGATAAGAAAAATGGTTGTCAGATTCGAGGTCTAACAAAATTAGTCCGGCTCCCCGTTGGGCAATAACGGATTGTATGAGAGTTATGGCTTGTTGCTGATTCTTTTTATCTAGATGGCTAAAGGGCTCGTCCAGTAATAACCAGGCAAATGGTTGCGCTAGGGCGCGAATGATGGCAGCTCTTTGTTGTTCTCCATAACTGCAAATACCGGCTTGGGTGTTCAGTAGGTCGGCAATTCCCAACTGTTCGGCCATCCATTCTACGGTGTTTTCACCTATGTGCCGGGGAGCTAAATACGTTTTCAGTTCGATGTTTTCACGGATGGTAAGATGCGGAAATAACCGAAGGTCTTGAAAAACCACCCCCAACTGTTCCCTCCGCCAGATAGCCATTTCTGCAGCGGAGAAATTAGAAAGTTTCTTTTCCTGTATAGTTAGTGTTCCGGAATAATCGGCACGTAATCCAATTAAAAAATGCGCCAGGGTAGTTTTTCCTCTTCCGCTGGCAGCAGTTATTTTTATGCACTCTCCCGAAGAAAACAGGCATTCTTTTCCCCAAATATCCGAATCAACTGCCAGTTGTTTTTCTTGCAGCGGAGTCGGAATAATTTGTTGAAGCCGAATTAGCATGTAGTGACTGAATAGGTAGTTGATTATTATGTGCCTATTTTTTTTCCGGTAGCGAAAGATCAGTTAGCGTAATGTTTGATTCTTCTCTCTCTTCCTGCATTATTTTGGCACTATTGGTTAAGAAATATAATAGAGATACTAAACTGTTTTTTTCTGTGTTTTTCATCAACAATTCAGCTTGGCTATTGGTAGATTTTCCATCAAAATTATCTGTACTTGCTACCAGTTCTTTACAGGTGCCGGCTAGTTGATACAGAATTCTACTGTAATTAGATTTTGCACTGTCGGGAACTAATCCGTGAATGGTAGAGGATATATTCATATAAAACAGAGTAGAGGCTGCTGTATATTTATTGATGGGCGATTGAGTGAAAAAGCTATTGGGTTTGCCGGCAGAGGCTAGGTAGTTGCTATATAATGATGAGTCGCTCGCGATATATAGGTTTTTATCATCTCCTAATATAAATAGGGAAGCAAATCCATTTTTTGAATTCGAGTGATACTGGTTGCCGGTTTTTTGTATTAATCCTGCATTTACCCCCATATCCATTATTTTGCGATAGCTATTCAAATCTCCCACCGGAATACGAGCTAATAAATTACCAGTAGGTAATCCGTTTTCTAGGGAGAGTTCATCCCGTTTCATCATAGGATCGGGAGTTGAATACTTAACATCAGAGACCACCACAGCCAGTTCTCCTTTGAAGGCCTTGTATACCTCTTGCATAGAGAGCCCACTCTTATTTAAAAAGTTATTGGCAAAACTTTCCAGCTCTATATGCTTTAGTAATCCACCAATAATTTCGGGATTAAAGGAAACCAATGTAACCAGATTAATGTCTTTAGATGGATAATCTTTTACCAAAGAAAAATTAACTACGGGGCCACCGTATTTACTAAGAATATTGCTTACTGCCGGATTGGTATAATTCATCGATTGAATCCGCAACTTTCCTTTTTCAAAATGCAGGGTAGCTGTGGTATAGTTGTCTTTCAGTAATTCCTCTAGCTTGGGAGGATTAAAAGGCAATTTTCTTAATTGGCTCAGTGAGCTATTGCTGGAAGTGAATAAAAATCCATCTGCTTTTTCGCTAAACATTTTATTGAAAGCGTCTACTGACGCCAGTGATTCTGTAGTCTTTTGTGTAAAGAACAAGTCGGCTTCAGCTTTGGATTCTTTAGGAATATCAGCGGGCATTGCTTCTTTAAAGGTCATTTCAAGGGTATCATACACCGGAATAGTCGGGTGCATGTAGTAGGTAATTATACAAACATCTTTATTCCAGCTCACCTGCAAATCTTCTTCACCCTGAATATAGCTGTAGTTTTTTTCTCTTTTTATCTCTTTATTTGCAAACTCTTCTTGTTTTAATAAATATTTTTCTAGCTTATTCATGTCTGTGGTATTACTTAAAACATTCACAGAGGTTGCCGTACTTCTATCGGGGAAATCTTGTTGGTTTACAAAAAGAAAAATTTTCTCGTTCCAGTTGATACCCGATTCGTTTTTGCCTTCCATTACCAATTTTTTCATTTGCTGAGAAGAGCTATCATTATCAAATGCTAACGAAATCAGGGAGTCGGCCGACATGCCACCCTCATTTACTTTTTGTTGTAATTGCGCCATATCCAGCCCCATTACAAAGGAGGCTTTTTTGGGAATATAAGCAGCTTCTTTGGGTGACTTATTTGAACAAGATGAAAGGATGAGTAAACAGCCTAATAGTTGCCAGAGTAGAATGGATTTTTTCATGTGTATAAAAGTAATTAGATGTAAAGATAACGGATAAGCATTGCAGAGGCAGGCTTCTATGATGTTAGCGGATAATAGCTTGATAAATGGCATCCTGTATATTGGAACGGACATTAAGTTGGCTAATCAGGTTGTTATTTCGGGTAGGGTTTACCCGGTTCGACATAAAAATATATTGTAGGTTATTTACCGGATCGGCCCAAACACAGATACCGGTAAACCCTGTATGGCCAAAAGTTTCTGGAGGCGCACTGATGGCTGGGTAGGGGTCTTTACGAGTGGCATTATCTTTTTCGGGCTTATCAAAACCCAATCCCCTGCGGCTATTCGTGCTTCCATAGGCAGTAAACAATTGTATGGTAGATGGCTTCAGCAGTTGTATGCCATTCAGCGTGCCTCCATTGAGCAACAGCTGGTACAATTGTGCCAGATCGTAGGCATTGCTAAACAATCCCGCATGTCCTGCCACTCCACCTAGTAAGGCGGCTCCTTCATCATGTACATCTCCTCTAACAAGTTGCTGTCTGAAATAAGCATCTTTTTCGGTTGGTACTAATTGATTTTCGGGTATTCTTTCTATGGGTTTGAATCCGGTAGTGCTCATCTGCAGCGGTCTGTAAAAATTTTCCTCAACATACTGGTTGAGCGGTTTGCCGGAAACGGTTTCTACAATTTTCCCCAGTAAAATAAAATCGTTGTCGCTGTACACATATTTTCCTTGTTTGCCTAATGGACTCGCCGCAATCCTTGCCTGAATGGTATCCTGCCAGTCATTACGCAAATACATGTTTTTTGCTACCCGAAAGTTGTGTTCTGCATCCGGAAAGGCAGTAAAATAGCCGGGAAGGGGTTGTTTGGTAGCAGAGTCTACCAGCTCTTTATAGAAAGTAATAAAGGGCACTAGTCCCGCTTCATGTAGCAACACCTGCCGCAGGGTTAAATTGGCTTTATCGGTTCCTCTCATCCAGGGGAGGTAATATCCCAGCGTTTGATCTAGCTCTATTTTTCCTGTTTCGTACAACTTCATTACCGAAACCGTAGTGGCAGAAATTTTGGTTACCGATGCCAGATCAAACACATGATGGGTGGTGGTTTTTTCTTGTTGGGTGAAGTCGGTATAGCCAAAAGCTTTTTCGTATACGATAGCACCATTCTTGGCTACCAATATCACACAACCCGGGAAAGCTTTTTTATCTATTGCGGTCTGGGCAAGGGTATCAATGCGGGCCAACTTAGATTCACTCATACCCACCGAAGCTGCATTGGCAGGGGCAAAATAGGGATGCCAGCTAAGCCCTTTTCCTACAGGGAAACTATCGTTTATAGAAACCGGGAGACGACCTTTTGTACTAATTTTTCCGATTAGCACATCATAGGCAGCTTGTTGCGTTAGGTCGTCATCTTCGTAGCAAGCCAGCAAGTTGCGGGGCTTTTGCAAATATTGAATTGCATAGGGATTTCCGAATACCAGCGTAATATGCTGATATTGCTGCAATGCATTCAGCAAATACAGCGACGGTGCACTAAGTCCGAATTGATTGGCCGGCCGGCGGCTATAATTATGTAAGCCTATAATTATTTTATCATATCCTTTTGTCTGTAATGTATTCAACAGTTGATCAACAGCAGTGCTGTCGGTTTTCTCTATTGTAGTAACTCCGGTCTGATCATCCATCAGTTGTTTGCCGATAGCAGATTTGCTGCCAAATAAATATACATCTGCGCGATAGTTGTTTTTAAGGGCGGTTGATAGTGTGTTTTCTCCAGGTGCTCCAATACTTACATAAGCAATGCGGTGCTGATTGGTTAGTGGGAAAATAGCAGGATTGTCTTTTTTCAGCAGGGTAATACTTTCTTCGCTTATTTTTTTCCGAATAGGATTGGTGGCTGCATTCAGGTCGTTGATTAGCCCATCATACGCGATACTGTCTACCTTATGTAAGCCCAAATTATATTTTACCAAAAGCACTTTTTTTACTTTGGCATTTATATCATCCCAGGTTAAATCTCCTTTATCGATGGCTTCATGCACAGCGGCAATGGTGCCGGGTACGTCTCCGGGTAGGCAGAGTAAGTCGTTGCCTGCTATGATTGAGCGGAGGGCGGCTTCTCCTTTGGGATAGTATTTGGTAACACCCTGCATTTCCAGGGCATCGGTAAACGAAATGCCTTTAAAACCAAGATCGTTTCGCAGTAATCCGTTAATATGTTGCGGAGATAGTGAACTGGGTAAGTGGGCGCTAGTATCGATGGAAGGAACAGATAAGTGGGCAATCATCACACTGCCAATGCCGGCTTTTATTAATTCCCGAAAGGGATATAATTCCAGCTGTTCTAATTGCTCGCGAGTTTTATTAATAACCGGGAGGTCTTTGTGTGAGTCTACCGAAACATCCCCATGCCCGGGAAAGTGTTTAACTGTGCCCATCACACCCTGTTCCTGAATTCCCTTTGTGTAAGCAATTGCCATTCGGGTAACCCGGTATTTATCTTCCCCAAAACTGCGGTCATTGATTACCGGGTTCAGTGGATTGTTGTTTATATCTATTACGGGTGCATAGTTTACCTGAATTCCTATCCTTTTGCATTGCAGCCCCACGGCTTTTCCAATATCATAAATCACGCCATCATCAGCCCCGGCCCCCTGCATCAATTGCCGAGGAAAAGGGATTACACTGTCTAGCCGCATACCCAATCCCCACTCTGCATCAATGGTAATCATCAAAGGTGTTTTGGCAATAGATTGATAGAAGTTGGTCAGCTTAGCCTGTCGAACGGGTCCTCCCTGAAAAAAGCAGAGTCCACCCACATTATATTTACTAATTAAGTCGGTAACCTGCGCAATATGATCGGCACCCAGATTGCTATGTGCCCGGATGATCATCAGTTGGGCTATCCGCTGGTCTTTAGAGAGTTTGCGGAATTGTTTTTTTACCCATTTTTTTGCTGCCGGGGTTTCAGAATAAAACGATTGGGAAAAAGAAGAAACTGCACAAAATAGCAGTAGGGCGGTTGCGATAGATTTTATAGCGGGCATAAGGGTTGATTCTATCCCACAAGATACAGAATCGCTTTCTTTTCGGGATGCCCCCAACAAAAAGCCATCCGCCGAGGCGCATGGCTTAAAAAAATTATAAAAGGGATTAGGCTTCGGGTGCTGCCTCTTCTTCATCAGCAGCCGGCAATACTGGTTCGATATTGTTGTCGCTGATAATTTTAAACCACTTCACCATCTTTTTCAGATCGCTGGCATATACCCTTCCAAAATCAATGGCTGGGTAAGCTTTTTCAAAATATTGCTTAACGGCTTTGTCGTCTTTATCGTTCGGTAGGGCTTCGGCACTTTTTTTCATAGCCAGAAACACTTCAGCCAGATTCACATTCTCGTGGGTTGTGTATACTTCAATACTTTCTAGGTGTGAAAACTGGTGTTGGCGGCTGCTGATAAATCTGGTTTGCTGATCAAGTAAAGATTTGGCAATAGCCCCATCCGTTTTACTGCCAACCAGCTCGAATAAACCGGGTAATCCGGATACAGATATCAATTTAGTATATTCCATAATGACTGTTTAAAGAGGTGCAAAGTAACGGCAAAAAAAGTTAGTCCCGAAATGGATTGCCATTTCGAGGGTATTTTAGCTAAAATCAGCCGATTTGGCGCATTTTACTCTTTATATCTTGGGCATTTTACGATATCTGCCGGCAGAGGGCCGGGTTGGGTTGCCTTTAGAAAGTATGGCCTTTCCGATTACCCAAATATCCATTACACCGGTAGTATGGCGTGAGTTTGCTAATAGGAAGCGAGGTATTGAATAAATGCTGGGTAAAAAGTAAGATATCAGCAAATTAGCCTATTTAGTGTGGCTTTGCGCTGAAGTTTGAGGTGTTCTACCGGCAGACTGGTTAAATAATAGATAGCTTCTTCTAATGAACAAGCTTTTTCGCGTACTTATTTGCCCAAAAAACGGGAAAAATTGAGATGGGCGCTGGGATGTGGCCGGCTAATTTAGGGTAGATAAATTATCGAAATCTGAGAAAAATAGATCAATTTTAAGGCATACCTACTTATTAATTATGAAGAATATTTTATGGATACTCGCTCTTTTTTGTTCCGGTATGCTTCGTTCGCAAACACCGGAAGAAAAGCTCCAGGCTGCTGGATATACTTTATCTAAAGTAAGCCCTCCGGTTGCGAATTATGTGAATGTAGTGCGCAGCGGCAACCTGCTTTTTTTGGCGGGAAAGGGCCCTACACAAGCGGATGGAAAGTACGTAACCGGCAAGCTGGGTAAGGATCTTAGCATTGAGCAGGGCTATGCCGCCGCCCGACTAACCGCATTGGCACAGTTGTCGGTATTGAAAGATTATCTCGGCAATTTGAGTCGGGTGAAAAGAGTGGTAAAAGTGCTGGGACTGGTGAATGGAACGGAAGATTTTACTGATCAGCCAAAAGTAATCAACGGATTTTCCGATATGATGGTGCTGGTATTTGGCGATAAGGGAAAACATGCCCGATCGGCAATTGGTGTTGCTTCACTACCCTTTGGTATGGCAGTAGAAGTAGAGCTGATTGTTGAAGTGGAGAATGATTAACCGGGATTGTTTTCGTTCAATACATTTTGTAAGCGTTCCTGAAGCGTAGGGTAATCGGTATATCCCCTAGCAATCAGTGTAAAGGAAACCTCACTGTTTTGCACAAAAACGCAGGGGTAGCCGGTAACCTTCAGTTGGCGACAATTTTCAAATTCATCGTGGGCCAGTTGTTTGTATGCTTCATCGTGTAGCCGTGTGTAAAACAATTCTTCCGACAAGCTATATTTTTCTAATAGATGGAGATAGGCTTCATCGTCTGTTAAGTCGCGACCTTCCCAATACAGGGCATACTGTAAATCGGCAGCAAATGCTACCTGTTTATCGGGATAGATTTCTTTGAAGATGCATAAGGCAATGGCGGGCTTTTCGGAGTTCGGATACCAATCGCTCAAATCGGGATTTTCAATATGCCATAAATAGTCGGCTCCAAATTGAATGCCCGAAAGGGCTTCAACTTTTGGATAGGCCTGACGAATATAATCGGCAGTTACCTTAATGGGCACAGGTTTTTCGGGTAAAATCATGCCTCCGGAAAACACTTCTATGGGAATTTCGGGATAGTCGCTGGCCAGCTGCTGCATTACTTTGCTAAAAGCATAGCACCATCCACAATAAGCATCATAGCAATAAATTAGTGAAGCAGCCATGTTGTAAAGGTAATTCAGCCAATCGAGCTTGCCTCCCCGATGATGATAAATCTTTAATATCTTTGCTGTGTAATTACTTATTGAAATTAAAATAACTATTCATGCCCGGGTACGAACTTTTTGGAGCGGAAGAAAGAAAAGAAGTGAATGATGTATTGGAAACCGGTATCCTGATGCGATACGCCTTTGACGGACCCAGAAAAGGAATCTGGAAGGCTAAGGAATTGGAAAAAGCCATTCAGGAAACTTTTGGTTGTAAGTATGCCCAGTTAACTTCCAGCGGAACGGGTGCGCTAACTACCGCTTTGGCTGCAATGGGCGTGGGAGTTGGGGACGAGGTAATTATGCCCACATTCACCTTTGTGGCCAGTTTTGAAGCGGTATTAAGTGTGGGTGCCATTCCCGTGCTGGTAGATGTAGATGATACCTTAACGCTTAGTCCTGCCGCCGTAAAAGCAGCGATTACTCCCCGCACGCGTTGCATTATGCCCGTGCATATGTGTGGCAGCATGGCCGATTTGGATGCCTTACTGGCAATTGCCCGCGAAAACGGGATACTATTGTTGGAAGATGCTTGCCAAAGTATTGGCGGAACCTACAAAGGCAAGGCATTGGGCACCATAGGAGATGCTGGTACTTTCTCTTTTGATTTTGTAAAAATGATTACCTGCGCAGAAGGTGGGGTGGTAATGACGAATGATGCATCCATCTATACAAAGGCGGATGGATATACCGATCATGGGCATGATCATCTGGGGGTTGACCGGGGAGCGGATCTGCATCCCTTTATTGGATATAATTACCGGATTAGTGAATTGCATGCAGCGGTTGGATTGGCACAAATCAGAAAACTGTCAAATTTTTTAGCCATACAAAAGCGCAACCATGCTGCATTAAAAGCACATCTGGAAGCGATACCCGGAGTAGCATTTCGTCGGGTGCCTGAGGGTGGAGATGATAGCTGTAGTTTTATCAGCTGGTTTTTACCCACTGCCGAACAAACACAGGCTGCTGTGGAGGAAATGCGCAATCAGGGAATTTTGGCCGGCAATTTTTATTGGTATAATAATAACTGGCACTATATCCGCAAATGGGATCACCTGAAGCAAGCTGGGGCCCTGCATCGGCTGTCTACCGAGCAAACCAATGCGTTACAGCAATTGGGTAGTTCAGATTTTTCGGTAAGTGATAAGTTGTTGAGTCGTTGTGTTTCTACTGCGGTTTCATTGGCCTGGACGCCTGAGCAGATAAAGGAAAAAGGAGAAAAGATGGCGGCAGTTATTAGAAAAGTGCTGTAAATAACTATTCAGTATGATAAGATTTGAACGCCCTCCAGTCGAGCTTTCCAAGAAAAAGAAACGTTGGCGTTTATTGGTCTTTTTGTATGGGCTAAGCCTACTTATTTATGGTATTTTTTTCAGTTCTAGGGGATTCCCTTGGGACTTTTTTTCTATAATCCTTAGTGGTTATTTCATTTCAACTTACTTTCCGTTTCCTCCCCCAAAAATAATGCCCTTTGTTGAAATAGATGATCAGCAAATCAGGTGGAATAACAATGAAGGGTTCCGATGGGAAATAGGTGATCCTGACGTTTTGAGTTGGTCGGAAATCAATCGAGTTAAAAGACTAGCTAATAATGAATTGATGTTTTTTGTAGAAAACAGTTTTTATCGACGATTGTGGTTAAACAATTACCCTGCAGATCAGCAGCAAATAATAATCGATACCATTAAAGTTTATGGGGAACGTTTCTCACTCCGCTGGGTAGAGGAACAAAAGGAAGCGGCAATCGCATAGGTTGGTTTTTTCCTTCGAGGGTATTTACATAGTCTACGCTTCCCAATCGGAATTTCATAGGAACCCCGGTTTTCTTCTCCAACTCCCATTCTCTTTTGCAGAAAAAGGCCAGTTCTTTGCTGTAGCTATCTTGCGGTATTAAACGTATGGGCAGATATAAAGCGCTATCTCTTAATCGCAGGGGGTTGTCGGCAGCAGGCGTTTGCGTTTGTGCATGCACAAAGCCTGCATATAATAATAATACCGCGAATAAAGAAATGTGTTTCATAGAGCGGTTCATAGATTTGTATGTAAATTTACACTATTATTTTCGCATATAAGCGATGCAGGGTAGTGATTTTGCTGTCCTGAAAGTTAATATAGAAAACAGCGCTAACAACCGATGTCACTCAGTCAATCTTTTCAACAAAAGCTACTGCAAAAGTTGTCGCCTCAGCAGATTCAGTTGATGAAGTTGTTGCAGGTGCCCACGGCCAATTTGGAGGAGCGCATTAAGGAAGAGTTGGAAGAGAATCCTGCCCTGGAAGTGGAATCGGAGAGTGCGGAGGATGAGTATGAGTTATCCGACAACTCCGAGATGGAGGGAGATAGTTCGGAGGAGGATGAATATGGGGCGGATGAAATAGATTCGCCTGATGTAAGCGAATACCTGGTGGATGATGATGGCGAGATTGCAGACTATAAAATGAAGGATGATCATTATCCTGAAATGAGTGACGACAAGGTAATTCCGATGCGTGCCGAAGTTAGTTTTCAAGATCATTTATTGAATCAATTGGGCATGCTGGAACTAGATCAGCGCAACCGGACCATTGCCGAACAAATTATTGGCAGCTTAGACGATGATGGATATCTGCGTTCTGAAATCAGCTCTCTGGTAGATGATATGGCTTTTCGCCAGGGGATAGAGGTTACAGAAAAGGAGGTAATGGATTTATTACTTCAAATTCAACAGTTTGATCCGCCCGGCATTGCCGCACGCAGTTTGCAGGAATGTTTGTTGCTACAACTTACCCGTAAAGAATCGGAGGGCGAAAGCGTTCGTCAAGCCATTCAAATGTTGAGCAAATATTTTGATGAGTTTACCAAAAAGCACTATGAGAAGATTCAGCGCAGCATGAATGTAAATGATGAGCAGCTAAAAGAAATTATAGCGCAGATTATTCGACTCAATCCAAAGCCAGGTGGGTTGTTTTCGGAGAGTACCCAGGCAGAGAACTTTATTATTCCTGATTTTTATGTAATCAATAATAATGGAAAGCTGGAGTTAACGCTTAATTCCCGCAATGCGCCGGCGCTTAGAATTAGTGAGGGATACAGAGATATGATGAAGGAGTATGAACGAGGCAGTAAAACGGATAAGCGCCAAAAAGAAGCGGTTACATTTATTCGTCAGAAAATTGATTCGGCTAAGTGGTTTATAGATATGATTCGCCAGCGGCAGGAAACGTTGATAAATACAATGGGGGCTATTTTACAGCACCAGGAAGCTTTTTTTCTTACCGGGGATGAAACGGGTTTGCGCCCCATGATATTGAAAGATATTGCTGAAATAACCGGCCTGGATATTTCAACGGTGAGCCGGGTAGCGAACAGTAAATTTGTACAAACTGAGTTTGGTAATTTTCGGTTGAAATATTTTTTTAGTGAATCATTGAGTACCGAAAGTGGTGAGGAAGTGAGTACCCGAGAGGTGAAAAAAATTCTCAGCGACCTGATAGAAGCAGAAGATAAGCACAAGCCGCTGAGCGACGATTTACTAACCGAAATGCTGCAAGAGAAAGGATATAATATTGCCAGAAGAACCGTTGCCAAATATCGCGAACAGTTGAATATACCTGTAGCGCGGCTGAGAAAAGAATTATAATATGGATGTAACTGTACATACCGAAACCAACCCAGTTATCAACCAGCCCCCAGCTCCGAAAATTTTGGATAGGGTGTATTGGATATTTGGTCAGCTAGTATCTATCATTTTTCATCCTCTCTTTATACCCACGTATATTTTTTGTTTACTGATGGAGGTGGTTCCTTATGAGTTTGCAAATATTTCGCAATGGGAGCTAACATTGCGCCTTTTTTCTTGCTTTTGGTGGACGGCATTTTTACCGGCATTTGCTATTTTTCTGCTGTGGCGGTTGCAATTTGTAAATAGCATTCTTTTAAAGACGCAGAAAGAGCGGATTGCTCCTTTTATTATCGTTATGCTTATGTATTGGTGGATGTATTATCTGAGCCGCAATTTTACTGATCAGCCATTTGTGTTGCGTTTCTTTTATATGGGAATTTTTTTATCGTCGGTTGCGGGACTGATTTTGAATAGTTTCTTAAAAATTAGCTTACATGGGATGGCGGCTGGAGGAGGGGTTATGGCTATTGGTTTGTTTTCGTGGTATTATGGCATACCGCTTTGGCTATATTTGATGGGAGCGGTATTGATGGCAGGTTTAGTTGCTACCGCCCGCATGTTGGTTAGTGACCATAGCAACCGGGAGATTTACCTGGGATTATTGATGGGAGCAGCCTGTCAACTACTGGCCTATGTATTTATTGCTTAATTACTATTTTCCACGAATTCGTGGATGTATATTTTAACCAATAGAATGAACAGGGCGATAACGATGGGCCCGAAAATCAACCCAATAAATCCAAAAATTTTTACGCCTAAAATCACTCCAAAAGTGGTGATAAGGGGGTGGGTATCTCCTACTTTTTTCTGAATACTCATGCGGAAAACATTGTCAAGTACTCCCATAATAACTGCTCCATATACCAGCATAATAATTCCACGGGTAGAGTCGCCTTCGGCAAAAAATAGTAGCGCAACGGGTACCCAGGCGAGTGCCGCCCCCACCATGGGAATCATCGAAGTTATACAAGTAACTACCATCCAGAATCCGATATCTTTAACGCCCAAGAAATAATAGCCAATAGCCCCAATTACTCCTTGAAATATGGCAGTTGCGGGTATTCCGAGGGCATTGGAAAAAATTAGGGTGCTTAGTTCATTGCCCAGCCTTCTTGTATTTTGATGTTGAAGGGGTATATGGTGAAGGCACCAGTGTTGAATGGATTTGTTGTTAGACAATAAAAAAAATAGTATAAATAACATCATTACCATCGTTAGCAGTGAATCAACGGTTGCACCTAATACTTTGGGAAGGATGGAGGCAAATAATAGGCCAATTTTTTCGATGTTTTGGTCGCTGATTAATGTAATCTGAAATCGTTGTTCTGCCTGATTGATTAGAGTAGTTAATCCAGCCATCACATTATCGGAATGCTGAATGGCATAGCCTACTTTATCGAATACTATGTTAAATGCCATACTAATAGGCACAAGAACAACCAGTATAGTAAGTATTAGTAATACGGAAGCTGCCAATCCCGGCGACCATTTTTTTCGGTCGGTTAGCCAATTCATAGGCTTAGAAAGAAGTACATGAAAGGTGAGTGCCCCAAGAAAGGCAGGTAAAAAGGCATTCAGCTGCCAGAGTAAAAAGATGCCCAAAAAGATCAGTAGGAGATAAAAGCTGATTTGGCGGATAGAAACGAGGGGACGTTGTTGCATAGCAAATCTTTCAGGGAAAATACTAAATTTATCATATTCAGTCTATCCGCTCCCGATTTTATTCTTTTCTTTGCCACTAGAACTGATACTTATGTGGTATACCATTGGAAAATTGATTCTGAAATATCGGCTGAGCCTGCTGCTGGTTTTAGCGGGCATTACAATATTTATGGGCTGGAAAGCTGCTCAGGTTCAACTGAGTTACGATTTTACGCGTGCTCTGCCTACTGATAATCAGAAGTATAAAGAATATCAACAGTTTTTGCGCACGTTTGGTGCTGATGCGAATACAGTGGTGGTGGGTATACAAACGGATAAAATGTTCCAGCCCGTGTTTTTCAACGCCGTTAGCGAATTGCACCAGCGTTTGAAAACAATTACCGCTGTTACTGGTGTTCTATCGGTTCCGGAAGTGGTGGGATTACAAAATGATTCTGCCTCTAGTAAGTTGGTTTCTGCTAAAATATTTCATGCGCCCTATAATAGTCAGGCCGGATTAGATAGTAGCCGACAGGTTTTTGAAAGTCTGCCATTTTACAGATCCTTCTTGTATAATCCGCTAACCGGCAGTTATTTGATGGGAATTAGCGTGAATAAGGATACTATGAACAGTAAAGGGCGTACCCGTTTGATGAACGATATTTCTCGCGAGTTAGCTGCTTTTGAAAAGGAAACCGGTACTACTTTGTATGTAAGTGGACTACCCTATATCCGAACCATAATAGGCAATAAAATAAAAGCCGAAATGAACTGGTTTTTAATTGGCTCTTTGGTTTTATCGGTGATTACTTTGTTTTTGTTTTTCTGGTCGTTCAGCACTACGTTGATGAGTTTGTTAGTGGTAGGTATGGGTGTGGTTTGGAGCTTGGGAACGATCGTTTTGTTTGGGTATAAAATTACACTGCTTACAGCACTTATCCCTCCACTGGTTGTAGTGATTGGAATTCCAAATTGCATCTATTTTTTAAATAAGTATCATACGGCTTACCTAGAAACGAAGCAAAAAGAAGAGGCCCTGATTACCATGGTAGGCAGAATGGGTATTGTAACCTTGTTTTGTAATATTGCGGCGGCTATTGGTTTTGCAGTATTTGCACTTACGCGTAGCGACTTATTAAAAGAGTTCGGGGCGGTTGCCGGCATCAATATCATGGCATTGTTCTTGATTTCATTAATTTTTATTCCTGCTGTATTAAGTTATTTACCACCTCCAAAGGATAAGCATGTTCGGTATCTGGAAAATCGGCGACTGAAACAGTTTTTGGTGAATATAGAGCGATGGGCTTTTCATCATGCGGGCTGGATATATGGCGTTACGGTGGTAGTGTTAGTTTTTTCGGTAATGGGAATTTTTCGAATAAAGAGTGAAGGATATATAGTAGACGACCTTCCACGCAGCAATAAAATTTATACTGATTTAAAATGGTTTGAGAAAAACTTCGAAGGTGTGATGCCTTTAGAGATAGTTGTGGATACTAAAAAGAAAAAAGGCGTAATGCGTATGAAGACTATTCAGAAGATAGATGATTTATCTGCCTATATTTCTGAGGATTCTTCTACTGCCCGGCCGTTATCTTTTGTAGAGGGGCTCAAGTTTGCACGGCAAGCCTATTTTGATGGGGATAGCAATAGCTATGGTGTGCCAACGGAAACCGATTGGGCATTTTTGGCGCCCTATCTGCAATCATCCGGAGACGAGTCGGCTGCTTCCGATGCGAAGGCAGGGGTTGCGGGCTTGCTGAATAATTTTATCGATAGCAATAGACAAATGGCTCGTATCAGTGTAAATATGAAGGATATTGGCAGTGCAAGATTGCCCGAGTTATTGAATAAATTTCAAGCAAAGTCGGATGAGATTTTTGATACTGCTTCATACAAAGTAACCTTTACGGGCAGTAGTGTAAGTTTTTTAGAGGGGTCGGGATTTATTATTCGTGGGCTGAAAGAAAGTATTGCCTGGGCCTTTTTGCTGATATCGCTGTGTATGCTTTATCTATTCCGCTCGTTTAGAATTTTAGTTTGTTCACTCATCCCTAATCTGGTTCCTTTGGTGATTACTGCGGGGGTTATGGGTTGGACGGGCATCGCATTAAAGCCTTCTACCGTATTGGTATTTAGTGTTGCGCTGGGTATTGCCATTGATGTAACCATCCGCTTTCTAATCAATTATAAGCAGGAGTTGAGCTATCATCAAAATGATGTGGCTGCTACGCTGGTGCAAACCATCCGACATACCGGCATTAGTATTTTATATACATCACTGGTGCTGATAGCAGGATTTATTATTTTCTGCTGGAGCGACTTTGGAGGTACCCAGGCATTGGGCTGGTTAACATCGCTTACGTTAGTAGTAGGCACGCTAACTAATCTGATTCTGCTGCCGGTGCTTATTCTAAGTATTGCTCCCGGCGGCAAAAAGAAAAAATAACTTATTTTAAAACTTCTGCAAGTTTTTTATCAAGTTCTTCTCCCCGCAAACCGGTGGCAATTATTATTCCCTCTGGATTAACCAACACATTAAAAGGAATACCTGTTATCTGGTAGAGTGGAACAACCTTACTATCCCAGTTTTTTAGGTCGCTAACGTGCGTCCAGGTAAGTTGATCGTCTTTAATTGCTTGCAACCAGTTTTCTTTTTCAGCATCCAAGGAAACACCGAGCACGGTAAAATTTTTGGCGTTATATTTTTTAAAGGCAGCCACCACAGTTGGATTTTCAGCCCGGCACGGGCCGCACCAGCTTGCCCAAAAATCAACCAAAACAAATTTACCACGGAAACTTTTTAAGGAAACTGTTTTACCTGTTGTAGCTGGCAATGCAAAATCGGGGGCTTCTTTATTTAAGAGAGATCCTTCAACTGCGGGAGCGGGCGTGGGCTCTTCGAGCAGTGTTTTAATTCGGTTCAATCCACTGTGTTCTGGAAATTTTTGTAAGGAGGCATTGGCCAGGGTTACAATCTCTTCGCGCTTCATAGTGCGGGTAGCGATGCCCATTGCGTAAAAGCGGGCTGCAGGACTTTCCGATTCCCGAATAAATTGATTCACCAATGAATTAATGTCGCTGATTTTGCGGTCTCTCTCTTGTTTGCAGGGCAACGAAATACTATCAGGTACATTATTCTGTTGTAGCGAGTCTAATTTCATAAAGCAAACGGCCAGGGCAGAGTCTTGCAGACGGTACTTTTCAAATAAAGTGTGCAATTGCTTACTGGCGGGTGAGCCTTCCACTTGGTAGTGCGTATAGTCTTTCATATCTACCAATAGCTTGATATTATTTTGATCATTAATCAAAATCACATCCATCCCTAAGTCAGTAGTAATCCGGTAGATACCTTCTTCTTTTCCTACTCCCCTGAGTATAAAGTTCCCTTGTTTATCGAGGGTAGCAGAGTCAACTGTAATGGGTTGGCGACCTGCAAAGGGTAATTCCTGCAGATATATTTTTATCTGACCTGCATTTGTAAACTGGCCGCTTACTGTAAAAGCGCCATATTTTTTTTCGTTACAGGCAAGTGCCAAAAGGCAAGCAAAGAATATTCCGATGTTTGTTTTCATTTTTACAGGTACTTTTTTAAAATGATCGCGGTTGCGAGATTTCGAGTTCTGTGTAGGCAAATCTAATCAGGCGGTTTTAATAAATATAGGTTAGATGTACATTTGATAGTTAGGATTGATTAAGTTTTTCTTGCAGTAGTTGCATTACTTTTTGAGGGTCTGCTTTTCCGCCGCTTATTTTTTTGATTTCTCCTACAAAAAGACCCAACAAGCCTTTTTTACCTCTTTGGTATTCCTGCACTTTGTCTGGCATTTTATTGATTACTTGGTTTACCCAGACTGTTAGCAGCGTTTCGTTCCCAATCTGCAATATATTTAATTCTTCAGCTAGTTGTTGGGGGTTCTTGCTTTCTTTCATCAAAGTAGGCAGCAATTTGCTAACGGCGGTTGAGAAATTTATTGTACCGTTTTCAATCATTTCAATTAATTCCGCCAGAAATGAGGCCTTTAAAGGCAATTCGGCAAAGCCAAGTTGTTGTTCGTTTAGCCACTGGCGCAATGGTCCTAGTATCCAATTCGCAATAGCCTTTTTATGTTCACTTATCCGGCTAACTTCCTCAAAGTAATTTGCGGTAATAAGGTCTTCACTTAATTGTTGGGCATCATATTCTGTTATCCCTTCCATTGTTAAAAATCTCTGTTGCAAAGCATTGGGTAATTCGGGAAGAGAATCTTTAATAGTTTGTAAATATTCATCCGAAATGGTGAACGGTGCCAGGTCTGGATCGGGGAAGTATCTATAATCATTGGCTTCTTCCTTGTCGCGTAGGGCAAAAGTGGTATCGTTGTCGGCATCAAAACTGCGGGTTTGCTGAATGATGGGTTGCCCTTGTAACAAGCGTTCCGTTATTCGGCTGATTTCGTATTCTATGGCTTTTTTAATGTGCTTGATAGAGTTGAGGTTCTTCACTTCTACCTTCGTTCCTAAAGTTTCGGATCCTGCGGGGCGGAGGGAAATATTTGCATCACAACGAAGGCTCCCTTCTTCCATATTTCCATCAGATACCCCCAGCCATCGAACCAGTTTTCTGATTTCAGCCACAAACTGTCCGGCTTCTTCGGCAGAATAAATATCGGGTTCGGTTACTATTTCTACCAGTGGAGTTCCTGCCCGGTTCAGGTCGATAAAGGTTTGGGTGGGATGTTGATCGTGTAAACTTTTACCGGCATCTTCTTCTAAATGAATTCGGTTTAAGCGAACGGCTCTGCTTCCAGAAGTTGTGGTGATGCGAACATTACCTCCCTTACAAATAGGACTGGTATGTTGGGATATTTGATATCCTTTGGGCAAGTCGGGATAGAAATAGTTTTTGCGGGCGAAATAGTTATTTTTTTCAATGGTACATTCACAGGCTAGTCCCAGTTTTACTGCTAATTCAACCGCTTTTTTATTGGTTTTTGGCAATGTACCCGGATGGGCGAGAGAAATAGCACTCACCCGTGTATTGGCTTCACCACCAAACAAGTTGCTGTCTCCACAGAACAATTTACTCTGTGTAGCTAACTGGGCGTGAATTTCAAGACCAATTACCACTTCATATATAGGAGTATCCTGCATTAAAGACAAAAATAGCCAACCTTGGTCACTAAGTCACTTCTCAGATAACAAATATCAAAGAGAAAGTATTTTTTCTTTGTCTTCCTTCGAGATGGTTAATAATCCGGCGGGTTCTAGTCGGCGGAAAAGTTCTTTCCAGTTCTTATCTCGCACAAATATTTTCTTCAACATTGGCAAAGCCTTGTTGAGTTGTTTGTTATTGGCAAGGGTAACTGCAGTCCAGAACTGCATTTCCAGGTTCTCGGGGAATAGACGCATGGCGGCATTGTATTCGTTCATTGCCTCCGTAATATCTTTCTTTTCATTGGCTAAGTTCAGGTTATTCATTTTTTCGTAGGCTAGGTCGCCACTATTCATATGATCGTATGCCAACTGCATGTTGTATAAACGTCTTAGTTCTTCTAGGGGTTGGGGGGAGTCGTCTACCCGGAGGTCAATCAGGGTTCTTTCCCAGGGGGTTGTATATCTGCCAGGAACTACCAGAATGGCTGCTGCCTGCATGCCTCTGATGTCTCCGCCGGCTGCCTGTCCTGCTTCTAATGCCAGTAGAATACGCTCAACAAAAGGTTTATTGGCACTTATTTCAAAGGCTTTTTTCATGTATTCACATACCGAATCGCCCAGCATCATATTGCTTTGTACGCTAAAGTTTTTTCCTTTGATGTGTTTGGCTACTTGAATACATTTAGAGCCAGTATGGGTGGCAACATTGCCTTTGATATCTAAAATGGCAACCTGGCGCATTTCCCGCGAGCTATCTATTTTTAGCAGACTGTCTAAAGCCTGTTGGGGGGTTAGTCCTCTTTTTAGCAGTCCCAATGCTTTTGGGCCGTAGGACTTATTTACAAAAGATTGGGTAGCTACTACCCCTACACCTGCCTCTACCCAAGGAACTAGGGTGCCTACGCCAAACCAGTGACTTTGAACGGCCACTGCCATATCACCGGTTTTTTCATCCCTTGCAACAATAGAAAAAGTATGGGCCAGGGGTTCTTTTTTCGAATATATCTGGGCAAAGGAGCAGGTGGAGATGGTAAAAACGAGCAGTAATAGGGATAGCAGAAATTTCATAGTGGGTGGTTAAACATTGCCGGAAAAGGAAATGCGTTGCAATTAGTAACGAATTCGAACCTAATTCATTGTATTACTCACATCAAAAAGGCACACCAGTGCGGTGTGCCTTTTTGAATTGCTAAGTATTGCGAATTATAATTCGGCTGTTTTCAGCTTTTTAGGAAATACAACCTCTGTGTTACTCTTTTTGTTTCCGCGCTCGTATTCAATTTTCCATTTATCTCCCTCTTTGGTATCGTACAGCATTCTGCGCAGGTCGTTAATATCGGTTAGTGCGGTGCCGTTCACAGAAAGAATTACATCGTCTTTCTTAATACCGGCTAAGGCAGCAGGACTATTCTCTGTTACGGAAGTAATTTTTACCCCTTTGCCGTTTTCCATATCCTGAATCCCCACGCCCAGTTGAAGTTTGCGGGGTTTGGGGGCCCATTCGTTCCTATCGGGAGGGAACGATTTAAACATGTCGTCAATTTTATACACGATAGTGTCTTTAAATTGATAGTTGCGGCTTGTTTCTCCATTATTTGTGGCGAGAATTGCTGTGGTATTTTCGGTTTGCTGGTTGCGCAGGTAAGTGATGGTTATTTTGTTATCCGGCATGTATTTACCCACTTCCCGAGTTAATTCCTCGGCACTACTAATAGCCACTCCGTTGATAGCGGTAATGATGTCGTTGGCTTTCAGACCAGCTTTTTCTGCTGGAGTGCCCTTCATAACTTCTTTTATCAGGGCTCCTTTGTCATTTCTTTCGAATATAACCCCCAACAAAGCTTTGTTTTCATTTACGATACCTGGCCGCCGCAGCATGAAATCTGGGTTTACAGCTAAGAGTTGCAATCTAATTTTTTCCGGTATTACATTTCTTAAGTCATCCATATCAATTGCCAAATCATCCCCTTGCACAATGGTGGTGTCCCCATTTCGGATGATGACCATTTTTTTTGATTTTTCCTTAGGAGGGGCGGGCGGAGCTGTAGGGGCTGGAGGTGTAGGCTGAGCAATCGCAGTAACGGCTATCAGCCAAGCGAGAGCAGTAGCAAAAGTAATCTTGGGAAACATACAGGATAATTTTAATGTACGAAATGTTTTGTACATCAAAAATATCATAACCTGAAGTACGAAGCTCTTCGGAAATGTTAAAAATTATTGAAGATTAGTCTAACAGGGCCCGGATGCTATCGATTACCTGCTGGAGATTTGAGGGGTTTTGTCCGCCAGCAGTAGCCAGGGTTTTTGCCCCTCCGCCTCCACCTTTTATAAGGGGGGCAACGGTTTGCTTAATCATTTGACCGGCATCCAGCTGTTTTTCAGCAGCGGTTTGGTCGTCTATTAGTATAGCCACCTGAGCTTTTCCTTCAATATTGGCAGTAAGTACTACCAGGTATCGGGTGAGGTGATTTTTAAGCTGGAAGCAGATTTGCTTAAGTGCATCGGCTTGGGAGACTTCAACGATTGCACCAATAAATTGAATATTACCTACCTGGCTAGCATCCTGCAGAAGTTGCGGAATGAGTTGGTTTAGCTGCCTGGTCTCTAGGCTTTCGATTTTCTTTTTCAGTTCGGCATTCTCATGTAAAACCTGCTGAAGTGCGCGGGTAATTTCTGCTGGATTTTTTAGTGCCTGTTTCAGTTCATTAAGGGTTGCTGATTCTTGAAACATGATTTGCAGGGCAGCTTCTCCGCTCACGGCTTCTATTCTTCGCACGCCGGCCGCAACGGCTGTTTCGTGTTGTATTTTCACAAAGCCAAGTTCACCGGTTCTGCTCACATGTGTTCCGCCACATAATTCTAAAGAAAAATGTGGATCCATGGTTACTACCCTAACCCGGTCGCTATATTTTTCTCCGAATAAAGCCATTGCACCTTTTGCCATGGCTGTTTCTTTTTCCATTTCCTCTATTTGTACAGGAATATTATTTCTGATTTTTTCATTCACCAGTTTTTCTATTGCCTGTAATTCTTCCTCAGTCATTTTACTGAAATGAGAGAAGTCGAAACGAAGCTGGTGTTCATTTACCAAGCTTCCCTTTTGTGCTACATGGGTACCCAGTACCTTTCTAAGGGCTGCGTGTAAAAGGTGGGTAGCACTGTGGTGTATGGTGGTTGATTGGCGTGTAGATGCGTTTACGGTAGCCAACACTTGGGCTTCGGGCTCAGAAGGTAATTGGGTAGTAACGTGGATGATCAGGTTATTTTCTTTTTTAGTATCTATTACCTGAATATGCTCATTCCCAAATTGTAAGCTGCCCCGATCGCCCACTTGTCCGCCACTTTCTGCATAAAAGGGAGTGGCTTCTAAAACCAATTGATAAGATTCTTTTCCTTTCGATTTCACCTTTCGGTACCTCACTAAACGGGTAGTAAGTGAAAGTGAATCGTAACCAACAAAGGCGGTGGCTGCATCTTCATGAAGAATGATCCAATCTTCGGTGTCCAACGTTGTAGCTGCGCGACTTCTATTTTTTTGTTGCTGCATTTCCTCGTCAAACTCTTTTTCGTTGATACTACGCCCTTGTTCCGATGCGATCAAGCGCGTTAGGTCTGGAGGAAATCCAAACGTATCGAATAATTCAAAAACAGCTTTCCCCGGAATCTCCTTTTCATTAGTGGCAAGCATATCATCCATTCTTTTCAAACCCTTTTCCAGGGTTTTTAAGAAGGCTTCTTCCTCTTCCCGAATTACTTTAGCCACAAAATCTTGTTGTTGAATTAATTCAGGAAATACCTGTTCAAATTGAGCAGACAGTAATGGGATGAGTTGGTATAAAAGGGGCTGGCGATACTCTAAGTATGAATAATAGTACCGCACTGCTCTGCGAAGAATTCTTCTGATTACATAGCCGGCGCCGGTATTGGAAGGCAGTTGGCCATCCGCAATGGTAAAAGCGATTGCGCGGATATGGTCGGATAAAACTCGAAATGCAACAGCCTGTTTACTATCACCGGCATCATAGTTTTTTTGGGTAATCCGCTCAACGGCAGCGATGGTTCCGGAGAAAATATCGGTATCGTAGTTGCTTTGTTTTCCCTGAATCACCCGAACCAGTCGTTCAAAGCCCATACCGGTATCCACGTGTCGGGTAGGCAGTGCCTGGAGGGTTCCATCCTTTAACCGGTTGTATTGGATAAAAACATTGTTCCAGATTTCAATTACCTGGGGGTGATCTTTATTTACCAGGTCTTTTCCCGGAATTTTTTTTCTTTCTTCTTCTGAGCGGCAATCAACATGAATTTCCGAGCAGGGTCCGCAGGGTCCGGCATCTCCCATTTCCCAGAAGTTATCTTTTTTATTTCCAAACAGAATTCTTTCTGCTGGCACTAGCTTTTTCCATTCTTCCAGTGCGATGGTGGAGGCTGGGATTCCTTCGGATGCATCTCCCTCAAATACCGTAACATACAGCCTTTCTTTATCAAGCTTATACACTTCGGTAAGTAATTCCCAGCTCCAGGCAATGGCTTCAGCTTTAAAATAATCGCCAAAACTCCAGTTACCCAGCATTTCAAACATGGTATGGTGGTAGGTATCTACCCCTACTTCTTCTAGGTCGTTGTGTTTACCGCTTACCCGCAAACATTTTTGGGTATCAGCTACGCGGGGATATTCAGGCTTTTTGTTACCCAGAAAATAATCTTTAAACTGGTTCATCCCTGCATTGGTAAACAACAGGGTGGGGTCGTTTTTTACTACAATTGGGGCAGAGGGTACAATATGGTGGTTTTTGGACTTAAAAAAGTCTAAAAAATGTTGTCTTATTTGTGCACTTGTCATCATCCGAAAAAAAAGTTTACTCCCACAATTAGGCCGTTAGAAACTATATTTGGGGTTGTTTTGGGTAGGCAAAGGTAAGGAAATGGCTCGGGAGAAAGGGAGGTTGGATAAGCAAATTATCCCTACGGGTTTACCTGATAAGATTGGCAGATTATAAAGCGTTGGTTTATGAAAAAGGTCAAGTATTTCTACAATACCCATACCCTCCGCTACGAAAAGTTGGAGACGCCCTTGCGCGTTCGTTTGTTACAAGTGATAGGCTTTATTGCTGCTTCCATTGTTACCGGACTGCTGATTTATACGATTGCGTTTCGATATTTTGCCTCACCTCGTGAGAAAGTACTGCGTCAGCAAAACGAAAGTTTGCAGGAAAACTATACTGTGCTGATGGAGCGAGTAAACCAGCTGGAGCTGCAGATGGATGAAATTGAGAATCGAGATAATAATGTGTACCGAACCATTTTTGGCGCCACGCCCATTCCCGATAGTGCTCGGGTAAAGGATATGGAGCGGAGAAAAGAAGTAAAGCTGGTGCAAAGTATGGGGGAAGATGCGTTAATACAGAGCATTAACGGACAGTTAAACCGCCTGGCACTATTAGAAGCCTATCAGTTGAAATCCTTTGATGAAATTACCCGCCTGGTAAAAAACAAGGAAATATGGCTGGCATCTATGCCCTCCATACAGCCGATCAGCAATAAAAATCTTACCCGCATTGGTTCTGGTTTTGGGTATCGGATAGACCCTGTGTATAAAGACAGAAGAGCCCACAAGGGCATTGATTTTACATCCCCACTCGGTACCCCAATTTATGCTACCGGCGATGGAAAAGTGGTGGATGCTGGGTTTAGCACGGGCGGACATGGTAACCGGGTGGTAATTAATCATGGATTTGGCTACCAAACCCTTTACGGGCATATGTATCGAATAAAAGCCCGGGTTGGGGATGAGGTAAAGCGCGGCGAAGTTATAGGATATGTAGGTAGTACCGGGAAAAGTACCGGTCCGCATGTGCATTATGAGGTGCATCATAATGGAGTTGAGGTTGACCCTATATATTTCTTTTATAATGATTTGAGTCCGGCCCAGTTCGACCGGATTTTAAAGTTAGCTGCTACCAGTAACCAGAGTATGGATTAGGGGTTTATTGAACAAAAACCCCCTTGGTTTGTAAGTAAGTATCACCGAAAAATACGCTGTGGAACCGGGCATACGTCAATATCTAATCAGAATACTAAATACCCTGGGCATTGGGCTCCTTTGGATGGGCATCAACACCACAGTTGGCATTATGCTGGGCTATGGGATTATAGATGGTGCGGTTCGATTAGGAAACGGCATTTTTTATACCTGGTTTTTCCTCAGTATGGGTGGTTTTATTTGGTGGATCTACCGCATCTGGCGCGAGCCGATTCAATTTGAAGAGTAGGGCGCCTTTATCGGAACCACTTTAATTTTTCCCATCTAGTATTACCGGCGTTTTTCCTCCATTCATTATAATCACTTTCGCATTGGGAGAAGTCATTAATCCCTTCATTGCTTGAATCTGTTCGTACTGAAGTTGCTTATCACCCAGGCCTGAGCTGATAATTTTCTGATAGTCGGCAATACCTTGGGCTTCTACCCGCTTTCTATCGGCTTCCTGTTTTTCTTTCTGCAGCACAAACTCCATCTTTTGTGCATCTTGTTCGGCTTTAATTTTTTCTTCGATGGATGCTTTTACTGTAGCAGGCAGGGTAATGTTTCTAACCAACAGCTGTTCTAAAATCAGGCCTCTTTTTTTAAAGTCGTCTTCTATGCTCTTGAATATTTTTGATTGAAAAATATCTCTTTTGGTAGAATATAAATCTACTGCCGTAAAATATACTGCGTTGTCGCGCATCTTCGTGCGGGTGAGGGGTCGGATGATTTTATTTTGATAGTCTATACCGGTTTCTCTAACCAGTCTCGGTGCTTCCAATGGTAAAACACTGTATAGTACGGTTAAATCAATGGTAACTTCCAATCCATCTGCGGTTAGCACACGAATCGCATCGTCACCTTCTTTTTCTCCCTCGTCATGCACACCACTCATGGTATAGTTTTGAGTTTTTACATCTACCTCCAACACATCCATTAAGGGATTAATGAGATTCAATCCACTAGGCAATACATCACTTTGAATTTTACCAAACAGTGATTGAACGCCTACTTTACCGGCATCAATTTGCTTAACCGACGACCAAAGTAATCCCAGAATGCCGATGATGAGTCCGCTCCAGTAGAGGCCTTTTCCTATAGATTCCAATTCTGCCCGATTTTTTTTCAGTATCATGCCTACTAGGGCGAGGATGAGTCCGATGATGATGATAGCCATACAATTTTCTTTTAATAATTAGTATACTGGTTCATTTATATATTACATAGTGCAACCAATCAACTGGTATGATCGGCAATAATCAGCCATTTTCCGTTAATTTTTCGTAGCCAAAGGGTAAAATAGCCACTGGCGTTTCCCATTTTTCTTGTTAGGAGAAATTGGCCCAATACAAATCCATGAGTGGGGGAGATTTGTTCGATTTTCAAGAGTGTAAACTGTAGCTTACCCATAACCAGGGTATCGGGATAATTTTTTCGATAATTCTGTAAGGTGGTATTGTATCCATATACCGGGCCATTTTTGCCAACGAACAATAAGCTGTCGCTGTTCCAATATCCTTTCATAAATTCAGCAATGTCTCCCCGATTCCAGGCAATGGTTTGGTTTTGCATGATTTTTCTGGTAGCTGCTTCAAAAGTATCTTGTGCGTTACCCTGTAACCCAATAGGTAAGTAGAAGCATATCAGGAGTAGATATTTCATAAACAAGTTCTGGTAGTTTACTATTGTAAGGTATGAAAGGAAAACCAACAAAACCGGAGTTTTATGGGAAAGCTTCTCCAGTCTAATGGGATTCGTATCTTCCCATCAATAATTATTACGCATGGATTATCGTAAACACCTTCGGAAAGATCCGGTGCTGGCGCCACTGATAGTAAATGTAAGGGAATTGCCGGGAGTACAGGGTAATATACCGGTTCGTTTAATGAGTGCCATTGTTAGCCAGCAGTTGAGCACCCGGGTGGCAGCTGTAATTTGGGGTAGATTTTTGGGTTTGTACAATCGTCGGGAACCTTCTTGCAAGCGGGTTTTGGAAACTCCCTCCGAAAAATTACGCTCGGTTGGGCTCTCTGAGGCCAAGGTGAATTATGTGAAGTCGGTAGCCTCGTTTTGTTTGGAGCATACAATAACGGCTAAGCGATTAAGCACTATGTCGGATGAGGAAGTGATTCATTTGCTTACGCAGATTAAGGGGGTGGGGGTATGGACGGTTCAGATGTTATTGATGTTTTCGTTAGAAAGGCCCGATATTTTTGCGCCGGATGATGGGGGCATTCAGCAGGCTATGGCCGCTTTATACGGGTTGGATTATACAAATAAGCGCCAGCTGAAAGCCAGCATGAATGCTATTGCCGAGCAATGGAGTCCCTATCGTTCGTATGCTTGTATTCACTTATGGGAGTGGAAAGATCGTGACCGAAGAAAAGACGATTAAGCAGAATTACGCGCTGCGTTGATGATGCCAAACATAGTTCGGGTAACTAGTTTTTCCAGCACCTCTTTGGTTTCGGCGTCTATCGCGGGCTGTTGTAAACGTTGCAAGGCATATTGTTGGATGGTTAACAGAGGCAGTACAATGGTATCACGCAACTGAATACTTGCCCGGCCGGTTTTATCTTCCTGCATCAATTCGCGACTATCACTTAACTCGAGCACTAATTGTTGTGTGAGGTCGAATTCTTGCTTGATTAACTGCCAGATTGCACCAAAGCGGGCATCATACTGAATATTTTGTGTGAGAGCGAAATAAGATTTCAGCATGCTCATCATGCTATTGTCGATTAGCGTTTTGAAGAATAATACATTTTTGAATAAGCTTTTCATATCTGCCCAGCAACCCTTGTTTTTCATATGTTGCAGAGCGGTTCCTACTCCAAAAAATCCGGGTACATTTTGTTTCAGTTGACTCCAACTGCCAACAAATGGAACTGCGCGAAGGTCTTCGAATCGAAGTTGAGTCTGGCCGCCACGTTTAGCGGGCCGGCTGGCGATATTAGTTTTGCTATAATAGTTTAGGGGGCTGAATGTTTGCAGGTAAGGAAGAAATAGGGGATTACTTTTAAATGATTGATAAGCGGCATAACTAACTTCCCCAAGTTCGTCTAGGAGGTTTCTTTCGTGTTGAGAAAGTTGTGATTTCTGATCGGTAAAAATTTCGTTACGAATACCGGCAGAAAGCAATTGTTCGAGATTGTATTGTGATGATTGGATGGTGCCGAAATTGGAGGTGATGGTTTGTCCCTGAATAGTTAATTGGATTTCTTCATTTTCAATCAGGTTGCCTTGAGATGCGTAAAACTGGTGGGTTTTGCCTCCTCCGCGTGAGGGGGGGCCTCCTCTTCCATCAAAGAAACGGGCTTTGATATTGTATTTATTAGAGATGGCGGTAAGATTTTCTTTGGCACAGTAAATGCTCCAATTGGCTTGCAGGTAGCCACCATCTTTGGTTCCATCGCTGAATCCCAGCATAATGGTTTGTTGCTGATTTCTCTGTTTTAGGTGTTCGCAATAAAGCGGGTAGCGGTAGAGAGCTTCCATAATTTTTTCTGCTTCCTGTAAATCATCAATGGTTTCGAACAGGGGAATGATGTCTACTGTTAGCTTCTGGGAATCCCATCCACATAGTCTAAACAGGGCCATAACTTCCAGCACATTTACGGCACTTTGGCAATTGCTGATGATATAGCGATGGCAACCTGCTTCATCGTTATTGGACTGAATCGCGGCAATGGCATAGATACTTTCGAGCGTATCTCGGGCTATTCCGGGTTCAAAAAGTTCAGCTTCCAGTTGCCCGTGTAAGGTTCCCAGCCAGGTTATTTTTTCTGTATCGGGCAGTGTTGCATAATTGTCTGGCAGAATGCGAGCATAAGATTTTTGTTTACACTGGCGATCCAGATCGAGTAATACCTGAGTATGTATGCGACTATCCTGCCTAATATCGAGTGTGGCAAAATGGGTACCGAAGATGCGTACTTTATTTATCAGGTTATCGAGTAGCGGAAGATAGAGCGAATGATGGTATTGAAAAACAAGATCCCGGATGGCAGAAAGTTTTTCCAGCAAACTGGTTTTTGTAATGCGATCTACTTCTGTGGGTCGGAAAACATTTTCATAAAGAAGCGACTCTACTTCTGTAACCAAATGTTCAACATTAGAGAACGTGAGGCGGCGTTTCAGTTTACGAATATCGCGATAGTAACATACGATAATGGCGCTGCGCAATGCCTCCGCCACCTTTCGGGTAGTGGCGGCATCTACAAAAGGGTTGCCATCCCGATCTCCTCCTGGCCAAAAGCCCAATTGAATAAAGGGATTATCGCCATTATATTCGCCATCAAAAATTTCTCGGTTAATGTTCGAGTATATGTTTCCAATTGAGTGGTAGAAAATGTTTTCTAGGTACCACATAAGATTAACCGCTTCGTCGTAGGGGGTGGGTTGTTTTTTATTGAAGAAGGGAGTAAGGCCTAGTTGTTGAATATAAGAGTTGATGGTTGGGAAATCGTTTTTGCTGATTGCATCCTGCATATCGTGAATAATACCTAATACGGTACCGGGATAAAACTGGGTAGGATGTGCGGTTAATACGATGCGTACAGAGAATTTCTTCAGCTTATTTTTAAGGGCTTGTGTTTTTCCCGAAAAAGCGGCTTCGTTTACCATAGCCGAAAACGTACCTGCACCATACATATTATTGACACTGGTAAAGGCAGCATCTTCTATGGCATCAAATAAAACTACTTGTCGTTCTATGTATTGGGTGAATTTGAAAAGGCGATTTAGTTTTTCGGCATTGGTGGTAACCTGGGTATGTTTTGCGAAAAAGTGGTCGATTATTTCGGTGGCACTTTTCCCTTCATCCATCCCTTCTTTACAGGATTGAAGCAATAGAGGAAGTAGGGCCCCTACATTGGCAATACCGGAAAAAGGGAGTGCGGCAAATAGGCTGTTATAAATGGTATATTTGTCGGCTACATTTCTTTTAAACTGCTGAATATATTGAGAGGATGGCATAAGTATTTGGTTGTGAAAGCGCAGGGTGAGTCTGGTGTACTTTGGGTGCTTAAAGATAGCCCGAAAAAAAATAGCCGGAATGAGCGCATCCATAAAATCAACTCTTTCAACTTTTGGAAAGTTCAGAACTTTCCAAAAGTTCTGAACTTTCCAAAAGCTAAGATTATAATTATTTGTAATAGGTTAAACTTTCTAGGTTTCCTTAAGTCTAATTAATTGGCCTATTTTTTAACTTATCTTGTTCCATGCACCCCAGCGATTCCATTTTATTGCAGTGGTTCCACTCCCCCGAATCTCGGGAAAAGGGCTATACTGCCATAATTGCCAAGTACCAGCAGCCACTCTACTGGCACATCCGACGTTTAGTAATTGCCCATGCTGATGCAGATGATGTGCTACAAAATGTGATGTTAAAAGCCTGGAAGGGGCTGCATAATTTTCGGGAAGAAAGCCAACTCTATACCTGGCTCTACCGCATCGCCACCAACGAGAGTATCAGTTTTTTGGCGAAGGAAAAGCGGAGGGGTATGGTAAATATGGATGAGGAACTGGCAAATTCTTCAGCTATTAGTCAATTGCAGGCAGAACCCCACTTTAACGAGGCGCAAATAGAATGGAAATTGCAGCTGGCCATACAACAACTACCTGAAAAACAACGAATTGTTTTTAACTTACGCTACTTCGATGAGATGAGCTATCATGCGATGAGCGAAGTGTTACAAACCAGCGAGGGTGCACTGAAAGCCAGCTATCACCACGCTGTAAAAAAACTGGCCGAAATGATAAAAAACTTTTAAACTCTATCGACTTTTGAATGTCTAAGCTGTTGATGATGGAAAACAATATTCCAATAGAACAAGAAATACAGGCACTTACTCCGGGATTCACCTGGCCATCAAAAGCGATGCCCTTTCAGGTGCCAGATGGGTACTTTGAAGCATTGCCTGATCGTTTACAGGCAAATATTGATCCCGTTTTACCGATAGGGCTATCCGGAAATGGTCAACCTTTTTCTGTTCCCGATAATTATTTCGAACAGCTGGGTAATCGTATTTTGGATAAAGCACAATCAGACCCACCAGTAAATAAGGGTCGGTTAGCGTTTATTTTTAACAAAAAAATTGTTCTTTATGCAGCAGCTGCAACCATTGGCGGCCTGTTAGTGGCAGCTGCATTTCTGTTTACCAATAGCCGGCCGGGCTCAGCAACTTTACAGCAGCGCATTACAGTTGTAACGGAAGAGCCTTCCACCTCATCCCACACCATTTTGGTGCCTGAGAATGAAGTTTATCGGGAAATTGCACAAAAAATGCAGGGGGTAAGTGATGAAGAAATTAACAACTATCTAGAAGAAACCGCTTCCACCGAAACCATCGAATGGATGCCAGAAGAAATGAATTAATCAATATGAAGCTATCCTTATCTCATATTATCCGGAAAAGTATTTTTATCATTGCTTTTCTAATGGTTTACTGGATGGGTTATGCACAGACCCCCCCGCGCGGAGAGCGCCTAGCCAGACTTCAGGGATTGAAAATTGAATTCATCAATCGGTATTTGAAACTTACTTCTGCTGACTCAGGTTTCTGGCAAGTGTATACGCCTTACAATATGGAAATGCGCAAGGCTAAGTTTAATAGTACGGATGATATCATTGGCATGGAAGAAAAGGTTTTAAGTATCCGCAAAAAATATCAGCCCGAGTTCAGAAAAATTTTAGTAGCCGAAGATCGGGTTCAGAAAGTATATACTATCGACAGGGAATTTAATAAATTGGTAAGGGAGGAAATGCAAAAAAGAGCCGACAAAATACGTTAGTAATAAATTATCGACTATACAAAGGGGTTTGTATATCATGATAGAACAAAAAAGTTCGATGGTCGGCTGCAGCTTCCTCCCACCATTTTTTTCTCCACTCCATCGCCCTTCTTCCATCCAAGTCGTACTTAGCAATAAGCTTATTCTTCAGTTGCTGTAATTGTGGGGCTTCATCTCCTCCAAAAAAAGCAGTTTTGCCATCGCCTGTAATACTAAATACCTGATGAAATAAGCTGTGACCCGCAGTAACCTGATAATGAATAAACTTATCAATCCATCCTGACTCCTCTTCCAGCCAAACTACCCGGCTATATTCATCTAATAAGCTTACATATTCCGGTTGGTAGGAGGCGGATGACCTGCTCATGGCCAGTTCAAATTCTCTTCGCTGGCAATAGTAAGTAGCATAGGGGAAACTGATGAATCGCTCATTGCCATCCTTACTCGGGAAACTGATGCCGCCGGAATGATCGCGGTGTAAATGGCTTAACAAAACTTTGGTAACCTGGTGTGGCGCAATGCCAGCCTGCTCTAAGTTCCGGTGAATAAAAGGAATGCCGGCTTCATCACAAAATCCCAATCCCGTATCCAATAAAATCACTTCTTTTTCTATTACTACCACAAAGGGTTGAATTTCTACCAGCAAACTACCCCGATTTCTTTCTGATAATAAATCAGCTTCTTTATCAAAGGGGATAAACTGTTTAGAAGCATCTATTGTAAAACTTCCTTCCGAAAGGGGTATTATTTGCATGCTGCAAAACTAATGGAAGCATTTATTTATCGCAAAACCATTTGTCTGTCTGCATCTAATCGCAACAAGATAAAAAGTAAAACAGTAAAGGTAAGTAGGGAGGAACCTCCATAGCTAATCAGGGGTAGCGGAATACCTACTATGGGAAACAACCCAACCGTCATGCCTACATTAACGGCGATATGAAAAAACAGGATGCTGGCTACCGAATAAGCATATACCCTACTAAATGTACTTCGTTGCCGGTCGCCCATTTGTATAATTCGGAACAGTAGAAAAAGGTACAATCCCAAAAATAAACAGCACCCTGCAAAACCAAACGCCTCACCTAATGAAGTAAATATAAAATCGGTGTGCTGTTCCGGAACATATTTGCCCCGGGTTTGCGTACCTTTTAAAAAGCCTTTTCCGGTTAGTCCCCCCGATCCAATGGCAATTTTACTTTGTCTTACATTATAATCATCTGGCTTTTTTGCCGGACGCTCTTTCCCTTTACGGGCAGATTTTTGGTTCAGGGTGCAATCATAATCTCTTCCTACCATGCTATAAATACGGGTACTCTGATAGCACTCCAGCACATTATTAAAAATGTAGGGCACTAAAAGTCGTTGTGTTCCCACACAAAAAACCCAGCATGCTGCTACAATGGTTATAATATTCCGGTTTCTGCGGATGGATTTTCGCAACAGGTATAAAATTCCTCCAGCCAGCAAAGTGAGCAAGGCTGCTAATAAATTAGGCTCAACAGTTAAGGACGCAATTACTAATATACCGAATGAGATGGCAATAATCAAAATCTGTGCAGGCATCCCCTCCCGGTACATTGGAATAAGAAAAGCCGAATATACCAACGCTAATCCCAATTCGTGTTGCAAAATAGCTAATGCTGCTGGTAGAAGTACAATAGCAGCAGCCAATAGCTGTGACTTGGTTTTTTTAAACACCGTTTCGGGTCTCGATAGGTATTTAGCCAGGGCGAGTGCTGCAAAAATTTTACATAGCTCAGCAGGTTGTAGATTAAAACCGCCCCCTAAGGGAATCCAGCTTTTTGAGCCATTGATGTTTTTTCCAATCACAAAAGTTGCCAGCATCAGTAGTATTCCAAAGGCATACATAAGATTGGCCAAGGCAGTAAATAACTTACTGTCGGTTAATAAAATAAACATCCCCACCATTGCACAAAAACCAGCGAAGATGATTTGTTTGCTGTAGTTGGTTTTGCCAGAAAACAAATTGCCCATCCAGCTGCTATCTGTTCGGTATTCAACCATAAAAATACATAAGATGCCAATGGCAACTAATGCGGCATACAGCCAAACAATGGTCCAGTCTATGCCTTTGGCTAATGTATTATTTTGCGTGGCCATATTAAATGGATGTAAACTTTTTTTTCTTTTCGCCCGTTTTGGGAATGATGGCTTCTTTTGGTGCCGGCTTTTTTGGCTTAACTGGGGTGCCGGGTAATAATGGTTCCTCAGTGCCGGCTGCATCTTCCGCTGCTTTTTCAATGGACTCCCTCATTAACCGTTGTTGTTCTAAGCGGCTTTCCTTAATTTGTTTCAGGGAATCATTCTTAGCCATTTCTAGGCGCATGAGTTTGGGAATAAGCATTTTGTTTACCATAGTGGTGTACTTATCTTTCCTTTCCTTACCGGTGATAGAGTCTTTCAAGTATTTTTCAATCAATAAGCTGGCAATAGGAGCAGCTGCCCAGGCACCCTGTCCGGCATTTTCGCATATCACGGCAATGGCAATGCGGGGATTGTCTTTAGG
>JBBAJQ010000002.1:130615-137509 GCA_040403945.1 Sediminibacterium sp.
TTTTGAATAGCACGATTATTGAATGGCTTACGCGGATCTGCCAGCAGGTCGGCAAAATGTTTTCTGCGCTGGTTGCCTGTTAAAAAATTGGGGTCGAATGTGGGGGCACTTACCATGCATATTATTCCTCCGGTAGCCGGGTCGATGGCAACCACACTGCCCACTTTGTTGGTCATCAGTTCTTCCGCCATTTTTTGTAGTTCTACATCCAGCGATGAGAAAACATTTTTTCCGGCTACGGCAGCCGTATCATATAATCCTTTCTCATATTCACCCTGCAGCCGGCTTTTGTTATCTCGTATATAATTTTTCACCCCACGCTTTCCCATCAGCACTTTTTCATAGGTTCTTTCCAATCCAGTTCTGCCCGCATAATCCCCCATTTGGTATCCTTCCTCTTTATGCACTCGCAGGAAGCTGGTATCTACTTCATCAATATACCCAAGTAAATGTCCGGCAGCATGGTAGGGATAATTTCTTACAGAGCGCTCTGTTAGAGAAAACCCTGAAAATTTATATAGGTTTTCGTTCAAGCGGGCGAACATTTCAGCACTTAGCATAGGCTCAAATATCCCAGGGCGAACCATGCCAGTTTTGTTAATGATATCCCGCATCCGTTTTTTATATTCAATCGAGTCTATCTGCAATAAAGCGCAAAGGCCAGCTGTGTCGGTTCCTTTGCTATCAAACGGAATTACCACCAGGTCGTAAATGATAACATTTTCTAGTATAGGCTTTCGTTTCCGGTCGAAAATGATTCCCCTGTCGGGGTAGATTACTTTTTTGAACAATGCATTACTCTCAGCTGCCAACTTGTATTTGGTAGAAAACAATTGCAAGTTGGCCAATTGCAGGATAATTATTAACACCACTGCTGCAAAAATGATTTGAATAATTCTTCCTCTACTTTGGTTGAATACCGGCATATAATCTGTTCTGGGAACCTTTTATTGGTGTTGCAAAGTTGATGAAATGACTTGCAAATTCTATCAATTGAGTAAAAAAAATTAAACGTATAATTATTGCCGAATATTATTTCACGGCTCTTTGTTTTTCTCTTCTTGGTATTAGTAGTTCAGCAATTAACATGAGGAGAAGGCTAATTGCGGTAGTTCCGGCTACCTTACCCATAAAGTAAAGGAAACTGCCAAATTGAAGCCACTCAATCAAAACTAGGTATCCATGGTGTAGTAATGTGAGTATAATCGCATAAGTGATATAGGGCGCCCATCCCATGCTATTGTGCCCGGGTTCCATATAGCCGGCTTCCGCAGTTTCCTGCGCCAGTAGCAGTTTCAGCAAAAAGGGCCGCAAAAAGGCAATTGCCACGCAGGGGGCTGCATGTAAACCAGGCGTTCCCGTAAAATAATCGAGGGTAAGGCCAAATAAAAATGCCAGCACTAGCAGCCATACACGTGAGATACCCAGCGGCAGCCATAGGATATAAAGGAAATAGACATAAGGAACAATAAATTGGTGCAGTGGCGGAATGGTATTCAGCACAAACACCTGCAACAGTATAAAGAGAACGAATCGAATACTATGTTTGATGATGGGGTTCATTGACGGGCTGGGGGAGTTTGTTCCAGGGATAACTGTTCTTTGTATCTAACATTTTCTATCAGATACACGTATTGTACATTAAAAAAGTTTACTGCTGTTTTTACCTTGAGTGAAAAAAAATTGCTTTCCGAATCAGACCGGATATCCGCTACAGTACCCACCATCAGCCGCGAGGGGAAGTTGGCTGAGTAATTACTGGTTAATACAGTATCCCCCTTTTTTATTACCGAGCTTTTGGGAATATTTCGCAATGTTAGGTAGGAGGGGTCTGTTCCATCCCATTCTAAGCTTCCAGTTACGGCATCTTTTTTCAACATGGCACTTACCTTGCTATTGCGGTGGAGTAAGCTCATGATCCTACTGATATTAGGGCCAGCTTCTACAACTACACCCACAATGCCTTGCGGTGAGGTAACTGCCATTCCCTTTTGCACTCCCTGTGCAGACCCTCTTTCAATAGTAATAAAATTGTTTTGCAGGGTTATCGTATTTCCAATTACATGTGCTGGCAGAAAAGTATATTTTCTCATTCTACCCACTGAATCCCGTTGGGTGCTGTCTGTTGTAACTAGTTGGGTGGAAGTGGTATCAATATAATTATTGGTCAATTCATTTCTCAGCCGTGCATTTTCTTCCGTTAACATCCGATTGGTTTCCCGCAATGAGAAATATTGCCGAACACCGCTGTATTGCTGGTTTACTTTGCCAGTTACTTCATTGGCTGCGGTAGAAAAAAAGGTTTCATGGCTTTTACTACTTCTGCTTAACAGAACAATACATAGTATCTGCAAAATCAGGAAGCAGATAAACGTAAAGTATCGCTGTATAAAAAGTAGGATGTTTCTCAAAGCCTGTTAAATATAGCAATCGTAAAAAAAGTATCAAATTAGTTGTATGTAAAATCGCCATACAGCGTTTTGCTGAAACGGGCGCCTATCGCATGATGAAGGGGAATCGCTGATAGTTTTTTAACGCAAGACCGGTACCACGCACTACGCTTTTCAGTGGATCGTCTGCAACATGCACCGGTAGTTTTATTTTGGCACTTAATCTTTTGTCGAGCCCACGCAGCAAGGCACCTCCGCCGGTAAGATACAGGCCCCGCTTATAAATATCGGATGCCAGTTCGGGTGGGGTAGTTTCCAGTGCTTTTAAAATGGCTTCTTCTATTTTGAAAATACTCTTATCCAAGGCTTCGGCAATTTCCTGATAGCTTACCATAATTTGTTTGGGGATACCAGTTACCAAATCTCTTCCATTAACAGGAATATCTTCCGGGGCATTTTCTAAATCTTTCAAAGCCGCGCCAACGTTTATTTTTATTTGTTCTGCGGTACGTTCACCAATTAGCAAACTATGATATCTACGCAGCGCTTCCATAATGTCGGCAGTAAATTCATCTCCGGCAATCCGAATACTCTGATCGCAAACAATACCTGCTAAGGCAATTACTGTAATGCCGGTTGTTCCTCCACCGATATCAATAATCATATTGCCTACCGGTTCTTCTACATCAATACCAATTCCCAATGCGGCAGCCATAGGTTCATGAATCATATAAACCTCTTTCGCACCTGCCTGCTCAGCACTGTCGCGCACCGCTCTCTTTTCTACTTCTGTAATAGAAGATGGAATACAAATCACCATTCTCCAGGCCGGAGGAAAAAGTGGCTTCTTTGGGTAAATCATTTTAATCAACTCCCGTATCATCAATTCAGCTGCATTAAAGTCGGCAATTACTCCATCCTTCAAAGGCCGAACTGTGCGAATACTTTCATGGGTTTTCTCGTGCATCATCAATGCCTTTTTACCTACGGCCAGCACTTCCTTCATGTTATTGCGATTGAGCGCAATAATCGAGGGTTCGTTAACTACTACTTCATCGTTATGGATAATTAGGGTATTGGCAGTACCCAAATCCATGGCTATTTCCTGGGTAAAAAAGTTAAATAATGACATGTTGTATGTGAGATTCTCTGTAAAGTTGAAATTAGATTACAAAGGTGGTTGAAAATAACCGAATCACAAAGGGCAAATCCTTATTTTTCGCGGCTTTCACACAACTATATCGTATGGGTTAAAATTCGTACCCGATGTCTTTTCTGAAATACATCCCCTCAAACTGAATTTGTTCTAAGGTAGCAACCGCATGTTGCACCGCTTCGCCCAACGTATCTCCAAAAGAAGTAACCGCCATTACCCGCCCTCCTGCTGTAACCAAACTCTCGTTGCCCTGTGCTGTTCCCGCATGAAATACCAGTGTTTGCGGGTGTTTGGGAGCTAATTCCCAACCAGTAATCGGAATGTTTTTTGCATATGCACCTGGGTATCCACCACTCACCGCTACCACTGTGGCAGCTTTTTTATCGAAGAACGAAATGTTAGTATCAGCCAGGGTTCCATTGTCCATTGCAGCAAGCAGCGCTACCAGGTCGGTTTGCAGCAGGGGCATTACCACTTCCGTTTCCGGATCACCCATGCGGCAATTGTATTCAATTACCCAGGGTTCGCCTTGTACATTCATTAATCCAAAGAAGATAAATCCTTTGTAGGTAAGCTTTTCAGCCCGAATGCCTGCAATGGTGGGTTCTATAATTCGTTGGGTAACCTTATTCCAAAATAGCTCATTCATAAAGGGTACCGGACTAATACAACCCATTCCGCCGGTGTTGAGGCCTGTATCACCTTCCCCTATACGCTTATAATCTTTTGCATGACCAATTATCTGGTAGTTTTCGCCATCGGTTAGCACAAAAACACTTACTTCAATTCCGGTTAAAAAAGCTTCTATCACCACTTTACTGCCGGCTTCCCCAAATTGCTGTTCCCGGATCATTTGTTCAAACGAGCGCAGGGCCTCCTCGTGGGTATTGGCGATTACTACGCCCTTTCCGGCGGCAAGTCCATCCGCTTTTACCACTATCGGAAGGCTATGTTCCCGGATATAAGCTTGCCCTTCTGCATAGGTTTCAGCAGTAAATTCGGCATAAGGTGCAGTGGGAATGCCGTGGCGCTGCATAAATTGTTTGCTGAAAGCCTTGCTACCCTCCAACTGGGCTGCTGCTTTAGAAGGACCCACCAGAATCATTCCAGTTAGTGCTTCATCCTGCTGAAAAAAATCGTAAATCCCCTTTACCAAAGGCTCTTCAGGACCCACTACCAGCATATCTATCTTATGGTTAATACAAAGGGCACGAATGGCGGGGAAGTCGGTTACTGAAACCGGCAGATTGGTGCCTACCAGGGCCGTGCCCGGATTGCCGGGTGCTATGTATAATTCAGTACAGTGCGGACTGGCAGCCATTTTCCAGGCCAATGCATGTTCGCGACCTCCCGATCCTAATAGTAAAATATTCATTTGCTAAACCTATTTGCTGGCGAAGGTAATACGGGATGTTGGATTGTGTTTATGCTTCAGTACTTTCTTCCATACCTACATATCTTTTTTCGGGTAGTCTGCGAGATACCAGCATGTATAAAACGATAAATCCACACATGATGCCAAAAAACAACCAATAGTAACGGGCACCAGTATAGTGCGAAAAGAATCCACCATTCGAAATGCTATTATTCACCAGACTTACAAACAGGTTGCCCGCCGAAATACCCAGTAAATACAGGGCACTCATGGTACTTTTCATAGATTTTGGGGAGTGGGTATAGGCATATTCAAGGCAAGTAACCGATACCAGCACTTCCGCAGCTGCCAAAATTAAATATGCCAGAATTTGCCAAACCACGGATGGATGATAACCCTGATCAATCTTTTCCTGTAAAAGAGCGATGATTACAAAAGTGAGGGCCGTAAGCACCAGTCCCGCCCCAATTTTTTTCAGGGGAGTCACTTTCAAACCTGCCTTTTCTATTGCAGGGAATATGATATAGGTAAACACCGGAATCATACCAACCAGAAAAATCGGGTTGAAGGTTTGTACCTGTTCGGTGAGAAATTCGTATCCGAATAAATTCCGGTCTAATTTGGCTGCCTGCAACACCCATTCCGACAAATTCTGGTCCCATAAAGCCCAGAAAATAGGGGTGAAAGCAAAAATCATTAAAATGCGGTAAACAGCCTGTACCCCATCAATGGCGGATTCGGAAAACTGATATTTTTTGCCCAGATCTACCCAGAATGTGTTTCCAGCTTCGGCAACTGCGGGTTTTTTCCGAAATATAGAAAGAATTCCTTCCCAAATAGCGGCACTTGTTATGGAAATAAAATTTTCCCGCTTATATCCCGATGGGGGCACCCGAACATATTTATCCCTGCCCAGCCAAAAAATAATAGTAGCCACCACCATCAGAATACCGGGAATGCCAAAAGCAATTTTGGCTCCATACATCTTATATATAATAGGTATAATGGCAGTAGCCACAATGGAACCGGTATTAATGGTAAAGTAAAACCAACCATACATTTTACTCAACAGGTGCTCATTCGATTTGTCGAACTGGTCGCCCACATTGGCCGACACACAAGATTTAATACCCCCGGCCGCCACGGCAATTATGATTAACCCAAGGGAAAATAGCTGCAGATTTTCTGTGTTCAGCGCCACCATCAGATTCCCAGCCGCATACAGCATAGAAACATATAATATAACCCGGTATTTGCCTAAAAACCAGTCGGCCAGAATACCCCCCACCAACGGCATAAAATAGGCCAGGGTTACAAACAGGTGCGATAATTCGTTCGACTTAGCTTCGGCTACTGCCTGCAATGCTGGGTTTTGGGTGGGGTTAAAAAATTGTGCAACCAGAAAAGTGGTCATAATAGCACGGATACCATAAAAACTGAAACGCTCCGCCGCTTCATTGCCAATTATGTAAGGAACCGCTGCCGGCATACCGGTTTTTTTTACTTCGGATTGCATATCAGTCATAAGTTGTATTTTGGGACTTAAAGATATTGGAAAAATCAGCCGGACAAGCAATCTTCCGGTTACACTTTCCATCATGCAAAATAATTGTGCTATGTCAACTCCCAAAAAATCGTTTCAACCCTTTGTGGCGCCGGAATCTCAAATGAAGGAGCTTACCGTAAAATCGATACTGGTAGGCAGTTTATTTGGAGTAATCTTTGGTGCTTCTACTGTATATCTGGCCCTAAAAGCGGGTTTAACCGTGTCGGCATCTATTCCTATTGCGGTTATTGCTATTACACTAGGCCGAAAATTTTTAAAAACAACCATCCTAGAAAACAATATTATACAAACCACCGGTTCTGCGGGGGAGAGTATCGCAGCCGGGGTAGCATTTACCTTACCGGGCTTTTTGTTTCTATCATCCCCCAGCAGCGCGGAGTATTTCAACTACCTCACCATTTTAATT
>JBBAJQ010000002.1:137609-156117 GCA_040403945.1 Sediminibacterium sp.
GAATATTTAGGCGTGGGGTATATTATTGGACCAAAAATAGCCGGCGTGTTAGTTGCCGGTAGTGTATTAAGCTGGATGGTATTTATACCGCTGATGAGTACCCTGGTTCCAGGAGAAATAATAGCCCAACAACTGGTTAAGCTGGGTTATCTGGTTGATATTGCAAAGGCAGGCGGTAAGGGCGGATGGGATCCTATCACAAAAACTTTTGCGGATTATTCCAGCGCCATCTATTATGCTTTTGTGCGGCAAATAGGAGCCGGTGCCGTGGCAGCAGGGGGTATCATCACCCTGATAAAAACCATCCCTACCATTGTAAAATCAGTAAAAGGCAGCATGGAATCCCTGAAGGCAGAAGGCACTGCGCAACAAACAACCGTATTGAGAACGGAAAAAGACCTGAGCTTAAAAATTGTTGGTTTTGGCAGTTTAGGTTTGGTAGCGCTGATTACCTTTCTTCCCCAAATTCCTGGTGATAGTATTGTACAAAAATTATTGGTAGGTGTGCTGGTATTATTATTCGGCGCCCTTTTTGTAACGGTGGCATCGCGCATTGTTGGATTAATAGGATCGTCGAATAGTCCCATCAGCGGCATGACCATCGCTACCGTTATGGGTACCAGTTTAATATTTTTAGCAGTGGGTTGGACTGGCCAGGCATTTGAGCCACTGGTGTTAGTAGTGGGAGGTATGATATGTATTGCAGCTGCTAATGCAGGCGCAACCTCGCAGGATTTGAAGAGTGGATATATAGTAGGTTCCACACCTCGTAATCAGCAGATTGCTTTATTTGTAGGGGCTATTGTTTCTTCGATAGTTATTGGCATAACGGTAAAGTTTCTCGACAGACCTTCGGCTGAAATGATGCAGCAAGGAATTCAGCATGCAATCGGTACAGAAAAGTTTCCTGCACCACAGGCTACTTTGATGGCAACATTGATAAAAGGTATTCTTTCTCAAAACCTAGACTGGCAATATGTTGTGGTAGGCGTTTTTCTGGCGGTTACCATTGAACTCTGTGGAATAAAAGCGTTGAGTTTTGCCATTGGGGTGTATCTACCCTTGGCTACCACCTTACCGATTTTTATTGGTGGAGCGATTCGTGGGTTGGTAGAGTATCGTCAGACAAAAGAATCAACTGAATTAAGCCCCGAGGAAGAAGAGTTGGGTAAGGGCAATTTATTTGCAACCGGACTGGTGGCTGGCGGAGCAGTGGCAGGCGTATTGATAGCCTTTTTGGCGGGCTCCACTTCGGGAGAAAAATGGCTGGCTCAGATTTCACAAGAAGAGCACTTGGTTGAGTTATTCGGAAAAGGAGGCTATTTTGTGCTGGGTACCGTGTTTTTTGCTTTGATGGGGTTGATATTATATCGGGTAGCCCGGAAAAAATAGCAGCGGGATAGTTTCGAAAAGTTGCATACCGAACTTTTAACAAATTGCCAAACGAATCATTTTAAACGTTTGGAACTTCTCTGTGTCTATTATTGAAATCAATGGCTATGCGCAAATCTTTTCGTGTACCGGTAGGGATAGTTGGCCTGCTGGCTTTAATATTTTGGGCATTCACTCCACCATCAACCGATCCGGTTAAAGAATCTATTAAGATGCCCTATAAAAAAATGGGGCTTACGAAAGAACAGGCCGCCGCTCATTTATTGAGTCGGTTTACTATGGGGGCTACTCCGCAACAGGTGAATCAGGTGTTAAATAAGGGTCTGGAAAATTGGTTTGCCGAGCAACTGAATGGGCAGTTGCCAGAAGATGACCTTTTGCGCAGATTGCCGGAAGCCAATTATCCCGCACTCAAAATGAGTAACGAAGCCATTGTTGCCCATTATGCGAATGCAGCACAAGCATTGCGACTGGCAGTAAAAAATCAATTGGTAAGCCGCGATTCGCTTCAGCTGTTAAGTAAGCCGGAATACCGGGCACAGTTGCAACAATTGATGAAGCAACAAGGACTTGAGCCATTGCAAGAACTAAACCGGCAATTGATTAATCAAAAAATTATACGGGCTGCGTACAGTCCTAACCAATTACAAGAAGTGTTGACCGATTTTTGGTTCAATCACTTTAATGTATCACTTAGTAAAGGTGCTAGTCAGCAATTTGTGCTTACTTATGAGCGTGATGCGATTCGGCCTTATGTAATGGGTAACTTTTACGAATTATTGATTCGTACCGCACAACACCCTGCCATGCTGGAATTTTTAGATAATGCAGGCAGTGTTAGTAATAATAATGAATGGTCTCGTAAACGCGAGCAATCAACTGCTGCCAAGCGAGTAAAACAACGAATAGAAAAAATGGCGGCGGATACCAATAATTCTCAACAGGCTGCCATGCAGCAAGTATTGGCAAGAACGAATATGCAGGGCTTGAATGAAAACTATGCCAGAGAGGTAATGGAATTGCACACATTAGGTGTGGATGGAGGATATTCTCAGCAAGATGTAACCCAGGTTGCCAAGGCACTAACTGGATGGTCGGTAAGGCCGCTGTCAAAAGATGGACCTGCCGCCCAATTGATGCAAGCAGCCGGACCCTTAGCAAATCGCGCCAACAAAGACAATGTTACTATCAACGACTTTTTGTTCAGAGCCAACCGGCATGATGAGGGAGAGAAAACAATTCTCGGAAAAAATTATCCTGCCGAAGGAGGCTATCAGGAAGGAGTGCAGGTATTGCAACAACTCGCTGCGCATCCGGCTACCGCAACCTTTATTTGCAAAAAACTGGCCATTCGTTTTGTGAAAGACACGCCAACAAGCCTGCTGGTTGATCAGATGGCTGCCACTTTTTTAAAGACCGAGGGGAATATCCGTGCGGTACTGGTAACCATGGTTAACCACCCCGATTTTTGGGAACCTGCTGCATTACGGGAAAAAGTAAAATCACCTTTTGAACTTGCCATAAGTGCTATTCGTGCCACTGGTGCAGAAGTGATGCAGCCTTTTCAAATAAATAACTGGATTACAAAAATGGGGCAGCGGCTTTATTATTATGCAGCACCTACCGGATTTCCAGATCGGGCAAACTTTTGGATTAATACCGGCTCACTCTTGAACAGAATGAATTTTGGAATGGCATTTGCCACCGGAAAAATTCCTGGCGTTAAACTAGATGTATCTGCATTAAACAATCACCACGAACCAGCCAGTGCTGAGGAGGCTTTGCAGGTATATAGCCAGTTACTTTTACCCCAGCGAGACCAGGCTGAAAATATTCGTCGTCTGACTAATCTATTGAATGAAAGTGGATTGGAGGAAAAGATTCAGCAAGCGGCCAGCAAGCAAACACCTCCTCCAGTAACAGATGATGGGGAAGAGATGGCAATCTATAAAAAACAATCTGCCCGCCGAAATGCAGTTGCTAATGGTAATATGGATGCAATGCCCGGTAATACGGGAATGCTTCAACAGGTTACCGGCATTATTATTGGCTCTCCGGAATTTCAGCGCAGATAGTTAGTAACCCTTTTACAAAACCGATTAAAAATATTTCAATGATACCCAGAAGAGCATTCATGAAGTCGGGAGCTATTGCACTTTTTGCAGCCGGCTTTCAGGGAGGTATTCCCGGATTTTTATTGCGGGCTGCCGGTGCTGAAACAACCGGAAAGGGTGCCAATAAAAAGAAAGTACTGGTGTGCATTTTTCAAAGAGGAGCCATGGATGGACTAATGGCGGTTACCCCTTTTGCCGACCCGGCATTGCGTTCTCTACGGCCGGGATTATTTATGAGCCCTGCAGAAAAAGAAGGCAAAATCATTGACTTAGATGGGAAATTTGGCATGCATCCTTCCTTGCAATCTCTATATCCATTTTTTACCGATGGCCGACTTGCCGTAGTGCATGGAGTAGGGAGCCCCAATACTACCCGCAGCCATTTTGATGCCCAAGACTATATGGAAAGCGGTACCCCATTTAGTAAGAGTACCCAAAGTGGATGGTTGAACCGCGCCGTAGGGAAATTGCCCGAAGCACATTCCCCCTTTCGTGCAGTAAGTTTAACCGCAGCGTTGCCTCGGTGTTTGTATGGAGACCAGGAGTCGCTGGCTATTGCCAACTTACAGGAATTTGCATTGCAGGTGCGTGGAAATCCAATGGCAGCAAAAGTGGCAGCAGGATCATTTGAGCAATTATATGATGTAACTACCAACGATCTGCTGAATAAAACCGCCCGGGAAAGTTTTGATGCCCTGCAACAGTTGAAGCAAGCCAATATGAAATCGTATCCATTAACTGCCGGTGTGGTGTATCCGAATACTCCGCTCGGCAATTCACTGAAACAAATTGCTACGCTGATAAAAATGAATGTTGGACTGGAAGTGGCTTTTACAGAAAGCGGCGGTTGGGATACCCATTTTAATCAGGGAACGCTGAATGGAGCTTTTGCAAGAAACCTGAAGGATTTTAGTGATAGCATTGCTGCTTTTTGGGCTGATTTGTCTGCTTATCAAGATGAGGTTACGTTGCTTACCATGACTGAATTTGGCCGCACGGTTCATCAGAATGGTACTGGCGGAACGGATCACGGCAGGGCAAGTTGTTTGTGGGTATTGGGCAATGATGTGCTGGGAGGCAAAGTATATCAGCAAATGAAGCCCCTAAATAAAGAGAATTTAGAAGATGGCAGAGACGTGCCGGTTACTACTGATTTTAGAAGTGTATTTAGTGCAGTGGTGGGCAATCATTTATCTATCACACAACCCGAGCAATTATTTCCCGGATTCAGTGGCAGTCCGGTTCCTTTGATGAAACGCAGCTAGTTAAAAATCGGTATTCCTGCTTTTTTGTATATTTAGGAAAATAATTCCTGCATGCGCTGGCGTTGGATTAAATATATGTCGCCTTTTGTGTTGTTCCTGTTTGCCTTTCAGGCTTTCAGTAATTCGGGTTGGCTGAGTTATATTCCATTGATTTTTACATTCGTTTTCATTCCGCTGGCTGAGTTGTTGATGAAGTCTTCTACCAGCAACATATCTGCCGCTGAGGAAGAAATTGCCAAGGCTGATAAGGGCTACGATTATTTATTATACGAAATAGTGCTGCTGCAATATTATGCCCTGCTGGTATTTTTGTTTTCGCTTACCGAACCAAATCTGGATACATTTACCAGGGTAGGACGCATCATTTCTATGGGATTACTTTGTGGCATTTTTGGCATCAATGTAGGGCACGAACTTGGCCACCGGAGCAATAAGATTGAGCAAATGATGGCTAAGATGTTATTGCTGAGTTCTCAGTACTTGCATTTTTTTGTTGAACACAATAAGGGGCACCATAAGCACGTAGCCACCCCTTTAGATCCGGCTTCTGCCAGGCGCGGTGAGTCGTTGTATGCTTTCTATCCCCGCACGATAATTGAATCTTATATAAGTGCCTGGCATATTGCTGCTCGTGACTGCCAAAAAAAAGGCGTTGGCACCCTCAGCTGGCTAAACGAAATGATTCAGTTTACCGTTATACAACTGGCTATGCTGAGTATTATCGGGTATTTTTTTGGCCTTACTATCTTGTTCAGCTATTTGGCAAGTGCGCTCATTGGCATCTTACTTTTAGAGTCGGTAAACTATATTGAACATTATGGTTTGCAGCGAAAAGAAACCACACCCGGCAGTTATGAAAGAACACAACCCTGGCATAGCTGGAATAGTAATCATGTGCTGGGAAGAATTATGCTGTTCGAGCTGAGTCGCCACAGCGACCACCATTATGTAGCCAGTAGAAAGTATCAGTTACTGCGACACATGGAGGGTGCTCCTCAAATGCCTACTGGATATCCCGGTATGCTAATATTGGCACATATTCCACCCATATTCTTTCGGGTAATGGACCGGACTTTTAAAAAACTGGAAATCCAGCAGGCAAAAGCCGCAACGCCAGTGTTATAGTTTTCCTTTCATGATTTCTTCCACAACACCCGGATCGAGCAGGGTAGTAGTGTCTCCCAGATTCTCTGTTTCGCCTTCTGCGATTTTACGAAGTATTCTGCGCATAATTTTTCCACTGCGGGTTTTGGGTAGTCCACTTACCAGTTGAATTTTATCTGGCTTAGCGATAGCGCCAATTACTCGGGTAACGGTTTGCAGGATATCGCTTTTTATCAGATCGTCGGAACCATGCGTGTTTTGCTGATGCGAGCCCTGATAAATGATAAATGCATAAATGGCCTGTCCTTTTACCGGATGTGGAAATCCAACCACGGCACTTTCTACTACACCGGCGTGCATATTGATGGCATTCTCCACTTCGGCAGTACCAATGCGGTGCCCACTAACGTTTAATACATCATCTACCCTTCCGGTAATTCTATAAAATCCATCCTTATCTCGTAAAGCACCATCTCCGGTAAAATATAAGCCTGGGTACGTAGCGAAATAATTTAGCCGGCATCTTTCGTGATCGCCGTAGGTGGTTCGTAAAATAGAGGGCCATGGGGCTTTAATGCATAGATTACCCGAGATCGTTTCATCCCCTTCTGCTACTTTTTCGTTTCCGTTTTCATCTACCAACAACAGCTGAACGCCCGGCATGGGTAAGGTAGCCCAACTGGGTTTTTCGGGGGTTACACCGGCCAGGTTACTGATTAAACATCCACCCGTTTCGGTTTGCCACCAGGTATCAACTATGGGACATCTTTTTTTGCCAACCTGTTCGTGATACCAATGCCAGGCTTCTTCGTTGATGGGTTCTCCCACCGTTCCCAACACTTCCAGTGTGGAAAGGTCTTTGCCTTCCAATGGGGCATTACCAAAGCCCATTAAGCTTCGGATGGCTGTAGGGGCAGTATAAAAAATATTAACCCGATGCTTATCTATGATATCCCAGAATCTGCCTGCATTCGGGTAAGTTGGAATTCCTTCAAAAATTAAAGTAGTAGCTCCGGCACTCAGCGGACCATACGTGATATAGGTATGTCCGGTAATCCATCCGATATCAGCTGTGCAAAAATGAATTTGACCGGGCTTGTATTGAAAAACATTTACAAAAGTATAGTTGGCATAAACCATATACCCACCGCAGGTATGCACTACTCCTTTTGGTTTGCCGGTAGAGCCTGAAGTATATAATATGAATAGTGGATCTTCTGCATCCATTTCTTCCGCTTCAATAAAGGTAATACCCTGTTCTTCTACCTGTTTCATTTCATCCTCCCACCACACATCGCGCCCTTTAATCATAGAAACCGGTGTGCGGGTTCGGGTACAAACGATTACTTTTTTAATGGTATGATTGCCAATCAGAGCATCATCGATAATACTTTTTAATGGGATGTCTTTGCCCCCACGAAATGCACCATCACAGGTAACAATAAATTCAGCCCCGGCATCTTGCAATCTGTCGGAAATGCTTTGTGCCGAAAATCCACCAAATACCACACTGTGAATCGCACCCATTCTGGCACATGCCAGCACGGCAATAGCTAATTCGGGAATCATACCCATGTATAAACATACCCGGTCGCCTTTTTTAACACCATTGTTTTTGAGTACCTGAGTAAATTGACAAACTCTTTCGTGTAATTTTTTATAGGTGATTACCCGGGGCTGCTCATCCGGGGAGTTGGGCTCCCAAATAATTGCCGGTTGATTGCCTAGTTTTTCGAGGTGACGATCTAAACAGTTTTCGGTGATATTTAATTTACCTCCCTTAAACCACTTCACATCTGGTTCGTTGAAATTCCATTCAAGGGTAGTATCCCATTTTTTTCTCCAGGTAAAATGTTCGGCAACGGAATCCCAGAAAGCAGCGGGATCTTGGATGCTGCGCTGATATGCCTCGCGATATTCGGCAAGACTTTTTATTTGATAAGGGTACAACATGGCAATCTTATAAGATGGATAAAGGTACAAATTGTGGAGGTGCCTGAAAAATTATCCGGATATCTCCTAAGTTGCCGAGATAGTTTGGTGAATTGATTCATTTTATGTAAGTTGACCTTCTATATCAAAGCATAAGCCAGCCTATTTTATTAATTGTTGCATTGCATGAATCAGGAAAAAGGAATTTGGAAAGTTATAGGCGCCTCTAGCCTCGGAACACTTATTGAATGGTACGATTTTTACATTTTTGGTAGTCTGGCAACCGTGCTGGCCAGTCAGTTTTTTCCGAAAGGTAATCCCACCGCTGCCCTGCTTTCTACCCTGGCCACTTTTGCGGCGGGCTTTCTGGTTCGGCCTTTTGGCGCGCTGGTATTTGGCAGATTAGGTGATATTATAGGCAGAAAACATACTTTTTTGTTAACCCTGGTTATTATGGGGGGCGCCACTTTTGCAATTGGACTGGTACCCTCATTTGAATCGATAGGATTTGCTGCACCTATTATAGTATTGCTATTGCGTTTGCTGCAGGGATTGGCATTAGGTGGCGAATATGGGGGAGCTGCCACCTATGTGGCCGAGCATGCACCTGTTCATAAAAGGGGATTTTATACATCCTGGATTCAAACTACTGCCACACTGGGCTTATTTGTTTCCTTGGGAGTAATCTTACTTACCCGCCATGCGCTGGATGTAAATCAAGCCAAATCTATTGCCAAGTTTAATGAATGGGGTTGGCGAATTCCCTTTTTGGTTTCTATTGTGCTGGTAGGCGTATCTGTATATATCCGTCTTAAAATGAAAGAGTCGCCCCTGTTTCAGGAAATCAAAGATTCGGGCAAACTTTCTGTAAATCCATTGAAAGAAAGCTTTGGACACAAAACCAATTTGAAAATGGTTTTACTGGCTTTGTTTGGGGCTACAATGGGTCAGGGTGTAGTTTGGTATACGGGTCAGTTTTATGCCCAATCATTTATAGAAAATGTTTGCAAAATCGAATTCGATCAGTCGAGAACCATTATCATCTGGGCTATCTTATTGGCTACTCCTTTCTTTGTGCTCTTTGGAAGTTGGAGCGACCGGGTAGGCAGGAAGTGGATCATGTTGGGTGGAATGTTTTTGGCGATAGTAACCTACCAGCCCTTATTTAATGGCCTACTTAGTTTGTCGGATTTAAGTAAGCAGGTTGCACTTACAGAGTTAAAACAAATAAAGAAAACTACTTCAGTGATAGCCGGCACCACCGATACGTTGCGTTCGGTAACCCAGCAGCATTATTTTGCAGAAGGCGCTGTGCAAACAGTTATTGTAAAAGATACCGCCTATGCCGCAGCCGGCAGAGTAACGGTTAAGCCTGAGGTAAAATCTTTTACCCAACTAGGCAGCGCGGCCTATTGGAAAATGGTTGGGTTGGTATTTATCATGATTTTGTATGTTACTATGGTGTATGGCCCTATTGCAGCCTTTCTGGTTGAGTTGTTTCCAACTAAAATTCGCTACACTTCTATGTCGCTACCCTACCATATCGGGAATGGCGTATTTGGTGGACTTACCCCATTTATTGCAACTTTACTTACTACCATAGATACGAACAACAAGCTTGCGGGATTACAGTATCCAATTATCATTGCAGCTATTTGTTTGGTTATTGGGGCCTTGTATATTCAGGAGGGTGTGCATGATTCGTCAAAAGAAAAAAAGGAAACGGTATGAATGCCATAAAAAAATATGCAGGAATTATTTGGATAGTCCTTGGCCCTCTAGCCATCTATTATCTGATAAAAACGGCTGCAGGTGAAATTGATCGGAAGCCGGTGATGGATACCTGGATACAATGGGGTGTATTTACTTTTGTGGCATTGCCAATTGCTGCCGGCATAATGATTTTTGGTTATTTTGCTTTGCGTGGAGAGTACGATCAGTTGCCGGAAGAAACAAACGAGGGCCTGATTGATTGATTTTCACATTTATTTATCGGTTCCTTCTCTTTGGAATGTTACCCACTCATGAATTGAGGGTATTTTTGAACTCTAATTAGAACGCATGTCTATTATTGTTTCGGGCATACATAAAAAATATGGTACACAGGAGGCAGTTCATGATGTTTCCTTTACCCTGCAAAAAGGAGAGATTGTGGGCTTTCTGGGGCCGAATGGTGCAGGAAAAAGTACCACCCTTAAAATGATTACCGGCTATGTTAAACCTGATGCAGGCAGCATTTCAGTAGAAGGAATGATGGTGCATGAGCAGCCACTCGCCGTAAGAAAAAAGATTGGGTACCTGCCCGAAGCCAATCCATTATATTATGATATGTATGTGCGGGAGTATTTGTTTTTTATAGCAGGGGTTCACCAAGTAGCAGCGCCCAGGGAGGCGGTAGAGCGGGTAATACAATTAACCGGTTTAACTAGAGAAGCCCATAAAAAGAATGGACAGCTATCCAAGGGATATAAACAACGGGTAGGGCTCGCTGCAGCACTTGTTCATAATCCACCCGTATTGATTTTAGATGAGCCAACCAGCGGATTAGATCCCAATCAGATTATTGAGATTCGCGAAGTAATTCGCCAACTGGGGGAGGATAAAACCATCCTCTTCTCATCACATATTCTGCAAGAAGTAGAAGCCATTTGCGATCGGGTGTTGATTTTGAATCTAGGTAAGCTGGTGGCCGATAACCGGTTACAGCAATTACAAGCATCTGAAAATGATGAACATGTAGTGGAAGTTCATATTAAAGAAACCGTTCCCGCTTCGGATTGGAACGAGATTCCCGGAATTACTCAGGTTATAACTGCCGGAACGGGTAAATATCAATTACATACCCATCAGCCTGAAGCAGTTAGTAAGGCGCTGTTACAGTGGGCAGTAGCAAAAGGATATACCCTGATTTCCTTTAAAACGGAGCAAGTTTCTCTGGAAGATGTGTTCAGAAATCTGACAACAAAATAAAATAAATGTAATTTTTATTTTATTGAATGTCAAATATTTACAAGCCAAATTCGGGTATTTTTCGGTAACCAAAGCTAATTTGTTACCTTGCGGAACGAAAACACGATTTTTTATCAAATGGATAAACAACCTATAATATGAGTTATATAATTGAAGTACATGCCCGCCAGATTTTGGATAGTCGCGGAAATCCCACGGTAGAAGTAGAAGTGGTAACCGATGATGGTGCCATGGGCCGAGCCGCGGTTCCTAGTGGAGCCAGCACCGGCATTCACGAAGCCGCAGAATTGCGCGATAACGATAAAAAGAAATATGCAGGCAAAGGAGTATTGAAAGCAGTACAAAATGTAAATGATAAAATTGCTGCAGCCATAGTTGGTTACGATGTTACGCAGCAGGCTGCCATTGATGGAGAGATGATAGCACTGGATGGCACTCCCAATAAATCAAAGCTGGGTGCCAATGCAATCTTGGCAGTAAGTTTAGCGGTGGCAAAAGCTGCTGCGGAAGAGGCCGACCTCCCCTTGTATCGCTACATCGGCGGAACCAACGCCCGTACCTTGCCTATTCCCATGATGAACATTTTAAATGGGGGTGCGCATGCAGATAACAAAATCGATTTTCAGGAATTCATGATTATGCCCGTTGGCGCAAAGTCGTTCAGCGAAGGATTGCGTTGGGGTGTTGAAATATTTCACGTTCTGAAAACGGTATTAAAGAAAAAAGGGTTTTCAACCAACGTGGGAGATGAAGGTGGATTTGCCCCCAATATTCAAAGCAATGAAGAAGCTATTGAAACAGTACTGGAAGCCATTTCAGCAACCGGATATAAAACGGGCTCTCAAATAGCTATTGCGATGGATGCTGCCAATAGTGAATTATGGGATGCCAAAAAGAAAAAATACGTTTTCCACAAGAGTAGTGGCAAAGTGGTAAGTAGCGACGAGCTGGTGAAATTCTGGGAAAAATGGGTGAAGCAATATCCCATTATTTCTATCGAAGATGGCATGGCTGAAGATGACTGGAATGGCTGGAAAGCATTAACCCAGGCAGTAGGCACCAAATGTCAATTGGTAGGAGACGATTTGTTTGTTACAAATGTTAATCGCTTACAAACTGGTATTGATAAGCAAATTGCCAACGGCTTATTGGTTAAGGTAAATCAAATCGGTTCGCTTACCGAAACCATCAATGCGGTTACCCTGGCACAGCATAATGGCTACACTACCATTATGAGCCACCGCAGTGGTGAAACAGAAGACACTACTATTGCCGACCTAGCAGTTGCCCTTAACTGTGGCCAAATTAAAACCGGTTCTGCCTCACGTACCGACCGGATTGCTAAATACAATCAGTTGATTAGAATTGAAGAGCAGTTAGGAGAAACTGGTATTTTTCCTACGGGCAAGATTCGATTCGGCAAATAATTGAATACATACCTATTTACAAACGCCATTGCCTTTTTGGGAATGGCGTTTTTTTTAACACCTGTGTATTAGTTGATTGTTCAGGATATTGCGAATAGATGTAATTTTATCATACAAATCCTTCACATGCAACGGCTCAAACAGATTGTAACCAACAAATACATACTGGCCGGCACTTTTTTTCTGGTTTGGATGCTGTTTTTTGATCAGCGGGACGTTTTTCAGCAGATGGAACGGCAAAAAGAGCTAAATCAGCTGGAAACCAAGAAGCAATTTTATCAAAAAGAAATTGAGAAATCTCGTAAGGAATTATCCGATTTACAAAGCAATCCTGCTGCTATAGAAAAATTTGCCCGGGAACATTATTTGATGAAAAAGGATGGGGAAGACATCTTTATTTTAGACGATTCTGCAACGATAAAAAATAATTAGTCACAAAAATCGTTACCCCTTTTCTAGCCGGATTACCCTGTTTTTTCTGCAATATACACTTCAAATATCCGTTGTAGAATAGCGGCTGAAACCCATGCCAGCCTTTATTTTATGAAGCAAATCACGGATGAGGATTTAATTCTGTACCACTATAATGAGGCTCCCCCCTTATTGAAGGCATTGGTTGAAAAAGAATTGGCCTCCCGGAAGGAATTGAAAAACAGGTATCTGCACCTCAAAAAAGCCATATCTGATTTAAACCAACTACCCTTAACGGCTCCATCCCCCTCCCTCATTCAGAAGATTCTACGGAAGACTGGTTTATCCGGAAATTCTACCCCTTCCGCAGAGTAATTTCTCTTTCCGGCCATCCCGCCGAATTGGCTAATTTTGCTGCATGAAACTGGCAGAGCGATACGATACAACCCTAAGCTGGCTTAACGAACAAATACCCATTGCCGAAACGGAGTTGAGTTACGAGAATCCCTTTCAATTATTGGTTGCAGTTATTTTATCCGCCCAGTGTACCGATAAGCGGGTGAATATGGTTACTCCGGCATTGTTTAAAAAATTTCCTACGCCCAATAAATTAGCGGCAGCAAGCTTTGTTCAGGTTTTCCCCTTGATCCGCAGCATCTCTTATCCGAACAACAAAAGCAAGCATTTAATAGGGATGGCTACTTTATTAATGGAAAAATTTAATGGGGAGGTTCCGCTAACGGTTGCAGAGCTTATTCAGTTACCCGGTGTAGGAAGAAAAACCGCCAATGTGATAACCAGTGTAATTGATCAGCAGCCCAATATGGCAGTTGACACACATGTTTTTCGGGTGAGTAAACGTATTGGTTTGGTAACCCCCCGAGCTACCACCCCCCTGGCAGTTGAGAAACAATTGATCAAACATATTCCCAGAGAAGCTGTGCATAAAGCCCACCACTGGCTGATATTACACGGCCGCTATGTTTGTTTGGCTCGAAATCCAAAATGCGGGGAGTGTGGTTTGCAGGAAGTTTGTAAATACTATCAAGCATCTATAAAGAAGAAGGCTTCTACTCGCTAACAATTATCTTGCCTACTAATCTGGTTTACTCGCTTACTATAAAAATTCGGTAGCTTTAAGAAAGCTTTTTCTTATGAGGATATTTGTTCTTACGCGAATTATTGTTTTCTTAATTATTGTATTGGGTTGTAAGCAGGTTCTAATTGCACAGGCAACCTTACATGCGCCCACCTATACGGCACCCTATTTTGCCGATAAAGAGCGAGCTAAAAAACTGGCAATACATTTTCCACTGGTTGAACAATTGTATAAAGCCTATGCCGAAAAAAATCATTTTCCCGGGTATGCATTCGGTATTGTGTTAGATGGCAAATTGGTGTATTCGGGCAGTGGGGGATTTACCGATATTGACAAAAAAATACCGGCATCTACCCGCTCTATGTTCCGAATTGCATCCATGAGCAAAAGCTTTACTGCCATGGCTATTTTGCAACTGCGCGATCAGGGGAAATTGCAATTAGACAATCCCGTATATCAATATATACCCGAGATGAAAGGTCAGGCCCTTACTAAAGATGCCCAGGAAATCACGATTCGACATTTACTTACTCATTCAGCAGGATTTCCGGAAGATAACCCCTGGGGAGATCGTCAGCTAGCCGATACCGACAAGCAGTTATTAGAATTGCTCAATCAAAAAATCAGTTTCTCCAATGCGCCGGGTATTGCCTATGAATACAGTAATCTGGGTTTTGCTTTATTGGGGTATATCATTCAGCAGGTAACCGGCATGCCTTACAGCAAGTATATCGAAAAAAATATCTGGCAAACCTTGGGAATGGCACAAGCCAGTTGGGAATATAGCAAAGTGGCCCCGCCTTTATTTGCACACGGATATCGCTGGGTGAATAATACTTGGAAAGAGGAAACCCCGCTACACGATGGAATTTGGGGCGCTATGGGCGGGATGATTACCTCGGTAGAATCATTCAGTAAATATGTGGCTTTTCATCAGCAGGCATGGCCGGTAAGAAATGATGCTGAGGCAGGTCCACTCAAGCGCAGCAGCCTCCGAGAGATGCACCAGCCTTGGCGACTGGCATCGGTAAACGCAAACTATCGATATCCTTCCGGACGTGCATGCCCGCAAACGGCCGCCTATGGATATGGATTGCGATATACAGAAGATTGTGAAGGAAGAAAAGTAATCGGGCACAGTGGCGGCTTGCCAGGTTTTGGCAGTAACTGGATGATATTGCCCGAATATGGAATCGGACTGATTTTCTTTGGTAATGTTACTTATGCCCCCACCAGTATGGCGAATGTGGCTGTGATGGATACACTCCTTCGATTATCCGGATTACAACCTATGTTGTTGCCACCCTCAAAAGTGTTAACGGAACGGAGAGATGCGCTGGTGCGTTTGTTACCAGATTGGGACGGGGCAGCCAATACAGGCATTTTTGCTGAAAACTTTTTCGATGATTATTATACCAGTCAACTCCGTGATGAGGCACGTAGTATCTATGCCGCTGCCGGCCGAATACTAAAAGTAGGCGACGTAGTGCCCGAAAACCAATTGCGTGGTTATTTTATACTAGAAGGGGAGTTCGCAAATATTCGGATTAGTTTTACACTTACCCCCGAAACGCCCGCCCGCATTCAGGAGTATCACATCGCACTGGAAAAAAACTAATTCGGGTTATGCGAATTCCGGCTCCTTCATAAAAAGCAGGATCAGTACAAGCATTTCAAAAAGAATGATGCGGTTGGCACTTTCTAGTCCATTCCAGGTGCTGCTTTGCCACATAGCAAACCATTCTCCGCCTACTACTTCAAATCCGGTAAACCAGATAAGGATACCAATGCCTAATCCGATTACTGCTTTTCTTTTGGCTTCATAAAATACGGCTGCAGGTTCTCTTCGCTTTACAAACATCTCTCTGCTACCTAGTATACAAAACCATGCCATTATCAGCTCTAATAAAATAATTACTACATAACCCGCATGGTAAATCCAAGGCTGATGAATAGACCGATATTGTAATTCACTATTTGGAAAAATAGTATCCATCTTCATCACATGCTCAACAAAATAGTAGTTGGCATAGTAGTTGGTTGTATTGCCAATAAAAATCAAAAAAGACATCAGCGCTAATGAGCCAACTGTGATGATTTTAACCCAACGGAAATATAAAGTAGTTTCGGATAACATGGGTATTACATTTATTTTTCACCCGGATGATAGGTGTTAGCTGCATTTTTTATTACATCGTCTTTATAAAACCAAACTTCCTTAAACTGTCCTTTTGTATATGCCAATCCTTGGTTGTTAAAATATGGAGAAGCAGGACTTCCATTTACGCCCCCTGCCAGTAAAGAACGGGCAGTTACTTTTTTGCCAAACTCAACGGCACACACAAAACTATTACCACTACTGCCATATCGTAAGCGGGTATTGGAATAAGGGCGACTGATGAACGAAGGCAAACATCCCCAGGTAGAGGCAGCTAACCCACAGGGAAAGGATGGCTGATTATCATCGAAGCTGTCTTGAATTTTTCCAGTGATACGCTGAAAGCGGTTTACCTCACCCCAGGGTTTTTCCCAGGTGCCAAATTTTCGCATCAGTTCGGCAATGGTTACCTGTAAGGGAGCAATCAATTGCTCGCGATTGGCAGTTGCACAAAAGCGGATTGTTTTTTCTACCACATCGGGATCTTCTTCAGGATCGCCATTCCCCTTTAAAATTGTCGGCCATAATTTTTGTGCCCACTCAATTGCCAACGTGGTGCCGATGGATTGTTCAGATGCAGCTCGATTCCAACTGAGGAGTGTTTGCATAGCACCCCTTAGCATGTATTCGCTGGTATCTCCATTTTTCCAAACTCTTTCCAAGGCAGGAATCAACTCGTCGAATGCAGTAAGGTAGGTGTCGTACCCAGTTTGAATTACTTTGGGCAGGGTATATTTTTTTTCTTTCGATAAAATCTGTACTGCCCGTATTCCCCGAAAATTATCTCCATTGGGGGCCATGTATTTTGGAAATTTTTCTTTTTGCGGACTATACGAAGGTCCGGCAGCAGTAAATGGACTTGAATTGCAGTTTTGTATCCATCCGTTGGCCGGATTTTTAATATTGATTAATTCATTCAGTGGATGCAGCCCCTGCCACTCAGTAGCGGCAATACTTCCATCCACCGGCTTTTGCCAATTAAAGGCCGGATTCCTTTTGGGCATGTAGTTGCCATGCCAGTAAGCGATATTGCCTTTGTCATCCGCATAAACTGTGTTGTTGGAAGTGTTAGCAAGCAGCGACATAGAAGCAGTGAAGGATGCCAGATCGGTTGACTTGGTACGTTGCCAAGATTGAATCAATCCTTTTATATCGCGGTTGTTGGCTTTTACACTAATCCATTTGCCATCTTTCTCTCCCATTACTGGCCCATGATGGGTATAATAGCCGGTAAAGTTTTCACTTTGCAGCACCCCATTTTTGTTATAGTAGATGGTTATATTTTTCGTGTTGATTTTTCTTTGCGTTTTTTCATATTCGTACACCCATTCATTCTGGTTGTTTTTACTTACTTTTTCTAAGTAGGTATCGGCTACATCGCTATAGCTGGAAGTGTGCATCCAACCACAATGCTCATTGAATCCCTGATAGATGAAGAACTGTCCCCAGGTTACTGCTCCATATACATGCAAGCCCATTTCACTTTGCATAGAAATTTCTGGCCGAAAGTAAAAAGTTGTATGGGGGTTGATGTAAAGTATGGCATTGCCATTTTCGGTGATGGAAGGGGCAAAGGCAAATCCATTGGAGCCGCCGGGTTGGGGATCTACTTCTTTGGGCTTTTCCTGCATTACCAGATTTCGGTTTCCATAAAATTGTTTGATATCTTTTACAGTCATTTCAGCAATATCAATAGCTCCGATGCTTCCATCCGTCCACAACAACGGGAACCAGGGCTCAAATTTTTGTAATAAAGCGGGTTTAACTTCGGGATGACGATATAAATAATAGTTGATGCCATCGGCAAAAGCTTGCAGCAAGGGTTTCATCCAGGCGGGGGCTTTTGTATAATCTGATTTTGCCTCTGCCGTATCAATGATCAACCGAATCAGCAAATCGTTGTAAACATCTTTCTCTCCATTTACTTCCGCCAATCTGCCGAGTTTTTCAACATAATTCATTTCAACCCGCGCAAAATCATCTTCACATTGGGCATATAATAAACCGAAAACAGCATCTGCATCGGTTTTGCCATACACATGGGCAATGCCCCAGGTATCCCGAACAATGGTAACGCCGGCTGCTTGTTTTTCCCACCGGGCTATGGTTGCTTTGTCGAATGATTGTGCTTGTATTAATGTCGGCAGCAGCCAAGCAATCAAAGGGAGTGCATATTTTTTCATAAAAGCAGCATTATTATTATGTAAGTTCAAGTAATAAATTGAAATTTCAAATTAAGTTAGTAATTCAAAATCAACAAAACAGGAGTTTTTTTCTGTTTTTAGTGGGAGTAGGTTTTCAAAACTATATACCGAGTAAAAAGCATAAGCACTTTCCCAATCTTCCCTACAATTACAACTAGCGGCAGTTATCCCGATAGGTTATTTTATAAAAATAACAATCTTCAAAACAAATGCCGATTTGTGAGGGTCGGCATTTTGCATGAACATTACTACTAATCGTATTGGAGAAGGTATGTATTTTTCTGAATGAATAACCAATGCCAAAATGAAAAATTGCCTGATTATACTAAAATTGTACACCAAAATGCCGAACTCCCTACCAGGTTGCTGCACCTTACAGTACCGTTCCGGTTTAAAATCCCCATAAATCGGCTTCGTTCAACTACATTTTAT
>JBBAJQ010000003.1:0-85294 GCA_040403945.1 Sediminibacterium sp.
AATATGATACCTACTAAATCGTATGCAGCATTAAGTAAGCATACACCCCTAGAACCTTATTCTTTTGAAAGAAGAGATCTTCGTGCGGATGATATCCATGTGCATATCCGCTATTGTGGAGTTTGCCATAGCGATTTACACCAGGCCCGCGACGAGTGGGGAGGGTCACTTTATCCAATGGTACCCGGACATGAGATTGTGGGTGAAGTGGTGGCAGTAGGTAGCAGCGTAACCCGATTTGCACCGGGCGATTGGGTAGGCGTGGGTGTAATGGTAGACTCCTGCTGTAATTGCCCAAGTTGTAACCGAGATTTAGAGCAGTATTGTGATGATGGCATGACGGGCACTTATAATGGCCTCGAGCGGGATGGAAAAACACTGGCACAAGGAGGGTACTCTTCTGATATTGTGGTGAAAGATCGTTTTGTGGTAAGCATCTCCCGTTCTCTCAATATGGCAGCAGTGGCGCCACTTTTATGTGCCGGAATTACTACTTACTCACCCCTTCGATTTGCCGGAGTAACAGCAGGCATGAAAGTGGGTGTAGTAGGGCTAGGCGGTTTAGGGCATATGGGCGTTAAGTTTGCCGCTTCCTTTGGGGCAGAAGTAACTGTTATTAGCACTTCCCCATCAAAAGAAGCCGATGCGAGAAGATTAGGGGCTAGTCGCTTTTTGTTAAGTACGGATAAAGAGGCAGTAAAAAATCATGCGCGGTATTTTGATGTGATATTAGATACCGTTTCTGCAGATCATAATTACACGGGCTATTTGGATATGTTAACAGTGGAAGGAAAATTGTTGATTGTAGGATTGCCCTCAAAAACACCCGAGGTTTCTCCCTTTTCTCTTATTGCTAAAAGAAGAATCATTATCGGTTCTATGATTGGCGGTATGAAGGAAACACAGGAAATGCTAGACTATTGTGCCGAGCACCAGATTGTATCCGACGTAGAAGTTATTCCTATGCAATACATCAATGATGCCTATCAGCGAATGTTGCGTTCGGATGTGAAATATAGATTTGTAATAGATCTGGCAACCTTATAGTAGCTGATTATTGATAGTAAAAGCAGGTAGGTATGTATCGATGCATTGAGAGTTCTCAACTATACCCCCACAAAATTGCGGTGGTAGATCGAGGCGAATCGGTTACCTACCAGCAACTGGCGAATGAGTCGGCAAGGCTGGCTTCTCTGTTACTGGGCACTTCAGACGACCTAGCGGAGGCGCGGGTAGCATTTATGGTGCCACCCGGCAAACAATATGTGGCAAGTTTGTGGGCTATCTGGCGGGCTGGAGGGGTGGCAGTGCCGCTGTGTTTAACCTATCCCTTACCTTCCTTGCAATATGTTATAGAAGATACCGGCGCGCGCAGTATACTTATTACGCGAGCGTTTGAACCGGTACTGAGTGAATATTGTGCACAGCAGGGCATACGTTTGATGATATTGGAAGACCTTACCGAACAGGTTTCGGTTTTGTTACCCGATATCAGCAGCCAACGAAGAGCCCTGATTTTATATACAAGCGGAACAACCAGCAAACCCAAGGGAGTAGTAACCACCCATGCCAATATTACTGCGCAGGTTACCACTTTAATTGATGCCTGGGGCTGGAATGCATCCGATGCCACTTTGTGTGTATTGCCGCTTCATCATGTGCATGGGATTATTAATGTGGTAAGCTGTTCTTTATACGCTGGTGCTACCTGTTATTTTACTGAGTCCTTTTCGGCCGAGGAAGTATTTCAGTGGTTTACTTCCGATAAGCTTACCGTATTTATGGCGGTACCTACTATTTATTATAAACTCATCAGTTATTGGGAAACCCTTTCTGATGAGGCGAAAAGCTTAGCCTATCAAAAAATGTTGGCTTTTCGATTAATGGTTTGTGGTTCGGCAGCATTGCCTGTAACGGTTATGGAAAAATGGCAAACCATCAGCGGACAGGTACTGTTAGAAAGATATGGGATGACGGAAATTGGTATGGCCATTAGCAATCCTTACAAAGGAGAGCGCAGAGCCGGTTATGTGGGAGTTCCGCTATTAGGTGTTGAAGTAAAGTTGGTAGATGAAAAAGGTTCACCGGTTGCCGATGGAGAGCCTGGAGAAATAATTATTAGGGGCCCGAATGTTTTTCTGGAGTATTGGCAGAACCCGCAGGCAACCGCTGAAAGTTTTACTCAAGCAGGCTGGTTTTCCTCCGGAGATGTGGCAGTAGTAGAAAATGGCTATTACCGTATAATGGGTCGTATGTCGATGGATATAATCAAGTCGGGCGGCTATAAGATTTCTGCCCTGGAAATAGAAGAAGTGCTTCGCACCCATCCTTCTGTAGATGATTGCGCCGTAATTGGCATGCCCGATGAAGAATGGGGCGAATTGATTGTGGCTGCATTGGTATTAAAAGAAACCCCTTTCGACACGCATACTTTGCAGCCCTGGCTGCGTGAGAAAATGGCCGCCTATAAAACGCCGAGAAAATATTTGGTTTTACCCGAGTTACCCAGAAACGCCATGGGTAAAGTAGTTAAGTCGTCTCTTAAACAATTATTTGTATGAATACATCTTTACTTCGTTGGGTGCTGCTGCTATTGAGCTGCTGGATAGTAATCGCTGTGCCCGCACAAAAAAGATTTCACGATAAGGTATTTCACCAGGTAGACTCTCTGCTGGCTATTCCCTATGGTTCGGCTATTAATGTAAAAGGAAATCAGGAAAGCCTTGTGTTGAATGTATTTAAACCTGCCGGCAATGATACGATGGAACGCAGGCCCCTGCTTATATTTATTCATGGAGGAGGATTTCAGAATGGTTCCCGATCTGGTGGATATGGATCACGCCTTTGTAATCGTTTTGCCCAATTGGGTTATGTGGTGGCCAGTATCGATTATCGGTTGGGTATTGCCAATAAAAAATCAAATGCAGACTATGCAGATGCACTCTATCGCGCCCAACAAGACGGGAAAGCAGCTGTTCGCTTTTTTAGAAGATATGCCAGTGAATATGGGATAGACACTTCGCAGATATTTATTACCGGTAGCTCAGCCGGAGCGAAAACCTGTTTGGCCATGGCCTATATGCGAAAAGAAGATGTTGCTGCAACAGTAGATACCACCCAATGGGGTTCTTTAGAAGGAAATAGCGGTAATCCGGGTTACTCTTCGAGGGTAAGTGGTGTAATGAATGCCTGGGGAGCCATGATTGATTATCGTTGGATTCGTTCGGGCGATGTTCCACTATTTAATGTGGCCGGTACTGCCGACAAAACGGTGCCCTACGACAGTTCATACGATTACCATAATTTTAAGTATGGCCCCTATATTTTATACCAGCATTGTTTACAAACGGGCGTGGCTACCGGATGGAGACCTTTTTATGGGGCAGGGCATACCCTAAACAACAACGTAGAAAAACACGACAGTGCCTTTACCGAAATGTCGGCCTGGTTATATACGCAGCTTCGGTACATCAATCCAAATAGAAAAAAATCTGACCCCACCATGCGTTGGGCAGCGGAGATGAAAACTTTTGATAGTGTTAATCTGGCAGATACGTATCCAACGAATGCAGTTTTATTCACTGGCAGTTCTTATATACGATTATGGAAAAATATTCGGGAGGATGTAAAGTATCCTTCTATTATTCATCGAGGGTTTGGAGGAAGTAATCTTACCGAAATGGCTTACTACGTGAAGCGTATTGTTTATCCCCATCAACCCGCAGCCTTGTTTATGTATGTAGGGAATGATATTACCGGATCTGAAAAAGACAAAACGCCCATACAAGTACTAGAGTTATTTAAGTATGTGGTAAAAACAATCCGGGATAAATATCCCGAGTTGCCCATCGTTTGGCTACAGATAGCTCCCAGCCCCAAACGTTGGATGGTTTGGAATGAAGTGCAAGAGGCGAATCGATTGATAGAAACCTATTGTGCAGGAGAATATCGTTTATATACGGTAAATGCATCCGACAAGTATCTAGGCAAAGATGGAAAGCCGTATGAAAACCTTTTTGTAGAAGACCGGTTGCATTATAATGAAAAGGGGTATCAGTTGTGGGGAAAGCAAATTAAAAAACTCGTTCATCAAATGGCCTCCGGTAAATTACCCTAAAATCCTACACTATGCATGCTAAAAATCTATCGTTATTACTCGCTTGTTTGGTAGGATTTGCTTTTTCCGTTAATTATACCAATCATGCTCCGTTGGCGGCAACATTGATGAAGCAGTTTCAATTTTCTAAAACACAGGCCGGGTTGTTAACCAGTGCCATTTTTTTAACCCATGCTTTTATGCAAATTCCAGGGGGTCATCTGGCAGATAAACTGGGTGGTAAGCGGGTGATATTAGTAGGACTAACCCTAATTACCCTCGGTAATTTTTGGATGGCGAGTGCCACCAGTTATCAAATGTTGCTGGCCTGTAAATTTTTTATTGGTTTTGGAACCGGCATGAGTTTTATTGCCGGCGCCCGCTTTGTAGCCCAAACAGCTAGTCCAGATCAGTTGGCGAAATTTCAGGGATGGTATGGTGCTTCGGTTTTATTGGGTTCTGGCTTTGTGATATTTGCCATTCCGCAACTGGCAGGATTTTTTCAGTGGTCCGGCGCATTTTCAATCACCGCCGGCATTGCGCTGATTACAGCTATTCTTTTTTTTAGTCTAACCCCCAACACCTTACCGGTTCCTCATCCTCCGGTTAATTTTTCTTCACTACTTCAAAATGTTGAGCTCTGGAAGCTGGGCTTTTTACAAATGGCTTCCTTTGGATTGGTAATTGTTATTGGAACATGGATCAATGAACTATTGAAAATTAATATTGGTCTGGCACCCAAAGTGGCGGGAGCAGTAGGTTCGGTAGTGCTTTTGATGGGAATCTTTACCCGTATTTACGGTGCTAAAATGATGGATTTGCTGGGTTTTAGAAAATTGGTAACGGGCAGTATGGTATTAAATATTGCCGGATGTATTTTGTTATCTATTCAAACCATCACGCTTCCCTGGGTTATCCTGGCAATAATTTTCTTAGGTATTGGATGTGGCTTACCCTATGCAGGTATTTTTAGTAAAGCCGGTCGGTTATTTCCGGGCCGTGCAGGAGCTGCCATGGGTTTGGTAAATATGTTAGGGATTACAATGATTTTAGCGGGGGCTCCATTGCTGGGTATGCTGGCCGATGTAACCGGTAATTTTCGGGTAGCTTTTCTTGCCTTAGGCGCATTTGCTGCCTTAGGAATGTTGGTAGGATTATGGATAAAAGAACAACCTGCTGCTGAAGCATAGACATAAAAAAATCGGCCGACTAGGTCGACCGATTCTCCTACTCTCCAAAAACAACTATTAGAAGATCACTTTTGCAGCCAGGAATTTCCCGTCGGCATCAAACGCTACTGCATACCGGGTATTATTGGCATTTATAATTACCAAGTACCCCTTAATAGTGCCATTTATTTTTAGTTTGTCGGCTTTGTTAAATACATAATTAGGATAAGTAGCACTTAAATAAGATTGGATAGCTCCTGGTAAGGCGCCCTGGGGTATATTCTCCAGCTCGCCCTCTGCTACAGGCAGGGCTAATCTTTTTTCAAAGCCGCCATTTGCATTAAAAACCGTTACAAAGGCGCCGTTGTTTTTTGAAAATACAATATAGGCTCCCTCTTTAGTTTTAAAGGCTTTCACCAATGTATCACCAGGGTATGAGGTAGTTATGTAAGCTTTAACCGATTGGGGTAAATCTTTTAGTGCAAGGGTATCTTTAGATTTTCCATCGCGGCAATCAAAGCGACCTCCGTTATGCCAGCCTTCCCCTTCCAGATCATTTTTTTCACGTTGCTCCAAAACCTTTACAAAGGTTCCGTCTGCTTTAAATAGAAGGGCAACGGGTTTGTTGTTGAATCTTATAATGGCTACATAACCCTTAATGGCACCGGTAGTATCTTTAACAGCAAAGGCTTTGATAAAGCTATATCCGGTATATGTTGTTCCCAGATAGGCTTGAACAGTAGCAGGTAATGCGCCAAAGGCAATCGAATCTCTATAGTGGCCTTTTTCGCAAGAATGCATTACATATACCGAGTCTGAAGATGATCCTCCGTTGGAAGATGTGCCGGATGAACTGCTTGCGGCCACAGCAATGGTGGGAGAGGTGGCCGTAGTTGGCAAGGTATTGGTAGTAGTATTATTCATTCTGCCTCCGAACTCTTTTTGACAAGAGGTAAAAGTGATGGCGATTGCAAGAATGGCTGTTAAATATTGGGCGATTGATTTGAATTTGTGTTGCATGTTTTTAGTATTTAAAAGTTGAAAAATTAGTATCGGAAAAAAAATCCAATAAATCAGACTTCAACTGACAGAATAGAATAAATAGTTTAAGGGCATGTTTGGCTTTGTTGCACAAGCTATTTCTCGAAATAATTACATCCATAAACGGGGGGCTCAGCCTGATATTCCCCGAAATCGGAAGGGCTTTATTATTATGTGTAACGGCTTCGGGTAGCTCCGGCTGGGTTACCAGGGGAAGCAGTTTTGCCGATTCTATTGAATCATCTATTATACATACAATCTGGGAGGAAAGGATTACCCGTTGCTCGAACACCGGCTCCCGCTTACTGGGGGCAGGCTGTATAAGAACCAACAGTAAATTTATATATCCTATTAATGCAGCCATCTTTTACTCATTAACCGAAAATAGCTTACGCCACGGGTGATAATTAGATACGGGTCTTGTTCAGGTTGCTATCAATAAAATGTTAAGGATTAGGTTGTTAGGTGAAGGCAAGGGATATAATAGAATCTTAATCGATGATTGCTGGGAGCAGGGTAAAATAGTATTATTTACACAAAAATTTATTTGTTATGTATAATAGTCTATATAATAAGTTGTTAGGATTTTAGAAAATAAATGTTACGCAGTTACTTCATTACAATAATTTATACCGCTGATTTGTTAACACAAGCATAATGTATATGTATTGTATTGATTTATATTGTTTTGGGAAAAGTATTGGCTAAATACCTAGCATATATTGTATTTCAGCAAGCAATTGTTTTTGGCAACTGATATATTGATTATTCTCACTTAAATAGTTACAATCACTTTATTTTTTAGCATTTTATAAACTTTTTATTAACTTGGATGTTCTATACCGGAATGCGAACGACATAGTGAGTGAGAGGTTTTGTACTACGATTGCTTTAACCAAACCCCACATATATGAATCTACTCTTAGACGCTACTTTCAAAGCGATTGAAAACAACAACTATGTTGCTTTCACATTTTTCGTAGGCACCATGGCCATGATGGCTGCTGCTGCCTTCTTCTTCATGGAAGTGAGTAACACCAGTAAAGAATGGCGGACATCCGTTTTGGTATCCGGTATCATTACTTTTATTGCTGCTGTTCACTACTATTACATGCGCGGTTATAACTTGGAAACAGGTGCATCACCCGTATTTTTCCGTTATGTTGACTGGTTGTTGACTGTACCTTTGATGTGCGTTGAGTTCTACCTCATCACCAAAAAAGCCGGTGCAAAATCTAGTTTACTTTGGAAACTCATTTTAGCATCTGTTGTGATGCTGGTAACAGGATACTTTGGTGAAGCCATTGACCTAGCTCATAGCTGGCAGTGGGGTCTTGCTTCAGGTATTGCTTATTTCTACATCGTTTACCTGGTGTGGATGGGAGATGTTGCCAAATTGGCCGGAGCTACTTCTCCTGCAGTTGCACAAGCCGTTAGAACGCTAGGTTGGTTTGTTCTTGTAGGCTGGGCTATCTATCCAATTGGATACATTCAAGGTACAGAAGGTGGTTTATTTGGAATGAAAATGAACTTCGGTCTTGACATGGATGTAATCTACAACATTGGAGATGCTATCAATAAAATTGGTTTCGGATTAGTTATCTATGCTTTAAGCAGAAAAGAAGCGTAATCTTCACAATTTCTAATCTTACTATTTAGTATGAATAATGGGTGCCTCGGTACCCATTATTCATTTATACCTATGCGTACGCACTATCAGTATATTATCGTTGGCGCCGGATGTGCCGGATTACAGTTGGCAGGGGCTTTGGTAAGAGAAAAAAATCTTCCACTCGAATCCTTGCTGATAGTGGATGCTTCCCCCACCCACGAAGAAAAAACTTGGTGCTTCTGGTATGCCAAAAACCATCCCTTTGAACACCTTGTTAAAAAAAGTTGGCAAAATATTGCTTTCTCTGCCCCAGGAGTTTCTGTAAAAGAAAATCTCCAGTCTATGCAGTATCAATATATTTCCAGCGTAGATTTTTATCAAGATCAGCTAGGCAGCCTGCAACAAGATTCCCGTGTAGACTTTTTGTTTGAGCCTGTTCTGACTATTGCTAATAATGCCGGAGTAAATCAGATTACTACTTCGTCGGCACAGATTGCTGCAACGTATATCTTTTATACACATCCTACTTTTCCCGTTCCTAGTAAGCCCACTATATGGCAACATTTTCTGGGATGGGAAATTGAAACAGCGGAAGATATATTTGATGTAGATACGGCTACCATGATGGACTTTTCATTGTCTGATCCCCGTCTTCCGGTTTTCTTTCATTATATATTACCCTTCTCTGCTCGCCGGGGTTTAGTAGAGTGCACTTTTTTTTCTGGTGATGTTTTTGAGAAGGAGGTATACGAACAATTACTTACGCAATATATAGCGAATTATATTCAGGTGCCTTTTACCTTGGTGTCTAAAGAAGTGGGTAAAATACCGATGCAACTGCCGCCAGAAAAAAGTATACCACTATCTTCTACCATTATTCCCATAGGAACGGCAGCCGGTTGCATCAAAGCATCTACCGGGTATTCTTTTACCAGAGTGTTGCGACACACCCAATCAATCATTGGCTGGCTGAAAAAAGAAAATGATATGTGCTATCCGGTTTCTTCTAAACGATTTTTATTTTACGATAGGTTATTCCTCGCATTGATTCAGCATTATCCGCAACAGATGCCGGGAATCTTTGCCAGTTTATTTAAAAATAATCGGATTTTTGCCATTCTACAATTTTTGGATGAAAAGACCCATCTTTTTCAAGAGGCAATTATTTTTTCCCGATTACCCAAATGGTATTTTATTAAAGTTCTATTGAATAGAAAGTAATGATAATCCGTATCCTTGGTCAGTTAAAAGTACAATTACTAATAACCGGATGTTTATTGGCAGTATGGGTTTGGATGTTTGCCCCTACCCAATCTGTTCAGTGGTTATTTTTTCTTGTGCTGATTATTGTAACGGGTATCCCGCATGGCTCGCTGGATTTTTATGTAGAACAATCGCAGGCAAAAATTGCGCATACCCATTTTTCTGTTACCCGATTTTTTGTGCGCTATCTACTGAATATGTTTCTATATGCCTGTTGTTGGTATTGGTTTCCCTTGGTAGCTTTTGTCGGGTTTATCGGACTAACTGCGTATCATTTCGGCGAAATTGACTGGCCTTTTCATCAGCCCGGCAAGATGAATATTTTATTATTTTTTGCTATGGGGTTGTTTTTCATTGTTTTTACTATTACTTCTCATATTTCCGAAACAGCACCAATGTTGGCTACACTGGTAGGCAATACAATTCAGGAGAAGCACTGGCTATTGTTTGGCCCGTTACTTTGGGCAGGTGCCACCGGAGGCATCGCGCTTATGCTCTTGCTGGTGCCATTTTATTTGTTCAGTCGCGGAGTAAAAGTTTCTGCCATTGCCGGTTGGGTTATACAAACGGTAGGTTGGTGTACATTTATCTATGCTATGCCTCTGTTTATTGGTTTTGCCTTTTATTTTGGTGTTTGGCATTCTTTGTTATCATTCAACTTAATTAGAAATCAGTTATCCCTTCCGCCTACGTATGCAGGCTGGCTTCAATTGAGTAAGAAAGCACTTCCCTTTTCATTACTGGCATTTTTTGGGATTGGTATCTTAGTTTATTTTCAATTATCCCGCTGGCAACTGAGTTCTAGTTTGGTATATATTTTTATGGGGATTGCTATTCTCACCCTGCCTCATTTACAGGTGTTTACCCGTTTGGTAAGCTTTGTACATGCCAATGCCTCCCGAGAGAAAAATGCCCAATAAGTGCTTGTGTAGAATATGAATAATATGCGGTAATTTTCCGTATGAAGGAAGCGCAATTAAAAAAATCGCTTACGCCCCTACTGCTTTGGGCACTTGGTGTGGGCTATGTAATTTCCGGCATGTATTTCGGCTGGAATCTGGGCTTAGCAAAAGGCGGTTCCTATGGCATGCTGATTGCCATTGTAGGCGTAATCGTTTTGTATGGCTGCTTCACCTTCTCTTATGCCGAATTAGCCGGTGCTATACCTAAAGCAGGAGGTGTATTTGATTATGCTGCCAGGGCCTTTAATAAAGAAGCCGGATTTGTTGCCGGTATGGCGCAATGGATTGAATTTGTTTTTGCTCCCCCAGCAATTGCCATAGCAATAGGAACCTACCTTCATCTTAGTTTTCCGGGAATATCTGTTACCCCCGCTGCCATACTGGTTTACCTGATTTTTACTGCTCTAAATATTTATGGTATTCGTGCGGCAGCTCGATTCGAATTATTGATCACCTTGTTGGCCGTTGCCGAATTGCTGTTATTTGCCGCACTTACCCTGCCTCACTTTTCTGTAGCAGCTTTTACTACAAAATCTTTTGTGTTTGGTTGGAACGGTGTATTTGCAGCACTGCCCTTTGCCATTTGGTTTTTCCTGGGTATTGAGGGGTTAGCCAATGTGGCCGAAGAATGTGTTCACCCGCAGCGGGATATTGTGCGTGGATTTGGCAGTGCCCTATTTACATTGGTAGTACTTTGCATGCTGGTATTTTTTTCTGCAGTGGGTGTGCAGGGATGGGAGGCCATTGTTATTTTGCCCGATGGAACCAGCTCCGATTCTCCACTACCACTGGCACTTGGTAAAATTGTATCTACTTCTCATATTTATTATCAGTTATTGGTAGGTATCGGGTTATTTGGCTTACTGGCTTCTTTTCATGGCTTATTGCTGGCCGGCGGACGAGCATCTTATGAAATGGGAAAGGCCGGTCAGCTTCCTGCAAGGCTCGGAAATATTCATCCCAGATTTCAAACACCAGCCATAGCATTAATTATAAACGCAATAATTGGAATAACTATCGTGCTCACCGGCGCCACAGCTGAAATTATTACCCTATCTGTTTTTGGAGCACTTACTATATATATTATTGCTATGCTGTCGCTGATTAAGTTAAGAAATCATGAACCCGGCTTAAATCGTCCCTTTCGAGTACCGGGTTATCCCTTTACCCCTTATATTGCTTTGGTATTATCGGCCATTGCTTTACTATCTTTAATCTGGTATAATGCAACCCTTGCCATTGGATTTTTTCTGATCATGGGTTTTAGTTTTGTATTGTATAAATGGAAATCATCATGACGAATCGTGCTATCCTGGAAGCCGTTCAGGCACATCCTGCCGGCAAAGTAAAAATTGCTGTTTGTGATATCGACGGCGTTTTACGCGGCAAATATATTTCTACCGAAAAATTTCTTTCCGTTGCCTCATCCGGCTTAGGTTTTTGTGATGTAGTATTCGGTTGGGATATGGTAGATCAGGCATATGATAATGGCAGCTTTACCGGATGGCATACCGGGTACCCCGATGCCAAAGTAGTAATCCGCCTCGAAACATATCGTACCATTCCCTGGGAAAATGATTTGCCTTTTTTTCTAGGTCAGTTTGTGAAACCTACGGGTAAACCCCTCGAAATTTGTCCGGCGCAATTGCTGCAATCTGTAATTGCTCGTGCCAAAAAAGCCGGATTTACTGCACAATTTTCTCAGGAATTCGAATGGTTTAATTTTTCCGAAAGTCCCGAAACCTTTGCGCAAAAAGAGGGTCGCGGCCTTACGCCTCTTACACCTGGTATGTTCGGTTATTCTATTTTACGCAGCACAGAAAAAAATACGTATCTATCCTCGTTGTTCAGCGGATTAACAGGCTTTCAGGTTCCGATAGAAGGATTGCATACAGAAACTGGTCCGGGAGTATACGAAGCGGCCATTCGCTATTCAGATGTGTTAACTGCCGCAGATCGCGCTGTGCTGTTTAAAACCTCGGTAAAAGAAATTGCTCGGTTACATGGAGTGATGGCTACGTTTATGGCCAAAATCAGTGAGCACCTACCGGGTTGTAGTGGGCACGTTCATCAATCGCTTTGGGATGCATCCGGCAAGCAGAATTTATTTTACGATGCAAAAGATAAGAGCCACATGAGTGCGCTGATGAAAAGTTATATCGCCGGGCAACTCTATTGTTTACCGCATATCTTGCCGCTGGTGGCACCTACTATTAATTCGTATAAGCGTTTGGTAGAGGGGGCCTGGGCACCCACTACCGTAACCTGGGGCATCGATAATCGAACGGTAGCTTTGCGTGCCCTACCGGGAAGCAGCAGTTCCTGTCGCCTCGAAACAAGGGTGGTGGGTAGTGATACCAATCCTTATCTGGCCATGGCTGCTTGTTTGGCTGCTGGTTTATATGGCATTCAGCATCGCATGAAGCTGAATCAACCTGCCACTGCTGGCAATGGATACCAAGATATTTCTAATGGTCGTTTTCCCAACTCCCTGTCTGCCGCTACTGCCATTATGAAAGAATCATCCGTTGCTAAAGAATTGCTGGGCAAAACCTTTGTGCAACATTTTACGGAAACCCGTGAATGGGAAGTGAAGCAATATGCAAAAGCCGTTACCGATTGGGAAACCCGCCGCTATTTCGAAATCATTTAATGTAATTCTATATCACCATGTCTGTAGTTCAGTTTAATTTTCCAACCATTATCCGATTTGGTGCAGGGGCAGTTGATGAAATGCCCGCTTTCCTGTTCGAGCAAGGATGCCGCCGGCCCTTATTAGTTACCGATGCAACTATTGCAGCACTACCTTTTTTTAAAAAAATAGTGGTGGACTTAGAAGCAGTTGGACTAACCGTTTCTGTTTTTCACAACATCCATAAAAATCCGGTAAAGTCCGACGTGTATGCAGGCACCGACCAATATGATGCCAATCAGTGTGACGCTGTTATTGGTTTAGGAGGTGGTGCCGCCATTGATGTTGCTCGTGCTATTGTGTTACGGGTGCATCATCGCGAGGATCTTTTTAAGTACGACGATTTAATCGGTGGCGATGTATACGTTACCGGCCCCGTTCCTCTATTTGTTACCGTACCTACCACCGCCGGCACCGGAAGTGAAGTTGGTCGTTCCGCCATTATTGCGGATGATGATACTCATCAGAAAAAAATATTATTCAGTCCTAAGTTACTCGCTATTCGTGTATTTGCCGATCCGCAACTAACATTCGATTTGCCGCCTGCCATAACAGCCGCAACCGGTATGGATGCGCTCACCCATAATATGGAGGCATTGCTGGCAAAAAACTATCATCCTATTTGTGAGGGCATTGCGTTGGAAGGAATCCGATTAATTGCCGGTTCTTTGGCAACTGCCGTAAAAGCTCCTACACTGCAATCTCGTTCCGATATGTTATTAGCTTCTATGATGGGTGCAATAGCTTTTCAGAAAGGATTGGGCGTTGTTCACTCTCTGGCCCATCCGATGTCGGCATTGCTGGATACCCATCATGGGTTAGCCAATGCGGTTAATTTGCCGTATGGACTCGCATTTAATGCTGTTTGTGCGGCTGAAAAATTTGAACGGATGGCGCAGGTATTGCCCATAGCACAAAAAGATGCTGCTGGTGTAATTGAGTGGGTTCGCCAACTCAATCAGCAAATTGGTATTCCTGCCCAGTTGCGGGAAGTGGGCGTTCAGGAAACTCATTTAGAAACACTGGCACAACTGGCACTGGAGGATTTTGCACATCCTAATAATCCGCAACCGGTAAGTTTGGATGATTTTCGTAAACTGTATGCAGCCGCATTCTAATGTATGAAGGATACTATTGTTATAGGCATAACTTTTTCTACTACCCGATTCGAGTTTTATCCCCGCTGGGTAATTGGAAATGATCGGCAGATTCGTATTGTATTATTGGCAGCTCATTTATCGAATGCAGCGTTATTGGATGACTGTGATGCCGTGGTGTTAACCGGCGGAACGGATATACATCCCTCTTTGTATAACAGCGAGCGACTCGATTATCCGCATGCACCAAAAGATGGCTGGGATAATGCACGTGATGATTTTGAGCAAGCGATTTTCAAGCAGGCTTTGATTAAAAAAATGCCCGTGTTGGCCATCTGCAGGGGATTACAATTGGTGAATGCTAGCCTGGGTGGAACGTTATTGGCTGATTTAGAAGAAAGCGGAAAAAATAATCACCGCCGAATGGCCGATGCAGATGGAGAACATCTGGTGCAGCTTTCTCCGGGCTCACAACTGGCGGAAATTGCGCAAACACATCAGGCAATGATTAACAGTGCACATCACCAGGCAGTTGATAGGGTAGCAGATGAATTGATGATTACTGGAATTTCACCTGATAATGTTATTGAAGCGCTGGAGTGGAAGCTACCTGCTAATCATTCACCGCTGCTGGCGGTTCAATGGCATCCGGAGCGGGTTGAGCAAGCAGATGCCGGTACGCTTTCAATACCTATTCGAAATTGGTTGTTACATCACGCGCAGGTATTTTATGAAAATAAGTAAGCAGTTAAATAAGTAAAGTATGGAAAAGAAAGAGCTGGAAGTACTGAATCCGCATAACCAACAAATACTTGGCCACATTGCCTTGGATAATTATGCAACCATTTCTGCTAAATGGACCCTTGCCAAACAAGCGCAGCCTCAGTGGTATCAGCTTCCTCTTGCCGAACGAGTATGCATATTGCAAAAGTTTCGAGAGTTATTGTTAGCTAATATCGAAAGGCTGGCAGCAATACTAACCGATGAAGTAGGCAAACCGATCAGCCAGTCGCGCAATGAAATCAATGGTGCCTGTTATAGAATTGAATGGTTAACATCTCATGCCGAACAGTATCTGGGCCCCGAGTGGATGGTTGCCGAGGGAGATACGCGTGAAAAAATTGTGTACGAACCTTTGGGTGTTGTAGCCAATATATCTGCGTGGAATTATCCCTACCTGGTAGGCATCAATGTGCTGGTGCCTGCATTGCTGGCAGGGAATGCAGTTATGTATAAGCCTTCGGAACTGGCTTCCCTTACCGGCTTGGAGATACAAAAATTATTGATCGAAGCGGGCGTACCTCCGGCCATTATACCCATCGCGTTGGGTGCGGGTGATGTGGGCGGCTTGTTGTTAGAGTTACCACTGGAGGGATATTTCTTTACCGGCTCGTTTGCAACCGGAAACACCATTCATCAAAAAATAGCGCATCGCCGGGTTGCCTGTGGCCTAGAAATGGGCGGTAAGGATCCTTTATATGTAACCAATGAGGTTACGGATATTGTATCGGTAGCAAAAGCGACTGCGGATGGGGTTTTTTATAATAATGGACAAAGCTGTTGTTCGGTGGAGCGTATTTATGTGCATGCCGACGTATACGACCAATATGTGCAGGCTTTTGTGGAGGAAGTAAAGCAATACACAATAGGAAATCCCAAAGAGGAGGGTGTTTATATTGGTCCCCTAACCCGCGCAGGACAAGCTGCTTTTTTAGAAGATCAGGTGCAGGATGCTGTTTCTAAAGGAGCGGTATTACATTGCGGTGGCACGCGCGTTGAAAATAATCCCGGTAATTATTTTCACCCGGCGGTATTATCAGAAGTAAATCATCAGATGCGATTAATGCGGGAAGAATCTTTTGGACCAGTTATTGGCATTATGCGGGTGCATAGTGATGAGGAAGCTATTCAGTTAATGAACGACAGCGACTATGGCTTAACCGCATCTGTATATACGAGTCGGGCTGAAAGAGCTGAAAAAATTCAGCAGCAATTAGATGCCGGAACAGTGTATTGGAATTGCTGCGACCGGGTAAGCCCTGCCCTGCCGTGGAGCGGCAGAAAGCATAGCGGGCTTGGCAGTACGCTGTCTCATGCCGGTTTACGAGCATTTTCACAGCCTAAAGCCTATCATTTAAGGGGGTAAGTAAGCGAGGGTTAAATATGTAGTATTTGATTATACATGGGTTACCTTTTTCAACTTTTGGTATAAAGTGTAAATAGTACACAATGATTCAAAAAACCTTGTATAAGACGAAAGATTACGCTAAAGTGAAATTTTTAGTTGATTTTGTAGCAGCCGAGCAGGTAGAAGTAGTAGGATTAAACGGTGATTGGGAGAAAGGCATTACGCTGAATAAAAAGAAAGATGGCAGTTTTGCAGCAGAAGTAAATCTGCCTAAAAATTCGCGGCACGAATTTAAGTATCGCCTGAATAATAGCGAGTGGGTGAATGAACCACAGGGAGATGGAGAAGTACTGAATGTGTTTGGCACATCCAATAGTTTGATTGAACTCTAATTGCGCTCTAATTGTGCTAGGTATTTATTACAACCAACGTTTTCTGCCGAAATACACCAGAAATCCTGCCATAATTACTGCCATGGCAAGAACGGTATAGTAAAATCCATTCGGATGGTGGGAGAGGGGAATAACGTCGAAATTCATTCCAAATATCCCGCCAATTACTGTAGCCGGTGTAAGCACACAGGTAACGATGGCCATTACTTTCATTACCTCGTTCATTTTAAGGTTAACCTGGCTAATATATAAGTCTTGCAGATTCATCATCAGATCGCGCAAGTTTTCTGCCAATTCATTGGCCTGAACAATATGGTCGTGCACATCCTTAAAATATTTGGTGGTTTTTTCTTCCAGCAAATCACTCTCCGAACGAATAAATCCATTGATGAGTTCTCTAACAGGACTCACATTGCCTTTCAGCACAAAAAGTTCTTTACGCAGGTTATTGATTTCTGCCAGCGATCTTTTGTCACTCCGCCGAATAATTCTTTCTTCTATTTGTTCGATACGCGTACTAAGCTTTTCCATCACCACAAAATAGTGGTCTACAATCATATCCAGCAGGGTATAGCATAGGTAGTCGGCTCCGCTGCTTCTTAATTTACTATTGGCCAGTTTCAACTTTTCCCGCATTGGTCCAAACACATCCTTGTCTGGTATTTCCTGAAAACTGATTACATATTCTTTTCCAAGTATAATTGTTATTTGTTCTGTTTCAACCGAGCCGGTTGTTTCGTTAAAGTAAAGCATATTCAACAAACAAAATAGCACCGGATCCATTTCATCCATCTTGGGGCGTTGCCCGATACTCATTATATCTTCTGCAATCAGGTAGTGAATGTTAAAATGATTACAAACCGCCTCCACATCTGCTTTTCGGATACCATCTATATTTATCCAACTTACATGTTGATTGTCGCGATAGTGGAAGCAGTCTTCTACCGTTAAAAATTTTTTTTCTTCCAGCGTTTGCGCAGTATAATCGAATACCTGAATGTCTACCTTATCGGCTTCGGTTCTTCCGGGTGCGCTGGTAGGATTTACATTAAAAATTTCCCGGGTTCTTCTGGTATTGAAAAACGAAAGCGGTTGCAGCAGTCTCAAAAAAGAAGGTTCCTTCATACAACTAATATATTATGGAAATCATTAAGTAAAAGTACATTACCAAGGGTAATCTCTTTATACTTTATAAAATTGTTCCCAACCTTTTCTAGGTGGAAGTCCAACCAGCATTTCGTTAGCAATTTTATTATTGGTAATTTTTTTTGATTTTGGGTCGAATAACAATTGTGTATTCAATTTTTGTGCAAGTACACCTAGGCAGAATACCTGACTAAGTGGTCCGGCAATATGAAATGGGGAACGAGTAGCTTCTTCTCCTTTGCAGGCTTTTAAAAAGTTTGCATAGTGATTGGAGGGACTTGCCGGCACTTGTGGAAGTTTAGAAGCCATATCTTTGGCCTTATCTTCAGGAATAATCGATAAGGTACTGCCATGTGATCCACCCTTAAAAGTGAGGTCTTTACCATAAATAATTTTACCCGGGTTAAGTTTACTAGTCGCAATCTTTCCATTGCTGGGTGGTGGAATATTGGGATCGAGTGCCGAGTTACCAAATCCTTCGGGCAGTGGCGGATAATTATTTACTCCATCGTACCAGGTAAGATCCACTGCAGGCATCTTTTTTCTTTCCGGAAAGCGGAAGAGAATGGTGGAGGTTTGAGGATAGAAAAACGAATTATGTCCTTCCCCTTTTTGCAAAGTAACTTCTGTTGGCAAGCCCAACTCTAAAAATTCATGTGCCGTATCTATCAGGTGGGCACCCCAATCGCCCAGCGCTCCCATACCAAAGTCGTACCAGCATCTCCACTGACCATTCACAAAATCTTTTTGATAATCGTGTTGTTGGGTTACGCCTAACCAGGTATCCCAGTCCATAGTTGATGGAATGGGTTCAGCTGCCGGAAAGGAAGTGATAGCGGGATTCCAGCCATGCCATCTTCTGGCACTGTTCATGTGAGCCGTTATCCGCGTTACATCTTTAATGATGCCGGCTTCTTTCCAGGCTTTAAATTGAAAATAATTTCCTTCAGAGTGCCCCTGATTACCCATCTGGGTTACACATTTGCTGTGTTTTTTGGCAGCTTTCATCATCAGCTCTACCTCCTGAAAAGTGCGGGCCATGGGTTTTTCAACGAACACATGCTTACCCATTGCCAGTGCCATCATGGTGATAGGGAAATGGGAATGATCGGGAACACCAATGGCAACAGCATCTATTTCGTTACCCATTTTGTCTAACATGGTTCTGAAATCTTGAAAGCGAGGCACATTCGGAAAATCTTTTAATACTTTTAAGGTTTGCGGCCCACCCATATCCACATCACAGAATGCTACAAAATTGGCCAGCCCAGTTTTGCTAAAAGAATATACATCCGACCCTCCCTGGTTACCAATACCAATACAGGCCAGGTTTACTTTTTCCCCGGCACCTATTTTTCGTGTTCCTTTTGCAGCCTGTGCGGATGCATGGGTAAATACCGCCGGAAAAGCGGAGGCAGCTGTTAATAGGGTAGCGTGCTTTAAAAAGTCTCTTCTAGAATCTTGCATTTTTTTCATGGGGCAAAGTGTATGGGGAAAAGGGCAATTTGTAGTCAATAATACTTCAATTTACTGAAATAATGTATCCTGCAAAGGGGATGTGCTAAGTAATCTGAGATACCGGTATTTTTATAGTTATATGTCCGGTGAATATTTGTTGTAAATCTGTTTCAGTTTTATAAATTGTTACCTTCACCGCTGAATTCATTTTGATTATGCCCTTGTTGCCCCATGAAAAGTTTTCCGTTCCTGGTTGGATGCTGAATGGGCATTGGGAAACTGTATGGCCCAGTTTATTTCGGAAAATCCCATTCCAATACAGTATCCGCGAACGGCTTGAATTGCCTGATGGAGATTTTGTGGATGTGGACTGGAAATTTGCTTCCACCAATACCGACCGGCTGGTTATTATTACCCATGGGTTAGAGGGCGATTCTCATCGGCATTATATTACCGGCATGGCTAATATATTCACAGCAGCGGGATATGATGCCCTGGGATGGAATTGCAGAAGTTGCAGCGGAGAGATGAATCGATTGTTGCGATTTTATCATCACGGGGATGCCGGCGATTTACGCAGGGTAATTGAGTATGCACTTGAAAAAAGGCAATATCAATCGGTAACCTTAATTGGGTTTAGCATGGGGGGCAGTTTAACTTTGCGTGCGCTGGCTGAAGATCCCAACTGGGTTCCGGCTGCTATCGATAAGGCTATAGCTTTTTCTGTCCCCTGCGATTTACACAGTGGCGTATTGCAATTGATGAAACCCGGCAATCAATTTTATACAAAAAGATTTTTGCGAAAGCTGGGCAAAAAAATCAGGATAAAAGAGCAAAAGTTTCCCGGTGAAATCAGTTCCCAAAACTACCACCAGATTCAGCATTTTATCGATTTTGACAATCGATATACGGCTCCTTTGCATGGTTATCGCGATGCGTTTGATTTCTATCAACAGGCCAGCGTGAAACCTTTGTTACCTAACCTGCGGGTTCCGTCTCTTTTAGTTCAGGCAGCCAATGATCCGTTTCTGGCGCCGGAATGTTTTTGCGAAGAAGTGGCCAAAGATCATCCTTATCTGTATCTCGAGATTACTGAGCGGGGTGGGCATTGTGGCTTTCAACAAAAAAATGCGCCTTATTCCTGGGCAGAGGAAAGGGCCTTACATTTTGTGTTAAACGATTTGCCTGCCTAGTCAGGAAACGCTGCCAGCGTTAGCTTTATATCTCCATACGATATAACATCGGGCAGTAAATCTTTTATGGCTTTTAAACGAAGCCGGCCTACCTGATTGGCCACTGCTCTGATTTGTTGTTGCTTGGTTTCAGTAACCAGTTGATGAATGGGGATTAACTGCCTGCTAACAAAATCACAAAAATGTTGTTCAATGGCGGCTGTCGATAATAGCCTTCTTTCTGCAATCTCCTCTATACTTAATCCTTCCTTATACATCTCGAAACTGATTTGTCGGGTATCTGTTTTGGGCGAAGTGGTATTGCCGGAAGCAGGGTTTCTTTTTATCTTTCTTCCCGGCAGCTGATTGATTCGGGTGGCGAGGCGATTGCTGATGCAGTAATCTTGAATCGGGTGTAAAAAATGACTGCCATATTTCTCTGTTTTAAACGTACCAAATCCGGCAATTTTAGAAATATCGTCGCGGGTAATGGGTAGATAAGTGCAGAGGTCTAATAAAGTACTATCGCTGAATATCAGGTAGGGCGGCACATTTTCTTGTTTCGCCAAACGGTTACGAATCTGTTTCAGTTCTGCCAGCAAATCTTTTTCGTATTCAAGCGACTGATAAATTACCGGCTCATACACTTTTGTTTCCTGCAAAGGTGCCGGTAGGTACACTGGTTCGCCCTGAAATAAAACGGCCTTACTTTTTTCATTCAACTGTAAAACAGGATAAGGATTACCGGCAGTTTGCAAATAGCCCCATTGAATCAGCTGCTGTATAATATATTGCCACTCTGGCTTAGCCATTTCCTTGCCAATACCATATACCGACAATTGCCGGTGGGCAGGTTTAATTTTTTCTTGCTGGCTGCCCCTCAGGATATCTATCACATAATGGGAGCCAAAGCTTTCTTGCAGCCTATACACAGCACTTAACACTTTTTGCGCAGGAACGGTATATTCTTTCATCTCCCGTTGCTGTAAACAATTATCACAATTGCCACAGTATCCGGGGGCGGTTTCTCCAAAATATTGTAACAAAAATTTTCTTCTGCAAGCAGTTGTTTCGCAAAACTGAACCATTTGGTTAAGTTTTTTTAATAAGATGGCTGTTTGTTCGGGGTTGTTTTCTATTTGTGCAAAGTTTTTCAGTTTCATCACATCCCCGCCGCCATAAAACAGCAGCGCTTCTGCGGGTAAACCATCTCTTCCCGCTCTGCCGGTTTCTTGATAATATCCTTCTATGTTTTTGGGCAAATCGGCATGCACCACAAAACGCACATTGCTTTTATGAATGCCCATTCCAAAAGCGATGGTAGCCACCATTACCCTGATTTCATCGCGTAGAAATTTATCCTGTCGTTCATCTCGAATATTTTTATCTAACCCCGCATGATAGGCGGCAGCCGGTATTCCTATGTCGCACAATTCAGCTGCCAATTGTTCGGTGCTGTTTCTGCTGAGACAATAAATAATTCCGCTCTCTTCTTCTTGCTGCTGCAAAAAAGCAACCAACTCGGTTTTAATAGCTGATTTCGGTTTAACCGTGTAGCGAATATTTGGCCGGTTGAAACTATTTTCGAATAAGGTATAGTTGGTTAATCCAAGCTGGTGAATAATATCTTTCCGCGTAATGGCATCTGCTGTTGCGGTAAGGGCAATTACAGGAGTAGTTGGAAATAAATTTTTCAGTTGTTGCAGCGTACGGTATTCCGGCCTAAAATCATGCCCCCAAGCACTTATGCAATGCGCTTCATCAATTGCAAAAAGGGAAATGGGAATTTGCGATAATACCTTCATTAGATAGCCGTCTTCGCCTACCAGTCGCTCCGGACTAACATACAGTAGTTTGATTTGTTGTTGCTGCAGCTGTTGAAGAATCTGCGACTGCTCTTGTGCCGATTGGGTGCTGTTTACAAATGCAGCAGCTACTCCGCTCAGTTGCAGGGCGTTTACCTGGTCTTTCATCAAGGCTATCAGAGGACTAACTACAATAGCAACACCGGGTAAACATAATGCGGGAACCTGGTAGCATAAACTTTTACCGCCACCTGTAGGCATCAGCACAACGGCATCCTTGCCTTGCAACAATTGCTCAATGATGGCTTGTTGATTATGTCGGAATGCAGGGTAGCCAAAAACCGAGGAAAGCACCTGTTCAGGTTGGGCGATTAAATTCATGTTGCTATTAGAGGGTTATTCAATTTAGATGTTTTTCCGAATGAATGGGGTTTGGAGATTGATTTAAACCATACAATTCAATAAATTCTTCATATTCCTGCTGAAATTTTTTCTTTGTGTGATATTGTTTTTGGTTTTTAATGTAGTGAAAACCCTATCAACAATTGACTCAGAAACCGAAAAGGCTGCATATCCTGTTTGCCAGGAGAATTTTTCTGAAATGAGATTGGCTTGATTTATAAAATGAGAATTACTTCCTTTTATCTGTTTGATAACTTCTGCTATTGATTTTTGTCGGCTAAGCAAAAACAAACAATGTATATGATCTGGCATACCGTTGATGATTCTTACCGGGCATCCTAGCGCTCGTAATTCCTCAGAAATAAATTGATAAATATTATTTTCAACGCTTTTATGAATCATGGGTTGCCTTTCTTTGGTTGCCCAAACGGCATGAATCCATATTTTAATGAATGAATGTGGCATTATTTATCCATTTCTCTTCTGCAAGATAATGGCTAAAACAGGAATCCTGCTAAAAGCTGGAACGAATTAATAACGCGAATAAATACCTAAAAATACTCAACTACACTTTGGGAAGCTGATAACCATTGTAATATGCTTTACTCAGGTATTCACGGTTGATTGCTTCTTCCTTAAAAGCTTGTTTGGCAGCATCCCAATGAACTTTTTGTCCACTTCTATAGGCAATATTGCCCATTTGGCTCAAGCAGGCAATGTCAGAACCTGCCTGTATGGGGCATCGTAAATCCGACAGATTCCCCGAGCGGATTACCTCGGCAAAATTCACCCAATGTTTGTCTAGCCCAACATCCGAAGCAGCAATAAATTCTTTGGATACTTTTTGGGCATTTTTCTTTTCTTCAATTACTTCCCATCCTCTTCGGTTCAGCACGAGGGTTCCATTGGTGCCTATAAAAGCTATGCCATGATCTTTTCCGTAGTTGCCATTTCCAATACCAATGGCATGGTCCCAAACAATATTAAAATTTTCAAACTCATAGAGTACCATCAATGTATCAGGTGTTTCGTCTGCAGAATCGGGTTTGGCAAATTTTCCGCCCACCGAAACAATTGATTTAGGGTTCGCTACTTTCATTCCCATCAGTGCGTAATCTAATAAATGCACGCCCCAGTCGGTCATCAGTCCGCCCGCATAATCCCAAAACCATCGAAAAGTAAAATGAAATCTGTTAGGGTTGAACGCTGTTTTAGGGGCGGGTCCTAGCCAGCGGGTATAATCTACACCGGGCGGTACCGGGCCATTAGGTTTTTTCTCTAGGGGTTGTTTCCAATCTAGATAACACCAAACTTTTACGGTACGAATATTTCCTAGTTGTCCGCTATGTACAAAATTGATGGCATCGGTAAAATGTTGTTGACTGCGTTGCCATTGCCCTGCCTGCACAACTTTGTTATATCGCATTTGCGCTTTCACCATGGCGCGGCATTCGGCAATGGAATTCCCTACGGGTTTTTCAACATACACATGTTTGCCGGCTTCACAGGCGTGTATCATTTGTAGGGCATGCCAATGATCGGGGGTGCCAATAATCACAGCGTCTATGTCTTTTCTATCCAGTAGCTCACGATAATCACCATGATTTTTAATGATTTTTCCGTCCTGATTATTTTTTTTCAGTTCGCCCATTCTTTTATCTAATACGGTGGAATCAACATCACAAAGACCCACCAGATTTATGCCGGGTACTTTTAAGGCAGCGGTTACATTCGACCATCCCATTCCGTTGATGCCGATGGCGGCTATATTGATTTGGTCGCTGGGGGCAATGGATTTTTTCCAATTGGCAAAAGCAGAGGAGGAAATAGCGGGGGAGAGTAAGGTGGCTCCGGAAGCCAAGGCGGTTTGGCGAATAAAATTTCTTCTATTAAACATGAAAATATATTAAGTGTATGAAATTAAGGCATTTATCAAAATGAAACAGATAAATAGCCAATGAATATAGAAGGGAGGGGTTAGAAACTTTTTCGGCTACTTTCTCTTAGGGTAATGGTATTGCCGGGCTTACCGGTGATAGTTTTCCGGCATTGGCTGCTACCGCATTTACAGGCAAAGGGCTGCATATGTTCATTTAAGAAGTTGGCATAGTCAAGGGTGAGTTCTTCACCGTTGGCAATTTCTCTTAGGGCAATTACATTCAGACCATCGTATCCTGTGTTGGGTTCGCAGTGATGGTTTTGGGGTGCCCATTCGGAGGGGTTATCGTCCCATAAAATAAATAATTCACTACTTAGCGGATAGGCATACCGTTTAAATGTAATTTGGTCTTCCGGCGACCAGTGTTGCATTACTTCTCGGCGGGTGATGAGGCGCTGTGATTTACCTTCCCCTTTAAAAATTATTTCACCGGTATGGATGGGTTGGCTGGCATAAATCCCATATCCTGCCAGTGCATTTCCGCGCATGGTATATTTATGCTGCTTTCGAAGATGGCGTTTGATACCTTCTTGTAAAATTAGTTGTAAAAATCCTGCCTGGCTTATGGGGTCGTTTTGTAGAATATAGTCAGCAGATCCTTCGTATCCATCCGTATAAAAAACAGAGCAGGTGAAATTAACTTCCAAAAAATAAATATTCCCTGCGGTATCAACCCGAAAATCCATGCGTGCATAGCCAACTCCCTGAAAGGCTTTAAAGATATTGGCAGCTGCTTGCTTTAGTGCGTTGCTAAGAAGGGGGTCGTCGCAAATAATATTGGCATCTGGATGAAGGGCGGAGGTTTTAAGAGAATAGGTTTTAAAAGCATATCCTTCGGGAAAACGATATTCTACTGGCTGAAAGCTATGCACTCGTTTCCCATCCGGGTCGGCTGCTACCAGCACAGTTAATTCTCTGCCGGCGATGTAAGATTCAACCAATATTTCGCGATACCCTTCTGCTCTTAATTCGGCAACGCGCTGTTCCAGTTCCGGAAGGTTTTGTACCAGCGATTGATGCGTAATGCCCAGACTATCTCCTGCCTTAGCTGGTTTAACAAATAAGGGAAAGGCAAGCCGGCTTATCTGTTTGGCGGGAGAATCGTTGTGCTGAAGTAACACATAATCCGGTGTTGCAACGCCCTCACAAAAAGCCACATATTTCATCAAGGTTTTAGGCGGATCGTATAGGAGGGCATTGGGGCCGGTATAGGGAAGGTTGAGAAGGTCTAAACAATAAATCACATCTATAGAAGGAACTGTCCATTCCAGATAGCCTTCGCACAGATTAACAAAAATATCATAGCCCTCGTATTGAAGGGATTTCAGTTGTTGGTAGGTGGTTAGTTTATTCAGAAAAATATGGGTAACCTCATCATTTGGCAGCCAGCGAGAAAGGTCGCGTGGCGGATCATAGTCTTTATAATCTACCGAGCTGGTGCTATAGTCTGGTTGTAAAACACAAATTTTCATAATTGGTGTTCAGATGATGGGTGAATCGGATGAGAAGAAATCGGATAGCCATTTCTTTGTAAGGCATCCAGTAACACTTCCTGTATCAGTTGTGTAAATGAAGTTTGATTTATCCGCAGGATAGCTCCTATGGAAGTATAGTTCTCATCTTCACTTAATCCGCATTGTGCATTTACTTCTAATACATATAGTTGCCCGGTTGCAGCATCCATGCGAATATCTGCCCGGGTATATCCCATGCCTCCAACCGCTTGATAGGCTTGTAGGCTAATTTCTTGTATTGCTTTAATATGGTGGGCTGGCGGCTTGGCATAGCGATAAAAATCTTCCGATTGAGGCATAGGTGCTTCTTCCTCATAGATTTCCCAAAGCCGGTCGAAAGATAAAAACTTCTCCTGCTCAGTTAGTGAACTATGAAAAACGCGCTCGACAGGCGTATACACTTTACTAGTAAAATACGGGAGGCTCGATCCGGAGATTAGGGTGGTGTATTCGGGACCGGCAATAAATGCTTCGGCAATAATGCCGTCTGCTGCCAGGTTCCAACCTCGATAGCCGGCGAACATTTTTTTAATTTGTTCGGAAGCCTCATCTAGGGTAGATACTACATTTTTTACTCCCACGCCCATGCTACCTCCAGAAATAGCTGGCTTTAGAATAATGGGAACACCCAGCTGGGTAAACAGGTCGCTGATGTCTTGTTCCGGATGGCGAATGATTCTCCAGGTGGGCGTAGCTACGTTCGCAGCATCAAATGCCTGTTTCATGGGAATTTTAGAAGTAGTAATCTTATAAAAAGGAGCATCGGCGCCAGTATAGATGCATTGGCCTGCTGCCAGCCAGTTTACAACAGAGAGGCCGGGCGTACCATTTATCTCATCGCCATCGCATAAATTTAGAAAAACAGGTTGTTCTTTATTGGCTATTGATTTTTTTACAATTTCGCTCAGGGTAGTTGCATAATTATGCAGGGTTACTGGCTGCCATTGCCAGGCCAACTGAAGTTGATTAAATACCTGGGTGTATTCTGCTATACTTTGTGAGAAGTCGTAATAGTAATCAATATGCTCATCCTTTGTTTCTAGGTGAGGGGCGAGCACCCATATTTTCCATTGCATTTGATCGGGTGGTGGGGGAAAGGAGGGAAGTGCTAGGTTCATGGGTTTGAACGAACGGGTTGTTTGAGTTGTTCCAAAACGAAATCGGAGAGGCGATATTTTTTTAATTGCGTGGGCGTTAGGTGGGCTGCTCCTTTAATTACTTTCAAGCAATTGCGCACGCCACATCTGCAAGAAAAAGGTTGCTGCATATCCCATTCGGTAGAGGGATAAAAGAAAACGAGTTCATCTCCCGGCTGAATGTTTTTGAGTGCCATCAACCGCATGTGGGTAGTATCAAAAAAAACATTGGGGGCACAGCTATGGTTTACGTATTGTAAAAAAGAAGGACTAAGGGTAATATGGGTATTGATACCGGTTTGAACAGTTAAGTAGGTAGGATGGGCTAGGGTAGTTTTAGCAGCAAAAGGTACAATCACCTGAAAGGGTTCAAAAGCCCGTGCTGCATGCAGGGCATATTCTCCAGTTTCAGTATGCTGCCAAACTTCGGCCAGCTCATGCGCTTCAATTTTTTTGTATAAGGCGGCTACTAGTTGGGGGTTCATCACCGGTTTAAAATCGTTATGTTATAAAATTCCAATAAATATTCAATGAGCCCAATAAATACCCGTAAATAATACTCCACATTTGTCTCGTAATTGTTCACATTCATAGGGGATGCAGTTGCATGAAAATAATCAGCTTAGATTGCTTGTACGGTGGCGGTTAGAAAACTAGATTAAAAACTCTGGCATAAAGGGCTTAAAAATGGTATAAATACGCTAAAAATCAGGTGTTTTAACGGTATAAACCCTTTACTCTATTATTTAATTTAGCGTTAGTTAAGTGAATAAATACCTAATTAAAATTCAACGATACATATGCAACAAGCACCTATAAGAATTGTAATGGCGGATGATCATGCTGTTTTTCGGGCGGGACTGCGCACCTATTTAGGTAAGTTTCCCGATTGTAAGGTAGTGGGTGAAACCAATAATGGAGAGGATCTCGTAGAAATGGTCAGGAGTTTGGCTCCGGATGTGGTAATAACTGATATAGATATGCCCCGAAAAAACGGAATAGATGCCGCAACAGAAATTTGTAAATACAACCCTTCCAGTCGGGTATTAATTATATCGGTGCATGCTTCTCAGCACCATATAGTAAATATGGTAGATGCCGGTGCACTGGGGTATATATTAAAAAGTTCGGATGCCGAAGAAATAGTAGAAGCTATTCGAACCCTCTCTAAACATAAACCTTACTTCTGTAAGGTTGCAACCGAAAAGCTTACCGAAATCATTTCTAAACAATTGCGGGTAGGCCAAAAAGAGCCCATTCATTTATCGGGTAGGGAAAAAGAAATTATCCGGCTGATTTGTGAAGAATATACCAGCAAAGCCATTGCCTATACCTTGCATTTGAGTAAACGAACAGTGGAAGGTCATCGTACCCGCATCATGGATAAAATAGGTGCAAAAAGTGTAGCCGGTATTATAACTTTTGCCATTGAAAATGGCATTTATATTCGCGACCTTACCTAATTAGTAGCCCCAGCTTTTTAGCGTGGCTATATTTATTTTACAGGTTTCTAGCGGAGTTTTTTGTTGATAAGATTCTTGCTCAACAATAATATGCCGCGTTCCATGCTGATTGCAATAGGTTAAAATATCTTTTACCGGAACTACCCCTACACCCAGCAGGGTACTTTCGAATTTGTGCCCCATTTCGCCTTTGCCGGCTGCAGCAATTTCATCTTTAATATGCAGTGAAAGAAAACGACCGGGATATTTTTTTACAATTTCAAAAGCCTCGGCACCGGTACCATGCATATTGCCGGTATCTAATTGCTGAATCACCAGTTCCGGATCGGTATTTTCTAAAATGGCTTCATATAAGGTTCCGTTACCCATTTTTTCGGTAAACTCAAAGTCGTGATTATGATAACCGAATTTCATATTCCACTTCTGGCAAAGCCTGCCACATTCATTAAAAACATTCATATATCGCTTTAAGTCATCCTCGGTTTTACGCATCGAATTATCTAGCCAGGGGCTAATCACATATTCCTGACCAACCGTTGCCGCGTCTTCAATGGTATACTTCCAGCTGTCGCTGAAGTCGTTTTTTGCACTATTCCAATGATCTTTTCCCATTACAGTATGGCCGCTCCGCATTTCCATACCTAAATCGGATAATAGTTTTTTAAAGTCTTTAGGCGTATATCCATAAAACTGGCGTTTTATATAATTGGCATGCTCTACATATTTATAGCCCATAGAAGCCAGTGCCTGTAATGTTCCAGCCGGATTGGCCATCATATCGGCACGTACAGAATACAGTTGAATGCCTATCAGCGGCGAGGCGGCCTTACGGGCAAAAAGGGATTTACTTATCAAAGAGCTACCGGCGGTTAACAGAGCGGTTTGCTGAAGAAATTTTCTGCGGGACAATGACATATGGCGTTAGTTATTCGTTTACAATGCGGTAGGCTAATATAAGAAAAATCGTGCAGGGCTAATTGATTTGCGATTTCTTTTTCATTACTATTTTCCACAAATCGGGGAAGAGTGCTGGTGTTTGAGTTTTATATTGCTGATAAGCAGTACTGTGCTTATATTTCTTTTCCAGCATCGGCACACCAGAAACTGCCGTTAACAGCCAGGTAATGGTGAGAGGACCAACCAAACCCAGCCAACCAAGTGAAAGGGGAAGCACAATGATTCCAATACCCCACCACATCAATATCTCACCCAGATAATTGGGATGACGCGAGTACTTCCACAACCCGGTTTGAATAATTTCTCCTGGCTTTTTTGTTTTGCCGAATTGTTTAAGTTGGGCATCTCCAACTGCTTGAAAATAGAATCCCACAATCCACACTAACACCCCCATCACCCAATAGGCAGTTCCTTCCCTGTTGTTGGCCACTGCGGCAACTTGTAAGGGAACACTGATTAGCCACATAAAAAATCCCTGCAACATAAAAACCTGTAAAAAGCTTCGCAGATAAAAATGCTTACCCCAGGATTCTCTCCAAGCACGGTATCTGAAATCTTCTGCCTTACCGCGGTTTCTGAAAAACAGATATACCGACAATCGAATCCCCCATAAAAAAGTAAGCAGATAAATAATCCAGGTGTGTAATGCAGCAGGATAATATGTAAATAAGAAAACTGCTATGGCTACAAAACCTCCTCCCCAGGCGATATCAGCCACATCATTTCGTTTATATATCAACGAAACAATAAAAAGGAAAGTCTGATAAAAGAAAATTAATAAGGCGCACTGAAGTAAAACCGGCCCCATCAGGCAAGAATTTTTTTCGTAATCCAATAGCCGGCAGCGGCCACCAATCCCGTTAAAACTGTTCCCCAAACAATATCTATATATACGATGGTGAGGGGCCAGTTTTTTAGGGTTGCCAGGTTGGTAAGGTCGTACGTTGCATAGGTAAAAAATCCAAACAATGCCCCCATGATTACTGCATGGGAAAAGCTATTTTTTTCTACAGCTGGCAGTATGGCAAAAATAAAAATGCCTACTATAAATAATGCATAAAATATAAAGGCAGCCGTCCAGTTTACCGTATCACTTAAAAATCCACCGAGGTATTTACGGTATAGGTTTTTGGCAATTACCCCCAGCCAGGTGAGGTCGATAGCGAAAAAAACTACAGCGGTTAACAAATAAGCTAAAATAAGTCTGCCTGCATTCATAACAGTAATTTACACTTTTTTCTTTAATAAAAGTTGGTGAAATTTTCGCAACTCATCTAATTCTGCACCCATAATGGGCTTGTGGTTATTATTTTTGGCCTGTAAAAATAACACTCGTTTGTGTTGCGGATAACTCGCTAGAATAGCGGTAATCAGTTCAGTTGCTTCTTCATTTTTTTTAAAAACCGGCGTGTTTTTTTCCAGTGTAGATTTATATCTGGTAGGCATTTTTAAAATAATAGCTTCGATAGTACCTATCCACGCTACTGGCAGATTTTCTACTTTTTTTGCCTTGGCACAAAGGCCTTCCAGTTGTTTTTTACTTAAGCTGCCCCTTTCTTCGTATTGATGCATCAGGCTCATCACAAATAACGAATCGGTATCATGCTCGTAGAGTGCCTGTAAAACCTTTCCAATTACATCTATTTGTTTTTTATTTTTTTGCATCATGTTGGTATTGTTCTCCTGCCGTTACTGCAAAGGGAAGTCGATTTTGAGGGGGAGGGAGCGGACAAGTAGCATAGGGCGTAAAAGCACAGGGCGGATTGAAAGCCTGGTTAAAGTCGATATACACTTGTTCTCCCGGGGTTTTCTTGGCTACGTATAAAAAACGACCCGTGGGATAGGTGGTAACTCCGCTAGTTGCATCCGAAAATAAAATAAACCACTGGTCGCCCTCTTCCAGCACATCTAGCTGGTAAGTTTTTTGCTGATACGTAAATGATAGTTTTCCTGGAGAAGCTTCTTTATTTAGTTGCCCCAGCACATTCAATATTTCAATTTTACCTGCCGATGTAGGCTCAAAATAGGCTTTTAGCTTCCAGTTTGCACTAACGGGAAATCGGGGAATTACATCGAAGGAATCCAATGCAGGTGATTGAAGATCCCGCATGCGTATGCCAATTTTATCTCCCCGTGCGATAACAGTAAATCGCAGATTCTTTATCGCAAGTTGAGGTGTAGCAGTTATTTTTCCGCTATATACCAGTTGCCGGCTAATGGGCACATTGTTTTCGGTAACGAAGCTACCCGGTTCAGTTACCCAATAAATTTCCTGATTTTGCCACTCAAAATAACCTGCTTTTGCGGGCATATCGGGATGGGTTAATATGAGGTCGTTGATGGTACTACTGCCTAATCGATTAATTCCGGGCTGCAACCAGAAAAGTGCTACCAGATTAATCCAGCCATCCGGCGCTTTTAAATCTTGTATTCTTTGCTGATGCCAACGGTTGATGGAATCGGCATAGCGGCTGTTTTGTGCAGGCAAATTCGAATAGATACAAACAAATGAAACAAACAGTATGCTATAATATTTTTTCATAGATATTATCTGGAAAGTTGGTGCGATATAATTAATATGCTTATTTCTTCCTTATAATTGCAATCACCTAAGGGAATAAAAGAGCCTAGGTGTGCGTTTATTGAAGGTGTTCCCTTTGCACATCTCCTCGAATATTGAGCCAACTATCGGATTCGAACCGACGACCCTTTCATTACGAATGAAATGCTCTACCAGCTGAGCTAAGTTGGCTTTTCACGTTTAGCGTTCTTTGCGGCGGTAAATTTAGTAAAAAATAAGCTTGCAAATAAAATCTAAACGTTAGCGTAAGGTTCCGGTTGCCCATTGTAGCTGATAGGCGGAGGTAAGAAATTTTACACGCAGTTCGGTTTGCTTTTGTAAAGATTCGAGCCACTTCATTTCACGGCTGTTAATTAAAAAAAGACTGCTTTCACCCTGATTGAATCTCAGTTCTTCGTTTTTTAGCAGCTGCCGAAAATTATTTTGTACTTGGTCGGTTAATTGCAACTGATCTTGCAGTCGGCTATATTCGGTATAGTAATAGCGGATTTTGTTTTCCGTTTGCCAGCGTTTGGCAGAGAGTTGGAGAGTAGATTCTTTTAGCTTTATTTGCGCTCTTTTGTAATCTCCTCTTCCCTGCCGTAAAAAGAGGGGCATGTTGAAACTAATTCCCCAGCGATTATTGTTAGCAATAAAGTTATTGTCCCAGCCCTTAAAAATGCCATAGTCTGTATTTAGAATATTGGCTTTCACACTAAAATAAGGAAGCATAGACTGGAACTTGAGTTTTTTATCAATTTCCATGCTATTTACTTTTAGCGCTGCCGAACGTATTTCCGGGTTTAAATTCATGGCGGTAGCCAACAACTCTTCTAGGGGGCTAGAAGCGGGTTTGCTTCTGAATTCGTTGGCATCCGGACGAACATATTCGGGCAAGCGAAAGGGTTGTTCATTTGCCTCCCACAAAAAATACGATAGTTCTATGCCCGCATTCGTCAACTTCATGGCTGCTTCGGATTGTAACAGAAGTATCTGTTGCAACTGTGCATTGGCTTCAATAGTATCCATTACGGCGCGGTCGCCATTTTGCCAGTTGATTTTTACTAAACGCAGTCGGTTGGTTGCATTGCCGGCAAACTGCAACAGTAATTGATTGATTTCCCAAGCACCGGCCCATCGCCAGTAGGCGGCATAGGCTTCTAAAAGCAAGTCGTTCAGCTGTGCCAGCCTATCTTGCCTACTTTGGGTTTGCATTAGTTTTGCCTGCTGAAGGGCAGCTCTTCTTTTGTCTATCAACAATCCGTTGCCCAAAGGAACTTCTACCCCTAGATAGCTCGATTTTCCGCCACTATTTTCGGGATTTACAAATAACCCGCGATTATTTTCCAGTCCGGTTTTGATAGTAATGGGAGAAGCTGTGGGTAATTGTAATTCTGGATTTGAATATTGGTAGTAATTTTTTCCATCAAAAGTTTTTTTGCTCGCTTCCCAATTAAAAGTTGGGTCAAAGGCGCCCCGGGTGGCAGTTAATTCTGCATCGGCTCTTTCGGTAAGTAAGTTGGCTTGCTTGGCTACCGGGTGGTTTGTTCGTACCCATTCCATCACGGTTTGTACACTCAATACATCAGATGTGCCAATAGTTTGGGCATTTACATTGATTGTAACCAGGCAAATCAAAAGCAACCCCGCAAACTTATTTTTTCTTACCCCCATTGTTGGTATTGGTTTCCGATTGATAATATTCCGGAGGGAATCCGTTGATAATTCGCCAAAGTTCGTAATACACACGAACGTCTTTTAACAGCGCAATCCCTTTTGCACCTCCGCCCATTCGCAATTGTTTAGGCCAAGGGTGTTGGGGGTCATCCTCTTTTACCAGCACACGAAACTTACCGTTGGTACTTACATTTGTTTCTATCGCAGCCACTTTTCCTCCAAATGTTCCAATACTACCCTGTGGCCAGCCACTGAAAACAATGGCCGGAAACCCATCGAAGATAAAGCGAACGGTTTGTCCTTTTGATATAAGGGGCAAATCCATAGGTTCAACAAATAATTGAACGGCATATTCAACCTGGTTGGGAACAATTTCTACCAGCATGTCTCCTTCTTTCAACATTTCTCCTATACCGGCTTTTTTTGCTTTGGTAATCTGGCCATTTTGTGGTGCACGCACATAGTATAATTTATTTCTGGCATCGTAGTTAGCATAGAGGTTGCGTAATTTGGCAACTTCTGCTTCGGTTCCTGCGGCATCTGAAATTGCACTAAAAGCATCTCCTTCGGCTTTGGCAATTTTGTCGGCATATTCTTGCAGGGCGCTTCTTTTTTCAATTAACAGGTTATTAATTTCCTGTTTATTCTGCAGAAATTTATTTTCGATGCTAATTTTTTTGGCTTGCCCATTTTGAAAGTTGGCTCTTCTTTTTTCCAGTTCAATTAAAGCAACACCTCCGCTATCGAACATAATTTTTCCTGCTTCTAACTGGCGGCGATAAATATTCAATTCATTTTGTGCGGCAATTAAATCGTTGCTATCGCTGGCCACTTTCAGATATTGTTGCTGTAACTTATTGTCTATCGAGTTTAACTTAAGGGCCAGTCCATTTTTCAAAGCTGTTACCTGCACCTGAGCTGTAGCGGCTTTATTGTTGTAGTTAAGAATACTTTTTTGTTTGGCAACTACCTGCTCTTGCGTTCTGTTTAACAGTTGCGGGTCGAAATAATCTGTTTTAACCTCCCCCAGTTGTAAAAGGGTATCTCCCTCTTTCACATAATCTCCTTCTTTCACATGCCATTTTAAAACGCTACCAGCAATAATACTGTTTATTTCTTGCGGACGTTGATCTTGTTGCAGCGTGGTTACTGAGCCGGTTGCCCGAATATTTTGGGTCCAGGGAAGAAATAAGATTACCAACATTACTATCAAGGATCCGATTACCCATTTCCTTATTCGGCTGGTTTTTTCAATATGATAAATTGTTCGATACGAACGTAAGTTGGTTTTATCCAATGCTGATTCAATTGACGAAGAAATAAACGGATGCATTTTTTTTGGTTTATTTTTTCAATCTGCCATCTTCTAATCGCAACACTACATCAAACAGGGAAGTATCCTTGTCTTTCGCAATGATAATGGCGGTTGATTTTCTTTGTATTTTTATATATTGGATTAGTGACTGTTTTTCATCTGCCGTCAATTGCAAAAAGGGTTCTTCCAGTAACAGTAATCTACTCTTTCCCATTAACGATCTGGTTAATAAAATTCTTTGACGGATACTTTGGGGCAGTCGTTTTCCTAGGGGGTCGAGCAGGGTATCAAATCCGTGCGACTGCGATTGGATAAAGGGGGTTAAGCCGGTATATTCCGCCACAGCCATAATTTCTGATATGGCAATCGAGGGATCCCCCATAGTAATGTTTTCTAAAAGACTTCCCCTAAAAATATCTTGTTGGTTTAACAATACACCCGTTTGCTGCCGGAGCGAACTAAGGCGGTAGTTGGTTATGGGCAATCCGTCGATTAAAATTTGACCCTCGAAAGATTTAAATGCACCTGTTAATAATCGAAATAAACTCGATTTACCAGAGCCCGAAGCGCCGGTTAGTAGCGCAATTTGTCCGGGTACTATGCTAAAATCAATTTCGTATAAAATAGGTTCCCCATCCTGGTAGCGGAAGCTAACTTTGTTAAATTCAACTTTAATTCCTTCTGGGAGGTTACTTAATTCTGCAGTTCCTTCGGTTTCTTTTTCGGCACCTATGATAGTATTCATTTTTTCAACGGAAGTAAACATCTCATAAAAGGCATCCAGACTTACCAGTAGTTTTTCTACTGAGCCGATGATGGTTATAATTACCAGGTCGGCAGCAATAAATTGACCAATGTTTATTTGTTGATCTACCAATAGGGTGGCACCTACAATCAGCATGGCTGCTGTAATCAGGGTTTTGAATCCTATCAGGCTCCAAGCTTGGGTAAGTAATATTTTAAAGTAGTTGGTTCTAGCTTCCAGGTAACCGGTGGCTAGTTCATCGGTTTTTTGAATTTGTATATCACAATTGTGGGTGTACTTGAATGATTTAATCATTCTGGCCAACTCTTGTAACCATGCTGCCACCCGATATTTGTAGTCACTGGCTTCCAGTGCTGCGCTAAAGCCCGGCTGCACGGTAAAGCGGATAATTAAAACGATGGCCAATATCAGTAGGGCACCAAAGGCTATAAAAACAGGATGATAAAAGGATAATAGCATTAGGCCGAGCGTCATTTGGATAACGGCAGTGGGTAGATCTAATAATATTTTCTCTATACCTTTTTGAAAGGAGGGAACTTCAAAGAAACGGTTGATTAATTCGGGCAGGTGGTACTTATCCAGCTTTTCTACATTCAATTTAGGAATACGATCGGCAAACTCCAGCGAGTATCGAACAAATATTTTTTGTTTTAACTTTTCAATCACTTGCAATTGCCTAATCTGCAACAGCCCACCCAAAAAGGTTCCCCCCACAACTAAAACAATTAACACCACGATAGAGGTGGAGATTACGCCTGCCAACACAAAATTAATAATGGTTTGTATGCCGAGGGGCAGCGATAACTGTACCAGTCCCGCAAGAATGGCATAAAAATAAATCGAACTGATATCTTTTCTATCTGCTTTAAGCAAATGGAGCATCGACCGAAAAACCTTACCAGCCGATTGATGATAATTCGCCATGTATACTAATTAATGAATAGGGGGTATACCACTTTACACCGGTGGTTATCCGGTGTAAAAGTATAACAAATTTTGCGGCTTTCTGTTCGGCTTACTGGGTAACGGGGGCAAAGATGCTTAATTCGATGTGCGCCTCAATACTCAATTCCTGCTCTTGGTAAGCCTGAATTTTATTAAGTACTTTCTGTAGGCTGTTTTCTAACTCATGTATCCGTGTTTCCGACCGCATCATTTCTTCGGCAGACAGCTGATGATTTTGCATGCGATTCTGGTGGTATTGGATTTTCACGGCAAAAATGTCTTGCACGATTCTTTGAGCATCTTGCTTCGGAAAATTTCCATCGATAATTGAGAGTTCCATTATAATTGGCAGTTGATTGATGAAGTAATTATTGTCCTTGTGCCGCTGTAAATCCGGGCACACCATTAAAAGTATACAGGTTTTCTGTTTTGATAATTTCTAAGCCCAGTTGGTTCACCTGCGCCATAAGGTCTAGCACATCCTGATATTGAAGCGATTGTGCGGTGGGAGAGGTGAAGCGACATCTCCAATGATCCGTACAAAATGTTTCCGGAAATCCGCCGGGCCAAACCTTGGTACCCCTATTTGTTATCATTTGAAGAACAAGGGTTTGCAGGGCACTTTTGTTTAAATTGACTGCCAGTTCTTCTGCATTTCTATTGGTATTGCAGATAAATAAATCTACCCCAACTAATTGCTTGTTAGCCGGCGTTTCTGGTAGATATGCCTGTTGTACCTGCTGGATAACCTGCTGAAAAGCAACGGGCTTTAGTTGAATGGGTTGCTTACCCAGTCTGCTGATAATGGCATCTGCAAATGCCCGGGTACCTACCTTTTCTTTAGAAGTTTCGGAATGATAGATGTCTGCTGTATGGATGCCATCTTCAATGGTTGAAAGCCAGGCATTCTGTATAAGTGTGGCTGGTTTTTCCTGTTTGATGTGCAACAGCATCTGAATAGCTGCCAGTAATAATCCGGATGGATTTGCTATGTCCTTACCAGCAATCTGAGGTGCAGAGCCATGTATGGCCTCGAAGAGGGCAAAATTATTTCCAATGTTTACACTACCACCCAAGCCTACCGAACCCGTAATTTGGGCAGCCACATCACTTAATATATCACCATACAAATTGGGCATAACAATTACATCAAACTGTTCGGGCGTATCGGCAAGTCTGGCAGCCCCTATATCCACAATCAAGTGCTCTTGTTCAATTTCAGGATATTCAGCCCCAATTTTGGTGAAAGTTTTATGAAACAACCCATCGGTTAATTTCATGATGTTGTCTTTAGTAAAGCAGCTGATTTTTTTTCTGCCACAGGTTCGAACATAGTCAAAAGCGTAGCGGATAATCTTTTCGGTTCCGGGTTTAGAAATCAGCTTCAGACACTGAATCACCTCATCTGTTTGCTGATGTTCGATTCCGGCATACAAATCTTCTTCATTCTCCCGAATAATCACCACATCCATGATGGGGTGTTTGGTGGATACAAATGGGTGGTAAGACTGGCAGGGGCGGATATTGGCATATAGGCCTAGCATTTTCCGCATGGTTACATTTAAACTCTTGTAACCTCCCCCTTGTGGAGTTGTAATGGGCCCTTTTAAAAAAATTTTATTTTTGCGTAAAGTCTCCCAAGCAGCTGGGGGAATGCCGGAGGATATGCCGCTCAGATATGCCCGCTCACCCACCTCAATCGATTCAGTTTCAATCGCTGCACCTGCAGCTTGCAAGATCCGAAGGGTGGCATCCATAATCTCCGGTCCAATCCCGTCGCCGGGGGCAATGGTGATTTTAACAGGATTTTTTGCATTCATTTAGCAAATTTGCAGCTAGTAATCCATATAACTTTATTTATAGTTATTATATTTGCAATAAAAATAGTTTATGAACTTCACATTACACCAGCTGCGCGTTTTTTTGGTAGTTACTGAAAAGAAAAGCATTACCCTGGCGGCACGTGAATTAAATATGACGCAGCCGGCTGTATCGATTCAGTTGAAAAATTTACAAGATCAGTTCGACTTACCCCTTACAGAAGTTATTGGCAGAAAATTATATATCACAGATTTTGGGAGGGAAATAGAGCGCATTGCTCATCGCGTATTAGATGAAGTGGCTGCCATTAAAGATCATTCTCTCCGCTATCAGGGTATTTTATCTGGTAAACTACGCATATCAACTGTTTCAACCGGCAAATATATTATGCCCTATTTTTTAAAGAATTTTTTATCGGAACATCCCCAGGTTGAATTGGAAATGGAGGTAAGTAATATGAATAAAGTGTTGGAGGGGCTGCGCAATAACGAAGTGGATGTAGCTTTGGTAACTGTTTTACCAACGGATATTGATTTGTTTGAAGAAGTTTTGATGCCCAATCGACTTTTTCTAATGGGGTCCACCGAAAATATTTTACCCTCACAAAGTACCAATGGTAGTTCGTTGTTTAAGGATTTGCCACTCATTTATCGGGAGGAAGGCTCTGGAACTAGGCATACCATGCAGCAATATTTTCAGAAGGCCAATATCAATCCTCGCATCGGCCTTTCACTTGCTTCCAATGAAGCCGTTAAGCAGGCAGTGCTTGCCGGGTTAGGGTATTCGGTGCTTCCGCTGGTTAGTGTAGGAGATGAATTGAAATTAAATAAATTATCGATTATACCTGTAAAGGGGTTCCCCCTTCGTTCTGAATGGCGTCTGGTGTGGTTACAGAAAAAACAATTAACATCGGTAGCCGCCGCTTTTTTACATTACATGCGTGAAAACAAGCAAGCTATTTATGAAAAGCATTTTGCTTACCTAGAAAAACTATTTTAGCGGCTTCTTTTCTAGGGATTAAAGTTTCGTTAATACGCATACTGCAGATAAACGGTTGGGTGCTTTGCGCGTCTAAACTGTTGAATGGGTAGCTATGCGACTGAATGTAACTCAACAACTCTTATTATTGGCTTCGGCGTTTTGGTTTTTTGGTGAAGGTCTTTTAGGTCCTTTATTTGCCGTATATGCCGAAAAAGTGGGGGGTGATTTACTAGATATAACCGCAGCCTGGGCGCTGTTTCTGATTGTATCAGGTGTTTTGTATATCGTTTTTGGAAAGCTTTTTCGAAATTCCAACCGCAAAAGAGAAATCATGGTTGTAGGCTATGCCCTCAATACCATTTTTACTTTTTGCTATTTACTGGTGCAAAATAGTCATCAGCTTATGCTGCTACAAGTAGGATTAGCTATCGCAGAGGCCATCAGTTCGCCTTTATGGGATGCTTTGTTTGCCAAGGAAATGGAAAAAACCGACGATGTTTTTTTCTGGAGCATTGCTGGCGGACACACCCACTTGGTTTCTGGTATTGCCATTGCCGTTGGGGGTGCCGTTGCTTATTATATTTCTTTCAACGCTTTGTTTATTATAATGGGTTGTATCCAAGCCATTGCTACCGGCATTCAATGGCGGGTATTATATATTCAACCAAAATCTTCTACCGGATTGTAATACTAGCCGGTTCGGTTGTACCTTTCCGTAAATAAGTACATGCGAAGGAGTATCTTTTTTTTATGGGTAGTTGGGTTATTAGCAGCGAATAGTTCGTTAGCTCAGGATACGGCATATGTATTTAAAAAAGCCACCCGCGATGGTATCGGTAAATATTATTTTGGTAGAGAAATTGCCGCGGTAATGGGCGTAACCGGTAGTTTTTGGCTAGAACGCGACAATCGGGATGAAGAAGAGAATACAAGTTTGGCAATTGACCATATTCCAGCATCCCCCCATAGCATAATCGCCGATGTAGGAGCTGGAAGTGGGTATTATACATTTCGGCTGAGTGCCAAAGTGCCTAAGGGAAAAGTTTATGCCCTAGATATTCAAGAAGGTATGTTGGATATACTGCGAACCCGAAAAGAACAGCTAGGGGATACCCGGGTAGAAGTGCAGGCATGTACCGAAACCTCTTTGCTACTTCCACCTAAATCGCTGGATATTGCACTAATGGTAGATGTGTATCATGAGTTGGCATTTCCCAGAGAGATGCTCCAATCTCTGTACGCATGTTTACGCGATACCGGTAAACTGATCTTGGTTGAATTTCGGGGCGAAGACCCTACAATTGCCATCAAACCGCTGCACAAAACCACGGTGCAACAACTGAATCGAGAATTGGCTGCCAGCGGATTTAGACTAGCTTACCGCGGCGATTTTATGGCTGTTCAACATTTTTTAGTGTATGAAAAAAGGAAGGAAAAAAAATAGACCTGATTTCCTTTTTCATTTTTTAACCCTTTTAGCTGCATAATCAATTGGATCCATTTGTATCTGGATATTTGAATCAATCATGCTAATTCCACTATTTTTGTTCATGCGCTGCAGTATAATTGTAATAGGGCTTTTCGGAATCCTGCCCTGCCAACTTCGGGCACAATCGAATAGAATTAATACACATAATACCATTGGTTGGTATAATTATTTTGGAACTTTTCGCCTGTCAAATCCCGTATCCATTCACACAGAATTCCAATGGCGAAGAAATAAGCTAATAACCGACTGGCAGCAGAGCCTATTGCGCGTGGGGGTTAATTATCAGGCTAATCCGAATGTACTTTTCCGAGTTGGCTATGCTTGGGCGGAAACCTTTTCATATGGTGAGATACCCCTGAATGTATATGGGAAAGATTTTACCGAACACCGGATTTTTCAGATGATGCAGCTGTTGCAAAAAGAAAGTAGCTTTTCATTCTCTCACCGCTTTATGCTAGAACAAAGATGGTTGGGTAGGTATAGTGCTCCCCAGCTAACCCGAGAAGATGCTTTTGTATTTCTCAACCGATTCCGGTATATGTTTAAAACCCAGTATTCATTGAAGTCGAATTCCCGAAATGCCAATAGTCCTTATGTGGCCTTGTATGATGAAATTCTGATTGGATTTGGAAAAAATGTTTCTGTAAATGTTTTCGATCAAAATCGGTTGGGCTGTTTACTAGGCTATCGCTTTTCGCCCTTAATAAACATTGAAGCAGGATATCTTAACCAGATTATCCAATACGGCCGGCAAATCAATGGGCAGCCGGTATTTCAGTATAACCAGGGAGTGATTATCAATTGCAACTTCAATTTTGATTGGCGAAAAAAGTAAAGTCCTAAGTAGGATAGCTTTTTATTTTCTGGCCATTACTTTTTCAGCAGCCGCTACAATAAACGGCGTGTCTAATCCGTACTTGGTTAATAGTTCAGTAGGTTTTCCACTCTCGCCAAAAGTGTCGTTCGTTCCAATAAATTCAATGGGTATAGGATGGTTTGCAGCTGCTACTTGCGCAATCGAATCTCCCAATCCACCGATAATATTGTGTTCTTCCACGGTTACTGCACAGCGGGTTTTGCGAATCGAATCCAGCACGGCAACTGTATCCAGGGGTTTAATGGTATGTATATTGATGAGTTCAACACTATATCCTTTTTCCTCTAAAATTCTGCCGGCTTCAATGGCCTTCCATACCATGTGTCCGCAGGCAAATAGGGTTACATCCGTTCCTTCACTTAATGTTTGAGCCTTGCCAATTACAAAATCAGCTCCGTTTTCGCTGGTAAAATTGGGCCATTTAGGGCGACCAAACCTTAGGTAAACCGGACCCTCATAATTTGCAATTGCTTGGGTGGCTGCCTTGGTTTGATTAAAATCACAGGGAACAATAACCGTCATGCCAGGTAACATCTTCATTAATCCAATATCTTCTAGTATCTGATGGGTAGCCCCGTCTTCACCCAGGGTAAGTCCTGCATGGGAAGCACATATTTTTACATTCTTACCGCTATAGGCAATGCTCTGTCTGATTTGGTCGTACACCCTACCTGTACTGAAGTTGGCGAAAGTGGTTGTATAGGGTATTTTACCTCCAATCGTTAATCCGGCGGCCATGCCCATCATATTGGCTTCCGCAATACCACATTGAAAAAATCGGTCGGGAAAATCTTTAATAAATGGTCCGAGTTTCAGTGAACCCGCTAGGTCGGCAGTAAGCACCACAACCTGATTGTTAGATTTTCCGGCTTCATAAATACCTTCTCCAAAACCACCGCGGGTTTCTTTTTCATTTTGTACCTGAATGTCTTTTAATCGCATGCCTGATTTTTGATGGGTGCAAAATACAATAAATCCATTGTTACCTACCTAGTTCTTCGCAAGTAAATCCTCTATTTTGTTAGTAATGCTTGTTTTACTACTTACACGATAAATCTATTCCTTTACCCTTCAAACGTACTATAGAAATAAGGGGTTTTGGCTTCAAATTCTGCGCTGCAGGTATCTACCATTTTGTATACCCGGGTTATTCCAAGGGCTGTTCTTTTATTTAGTACGTGTTCGTCGGAACAATCGCCTTGTAATATTTTAGCAATTTGAACATCTGCAAATCCATTCACTTTTGCTTCGCGCAACAATTCTTCCGAAAGGGTATCAATTGTGTATTTTGATAAGTCTTTTTCAATCCGGCAAATGAGTTGAATCTGGTAAACAAACCAGCGATCGATACCAGTTGCTTGTACGATTGATTTAACGGTGGTTCCCTGCATCAGGGCATCTTTGATTCGGAAGATACGATCCCATTTTGGGGTTTTGATATATTCGGTCAGCTCTTCATTTTTCATGAGGCTTTTGCCGTAGTAGCCCAGACCTACTGCTTCATTTTCTAAACTTTGACAAGCTTTTTGGATAGCTTCGGTAAAACTTCTGCCGATAGCCATTACTTCTCCTACGCTCTTCATTTGCAGCCCCAGCGTGTCGTTGGCTCCTTTAAATTTATCGAAATTCCAGCGGGGGATTTTTACAATTACATAATCCAGTGCCGGTTCAAAATAGGCCGATGTGGTTTGGGTGATTTGGTTTTTCAATTCATCTAAAGTATAGCCGATGGCAAGTTTGGCAGCAATCTTGGCAATGGGATAGCCGGTTGCCTTGGAAGCCAGGGCAGAGGAGCGACTCACCCGTGGATTAATTTCCACTGCAATTAGCTCTTCTGTTTCGGGATTTTGGGCAAATTGCACATTGCAGCCTCCAGAAAAATTACCTAGTGAACGCATCATAAGGATGGCTTTGTTGCGCATATCCTGAAAAGAGGTATCACTGAGCGTCATAGCCGGGGCAACGGTAATTGAATCTCCGGTATGTACGCCCATCGGGTCGAGATTTTCTACTGTACAAATAATAACTACATTGTCTGCCTGATCGCGTAATAATTCTAGTTCAAATTCTTTCCAGCCCAATACAGCTTTTTCTACCAGTACTTCGTGAATGGGAGAGGCGGTTAACCCTCTTTCCAGAGCGGCATCTAAATCTTCTTTGCCATGTACGAATCCTCCGCCTGTTCCACCGAGGGTAAAAGAGGGCCGGATTACCAAGGGGAATCCGATGGCCTGGGCAAATTCTTTTCCTTCCAAAAAACTATTGGCTACCCGGCTTGGCGCTACCGCAATGCCGATTTTTATCATTAACTGGCGAAATTTCTCCCTGTCTTCCGCAGTTTCTATCGCAGCAATATCTACCCCAATCAACCGAACCCCATATTTTTTCCAAATGCCAACTTCATCCGCTTCCATGCATAAATTCAGGGCAGTTTGTCCCCCCATAGTAGGCAATACGGCATCAATTTTATTTTCTATCAGTATTTTTTCAATACTATCAACATTTAGGGGCAGCAGGTATACTTTGTCGGCCATCATTGGGTCCGTCATGATGGTAGCCGGATTGCTGTTAATCAAGATTACTTCAATACCTTCTTCCCGTAAACTACGGGCAGCTTGTGAGCCGGAATAATCAAATTCACAGGCCTGGCCAATAATAATGGGGCCGGAGCCGATAATCAGTACAGATTTAATGGAAAGGTCTTTGGGCATGGGCAATAATAAATTGAGCAAATGTAAGAAGCCGAGGTGAATCTGTCCCCGTTTTTTACCCTTTCCACTGAGTTTTCAACAAAAACCCCCTTTATAATGTTATCTTTCCACCTTATAATTTCAATTTTTAACCTATGGCAGTATTAAAAGAGGGCAGTAAAGCGCCTGCTTTCAAGGCAGTTGACCAGAATGGAGCACCTATTTCGCTTGCCGATTTCAAAGGCAAAAAAGTGATTCTTTATTTTTATCCAAAAGACGATACGCCCGGATGTACGGCTCAGGCCTGTAATTTGCGCGATAACTACAGTGCCCTCCTAAAAAAGGGTTTCCAGGTAATCGGCGTTAGTACCGACGATGTAAAGAGTCACAAGAAATTCGAGACCAAGTTCGAGCTTCCTTTTCCTTTGGTATCGGATGCAGAAAAGAAGATTGTTGACAAATACAATCTCTGGGGCGAGAAGAAGTTTATGGGCCGTACTTATATGGGTACTACCCGAACTACTTTTTTAATTGATGAAACCGGCAAGATTGTAAAAATCATTGCTAAACCAGATACCGCCAATCATACCGAAGAAATTCTGGCTGCCTGGAAGGAAGTGAAATAAAGCGGGCTTACTCCCATAAAAAAAGAGCGACTTAATACAAGTCGCTCTTTTTTTATGTATCTATAAGAAGTTCTTATTTTTTTGTTTCCAACAGTTTGAAGAACTGATCTAACTGTGGTAATATCACTATGCGCGTTCTGCGGTTGGCAGCCCGGCCTTCCGGAGTGGAATTATCCATTAAGGGAAGGTATTGACCACGCCCTGCAGCCGTCATTCGCTTTGGATCTAAACCATATCCATCTTGCAATACCCGAACAACCGTTGTGGCTCTTTTCACACTCAAATCCCAGTTATCTTGGATACCCGCACTGGTAATAGGAATACTATCTGTGTGGCCTTCTACTAAAAATTCTATATCAGGCTGCGCATTCAATACCTTGGCTACTTTACCTAATACTTCTTTGGCACGGTCGGTAATGGCGTAGCTTCCGCTCTTGAATAACAATTTATCGGAAATGTCTACATAAACAACTCCTTTATCAACTTTGATGTTGATGTCTTTGTCGTCTAGGTTGCCAATGGCTCCTTTTAAATTCATTACCAATGCCATATTCAAAGAATCTTTCCGCGCAATAGATCCTTGCAGGTCTTTGATGTAAATATCTTTCGACCCGATGTTTTCCAACGATTTTTTAATACTCTCCGCCTGAGAACCGGTTACCACTGATAAGTCTTTCAGTTGGTTGAGCACCGTATTATTATTATCTCTCAAGTAATCAATCTGTTTGTTCAAATCCGCAATTTGACCTTCCAAAGCGGCCTTGCGGCTATTCAGGTCCGACACTTGTCCGTTCGACTTTTCAATAGAGAAGTTACATTTTTTTAACTCATCTTGTAATTCTCTGTACTTAGCCTGCATAGCGAGGTAATCGCCACTTAATTGGGCATATTTGGCTTTTTCGGCTTCTAAAGTTTTGGTAGACACACAAGAAGTGAAGGTGGCGGCCATCAAGCCGATAAACAGGAGGTTATTTAGTTTCATTTTGCTTATAGATTGTTTACAAAGTTACAGGTTTTTACACAATTCATGCCAAATGCAACCGGGTAGGGGCATTTTATAAAATCATTATGATTTGTGTTAAATAAATCATAGCAGCCACCAATATGCTAGAAGCGAATAATCTGGTCTTACAGGGCCCTTTTGAACACTTTGTGATTAACCCCAAATGATGGTTTCTTCCCGCTGACTCCAGGGAATATATTTTTCTCCAAAAGAGGCATCCACCGCCTTTCTTTTTATTTTCAGGGTGGGTGTAAGCAGTCCATTTGCTGTAGTCCATTCTTCCTCCAGTACAATCATTTTGCTGATTTTTTCGTGGTGTTCGAGTTGACTATTGGTTTGTTTCATAAGATCGAGTAACTGTGCTTGTTGCAGATCGGCATTATTTACTTTCATGGGTTCTGAAAGGGTACATATTGCTATTGCGCTGGGCAATCCTGAACCAATTACACAAACCTGCGAAAGGAGTCCGGCCTGTAATAATTTCGATTCGATAACTGCAGGCATCACATATTTTCCTTTGCTGGTTTTAAACTGATCTTTTATTCGTCCGGTGATGGTTAAAAAACCATCTGCATCAATCATGCCCTCATCGCCGGTTTTTAAAAACCCATCTTCAAAAGAGGCGGCAGTTAGTTCCGGTTCTTTATAATATCCCATCATGGATGCTTCACTTTTTACCAGCACTTCGTTGTCTTTTCCGAGGCGAACTTCTACGCCTTCGTACGAAGGGCCAACGGTTCCAAATTTCACTGAGTTTTTTCTATTTGAATGGGAGAGTGCCATATTTTCCGTCATGCCATAGGCTTCCTGAATTATAATGCCCAATTGCTGGAACCAGAACAGTAAAGCAGGATTAATTGGCGAAGCTCCGGTAAATGCGTGCTTGTATCTAGAAAGTCCAAGTTTTTTTTGAATGCTAAACCGAATTAACCAGTTTATACCGGGGATAGACAGGAGCCGGCTTAGTTTTTTTTGCGGTATTTTTTTCAGAATGCCTTCCTGTAATTTTTCCCATATTCGGGGCACGGCTAAAAAAACCGTTGGTTGTGTATGTGCCAGGTTGGCCGCAAAAGTATCCATCGACTCTACAAAGTAGATGGTACTGCCCGTATAAATACCTCCGCATTCAACCAGCATTCTTTCGGCAACATGGCAGAGAGGTAAATAAGAGAAAAAGGTTTCTTTATGCAGATGTGGGTAGCTTTTCAGAAAAGCATCTACTGCAAAGCCAAGTGCCCCGTGCGAATTCATTACCCCCTTGGGTTGTCCGGTGGTTCCGGATGTGTAAACAATACTGGCTAATTTTTCGGAATCTGGCGTGGGGGTCCCTTCCAGTGGCGCCGTATCTTTTACCAGCTGATCCCAGTTGATACAACCTTCATTGGGATAAAATGGGTAGGTGATTTGTATAAGGCTATCGGGGATGCCCTGCCGCAGATAAGTAGGGTTATCTAATTTGCCAACGAAGATGGCTTTACTTTCGCTGTGCAGTATAATTTCATTGATTGCTTCCGGTGTAATATTCGGATACAGCGGAACAGCAATACAGCCTGCCATCGCAATCGCTAGGTCTGCCATAATCCAATGGGCGCAGTTTTTGCTTAGGATACAAACCTTGTCTTCGTTTCCTAAACCCATGCTCTGCAATGCAGCTGCCATAGAGCGGATCTCTTGGCCGGCTTTTGCCCAGGTAAATTCTCGGTAAATACCATTTACCGGCTCTGAAAGAAATAAATCATTCGGCTGCGATGCCTCAAATTGATAAAACTTTTCTACCAGTAGGGGATAGTTTTTTTTCATGTTCAACTGTTTTATATATTCATCAGATGGGCTAATCCATTTTCGGGAACCTTTCCCTGCATAGGGCCAAAAAAATTGAGAATAAAACGAAAATCCGCAGCTTGCTCGCTGGTAGTAAAAGGTTCGGCAACTACAACTTCTTTTTTACCAAAATCAAATCCTATCATTACCAAGGGTACACCTGCCTGTTGGGCAATATGGTAAAAACCCGTATGGAGCCTGTCTACTTTTTTGCGGGTACCCTCAGGCGATAGTACCAACGAAAAACTTTCTTCCGCCTTAAATTTTTGTACTACCTGATCTACCAGATTATGCGAAGATGAACGGTCTACCGGTATTCCGCCCAACCAGCGGAAAAAGAACCCAAAGGGGCCATCGAACAATTCTTTTTTGCCCAGAAAATGTAGATAGCCCAATCGTAGTTTACTTCTAACTGCCAGTCCTAAAATAAAATCCCAAGAGCTGGTATGTGGGGCAACAATTACCACACATTTTTTCAGGTAATAAGGAAACTCCCCCCGGATTTTCCATCCGGTTATCCATAGTAAAAAAATCCAAATCGGTCGCATAAAACAAGCAATCTATAACAACAAGATAATAATATTCAAGTAAAAAACCACATTTGTAGTTCCGTCAGGCGCTGATTTTATAAATAGCTCCTACGTTTTTTTAATAATTGCCTGAATAGCAGGCTTAAACAAGCAATTTATGCGATGATTCAGCGTTGTAGAAAGAAAACTGGAAGATGGCTGCCGAACAATCACAGGTTGGTTCCGAATTAATCTCAATTACACAGCCTATTGCAGCAATCCGGCAATTATTTTCGCATCAAATCCGGCTTTCGGCTGCCGAATCAGGTAATACTGCCTCTAAAAAATTGTATGGCAACCCTCGGCCACCGTATGGCGTAGGAAGAAATACAGCAATTCGTTTACTTAAAAAATAATCGTATGGAACTCATTTGTTATGCTAATCAACGCTGGCAACCGCTGAAAGAATCAGGCGTGTCTTTACAAGATTTAGGATGTAAACGCGGATATGCTGTTTTTGATTTTTTAAGGGTTGCACAAAGTACCCCGCTTTTTTTGTATCAGCATATCGAAAGGTTCTTTCAGAGCGCAAAAGATATGCGGCTCACTGTACCCCTTACCCGTGAAGAAATTGCCCGACTCGTTCACGAACTCATTCAAATTAACCGGCTTCCGGATTCAGGAATACGTTTACTGCTTACCGGAGGAAATTCCGAAGACGGAATTCATTTGGGAACACCTGAATTATTCTTGGTGAATGAACCCATTACTCCACCCCCTGCTGCTATGCGTAAAGAGGGCTATCAAATGGTAACCTATCCCTATCGTCGCCATTTTCCGCAAGTGAAAACTACCGATTATAGCATGGAAATCTGGCTGCGCCCCATGGTAGAAGAACACCAGGCCCACGATGTGCTATATCATCACCACGGAATCATCAGTGAATGCCCCCGTTGTAATTTTTTTGTGGTAAATGCCGCCGGAAATTTGGTAACCCCTGATACGAATATTTTAAAAGGCGTAACCCGCAATACCCTTATTGAAATCGCCCGGGAGATTGGTATTTTAGTAGAATTGCGTGATTTGCATCTTCACGAAATTCCGGCAGCCCGCGAAGCTTTTGTAAGCAGCACTACCAAGCGAATTATTCCGGTATCCCGCATGGACGATGTGTATTTGCCGGTAAATGGTCCGGTTACTACTTTGCTGTATAACCGTTTTCTCGAGCGTGAGCAAGCAGAAATAGCCAATGGAGGAAAACCCTAATTATTTAGCACCCACCATTCAAATTACGGCTCCCAACGGAGAGGTATTGTTTGTATCGGTTGAATGGAATGGAGATCAGTCATTCTCGCTGGTTTGCCGCGAAGCGATGGATGAAAATATACATGCAGTAATCCGAGCCATCTGGCAGGCATTGCAATCATACCCCTTGCCCGGTGTAACTGATATAATTCCTGCCATTCACTCTGTTACAATTGTATTCGACCCACTGAAAATAGCCAATACGCCCAATCATCCTACTGCGGGAGAAGCTATACTAGAAGCGGTAATGAGTAGAGTAACCGATCTTTCTATTCATGCTCCTTTATTAAAAAGGCAGGTAAGTATTCCCGTATGTTATGATACTTCGCTGGCCCCCGATTTGATTACCCTGTCGGCTCAACTTTCTCTTTCTTCAGATGAGTTGGTATCACTGCACCATAGTAACCCCTACACTGTATATATGTTGGGTTTCTTACCCGGCTTTGCTTATATGGGAATTGTAGATGCACGTATCACTGCGCCCCGCCATGCCCGACCCCGAAGTAGGGTGCCTGCCGGCAGTGTTGCCATTGCTGCCCAACAAACCGGCATTTATCCTTCGGAGTCTCCAGGTGGCTGGCAATTGATAGGTAGAACCCCTATTCGAATGTTTCATCCCGAGGCAGCCATTCCTTGTTTTTTGCAGCCGGGGGATGAAGTAACTTTTTATCCGATTTCACTGAAAGAATACCACCAACTGATAACAGAATGAGTATCCGAATTATTAAAAAGGGAAGCCTAGATTCGATGCAGGATTTAGGCAGGTTCGGATACCAACATTTGGGTATTCCGCCCGGAGGCGCTTTAGATACCTGGTCGCTACAAATTGCCAATAGTTTGGTAGGAAATAAATTAGAAGAAGCCGGTTTGGAAATATTTTTTCCAGCACCCACACTGCTATTCGAAGCGGATGCCGTAATTGCTATAAGTGGAGCCGATTGGCAACCTTATTTACAGGGGATGCCGGTGGAAATCAATCGGACTATACTGGTAAAAAAAGGTTGCGTTCTCACATTTCAGCATCCAAAAGCTGGCAGGGTAATGTATATAGCTGTGCGGGGTGGATTTCAACTTAACGCGTGGTTAGGCAGTTTTAGTACCCAATGGGGTGTGCCCTCATCCGGCTTTAGGGGACGGGCACTTGACAAACAAGATCAGCTGCCCTTTCGCGATACAGTTGAATTTACCACCCAAGCTCCGGAAAGTTTTCTCCCACTACCCTGGAAACCTGCATTTAAAAACAGCTCATCCACCACACCCATTCGGCTGATTCGAGATACTCATTTTAATTTGTTAGATGAAGTATCTAAGGAACAACTTACCTGCGCTTCGTTTACAATACTGCCACCAAGCAACCGCATGGGATTTATTGTAAAGGGGCCATCATTAACAGGAACCTACCGCGAATTGATTTCCGCAGCTGTTAGAAGAGGAACTATTCAATGGCTGCCGGATGGACAAATTATTATACTGATGGCAGACCATCCAACAACCGGTGGATATCCCAGAATTGCACAAGTGATTACTGCCGATTTATCAAGACTGGCCCAATGGCCTGCTTCATTACCCCTGCATTTTGAGTGGGTTAATCGCTCGAATGCTGAGCAGATTTATAGGGAGCAGATTTTTTTGTTGGCTCAATTGCAAAATGCCGCCGGCAATCGCTTAGCATCGTATCTTGAGCGTTGATTTTACAGCAATGGAAAAGTATTTGGTGGATATTAATTGTGATCTGGGGGAAGGCTTCCCCGATGATGAGCGAATAATGCCATATATAAGCAGTGCCAATATTGCCTGTGGTGCTCATGCCGGTAATGAATCTGTGATGGGGCACACCATTCAACTTGCTTTGCAGTATGGGGTGAAAATAGGCGCCCATCCGGGGTTTAATGATCCCGAAAATTTTGGCAGAAAAAATCATTCCCTTTCTGATGCGGCACTAACCGACCTAATTCAAACTCAGGTTTTTCAACTTCAACAAATGGCATTGCATTTGGGCGCAAAACTGCATCATGTAAAGCCTCACGGTGCCCTGTATAATATGTCTGCCTGCTCTCAACATATTGCCAGCGTAATTGCATTGGCGGTAAAAGAAGTAGATTCTTCTTTGTGTTTGTATGGACTTAGTAATTCATACTCGATAAAAGAAGCCCAAGCAGCCGGCTTACTTTTTTGTAATGAAGTATTTGCCGACAGGCGGTATCAATCGGACGGAACACTGGTTGCACGCACTAATCCTTATGCACTGCTAGCCAATAGGGAGGAAAGTGTAAACCAGGTTGTGCAGATGGTATTGCAGCAAACTGTTATAGCAGATAATGGCGCCATCATTCCGGTATGCGCTGAAACGATTTGTATTCATGGCGATGCACCCGGGGCAGCTTCTCTGGCGGCAGATATTTTTCACCATCTTCAATCTAATAATATTGGCCTTCGGAAAAATTAAAAATACCTGGTTCAGCGGTGCAGGATTAGGCGCTGCCTTTCTGATGGCCAATTCTTCTATTGGCCCGGGATTTCTTACCCAGACTACTGTGTTCACCCAGCAACTTCTTAGCAGCTTTGGGTTTGTTATCATCGTTTCTTTTTTATTAGATATTGGGGCACAGCTGAATACTTGGCGAATTATCACCGTAAGCGAAATGCGTGCGCAGGATTTGTCTAATCAACTGCTACCCGGTTTAGGCTATGTTATTGCTTTTATGGTGGTATTAGGAGGCTTTGCTTTTAATATTGCCAATATTGCCGGATGCGGGTTGGGCGTGAATGTATTAACAGGACTTAGTTTTCAGCAAGGGGCAGTTATTAGTTGTGTTGCCGCTCTGATTTTGTTTTGGTATCGGGAGATGGGTCCTATGCTGGATAATTTTACCCGAATTGCCGGGTTGGCTAAAATAACTTTAACGCTCATAATTGCAGTGGCAGCTCATCCTCCTGTTTGGGAGGCAGTGCACCATAGTTTTATTCCCGAAACCATCAGTACTACAGCAATTATTACCATTGTGGGCGGAACAGTAGGAGGGTACATTACTTTTTCTGGAGCTCATCGATTGATTGATGCCGGTATTTATGGTAAGGAAAATATTAATCGGGTAGACAAAAGCGCTATCGCGGGTATTTTTATTTCGGGACTAATGCGTTTCCTCTTATTTTTTGCTGTGCTGGGAGCCATACAACAAGGATGTATTCCCGATAAAAATAATCCGGCAGCTACCGTGTTCGGTTTTGTAGCCGGGGAATGGGGTTTGCGTATTTTCGGAATCGTTTTATGGGCAGCAGCCATATCCTCTGTGATAGGGGCGGCCTATACTTCTATATCTTTTTTAAAAACTTTTCATCCGATTATTGCTAGGTACGAAAGAGCTGCTATTTCATTATTTATCATCATCTGTACACTGATATTTATTTGGGTAGGTAAGCCCGCTCAATTGCTACTGTTAGCCGGCATGATAAATGGGCTCATTCTCCCTTTTGCATTGGGCGCCTTGTTATTGGCCGGTCGGCAGCAACGCTTGATGAAAGGGTATCAACATCCCCTTTGGATGCAGGTTTGTGGCTGGGCTGTTGTATTGGTAATGGGCTGGATGGGTTACCAGGCAGTTGCAGAATGGATAACAGGCAGCTAACTTTTTACAGCCGATAATAATACCCGGTAGTTATTTTCCACATCCACTTTTTCTAAGGGTACAGGTATGATGTCGGCTGCAGTTGCGGGACGTAGATTATGCAAACTGCCCAAATAGTATTTGTCGTAATATGCTAGCAGAATCCGAAAGCATTCAGCCAGTTGATTTTCCTGTATATGCTGAATGGCTAATTTTGTTTCTAATCCTCCCAGTCTTTTTTGTATACGAGTGATAGTAGCAATAAGCAGATCTTGAGAAAACACTCCGTAATCTTGGATAATATGTTGCAGTCTTTCTTCGAAGGGGATTTCTAAAAAGTATAGCTCACTGCTGCGCATTTGCGCAAAAATCGGTCCGGGGATATTGATATTTCCGATGCGTTTGCTTTCGTCCTCTAGCCAAATTGCAGGGTCAGGACTATCCGATTGGGAATATGTATGTAATTCGTTTGCCAATAAGTTCTCAAACATTTCCTGAGAGGGTTGGGCCGGCATACCTAGGTTGCCAAATGCGGAACCTTTGTGCGATGCAATCCCCTCTAGGTCGATGGCAGCAGCTCCTTGTTGTTGGAGTAATTGAATGAGTTGTGTTTTTCCGCTTCCGGTGCAGCCTCCTAACATCCGAAAATGGTAGGGCAGCATAAATTGTTGTAATACCCAGTTTCTGTAAGCCTTGTATCCCCCTTCTAGCGTATATACTTCTAATCCGTATAAATCTAAAAGCCAGGCAACGCCGGCACTCCGCATACCTCCCCTCCAGCAATGCACTAATATTTTATTCTCATTGCTATTGTTTTTTTCTCTGTGTAGGGACATAATTTTTTCTGCTTCTTCCACCATGTCTGCCATCCGAGTTCCAAAAAATCGTAGTCCCCACTTTATAGCCGTTTGTTTGCTTTCCTGTTTATAGGCTGTTCCTACTACTTTTCTTTCTTCGTCTGTAAATAATGGGAAAGAGATGGCAGTTGGTATATGGGCATGCTGAAATTCAGCCGGACTTCTTACATCCAGCACTGGATGGTGGCGGCTGAGTTGCATAAACGCAGATAAGGGTAATCGATTAATGCCCATACATGCAAATGTAAGTGGAGATTTTTGTAACTTGTGTTTGTGAAAAGACTATTGGTTATTCGCCACGCCAAAACGCATCCTGCGCAGTGGGGACAAAAAGATATTGACAGGATATTGAATGAACGTGGGCTGCAAGATGCGCCGATGATGGCGCAGCGATTGCTTAACCGGGGAATTTCTATTGATGCTTTTGTAAGTAGCCCTGCAAAAAGGGCCTATGCCACTGCCTGTTTTTTTGCGGAGGCCTATCAGGTGCCGGCTTCGGGCGTGCAACAAATTGCCAGCCTGTATCATCCCGATGCCGAAAACTTATTTCGGATGGTGGGTCGACTACCGGAAACCGTTCACACTGCTGCCCTGTTTTCGCATAATCCAGGGCTTACAGATTTTGTAAATTTATTGTGTGATATTCGGATTGATCATTTGCCTACCTGTGGAATTTTTGCAGTAGCAGCCGACATCAAGCAATGGGCTGAGTTTAGATCAGCCACGCGCTATTTTTTCTTTTACGATCAGCCCAAGGCCCTTACAGATTTTTTATAATTGGCCAGATATACGCCGCTAAATATTAGTATTGCTGCCATTATTTGCACGAGGCTGAGTTTTTCTGCATAAAACAAACTAGCGATTAGCGCTGCAAATACAGGCTGTGTATAGATATAGCTTCCCGTTGCAGCGGCCCCAATACGATTGATACCATAAAGATTCAGTAGATAAGCCAGAAAAGTGGCCCCAATACCAATAAACAGCAGCGCATTCCATTGTACCCAACTCCAGTGGCTATAATCGGCATGCACTAGCGGAGGAACGCCTATGGGCAGAATTATGATGGCCCCCATCAAAAACAACCATCGCAAGATATCTACCCCCTGGTATTTGGCCATCAGGGGCTTAACCAACACTAAATAAAAGGAATAGGAAATCGCATTCAATAATACCATTACGTCTCCCTCGAGGCTATTTTGCATAGCACCGGGAGTAGCTTTTAGCATAATCAGTATAGTAGCTCCCGACAAGCCCAGCAGCAGCCCCAATGCCTTTAATACAGTAAAAGCTTCCCGCAATAGCCAGGCAGCAATTCCAGTGATGAAAAGCGGGGTGGCCAGCGATAGTAAAGCACTATGAATGGGGGAAGTAAGCGATACCCCTTTGATAAATAAGAGCTGATTAATAACAATGCCTGTAAGGGCACAAAGCAGTAGTCGGGGAACATCTTTTTTTTCGGGCCAAGCTCTGCCCGGTTGCAAAAGATAGGCGGCTGAAAAAAATACAATAGCAGTAATTACCCGAAAGGCATTCAGGGCAAATGCGGGTAAAAATGCCGGCGTAATAAGTTTTACTACCGAATAGCTGGTACCAAAAATCAGATTGGCGCCAATAACAGCTGCATGTGCCCGCAGGTTAGCCTTCATAGGGTGCAAAAGTAGTTATTCATTCATCACCTGGTTGATATACGCGGGTAACATTTCGGACTGAAAACCACCTTCCTCCGGCCACTCATACCTGAATGCTGCGGCTTCCCGGATGGCGGTATGCCATTCAAAAACTGATTGTGCAACTGCATAGGCACGATGTTGTGTGTGTAATCTTTCTGCTAGGTATTCCTGCTCAGTTTGGCCAGGAGTAGGTATCAGAATTGCTCTTTTTTGTAAACAAAGCAGTTCCATAACCGTAGTGTAACCACTTCTACTGATAACCCACTCGCTTTGCAATAGCGCTTTTTGCAAGGCTTCCTGCGGTAAATGGTTTTTGCATATAATGTTTTCTGCAGTGGATGGGAGCGCTTTCTCTCCCGGTAACCCCCGTATAAATAATACTTTTTCAGTAACGGTTTTTAGCTGATCTAGCAGAATAGCTTCTAATTGACTTCTTTGCGGTTCGGGGCCAGAAAGAATAATACAATACGAGTACAAGGGTTCGGTTGTTTCTTTCCGGAATCTGGAGAGCCATCCAATATACTGTGTAGGGATTGATGGTAAAAGCTGGGGATGCGACAGTATGCCTGCTGCATTAGGTAACCCGGCAATATCCGGTATCCAACAAGTAGTAAATGATTGAATAAGTCGGTATTGTATCTGTTGCATCCATTTTTCCACTACCCGAATAGGCGCCTTAATGGTTAATTGATGGGTAATGAAAATACTTTTTACCAAAGGATCGTGCAAACCATAGCGGTTGTCGGAAATTACCAACTGAATGCTATGCCTACCTATTTGTTGCTGTAGCCAGCGCTTCTCGAAACGAATGGCCTGCCAAATTTTGGGTAATTGCCACAACAGTTTCAGCACCATTCCGCTCTTTCTTTTACTGTAGGTAACCCGATATCCCCGAAGAGGGAGTAGGGTAAGCCCGGGAAATTCTGACTGTAACAGTAAAGCTTGCGGACCTTCCCCGGCCAAAATCACCTCGTATCCACTGGCTAATAAAGCCTTAATCAAGGGTATACAACGGGTGGCATGCCCTAAACCCCAGTCAAGGGGGGCTACCAGTACTTTTGTATTTTGTTTAGGAGTATGCAACGGCTGAGATGGTTAACTTTGAGTGGTTTCTCGTACTTTAGTAGTGTGTTATGAAAACAAAACTAAACCAATGGATTGTTTTTTTGTTACTGTTATCAGTAACTGCCTCCTCTTGTAGTATGCTGCGGAAAAACCATGGTACCAAGTTTTGTGGCTGTCCAAACCAAAAATAGTAGCTATACTGCTTATGCAAACCCCTAAACGCGAATTGGTTCTATTATCCCGTCCCTCCCTTACCAAAGAGGAAGATTATGAGCGGGAAGTGGCACAATTGGATAGGTTGTTGCAAAAAGCAGAGCGTTGGGATTTGTTTTGTGAGGTGCATGAATTTGTAGACCTCAACCGGTATAAAATATTCCGCAAGCCCTATCAGATTCAACAAATATTGCAAGAAAAGCCCCTGAAACCCTTTGTGTTTCTGATTAACAAAAACTAATACCCCCCTACCTATTTAAGAGGGGTATAGTCTTTGAATAATTTTACCGGTACGCTTTCCACCAGATTTCGATAATTTTTCCAGGGTTCTCCAAAGAAATTATTGGCCCTTTCAATTACCTTATTCACAGCTTCTTCCGCATCTTTAATTAGTCTTTGTTCCTGGGGCCCCGGAATGGCTTTTTTACCCATAACCGTCATACGGGCTTCTCCCATCAATGAATTAACGGTTACCTGGGGAACATTGCCATATCCTTGCTTTTCTTGGGGTTTTCCATTCAATATTTCCCGAATAGCTTTCAAACTGTCTTGCATTGCTTTATTTACTTTGCGCAAGGTGTCTGCCTTTTTCGGATCCATATCTTTATAGCCGGCTTCTACTTTTTTAATTATCTCATCTGCTTCTGTTAAGCGGTCATTTAAGTCAACCAGTTTTAGTGTGGATTGATCTAATTGCTGATTGGTTTTTCGCAGCGATGTGCGAACAGTTGCAGGGATGGGTGCATTTGGATCGTCCTGAACAGTGATAAAACAGCTATCGGCTGCATCTTTACCCAAACTGATAACAACTTTATAGGTTCCGGGATCAACGGGTAGTCCGCCGGGTTCATCAGCATTATTTCTTACACCCCCCATGCGGCCACCTCGGCCACCACCTCCACTTTGGCGTATTCCTTTTCCTTCCATACCCCAATAGTATCTATTAAATCCGCTATCGGCTTTAGCTCGAACAGTTCTTACTTGCACGTTAGATGCGTCAAAGATTTTCAAGACTGCGGTATCAGGTAATTTATTTTTCCCGGTATCCTGGGAGTTTTTCTTTACAAAAAAGCTAATGGGGGCTCCGAATTTTTTATTTTCTCCTTCATAGGTACCCCAGGTACTGTATTCGATACCGGAAGCATTTTTAATATTCGCCTGATACCCGGTTGGAGGGGTAAAAGCTGTTAAGCGAGCTGCCGGGAGCTGACCTTTATTAGCCGCCATTTTTCTTAGCGGGCGAATATCATCCAGAATCCATAAGGCTCTTCCAAAGGTAGCAATTACCAGATCGGCTTCTCTTTCCTGTATCGCCATATCGTAGGTAGATACCGAAGGATATCCATTTTTAAATTGCTGAAAGCTGTTGCCATTATCAAGACTAACCCATAATCCCTGTTCAGTACCGAGGAAAATTAAATTAGGTTCAGTTGGGTCTTGCAAAACACAAAGTGCATATCCGGTAACCTTTTTTTCATCGGCTAACCTTGTCCATGTTTTTCCAAAATCAGAGGTGCGGAAAACCAGGGTTGCTTGATTACCTCTGCGATAGTCGTTGGCTACCACAAAAGCTTCTCCTGCAATGTGGCGGGATGCTCTGATTTGCGGTATCCAAGCACCAGCCGGTAATCCCGGAATTTTGGTTCTGAAGTTGGTCCAGGTTTTACCACCATCCGTAGTAAGTTGAACGTTACCATCGTCGGTGCCTACCCAAATTACATCTTTCTGCAAAGGCGAGGGCTCAATGGCTAGAATGGTACAGAAATTCTCTGCACCAGTAATATCTATGGATAAACCTCCATTGGTACTTTGGTCTATTTTGGCACTATCATTGGTAGAAAGGTCTGGAGAAATAATCTGCCAGGAAATGCCGCGGTCGGTGCTTTTGTTTAAGAATTGACTACCATAATAAATAGTACCTTTTTCAAATGGATCCTGGGCAATAGCCGCATTCCAGTTGAAACGTTGGCGCGTGGTAAGGTTGGGTCGGGGTGGACGGATGCTCCAATCTTCTCCGGTGGCAATATTATATCTGCCTAAGGCGCCACCCTGACTCATAGAGTAAACCCAGTTGGCATCTTCGGGGTCGGGCATCACATCAAATCCATCTCCTCCATTTACTCCTTGCCAGTGTGCATTTCGGATACCGCTTCTTACCCATACATAGGCAGGTCCGTGCCAGCTTCCATTATCCTGCAATCCACCCATCACATGATAGGGTAGTTGATTGTCTACATTAATATGGTAGAATTGGCCTAGCGGTAATTTTTCATCAAACTGCCAGGTTTTACCCCGGTCGCGGGATATGGCGATTCCTCCGTCGTTTCCATCTATGATGTAGGAAGGATTGTATGGATGAATCCACCAGGCATGGTGATCGGGGTGAATGCCGCTATAAGGAATAATAGTTTTAAAATTTTTACCTCCATCTTCACTTACGGAAATCATTTGATTGATATTATATAAGCGGTTTTCGTTTTGCGGGTCTATGGCAATATCCTGGAAATAGAAAGCCCGATTGGTAACTACGGAGGTTTCGCTGTTTACCAATTCCCATTTGTTGCCACCATCTTCTGATTTGTATAATCCGTTTTTGGTGGCTTCTACCAACGCATATATTCTATTCGGATCATTTCTGCCAATTGCAATACCTATTCTGCCTAAGTCGCCTGCGGGTAGTCCTTCCGCTTTTCCTAGTTTTTTAAAGTTTTTTCCTCCATCATAGGTAACGTATAATCCACTTCCGCTTCCTCCTCCTTTCAAGCTCCAGGGGGTACGTAGATGTTGATACATATTTACCAGTATCTTATTGGGGTTGGTGGGGTCCATAACCATGTCGCCCACACCGCTGGTATCATTGGTATGTAAAATCATTTTCCAGTTTTCCCCTCCATCGGTAGTTTTATAAACCCCTCTTTCAGGATGGGCAGCAAAAGGATTTCCCATTACGCCGGCGTAAACTACTTCGGGATTATTGGGGTCGATTAAAATGCGGTGGATATTACGGGTTTTTTGCAGGCCCATACATTTCCAGGTTTTACCAGCGTCTAAGCTCTTATAGATTCCCTCACCTAAACTCACCGAGTTGCGGGGATTTCCTTCACCGGTTCCTGCCCAAACGATATTGGGGTTCGATTGTGTGATAGCTACTGCACCAATATTCTGGATAGGCTGCTCATCAAAAATGGGCGTCCAGCTACCTCCGCCATTTTCAGTTTTCCAAACACCCCCACTGGCGGTACCCAGATAAATAACGTTGGGATTATTCCAAACCGCATCAATAGCAGTTACCCGTCCACTCATCCCGGCTGGACCAATATTCCGGGGTTTTAGTGAGGAGAAGTGTTTATTGATGTCTACCATTTGGGCAAATACAAGGCAGGGTAATAAACCGAGAAAAAGAAAGAGGTATTTTTTCATGTTGGAAATTTGAGGAAGGGAAATTCAGTAATTATCGGCGATATACCAAAATAAACTGCCGGAATTGAAGTATTCCGGCAGTTTATGTGAGGCAACAAATTATATTTAACTATCATTCATTTTTCTGTTGGTATTTTTTTTCAGTTTCTCGGGCTTTTTCAAAGTCTAAAATTACCCCATTAATGCAGTAGCGAAGTCCGGTAGGAGGTGGGCCATCTTCAAAAACGTGCCCGAGGTGCGACTTGCATCTTCCGCATTGCACTTCGGTTCTGCTCATGCCGTGCGTATTATCTGGCAGATATAATATAGAAGTTTTGCTTACGGGGGCATAAAAGCTGGGCCACCCGCAACCACTTTCAAATTTGGTATCACTTAAAAATAAGGCATTTCCACAAGCAGCGCAATAGTAAGTGCCTTTGTCTGTATTTTTTTCCCATATGCTGGTGTAAGGGCGTTCTGTTCCTTTTTCACGCGCTATATAATACAAGTCGGGGGAAAGGATTTTCTTCCATTCACTGGCAGGAAGGGTTACTTTAGTGGAGTCTGACCGGGAATAAACGGGATTGGGATTTTTAGAATCGTTCATAGTAGAAACAGTTTGTGTAGATTGTCCTGCACAAGCATTTAGTGTGAAAAGTAAGGGCAGTAAAAATTTATAATGCATTGGATAAATATATAAAGTAATAACGGAGGGGCTCTGCGAATGTTCATTTAAGTGGGTAAAAATAAATAAACACACGCAAGGGGGGCTTGGGATTAGAGGATTTTTAAGGGTAAGCACTTATATTTGTTCTTCATATAATAATTGGTGGGATATGTTTAATATTATTCTATTTGGTCCTCCCGGCAGTGGTAAGGGTACGCAAAGTGCCCAGTTAGTGGAAAAATATGGTCTGATCCATTTATCTACCGGAGATTTGTTACGCTCCGAAATCAGTCGTAAAACTGTGCTGGGTTTGGAGGCGAAAACTATTATGGACAGGGGCGAATTGGTACCCGATGCTGTGGTGGTGGGGATGATTGCTTCGGCGGTAGATAATAATCCGAAAGCCAAAGGATTTTTGTTTGATGGATTTCCCCGTACAGTAGCGCAAAGTGAGGCACTGGATGGCCTTTTACGTGAAAAAAATACATCAATAGGCGTTGTATTGGCAATGGAGGTTGGCGAAGAAGAGTTGGTAAAGCGATTACTGAATAGAGGCCTAAGCAGCGGACGGAGCGATGATAATAGCGAAGAGGTGATACGTGCCCGAATTGTGGAATATCATAAGAAGACTTCGGTGGTAGCCGATTATTACCGGAAATTTAATAAAGTAGTGGAAATCAAGGGAGAAGGCGCGGTGGAAGAAATTCTTATGCTGCTTTGCAGCGAAATCGATAAACGGTTGTCTAATTAGTGGGGTTTTGTTTCTCTACAACCAACAACCAACTGCAATCCCGCCCATTTTTGGGCGGGATTTTTTATTTCTAGTTGTATATCAATTAAAGATATATATACTTTAAATTGATATAAGTAATCACGCTCTTTACAAATCGTCATATTGATACAAGGGGTCAATAGAAGTGCCAGCTGCCATTTCAAAAACCGGTTTAATCAGTCCATCTTTCAAGCCATACACCCAACCATGTATATGCGGGAAGGTTTCTTTTTGCCATGCCCTTTGAATAATGGAGGTTTTTGCCAGGTGTTGCACCTGCTCAATAACGTTTAGTTCTACCAGTCTATCGAATCGGGGCTCCTCTTCCTGAATAGCTTCAAGTTCATCCCGGTGCAAGCGGTAAACATCTTTTATATTTCTCAACCACATATTGAGCACCTGTTTAAAATCGTGGTTGGTCATGGATGCTTTCACGCCCCCACATCCGTAGTGTCCGCAAACAATCACGTGTTTCACTTTCAGGTAGGTAACGGCATAGTCGAGAACGCTTAGGAGATTAACATCCGTATGCACTACCAGATTGGCAATATTTCTGTGCACGAAAATTTCTCCGGGTTGGGTATTGGTAATTTCATTGGCCGGAACCCGGCTGTCGCTACAACCAATCCAAAGAAAATCCGGGGTTTGTATTTTGCTTAACCGGGTAAAAAAATCAGGATCATCTTCTACTTTTTCTTGTGCCCAGGCTTTGTTTTCTAATAACAATTTTTCATATGATTTCATATAGTATTTTTTAGCTACTCTTGCTTGTGATAAAATGTGCGTATTACATACGCTAATTTCTTGTAGGGGTGATTAGTGACTGGTTTGTACTTTATTTTTTTTCTTTTTAAACATGTATTTCACAACAAAATAAATTATCAAAGCAGAGAGAACGCCGGTTAAAAAATCTGTTAAGGGTACCATTACGGCGGTAAAAACCAGCATAGCAAATTCAAATTTTCCGTGTTCTTTTACTTCTTTAATTTCCGAAGGCTTAATCATATTGCTTGCTACCCATACCAAAATTCCACCAATACAAGCCATAGGCACTAACTCTAAATATTGTGCTAGGTAATAAGCCATAATTAATTTTAGTACTGCCTTAAAATATCCTGCCAATGGAGTTTTTGCACCTGCCTTTATACTTGTGGCTGTTCTTGCCAAGGCTCCTGTACAGGGAAATCCCGATGCCAAAGGGGTAATAATTTGAACTAAACCTTGACCAAAAAATTCTTTGTCTGGATTAAAGGGTGTTCTATCATTTTTCGCAAGCCTATCAGCCATAGAGGAACATAAAACACTTTCTACCCCTGAAACAAAAACGATAGCAGCAACAAAGTAAATAATATCCAATACTACACCCCCGGTTATTTGAGGTAGATAAGGCATCTGTAGTTTAAAAAAATTGTTTGGAATAGAACCATACAGGTCTTTTACCAAAAGTATATTTTTATCTGCTAATACAGTGTTTGCTAGTAAGGTGGCAGTTCCCATTGCAATAACTGGTCCGGGAATATAAATGGAAATCTTTAGTAGGTATTTTGCCAAAACAAAAGTAACAATGCCTATCAGAATGGTCCAACCATTAATGAGATGTAAGTGGCTAAACATGTAAGATGTTTTTTCAACAAAGCCTCTGCTACTGTCTCCTAAAAGTGCTTTATAGCTATCTAAACCTAAAATATCTTTAAGGTTGGTCATTGCTATAGCTACTGCAATTCCCACCGTAAATCCAACAATAATTGAATTGGGAACCAGCTTGGCATATTTTCCAACCCCAAAAATCCCCATAACAATTAATACTATTCCTGAAATAATAGAAACCAGCACTAAAAATCCATGCGCAGATTCAAACGTTAGGCCTTCAGGATTATATTTAGTCATCAAACCTGCGATAACAGGAATAAATGCAGCAGTTGGTCCATAAACCTGGTATTTTGAGCCACCAAATGTTCTACCTATTACACAAGCCAATGCACCAGCTATAATACCATGTTCGGGCCTCATACCCATAGCCATGGCAAAACCCATAGCCATTGGTATAGCTGTCATAGCTACTATTAGGCCTGCACTAAAATCTTGGTAAAGTGTTTTAGCCCAGTTTTCTTTTGTTAAATCCTCCCATCTTGAATCAAAGAAGGTAAAGAATAATTGTAATCTCCCTATTGGTGTAGTTGGGAATTTTGGATTGCTCATTTGTATTGTAGTTAATTAAAATTTAGTAATCAATTTGTTGCAGCTTTCGCCCAATTATTAGTCGATATTTTTAGGCACATATCAGTTAATAGTGGCATTTTCTTTTAAAAAAATTGTAAATGGGTAAGTTCTAGAGCCATGATATGATAAGTTGTTTATTTAACTTGTGATAAACGCATTGTTAATAGCCGGAAAGCCCTTACCCGATTTGCTTGAAATTTTTTATCTCTTTTCAAATTGGCCTCCCATATAATCTGGCTGTGTAAGTGTTGCATTATAGGCATATTGAATTGAGAAAATCGTGAACATTAATGCCAGCTTTTTTAATACCTAACATTAACTGTGTAACACACGGGCCAACATTACTGCCAACATAAAAGATTCTTATTTATTTATAATTTATGTGATTGCAGCAGCAAAAAGGTAATTTTTCCGGCACCCAAACCGCTCAAACTTAGCTGAACGCCCCCTAAAAAAATGGGCAATACTGCCACCGGAAATTCCGGCAATTAACCCGAAAATATAGTAGCTCCTGATGCGCGTAGGCTAAGCTTATGCAAAGCGGATGTGCTAGTAAGGGTACTACTATAAAAGCCGGCAAATTTTTGCTAACTGGTTTTAAATTTTTTACTTTAAATAATCTGGAGTAATTGAATAACTAAACTAGCGGCTAATTAGGATTATGCTAATTCGGGTGGGGGCACATGAATTTCAAAATGTATTTGTACAATTTTACCAGAGTTCCGCAGTGTTGGAGGCAGTTGCGTGTTGTTAATAAAAATTCCGGCTTTATTAGCCTGTGGAAGAATGAAATAAGATAGCCCATTAACAGAGTCATCACTCATTTTTTCGTCTGGGAGGTCAATGGCTTCTTCCGTTAAATGTGCTTGTATATCTGAAAAACTATTGAATTGTACAAAGGCAGACGAACTCATCATAATTAATAAGATCAAGGCAATACATTGTTTTGTAAAAACTGTTTGCGATAGGTTCATTGCGATAAAAATAAGTTAATCGCGGCAGTATACAATGTAATTGACACTAAATATTTAAACCCCCGCAGGTACTGATTACCTGTCCGGTAATATAAGAACTCATATCGCTCGCCAGAAACAGGGTGGTATCGGCTATTTCATTGGCGGTGCCAAATCGGCCTAAAGGAATTTTTTTCAAAAACTCGGTAGCTGCAGCCCCCTCTTTTAAATAATGCGTCATATCTGTTTCCACAAATCCCGGCGCAATTGCATTGCAGCGAATATTTCTGCTGCCCAGTTCGAGTGCGATCGACTTAGTAAATCCGATGATACCCGCCTTACTGGCTGCATAACTACTCTGTCCCGCATTTCCCCGAACGCCTACAATAGAACTCATATTGATAATACTTCCACTGCGGGCCTTCATCATGGGTTTTATCACCTGCTTCGTCATATTATAAATACTTTTCAGGTTAATCATCATTACCTCATCCCATTGTTCTTCCGTCATTCGCATCAACAGATTGTCTTTCGAAATGCCGGCATTATTTACACAAACATCTATTTTACCAAACTGTGTTAGGGTATCTTGCACTAATTGCTCGCAACTGGCATATTCTCCGGCATTACTTTGCCGAACCATTGCCTGCACACCCAGCTTTTCTATTTCACCGGCTAATTGGTTGGCTTTTTCTGCACTGCTATCGCTTACGTACGTGAGTACAATATTACTTCCCTGTTCGGCTAATTTAAGGGCAATCGCAGCTCCAATTCCACGGGCAGCACCTGTTACGATAGACAATTTTCCTTCCAGTAATTTCATTGCTTAATGTTTTCGTATAAAAGTAATTGAAATGGTTGATTTTGCCGGCTTATGGTTCCTGTATTTCCTGCTCCCATAGTTGCAGTATTTCATTTATATATTGCCTTTCATTGGATAAGCGGGGAACTTTATGCTGACCTCCCAGTTTACCCTTGCTTTTTAACCAGCGATTGAATAATCCGCTCGGCAGTTGCCGAACAGTGGGCATACGAAGGGCTAGGCTCTTATGCCTTTTAGCTTCATAATCACTATTTATCTGTTGCAATGCTGCATCTAATACCTGGGTAAATTCGGTTAAGTCTGCAGGGGGATGTACAAATTCAATCAGCCACTCATGTGCCCCATTTCCTCCTTCACTAAAATATACCGGTGCCGCCGTATAGTCGCTAACAATAGCGCCGGTTGCTACGCAGGCTTGTTGAATGGCCTTATCTGCATTGTCGGCAATAACTTCTTCCCCAAATGCATTCATATATTGTTTTAGTCTGCCATTTACAATTACCCGAAAAGGGAAGAGGCTGGTAAAGCGAATCGTATCGCCAATCAAATATCGCCAAAGGCCTCCATTGGTGCTAATTACCGGGGCATAAGTTTTGCCTAGTACTACTTCATTCAGCCCAACAGTAATGGGTTGGGGTTTCCCATATTCTTCTATGGGCATAAACTCGTAAAAAATACCATGATTTAAAAACAATAACATACCCTCTACCGTAAGATCGTCTTGCGCAGCAAAAAAGCCTTCGCTTGCATTGTAAATTTCAAGGTAATTACAGCCGGGGCCAATAACCTGCTCAAACTGTTGCCGATAGGGCGTAAACGAAACGCCTCCATGGATATACAATTCGAGGTGCGGCCAAACTTCTTTTAGATTCTTTTTTCCTGTAATTTCCAAAATTCTTCTAATCAATACCAAGGTCCAGGTTGGTACGCCCGCAATGGAAGTAACATCTTCCTTAATGGTGGCTTCTGCCAGTTTTTCAATTTTGGTTTCCCATTCATCCATTAGGGCGATAGATAAATCCGGGGTTCTAATCCAATTGGCCCAGATAGGGGCATTCTGCAGCAAAACCGCACTTAAATCTCCAAATTGTACTTCCTCATTAACCTGACTAATCTGATGACTGCCGCCAATGATTAACCCTTTGCCGGTTAATAAATCACTCTCCTCGTGTTGGCGGTAATACAAACTGAGTACATCTTTGGAAGCCTGAAAATGACCATCTTCTAAACTTTCCTGCGAAACCGGAATAAATTTGCTTTTATCATGGGTGGTGCCACTGCTTTTGGCAAACCAGTTAATGGGTGTATTCCATAACAGATTTTCTTCACCCCCCATCATGCGCTCGATGTAGGGTTTAAGCATTTCGTAGTCGTGAATTGGCACCCTTTCTTTAAATTGTCGGATAGTGAAAGTAGTATCCAGCCCATATTTTCTGCCAAATTCGGTGTATTGTGCATGGGTTACTAAATCTTGTAACACCTCCCGCTGGGTAGCAACCGGCTCCTCAATCCATTGATATATATGCCAGTTTCTTAACGTAACCAGTCTTGATATGGCAGGACTCAGTAGTTTCATTACACCGGAAAAATACGTAATGGAATTGAATTACCGAAAAGCTAACCGGCAATTGCCGGTATTAGCTATTGCTGGGGGGAGCTTCTTTGCCCATTTCAATAATCCAATCTTTGCGCCGCAATTCAAAATTGGTGCCCAAATAGAGTCTTCTCACATGTTCGTCTTCTGCCAGTTCTTCTGCTGTTCCATGTTTGAATATTTTTCCTTCAATCAACAGGTAGGCGCGGTCGCAGATAGAGAGGGTTTCATTTACATTGTGGTCGGTTATCAGGATGCCAATATTTTTATACTTTAAGCGGGCTACCACACTTTGAATATCTTCTACAGCAATGGGATCTACACCAGCAAACGGCTCATCCAGCAGAATGAATTTAGGATCTACCGCCAAGGCGCGGGCGATTTCTGTTCTTCTCCTTTCGCCCCCACTTAAACTATCTCCATTATTTTTTCTTACATGATGGAGATTAAATTCGTCGAGCAAACTTTCCAGTTTAATTTTTCTTTCTTGTTTCGAAAGGGGCGTCATTTCTAACACGGCCATGATATTGTCTTCTACCGATAGTTTTCTAAATACGCTGGCCTCCTGCGGCAAATAGCCAATGCCCATTTGAGCGCGCTTGTACATGGGTAAGCGCGTAATATCCTCTTCATTTAACATCACCGAGCCGGCATCCGGTTTAATTAAGCCCACAACCATATAAAAAGTGGTAGTTTTTCCGGCCCCATTTGGCCCCAGCAACCCAACTATCTCTCCTTGTTTTACTTCAACCGAAACCTGGTTTACCACCGTTCTGCCTTTGTAACTTTTTACCAGATTATGGGTATGTATATGTGGGTTCACTGCAAAGCTTTGTAGCAAAAATAGCAATAAAGTATCCAAAGAAGTGAACCCAACTTCATTTGCCTTGTTAAAGAATACCCGCAGTTGCAGTATATTGCAGCTGTTTTTTGTTAAAAAACTCATTTTTTCGCGCAACCGGTTTCAACATGAAGATAACTGAACATATAGCCAAAGCCCAGGATACCCTGATTTCTTTTGAAGTACTTCCCCCTCTTAAGGGAAAAACTATTCACTCACTCTACGAACACCTCGATCCGTTGATGGAATTCCGCCCACCCTGGATAAATGTTACCTACCACAGAAGCGAAACCATGTTCAAGAAAAAAACGGATGGCACTTTCGATAAGGTAGAGGTTCGCAAACGGCCCGGAACAGTGGGTATTTGTGCTGCAATTATGAACCACTATCAGGTAGACGCCGTTCCGCATATTATCTGCGGCGGATTTACCCGTAGAGAAACAGAAGATGCCCTGATTGATTTAGATTTTTTGGGGATTGATAATGTGTTGGTGTTGCGAGGCGATGCCCCAAAAAATGAGGCATCTTTTGAGCCAGAAAAGGGGGGCAATCATTTTGCTATTGATTTATTGTCGCAAGTGACCGGTATGAATAACGGCATTTATATGGATGAAGACATTAAAAATGGTGGGAAAACCAGTTTTTGTGCCGGGGTTGCCGGATATCCAGAAAAACATTTTGAAGCCCCCAATCTGGAGATTGATATGGAACGATTGAAGCAAAAGGTAGACGCAGGTGCCGAATATATCATGACGCAAATGTTTTTCGACAACGAAAAGTTTTATGCCTTTGTAAATCTATGTCGCGATAAGGGGATTCATGTTCCGATTATTCCGGGTTTAAAGCCGCTAACGAATAAGAAGCAATTATCTGTGTTACCCCGAATTTTTCATGTAGATATTCCTACTGACTTATCCAATGAGATTAACCGCTGCAAAACTGATGCAGACTGCGAAAAAGTGGGAACGGAATGGCTGGTTCAGCAAAGCCGCGAACTGAAGAAATTCGGGGTGCCTGTATTACACTACTATACATTGGGTAAACCCAAAGTGATTCGGGATGTAGTGCAGCAAATTATTTAATTGATTTAGCAGCTATTTCTTCTCTTTGAGCTTAATTTTGATGATTTCATCAAACTGCTCCATACTCAGCTGTTTTCCTATAATCCGCTTTTCTTTATCCAACAGGTAAAAAGTAGGCGTTTTATAAATATCATAGGCCTGTCGGAAATTCATCTGGCCAGCTTTCTCAACTTTAATTCGTACCTCATTACTTTCATGGGTATGGTACCAACCGGTTAATTTATTGTCTTTAATAAACCTTTTCCAGCTAGCCACTTCCGGCTCATTGATATTAACAGCGTAAATCGCAACGCCCAGGGCCTTCCATTTGGCTCGATAGAGTGAGTCGATACGGGGAATTTCTGTTTTACAATGGCCACAGGTTGGATCCCAGAAAGCTACCAGTGTAAAAGGTGCATTCACCCCATATAGGGGTGTAATCCTTCCCGAACTATCCGGAAAATCCATCGCATAAGCCTGCACCCCAATTTGATTGGCCATCAAATTATAGGCTCTCTCAAAAACGATTTTTTTATTAGAGGCATCCAGTAAAGTAGAGTCGCCCTTTGAATAAAAATTTTCGAATAAAAATACAAATACTTTATCCTGCCCCATATACTGTGGGCTCATGTATTGCTTGGTGAATTTATTCAGCAGATAGGGAAACATTTCTTTTCCTGGCCGCGCCGAAAGCAGCATGTAGTTTACTTCTTTAATGATGGAATCGGCTTCTATGGAGATTAAATTTTTAAAATATTCATCCACCTTAGGCTCAAAGAATGGGGTATGTAATAGTCGGTCGTCCGAAAAATCAACATCATCCCAGTAATGGCTTTTTACAAAGCGGTAAGGGTAAGTGGAATCTGGTTTTCCATTCACTACCGGAATTTCAGGTACGGTTGGTCTTTTATTGCAACTGAAAAGAGCCGCCAGTAAAGTGCCAGGAAATTTATCCATAATACTGTCTCTATACCCATCCATTTTTTTGGTGGTTTTTATATAGGCCTCTCTCAGATCGGTCGTATCTTTTTTTGTTTTTTCTTTCTTTTCATTAAAATCCTTTTCAACGCCCTGCATCAGCTTTTCTTGTGCGGAAGAAAATCTTTTATACTCTTCATACATTTTATTTTCTTCCGATCCGGTAATATGTGCTTTAATGGCTACTTTGTTAGAAGTGTCTGCCTCAATTCTAAATTGCTGCCTATCATCCACCAGCAGGTCGAACTGAATCTGATAGCCCGCTAAATTGGTTACTACAAAGTAAATACCGCCGGTAAGCTTGGTAGGACTGGTAAAAACACCTTCGCTTTTGTCGTTCAATTTGGCTGAATCAAATAATGCCATCTGAGTGCCATAATAGCTACCCAGATACACCGTAGTATTTTTTAAAGGGGTCAGCTTGATGCTGATATTTCTTGCAGTATTGGTTTGCGCAAAAACGTTTGCGGCCAGCAATAAAAGGGCGAAAAAGGGAATGAATTTCTTAATCATATTCCTAACTAAACTGGGTGATTGGTTAATAATCATGGCAAATGTGGTTGCAAATTAAGGAAAGATTCAATTCTTTTCTTTTGTATCCGGCATCCTGTTTACCTTTGTAACCGTGAAAAAACAGCGAAAAGCGGTTTTGCTTGAAAATCTAACTGTAACAGATTATGCCGCAGAAGGAAAGTCGTTGGCAAAACTGAACGGCAAGGTAATATTTATAGAAGGCGCTATTCCTGGCGATATTGTTGATGTATTGTTAAAAAAAAATAAAACGGATTGGGCGGAAGGGGTGGCTGTTCACTTTCACCAATTTTCACCCCAGCGGCAAGCTCCTTTTTGTTCGCATTTTGGGGTTTGCGGCGGTTGTCAATGGCAAATGTTGCCTTATTCGATGCAGTTAGCCTATAAACAACGCCAGGTTGCCGACAATCTTCAACGAATTGCAAAAATTGAGTTGCCTCAAGCGGAGCCTATTCTGAGCGCCGAAAAAACCACCCATTACCGCAATAAACTGGAATACACATTCGGCGATCGAAAGTATATTCCCCCGGAAGAGTTTTCTCGTATGAAGGCTTCTGGGGAGTCGTTCCACGCATTGCCCGGTGCCGGCGGCTTTCATGCCCGGGGATTTTTTGATAAGGTGGTGGCAATCGATACCTGTTACTTGCAGGATGAGCCCACCAATCAGATAAGAAAAACCGTACAGGATTTTGCCATTCAGCACCAACTCCCTTTCTATAATCCTCGCTCGCACGAAGGCTGGTTGAGAAATATGCTCGTCCGAAATACCACTACCGGAGAATGGATGATTAATGTGGTGGTAGGATATCCATTACCCGATCTGCAACAGCAACTGAGTTCCCTGTTATTAGAAAAGTTTCCTCAGATTACTACTTTATTGATTACCATTAATCCCAAGCACAACGATAGCTTGCACGGGCTAGAACCCCAGGTTGTATATGGAAACGGATATATCACCGAGCAGCTAGAAGCATATAGGTTTATTATCAGCAGTCAATCGTTTTTTCAAACCAATACCCACCAGGCAACACAATTGTATCGGTTAATTCGCGAAATGGCAGAACTAAACGGCAGTCAGGTTGTTTATGATTTATACTGCGGAACTGGCAGCATAGGTATTTTTTTAAGCGCATTAACTGCCAGAATTGTAGGGGTAGAGGTAGTGCCGGAAGCCATTGCTGATGCCAATAAGAATGCCGCACTGAATGGAATCAAAGAAGCTCATTTTTTTGCTGGCGACGTGGTAGATATTTGTACTGATGCGTTTTTTGAAAAGGAAGGAAAGCCGGATGTAGTGATAACCGACCCCCCTAGAGCCGGTATGCACGAAAAACTGGTTCGCAAACTGCTGGAAATGGAAGCGCCGCTAATTGTTTATGTTAGCTGTAATCCGGCTACCCAAGCGAGAGATCTGGCATTACTTAGTGAAAAATACCGGGTAACCCGGAGCAGAGCGGTGGACATGTTCCCTCATACTCTGCACATTGAAAATGTGGTTCAATTGAAATTAAAAAATACAGAGGCTGCTAACACAATTGGAAGAGCAGCCTTAGACAATAGCTTATATGACGCAGTTTAGACCTAGTAGATTTGAAATTTTACCGGTGATTGTAAAAAATCTACTCATCATTAATGGACTCTTCCTGATGGCACAGTATGTTTTTCGGGGATCGGATTCTTTAATAGATATGGAGAATATCTTTGCCCTGCATGCCTGGCAAAGTAGTTTGTTTCGCCCCTGGCAACTAATCACCCACATGTTTTTACACGGAGATTTTGGTCATATTTTCGGTAATATGCTTGCCCTATGGATGTTTGGATCTGTGCTCGAAAATGTGTGGGGCTCGAAGCGATTTCTTACATTTTATATGGTTTGTGGGTTAGGAGCTGCTCTGATTCATCTTTTGTTTCTGAGTTACGAGTTTTTACCCATGATGCGAGCGTACGATGTATTATACAACTTGCAGCAATCAGGTAAGCCGCTTTCGATTTCTGATTTGAGCCAATTTGTAGCTAAATATTTGCCAGGACCACCCATCCCCCTTAATCAAAATACCTTTAATGAAATTACCCTCCGCTATCAGGAAACGCTCAATATGGCCACGATTGGTGCGAGTGGAGCCGTTTTTGGGGTTTTGGCTGCTTTTGTTTACTTGTTCCCCAATACCTATATCTATATTTATTTCCTATTTCCAATCAAGGCAAAATGGTTAGGTATTTTATACTTTTCTTACGAACTATTTTTTGCTGTTCAAAATAGTGCAGGTGATAATGTGGCAAGATGGGCGCATGTAGGGGGGGCTTTGGTAGGGTTACTAATTGTATTTACCTGGAACAAAGGCAACAGAAAACAATTTTTTTAGGGCAAATTAAATCGCGAAGATGAGAGATATGAGTTCCCGTTCGACACGACAGATTTTGTTAGGACAGGATAATAATGCCTTGGTACTGCTATTTGCAGTAAACATGTTGGTATTTCTGTTGATTAACTTTATCAAGATTGTATATTTTATATCGGATACGCCGCAGGAAATATTTTATCAACAAATTCTTCATTGGTTTACGCTTCCTGCTTCAGCCGATGTGTTTTGGGGAAGACCTTGGACTTTATTCAGTTATATGTTCACCCATCATACGATCTGGCATTTAATTAGCAGTATGGTTTGGCTTTGGTGCTTCGGATTTATTTTACAAGATTTAGCCGGCAACCAAAAATTGATTCCGGTTTATCTCTATGGCGGCCTAACCGGTGGACTGGTTTTTTTGGTGGCCGGAAATACCCTACCCGCTTTACAAACTAGCCTTTCTGCTACTCCCCCATTGTTGGGGGCAGGCGCAGCAGTTATGGCAGTAGCCGTTGCCACCACCTCGCTGGCACCCAATTACCGATTATTTCCAATGATCAGCGGTGGCATTCCCTTATGGATTATTACTGCTATATACGTATTGATTGATATCGGATCTGTCGGTGGAACCCAGCTGTCTCAAAGCGGCGGTCACCTGATGGCAGGGTTGGTTGGATACCTGTACATACATCAATTACAGCGTGGCAGAGATTGGGGTGCCTGGATGATCTCTCTGGTTGAATGGGTAAACGGTTGGTTTAATCCGGCACAAGGAAGTAAAAAAACATTTCCCGATTACACTTCTTCTGCTCAAACCAAGCCCCCACCTTTTGAACGTATTCCAAAAGTTACCCAGCACAAATTAGATGCCATATTAGATAAAATCAATCAACAGGGAATCGATCAGTTAACAGAGGAAGAAAAAGAATTCTTGCGTAAGGCAAGTGAATAGTTGGTTGCTGATTCCCGCTACATTTGTGCACAGTTTCCAACTCCGGTAATCGCTTAATACCAGCAAAAAACTATCTTACCTTATCTATGCCGGCTCAATTTATTAGAAAAATAACCAAGAGAACCCTGCTCGGACTAAACGTAGTACTCAACTTTATTTTTTTGTTGGCTGCTTGGATGGTGAGCTTCTCTACACCCATTGGTTGGATAACAGGATTCGCCGGGCTTGCTATTCCATATTTACTTTTGCTGCAATTTATTTTTTTACTTTTCTGGCTATTTGCCAAGCCCCCTCTCGCAGTTTTTTCATTAATCAGTTTACTTATTGGCTGGAAGCAGATGTATGTAACGGTAGCCTTACAAACCATTCAGCCCTTTGCATCTGAAAAAGTTGATGCACACTGGCGAATTGCCAATTGGAATATCAGAAGCTTCAATGGAGTAAGTGCTTCATCCAATGGAATGGCGGTATTAAAAAAACAAATATCCGATGCCATCCAACAGCATAAACCGGATATTATTTGCTTGCAAGAATTCAATCAATCGAAAGACGAAAATCACCTAGCCCTGTTTACGGAGGCATATCCCTATCATTTTTATGCCGCCAATTATCAAAATAAATCTGGTACTTATACAAGCGGCTGCGTAATATTTTCTAAGTGGCCCATCCTTCATTCCGGCAGAATTCCTTATCCCGATGCCGAAAGTTTATTATTTGCAGATGTTACACGAGGGGATGACACCGTTCGAATATTCACTACGCATTTGCGCTCATTTAAGTTTAAAAAAGAAGACTACGAAGACCTAGATAAAATAGGTGCTGGGGAAGAGGAGGGGGTGGTAGCTTCCAAAAATATTTTCAGGAAAATGAAAATGGCTTTTCAGTTTCGCGAACGGCAGGCAGCTATAGTTAAAAAGGCAATTGATACAACGGCTTACCCCCTGATTCTGTGTGCCGATTTTAATGATGTACCTACTTCATTTACCTATCATACTATTACCCATTCTCGCTTGCAGGATGCCTTTTTAAAAAAATCTGCCGGCTTGGGCCGAACCTATATGTCTTTATCTCCCACCTTACGAATCGATTATATTTTGCCTAACACCCAATGGGAAGTACACCAGTTTACGATTATTGATGAAGCCCTGAGTGATCACTTCCTTTTGATGGCCGACCTGGAATTAAAAAAATAGAATATCTTTGTACCACTATGCTTTGTTGTTGTATCCAATATTGTTGAGTTGCCAATTGCCCCTGTTGTAACCCATTTTTTTATCCCGTTGAAGAATGCTGCATGTCACTAAAATTATATAATTCACTTACCCGACAAAAACAAGTTTTTACGCCCATTCATGCTCCTTATGTAGGTATGTATGTTTGTGGCCCTACGGTAAGCGGTGAAAGCCATCTTGGGCATGCAAGGCCTTTTATTACATTCGATGTATTATATCGCTACCTACTTAATCTGGGATATCAGGTTAGGTATGTTAGAAACATTACCGATGCCGGACACTTTGAAGAAGAGGGCAGGGAGGCAGAAGATAAAATAAGCACCAAAGCTACCCTGGAAAAGCTCGAGCCGATGGAGTTGGTGCATAAATACACCCGATTGTATCAATGGGCAATGGCTCAATTTAATAACCTCCCACCCAGCATAGAACCCACCGCTACAGGCCATATTGTGGAGCAAATTGAAATGATTAAAACCATCATTGCCGATGGATTTGCCTATGCAGTAAATGGATCCGTGTATTTTGATGTAGAAAAATATCACCAGGTGTACTCGCAAAAAGGACAGCCCTATGGAATCCTGAGTGGTCGAATTTTAGATGATCAACTGGAGTCTACCCGGGCACTGGATAACCAAGATGAAAAAAGAAATAAAAGCGACTTTGCCCTCTGGAAAAAAGCACCCCCCGAACATATTATGCGCTGGCAAAGCCCCTGGGGAGAAGGATTCCCGGGCTGGCATATAGAATGTTCTGCTATGAGTAGTAAATACCTGGGAAAAGAATTCGATATACATGGCGGTGGTATGGATTTGCAATTCCCCCATCATGAATGTGAAATTGCCCAAAGTACCGTGTGTAACCACGTTATGCCGGCTCGCTACTGGTTACATAATAACATGATTACCATCAATGGAAAAAAGATGGGTAAAAGCTACAACAATGTGATTAAGCTAACCGAATTGTTTTCTGGTAACCATCCCTTACTTTCTCAGGCCTACACTCCCCAAACTATCCGGTTTTTTATTCTGCAGAGTCATTACCGTGGCACACTCGATTTTAGCAATGAAGCCCTGCAGGCAGCCGAAAAAGCCCTGAAACGCTTGTGGGAAGCTTATCAATGGCTGATTAAAAAAGAAGCCCCGGAGGCAACCGGTGCCTTAAACGAAAAACTTAACCAGACTATCCAACACCTGGTGGCCGATATGGAAGAATGTATGAACGACGACCTAAACACCGCAAGAGTTTTGGCGAATCTGTTTGAGCTAACTACTATTATTAATTCCATTAAAGACAATCATTTGCCTGCTTCTTCTATTGGGTTGGATACTTTCAGGCTACTGCAGCAACAAATGAAGCGCTTTATAGAAGATATTTTTGGGTTACAGGGCGAATATGCTGCCGCAGATGGTAAGTTAGATGGCGTATTACAATTACTAATCGATATCCGAAAAGAAGCGAAAACGAAAAAGGATTTTGTTACCAGCGATAAAATTCGCCAAGAGTTGGCGCAATTGGGTATACTGTTAAAAGATGAAAAAGACGGAGGCGTAAGTTACCAATTCGAATAATTTGCCGTTGTTTACTCAGTGATTACAATCATCCGAATGGGCATGGTTGTGCTGCCTACAAAGCCGAAAATTTAGGGCATGGGCCACTATTATACAAATTACAGCAGGTAGTAATAGATAGATTTCCCAAACAGGGAAAGTTACTTTCAATAGTAGTAATAGCATCCCCAACACAAAAAACCGAAAAGGCCACCAGTTATGGTGATGTTTTCTTTTACCATGGTAAAGCGAATATGTGCCTACCGCTAAGGCCAACCCAATCATTGCATATTCAAAAAACAGGTTGTGCAAGATATTGATGCCAAGAATGGGTAAACTGGTAAAAAATAACGGTAACAGGGCACAATGTATGGCACAGGCTACACTGGTTCCTATCCCAATACTATCCCAATTGATTTTGAACGACATCCTGCAAATATACCACATTGCAACATAGTTGCAAAAAATAACCGCTTTTTTCGCATCCCGAGCAAATGCTTCGTACCTTTGTACTTAATTAATTATATGCGTTCTAAAACAATTATATACCTGTTGTTTTTTGCCGTACTGGTAGCAGGATTTTATTATTTTTTATTCCGGGGCACAGATAACTGGAAATCGAAGCCTGCCGTGATAAGTTATGTAAAAGCTTTTCAGTTTTCTACGCAGGATGGTAAACCATTCACCGATCGGGATATGTTGGGAAAGGTATCTGTTGTTGAATTTTTCTTTACTACTTGTAAAGGTATCTGCCCAAAGATGAATGGGAATATGGCTGCTATCAGCAAAGAATTTGCAGGGGAACCGGATTTTATGGTGGTAGCGCATACCTGTGATCCGGACAGGGATTCGGTTGCCCGGTTAAAAGCGTATGCCGACTCTATGAAGATAGATACCCGCAAATGGGTATTATTAACCGGCAGAAAAGACAGCCTTTATCAAATGGCCCGGTCATCCTATCTTTTAGATGATCCAAAGAATAATGTAGCGAGTATAGAAGATCAGTTTATGCATACTCAGTTTTTTGCATTAGTAGATAGAGAGGGTAAGGTGCGTGGTCAAGTATACGATGGATTAAAGCAGCCAGACTTAGAAAGATTACGGAAAGATATTCGTCGGTTGTTAGAGGAATAATAATTTCGGCTATACCTTAGCGATAATTTAAATGGAGAAACCCGTATGGTTGAACAAGTAATAGAAACGCTTAAAAAAAATCAGCTAAGTATAACGGATAGTCGTAAAACAATTCTCCAGTTATTTATGCAATCAGATGGCGCATTGGCGCACATGGATATAGAGAATAATACGGGGGAAGAGTTTGACCGGGTAACTATATATAGAACTTTGCAAACTTTTGTAGATAAGGGCATTATTCATACGATTCCATCTTCCGATAATGCTATTCGCTATGCTTTATGTAAAGATGCCTGTAGTGAGGGTCACCATCACGATAATCATATTCATTTCATGTGCGATTATTGCGGCACAACATACTGTTTAGACCATGTGCAGGTGCCCACGTTGCAATTACCCGGTGGTTTTTTGGCAGCCCGCACGGATATGGTAGTAAGCGGTTCTTGTAATCGCTGTAACCAATAGCTAAGTTTTATCCCTAATTAAATAGTATGATACTGGTAACCGGAGGTTCGGGTTTAGTGGGTTCGCATCTGATTCAGCAATTAGTTGCGGCAGAAAGGCCCGTGCGTGCATTATATAGATCCAGCATCCCGCAATTTTCCGGAACCGAACAGGTAGAATGGGTAAAGGGCGATATTTTGGATGTGGTAAGTCTGGCAAACGCAATGGAAGGCATCACGCAGGTATACCATTGTGCTGCCATGGTTTCTTTTAATCCTGCTCGCAAACACGAGATGAACCTCATTAATGTTCAGGGTACTGCTCAGGTTGTGGATGCCTGCATTGAAGCAGGTGTTAAACGCTTACTTTTTGTTAGTTCGGTGGCCGCTCTCGGTCGCATCCGCGAAAACGAACCGATTAATGAAAATATGAACTGGACCCCCGAATCGAGCAATAGTGAATATGGCAAAACCAAATACCTCGCAGAGATGGAAGTATGGAGAGGTATTGCCGAAGGGTTATCTGCCGCTATTGTTAATCCGGTTATTATATTGGGAGCAGGCGACTGGAAGGGAGGCTCTTCAAAAATATTTTATTCGGCCTATCATGAATTTCCCTGGTATACAGAGGGGAGCAGTGGATTTGTGGACGTGAAAGATGTGGCTCGCGCCATGATTCTGTTAATGGATAGCAGCCAGTCGGCCCGCCGATATATCCTTAGTGGCGAAAACAGATCTTATCGGGAAGTATTTACTTTAATTGCCAAAGGGTTTAATAAAAAGCCCCCTCACCAAAAAGTAAATGCTTTGCTGAGTGCGTTGGTTTGGCGCTGGGAAGCGCTTAAAGGACGCATCACTGGCAGCGACCCTTTGCTTACCCGCGAGACTGCCGCTACAGCCCGTGCGAAAGTAACTTTTAATAACAGTCGTTTGTTGAACGATTTTCTTGATTTCAGGTATACCCCATTGGAAGAGTCTATCCAAAGAATTTGTACTGAGTTTACAGAAGGAATAGCAAGTGGAAACGTAAAGATATAGGCAACCTTATCCCTCCATCACTTTTTTCCAGAGTTCCGGTATTCGCTTTATCCAAACGAGTTCTCTTCTTTTTATGCTCGCTTCCTCGGCAGGATAACCAAAATAGGTTTTACCACCCTTTATTGAAGAAGTTACGCCGCTTTGGCCCAGCACCGTTGCATGCGCACCTATGGTAATAGTTTTATTAACCCCCACCTGACCCCACAGGGTTACTCCTTCCTCTAAAATCGTTCCGCCGGCGATGCCAACCTGAGCAGCCAACAAACAATTAGCTCCAATGCGGGTGTCGTGACCAACATGCACCATATTATCAATTTTCGTTCCTTTGCCAATGTGGGTGATACCAGTTACCCCTCTATCGATAGTGCAGCAAGCGCCTATCTCAACATCATCTTCTAAAATAACACCCCCGCAACTGAGCATTTTTTTATACCACTGTGGGCGGTTCTTTTTGGTGTTGTAATAAAATGCATCGCTGCCAATTACAGTTCCCGACTGAATAATTACGCGGTCGCCTATTTGGGTGTCCTCTAAAATAGTAACCTGCGGATGTATAATGCAATCTTTGCCGATACGTACATTTTTTCCGATAAAAACCTGTGGCATAATCACCGTTCCTTCCCCAATAAATGCATCATCACTTACTTCTTTTTCTGGAATAGTGAGTGGATGAAAGTGCTGTACAATTTTCAGATAAGCTTCAAAAGGATCCGCAACATAAAAAATCATTTTACCCTCGGGAATGTCTACATCTTTCGAGTTGATGATGATAAAATCAGCAGCACTTTGTAAACAAGTACTATAATATTTCGGATGATCAACAAACACCAAATCACCAGATTCAACCACATGAATTTCATTGATGCCGGTAATCAATTGATTGCAATTTCCAACCGTTTCTGCCGAAAGAAATGAAGCCATCCATTCGGTTGTGATGGGTGCGGGAAACTTCATAGCTGCCTTTTTTTAGTTAAAATCAAAGGTAATGAGACTATTTCACCCCTAACGGGATTATTTTTTTTACGGTTTTCAGACAACTTGTAAGCGTTGATTTTTTACTAAATTTTTGAAAGAAATTTAGAAGAATAAATTACAACCAATAAAAATGATAAGCTCTGTAATTCAATGTTCATAAATGTTTCAGCGTTTACTATTTTGCTTTTGTTTTTTATTTCTCTATGTTTTTGCATCAATTTTATTCAACTTTATTTTTTGCAGGTAAGGGGTTAATCCACAATTCGGGCGAAAATGTTAATAAAATTGTTTAAAAATTTTTTTGCTCAAGCAGAAAGGTTTTTTAATATTGTGTAGGGAAATTTATTTCCCGGTACTTACTAACCCATCCATATACAAAGTCTCGCTTCTGCGGGACTTTTGTTTTATGCATCATTACTATCTATTTTATAAACCCTTTCAGGTACTCTGTACCTTCACTTCAACAGAAGGTAAATCTTGTTTGTCTAACTATATACAGGTTGCCAAAGATGTATATCCGATTGGCAGATTAGATTATGATAGCGAAGGATTATTATTGTTAACCAATGATCGCTCTCTCAACCATCGTTTATTAGATCCGAGTTTTCAGCATCACAGAACCTACTGGGTGCAAGTGGATGGAAACATAACCGATACTGCCATCCAGCAATTGGAAGCAGGCGTTGCTATTCGGGTAGATGGAAAAGTATATACAACCCTACCTGCCCGCGCCCAACGGATGCAGGCGCCAAATTCGCTGCCGGAGAGAAATCCTCCCATACGATTTAGAAAAAATGTACCCACTTCCTGGATAAGCCTATCCCTTTCGGAAGGGAAAAACCGTCAGGTACGAAAGATGACGGCTGCGGTGGGATTTCCCACACTTCGGTTGGTTCGTTTTTCAATTGAACGGGTTGAGCTAGACAATTTACTGCCCGGACAGGTACTCGAAGTTTCACGCAACACGTTTCTGCAGAAATTATTTTCTAAGTGATACCCTAACTCTTTGATTAAGAAATTGAAACCGTTCTTTCTGTAACAGATATCCATCTTTCTTTTTCTACACCTATCTTTGCCATTCATTACTTGAAGTTATGAGTCAACCCACCCTTTCAGAACAAGAAATCATCCGCCGCGAAAAACTAATTAAGTTACGCGAGGCCGGTATTGATCCCTATCCCGCACCGCTATATCCGGTAACGCATTATTCAGCGGATATCAAAGATGCCTACACAGAAGAAACCAAAGAGCAATTCTCTTCCCTTTGTTTGGCAGGCCGCATTATGAGCATGAATGATAAGGGGAAGGTTTTTTTTATAAAAATTCAAGATAGCAAGGGAATCATTCAATTATATGTTCGCAGAGATGATATCTATCCAGTTGAAGAGGCTTCTTTGTGGGAGGTGTTGGTGAAACACGGGCTCGATCTGGGAGATATTATTGGCGTAACCGGTTATGCTTTTGTTACCAAAACCGGCGAAACATCGGTTCATGTGCAAACGCTCTGCTTATTATCTAAATCACTCAAGCCACTTCCGGTAGTAAAGCGCGACGAAGAGGGCCAAGTGTTTGATGCTGTAACCGATCCCGAATTCCGGTATCGCCAGCGATATGCCGATCTGGCTATCAACCCCGATGTTCGGCATACTTTTGTGCAGCGAACCCGATTGATCAATACCATCCGGTTGTTTTTAAACGAAAGAGGCGCGTTGGAAGTAGATACACCAGTACTGCAATCTATTCCCGGAGGAGCCGCTGCCCGCCCGTTTATCACCCATCACAACGCACTGGATGTTCCCTTTTACCTTCGTATCGCCAACGAACTATACCTGAAGCGATTGATAGTGGGTGGATTTGATTGGGTATATGAATTCAGTAGAAATTTCCGCAATGAAGGGATGGACCGTACCCATAACCCCGAGTTTACTGTGTTAGAATGGTATACTGCCTACAAAGATTATATCTGGATGATGGAGATTACCGAGCAACTGTTCGAAAAAATTGCACTTACCCTGCATGGTACAACAGAAGTTAAGCTGGGAGATCAAATCATACACTTTAAAGCACCTTTTCGCAGGGTAACTATTCTGGAAGCCATTCAACAAAATACCGGCATAGATGTAAGTGGCATGGATGAAAAAGCTTTACGTGAAGTATGTGCCCAACTCAACCTCTCAGTTGCTCCAAATATTGGAAAAGGGAAACTGATAGACGAATTATTCAGTGCAACAGCTGAACATACTTTTATTCAGCCCACATTTATTATTGATTATCCGGTTGAGATGAGTCCGCTTACCAAAAAACATCGTTCCAAACCCGGATTGGTAGAAAGATTCGAATTGATGGTGAATGGAAAAGAACTCGCCAATGCCTATTCCGAACTGAATGATCCAATAGATCAGCGGGAAAGATTTGAGGAGCAGGTAAAACTGATGGAACGGGGGGATGACGAAGCCATGTTTATTGACCATGATTTTCTTCGTGCACTAGAATACGGAATGCCACCTACTTCCGGAATTGGAATTGGAATCGATCGCCTCTGTATGATGATGACGAACCAGCCTTCTATTCAGGATGTATTGTTATTCCCGCAAATGCGTCCCGAAAAGTTGGATTAATTGCTCCCTTACTTTGCAGATTAGTCGCGGTAATTCAAAGCAGGATTGCGGGTACCCAGTAATGCCTTATATTGATAATTGCCCACCTGTTTGCGGTGCTCATCTTTTGCTTGTTGTATATAAGCAGGATTGGTAAAGAGGTCAATTGCAGTTAGTGCCATTGTTTTTGCTGCCACCATCATTCCCTTCATACCTATTCCCATTGCATTACAGGCCACTGCCTGCCAGCTATGCGCAGAAGTGCCCGGCACCCAGGTAGCTGATTCAAGCCCAACGGTAGGCACTGCGTAGCTAACATCACCCACATCTGTACTTCCGCCGCCCGCATCAATAAAGTTTTGCAGGGGCTGAATACTTTTGGCTGATAAAATAGTAGGGGGATTAGTAAAGGAGGTAGCTAGCTGTTGAGCAAAATTAGTTTCAGCTGCATCATACTGCACGCCTCCGGTAAGTTCCAGATTTTGCTGCATCATTTTTGCCAGCGAAGTATTAATCAACAAATCGTGGGTACCGCCAATGATTTCGTAATCCATTTTTGTTTCTGTTCCCTTGGCAGCTCCTTCGGCTGTTTTAACCAGTCTTTCAAAAATCGATTGTACCATTTCCCTTTTGGGATGCCGCACATAGTAAAATACTTCCGCAAAATCTGGAACTACATTAGGTGCTTTTCCTCCCTGCGTTATCACATAGTGAATGCGGGTTTCTTGCGGTATATGTTCCCGCATCATATTGGCCATATAATTCATGGCTTCTACTCCATCTAAAGCAGAGCGGCCTTTTTCCGGAGCCATAGACGCATGTGACGAAATACCATAAAAGCGAAATTTTGCAGAAGTATTTGCCAGAGCGCTCGTCATGGTCACCAGATTTTTATCTTTCGGATGCCAGTGAATTGCTACATCTACGTCTTTAAAAAATCCTTCCCTTACTAAATATACCTTTCCACTTCCGCCTTCTTCTGCCGGACAACCATATACCCGTAAAGTTCCTTTGAGTTGCCCCGATGCCATTAATTGTTTTAATGCCACGGCAGCTGCTACTGAAGCGGTTCCAAATAAATTATGTCCGCAACCGTGCCCGGCATCCTGCCCCTGAATTGTTTTCTTTTCAGGTACTGCCTGTTGCGACAAACCCGGAAGGGCATCATACTCTGCGAGGATGGCTATAACCGGAGAACCGGATCCATAACTGGCAATAAAGGCGGTGGGCATTCCGGCCTGGCCATTCGTTACCTGAAAACCCTCTTTGCGCAGGGTTTCTTGAAGTAAGGCACTGCTTTTATTTTCTTTATAACCCACTTCGGCAAATTCCCAAATATTACGGGCAATGGTTTGGTATTCGGCAAAACGATTATCTAAATACTGAAGGGTAGTTGTTTTTTGGGATATACTGTTTTGAGCAAACAATTGGGTACACCCAAGCAAACACGCTGCCAGGTAGCATACTGAAACAAATTTCTGTAGCATGAGAAAAAAATTAAACAAATAAATCTTTATACAAGGTAGCACCCGGCACTACCGAATATTTTTCCAGATCGGTAATGCCGGCCATTGCCAACACATCCTCATCTACAAAAGTATTTCCGGTGCAGGTGGCCGCTGGCTGACTTAATATATAATGCGCCGCATCGGCAATAATATCCGGAGTACGGCTCATGTTAGCCAGCGTTTGTCCGCCCAACAAATTGCGCACGGCAGCTGTATCAATGGTGGTGCGGGGCCAAAGTGCATTAGAGGCAATGCCGGCTCCTTTAAATTCTTCTGCCCAACCCAATGCCATCATACTCATACTGTATTTGGTAATGGTATAGGCAATATGCCCACCTAGCCATTTGGGATTCATATTAATGGGCGGTGATAAAGTGAGGATATGCGCATTGGTGCCCTTCATTAAATAAGGCAATGCGTGTTTTACTACCAGAAAGGTTCCCCG
>JBBAJQ010000003.1:85394-144143 GCA_040403945.1 Sediminibacterium sp.
GCACCAATCACAATATTCGCACCTTCTGTTGCCAGTTTCAGGGCCATTGCTTTTCCGATGCCTCTGCTGGCACCAGTAATAAAAAATGTTCGGTTTTTGAATAACATAGTGTAAAATTAAAGGGTTTGCAATCCGGCAGCATCCGGGAATAAAATCAGTACTATGAAATTAAATTAGTTTTAGCAGGGCTACCAATTTATTTTAGAAAGTATAGTGAACCGAGTGTAAAAATTGCAAGATGTATTTTTCGGCTTCTGCACAGGCATCCGTCAGATCGCGGTTAACAATAGTTTGATGAAAGTTTTCTTTGAAGGAGATTTCAAACGCCGCTTTATTCAGGCGAGTAGTTAAACTTTCCGGAGTTTCTGTTCCACGGCCTTCTAGCCGCTTTTTCAGTTCTTCTAATCCGGGGGGTTCTATAAATAGGGAAAAGCATTGTTTTGGATATTGTTCTAGCAAGCGGAGTGCCCCTTTTACATCAATATCCAGCACGGGAACTTTATTTTGCTGCCAAATCCGGCTCATTTCGGCATGCAGGGTGCCGTAGTATTTTCCTTCATATACCATTTCCCATTCGATAAATTCGTGGTTGGCAATTTTTTCTTTAAAGGAGGCTTCGCTGATAAAATAATAATCAACTCCTTCTTTTTCGTTTCCCCGGGGAGAACGGGTAGCTGCGGATACTGAAAAACACAAAAAGGGGTATTTCTGCAGCAGGTAGCGGGTGATGGATGTTTTGCCAGCACCGGAGGGAGCAGTAATAATTATAATTGGTAGAACAGGATTGCCCATGAATGGCCTTTCGGCAAAGAAACAATGATTTTTGGGATTTGCCTGCTAAATTCCTGCAGTTTTGGAAGGTGGATTTATTTTTTCCAGCTGATTTTTTCCGTCAGTGGAATTTTTCTAATGCCATCTGCTGGGGGCGTATCTGAATATCCCAAATGAAGTAAGGCAACTATTTCATCGGCTTCCGTTAATCCCAGCAGGGGTTTCATTGCAGGTTGATGCGTCATGCCCCCGGTACTCCAAAGTGCTTGAATGCCCAATGCTTCGGCACCCAACAAAATATTTTGAATGGCCGCCGCCGTGGCAGCATATTCTTCCAGTATGGGGATGCCGGTAGGCTGTGTTCTTTTCATCACCACGGCAATAATGTGCGACACCGTAGTATACTGATTGAGCAGATTGTTGAATTTGGCCGGATTAAACGATTCGGGCAAGGTATTTTCCTGATATAAAGTGGCGTGCTGTAAACAGAAATCTTGCAGTGCGTTTCCCCCATAAACAAAAAAACGCCAGGGTTCTGTTCTGCCATGGTTGGGTGCCCAGTTGGCCAATTCCAGTAAAGCTGTTATCTGCTCATCTGGAATACACTTCCCATTCATAGAAGCGGGCTTACAACTTCTTCTCGAGGTGATTACCTGTTGTAGTTGCTCAAAAGCTGGAGTCATACAAGAAAAACTAAATCAATGGAAATAATAAACCGGGAGAAAAGGGGTGATTAATATCTTTTATTAAATTGACCACCGCGGTTGTTATCGTTTCGATTGCCGCCACCTCGGTTATCGCGGGGCGCATTGGGATTATTGCCCCGGTTGCTTCCGCCACCCCGATTGCGGTTACCACCACCACCGCCGCGGCTGCTAAAGTTTTTGTTTTGCCATCTGCCACCGCCACTTCTGGGGAATTCGTCGCGCTCGAAGTTTTGATTGCGGTGCTTAATAAAAGGCGTATTGCTGAACTCGAGCTGTCCGCCCGTAATATTATTCAATTCAGCCCGAATCGAGTCGTCGTGCACCAGTTCTTTGTGCCAGTTACTGTAAGCCAATTTCATGTAATAGGCAATTGCATGGGCAAATCCTGCTTTCTTTTCCGGATCTTCTTGTTGCAGGGCTTTATGTATCACCACTTCCAGATTTCTGCCCAGGTGTGCATATTTGGGATGGCGCTTAGGATAAGGCAGGGGATCAGGTTTTAGTTTATAAGTCTCCTTAGTTGGGATGGGGTAAGGACTGTCCACATCCAGCTGAAAATTACTGATAAAGAAAAGGTGGTCCCACAATTTATGTCGGAAGTCTTCGATATTCTTCAGGTGTGGGTTTAGGAATCCCATTAGCTCTATCACATATTGTGTTTGCTGTTGCCTTTTTTCCCGGTCTTCTATGGTAAGCAGAAAGTCAACCATTTTCTGCACATGGCGGCCATATTCTTTCATTCCAAGAAAAACTCTTCCGGTATTATAATTGATATGTTCTAGTTTCATGTATCTACAAAGATACGAATTCCTCGGCGATTGGTGAAGAATTGATGGTTGGCGAACTTTTCAGCTGAATTAGGCAGAAAACAGGCTGTTAGGGGGCGCATATTTTTATCATGTGAAAGAAGGGTTCTATCTTTACTCTATGGATGCATTGATACAACAGATAGCCAACTGCAAGGTAGAAATGGCTCAGTTTGATAACCAACAACCGGATGCAGCGGAAGTTTTTCGGATTCGATATCTCGGAACCAAGGGAGTTGTTAAATCCCTGATGGGGGAAATGAAGCAGGTTGCACCCGACCAGCGGAAAGAGATGGGTCAGTTAATGAACGACTTAAAAGTGCTGGCCGAGCAGCAATGGGAGTTGCTGAAGGAGCAGCAGCAAAAAGCGCCGACTGTGGGGGCAGATTCGATAGACAGGTCTTTGCCCGGAACTGCCCTAACTCCCGGAACCCGCCATCCCCTTAGTATCGTGCGTAACGACATTGTTTCTATATTTCGTCGATTAGGTTTTGCAGTGGCCGAGGGTCCGGAAATTGAAGATGATTGGCACAATTTCGGTGCCATGAATTTGCCGGAAGATCATCCTGCGCGCGACATGCAAGACACTTTTTACATTCAGCAGCAGCCAGCCTGGTTGTTAAGAACCCATACCAGCAGCGTTCAGGCACGCGTGATGGAACAACAACAGCCCCCCATCCGGGTTATTTGTCCGGGCAGGGTGTATCGCAATGAAACCATTAGTGCCAGGGCACATTGTTTTTTTCATCAAGTAGAGGGATTGTACATTGATGAGCAAGTAAGTTTCGCCGACCTTAAGCAGACCTTGTACTTTTTTGTGCAGGAAATGTTTGGCTCAAGCGTAAAAGTTCGGTTCCGGCCCAGTTATTTCCCATTTACTGAGCCCAGTGCCGAGATGGATATCAGTTGTTTGATTTGCGGGGGTGATGGATGTAATATATGCAAGCATTCCGGATGGGTAGAAATATTGGGTAGTGGTATGGTGCACCCCAAAGTGCTGGAAAACTTTTCTATCGACCCCAATAAATACACTGGATTTGCATTCGGAATGGGGGTAGAACGCATTACCCAGCTTAAGTTTCAGATTAATGATTTACGGTTGTATTCGCAAAACGATATTCGCTTTTTGCAACAATTTACAGGTGTTGTATAGCCGGGTGTTGCGAGCGCCCGAACAAGGGGGTACTTATTTTCTGTCTCTTGCCAGGCTATGTTAGCCCCTATCCAACTAACAACATGATACACGCAACCAAGGGTATTGTTCTCCGGTCTATCTCTTATGGAGATACCAGCATTATCAGTTCGGTGTATACCGAGTTGTTTGGCTTGCAGCATTATCTGGTAAAGGGCATTCGGAAAACCTCTCGAAAATCGGTTAATAAATCGGCTTGCTTTCAGCCGGGTGCCATGGTTGAACTGGTTGTTTATCATAACGAGCAAAAACAATTGCAATATGTTCGGGAAGTACATTGGAGCTATTTATATACCAGTGTGTTTAGTGAAGTAATTAAAAATACAGTAGCTCTGTTTATGGTAGAATTGTTGCAACATAGCTTGCAGCAACCCGAATCGAATCCCGATTTATTCTATTTTGTTGAAAGAAGTTTGCAAGAACTGGATAAAGGCACCGATGGCGTAACTGCCAATCTTCCTCTGCTGTTTTCGCTGCAACTGGCGGTATTGCTGGGTTTTCAGTTACAAGGCACTTATAGCACTATTTTTAACGTGTTAGATTTGCAGGAAGGACAATTTGTATCTGAGCAACCGGTTCATCCCTTTTTTATAGAAGGAGATGCCGCTTCGATAACTGCAAGATTATATCAGATTACTGCGTATGAACAGCTCGAAAACATTCAACTGCATAGTACCCGACGGAGAGAGTTACTGGAAAATTATCTGCAGTTTTACGCACTACATATACACGATTTTGTACCCCTGCGTAGTTTACCTGTATTAAAAGAAGTGTTGCAATAATGTAGCTACCAGAGTCTTTGCACCCGGGTAGTTGGTAGTAATTTGCCTTCCGTACTAAGATTGCTTAGCAACAGAATTCCGGGATGGGTGCCGGGTTGTAAACTTCCTACACTATCATGCAACTGAAGTGCGGCAGCTCCGTTTGAGGTTGCCCAGGTAAGCAGCTCTTCGGTAGGTACTTCCGGAAAATGTTGCTGAATAGTATATAATTCGTCTAAAATGCTTAGCGAGTAATTGCTGGCTAAACTATCGGTGCCCACCACTATGCGGGCACCATTTTGCCGTAATGCCGCAATAGGGGGCAATGCATTTTCGATATATTGATTGGCACGTATACAAATACACCAATAGAGGGCAGTAGAAACGGATTGTGCCCACTGCATATCGGCAGGTTGGGTAAAGGTATCGTGCACCAGCAAAAGGGTAGCTGCCTCCTGCATATATGGCAGAACCGATTGCAGGCTACTTTTACCAGTAGGTTGAAAGTGGGGATTATCTATTCCCATGCTTTGGTAAAATAATGGCCAGTTACCGGAACCGTTTTTAAAAAGAAGCTGTTCGTCTGCCGATTCTTCACAGTGCAGGGTTACGGGTTGATGCTTAAAATGCGGTTGTAATTTTTGCCAGAGGTTATTTGAAACAGAGTAGGGAGCATGTGGGGATAAAGAGTGGCGAAGCGAAACAGAAGCGAATGCTTGCTGCCATGCTAAGGCAGTTTGGTATCTGCTTTCAGCCATAGCCGGATCCCATCCGGTGAGTTCAAGAAAACTATGATAGGTAATGGATGAATTGGATTTAGTAGATAGGGTAGTGGTTTGATTACAGATATCTCCTACCGCCTGAATGCCTTGTTGCCATAATTGCTGGTCTGCTTCGTGGATGGCTTGCTGCTGTTTTTCTGGGGCAATTGTTCTTTGTTGCATAACCTGCTTAACAAACCCGATGAGTCCGGTTTTTTCGGGAATCACTCCCAGCATATGACTCAGCTCAAGGTGGCAATGGCTATTTATAAAACCGGGGGTAATCCAGCCGTTTAGGATTTCAATATTTTCTCCGGCCGCATGGGCGGGTAATATATCCACGATAGTACCCGTATTATCTACCAGCAAAACATGCCCTTCCTCTAGCAGATACCTGCCATTAAATATACGCTGGGGCTGAAGTTTTCGGATGTGCAAGAGGGGGAGTTTGCTGGCAAAGGTAACTGGTAATAGTTACGTGGAATCGGGAAGAATGGGCAATGAAATGCAATTTTTAAGGAGTTTTAGTGGAGTGCTGTAATATTTAGACAAAATATTTATTGATTATCAATTAGTTGCAAGGACGCAATGAAAAAAATCTTGTTTTTTCTTGGGAATACTGATAGGGGCGTATTACCTTTGCCGTCCCTTAAAAAGAGGTATTTATTTGCCAGTGGGATAGCGCTGGTGTCAATTAAAAAGAAAAATTATGAGTAAACTACATTTCACCACCAAGCATGCGAATGCGGCTACTGTTCAGCACAACTGGTATGTGGTGGACGGTACTAATCAAACCGTAGGTCGAATTGCGTCTAAAATTGCGTCTGTGCTCAGAGGCAAGAACAAAGCTTATTACACTCCCCACGTTGATTGTGGTGATTATGTAATTGTAATTAATGCCGATAAGGTTGTATTTACCGGTAATAAGTTAGAAGATAAGCAGTACATCAATTATTCGGGATATCCCGGAGGTAAGAAGGAAGAGGCTGCCGGAGATTTGCTGAAGCGTAGACCGGAAGTAATTATGGAGCGGGCTGTAAAAGGTATGTTACCTAAAAACAGACTGGGTCGCAAGATGATTAAGAAGTTGTTTGTGTATGCCAGTGCCGAGCATCCGCATAGCGCACAACAACCTAAGCCTTTTGTTTATTAATAATTCGAGTAGTAAAGTAAGATACTATCTATCAACAGGCAGGCAATAATAAAGCATCTGCTAAAAGACAAAAAAAATGGAAAAACAAAAAAATGCAGTGGGACGCCGTAAAGAAGCGGTAACCCGTGTGTTCGTTACCAAAGGAGATGGAAAAATCGTGGTAAACGACAAAGATTATAAAGCTTATTTCCCATTGGTGTATTTGCAAAATCAGGTAGAAGCCCCTTTAAAAACGGCTGATATGCTGGGTAAGCTGGATATCGTTATCAATGCCCAGGGGGGTGGATTAAAGGGACAAGCTGAGGCGGCCAAATTAGGCATTGCCCGTGCATTGCTCGAAGTAAATCCTGAATTCCGCCCTGCTTTAAAAGAAGCCGGTCAACTGAAGCGGGATCCTCGTAGCGTGGAGCGTAAAAAATTCGGTCACAAAAAAGCCCGGAGAAGCTACCAGTTCAGCAAACGTTAATCATTGGGATTGTTGGGGAAGCTATTGGCTTTGCTGCTTAATCGCATCTCTTACAAAACCCGCAAACTATCAACTACAAAATCAGTAATAATGGAAAATAACACTTCATTACAGCAACAACTTCTGGACGCCGGTGTGCATTTTGGACATTTGAAGAAGAAGTGGAACCCAAAGATGTTACCCTACATCTTTGCCGAAAAAAAGGGTATTCACATCATTGATTTGAATAAAACCGTAGATCATCTGCAGGAAGCAGCCGCTGCTGTGAAGCAGATTGCGAAAAGCGGTAAAAAAATCATGTTTGTGGCCACCAAAAAGCAGGCAAAAGAGATCGTGAGCGAATGTGCTAAGCGCGTGAATATGCCCTATGCAACTGAGCGTTGGTTAGGTGGTATGCTTACCAATTTTAATACAGTTCGTAAGAGCGTAAAGAAAATGCAGAGCATCGAAAAAATGCTGGCCGATGGTAGTGCCGAAAGCTTAACTAAAAAAGAGCGCTTGACCTTGAGTCGCGATCGCGATAAAATGGAGAAAGTGTTGGGTGGTATTGCTCAATTAGGTCGTTTACCGGCAGCTTTGTTTATGGTGGATATTGGCCACGAACATATTGCGCTTTCCGAAGCTAAGCGTTTGGGTATTGCTACTTTTGGAATGGTAGATACCAATTCTGATCCCAATAAAGTTGATTTCGCTATTCCCGCGAACGACGATGCTACCAAATCAATAGCAATCATCACTAATTATATCACGGCTGCTATTGCAGAAGGTTTAGCAGAGCGCCAGGCTTCTAAAGAAGAAGAAGAAAGCGACGAAACCAGCAATGAGAATGAAGCTCGTGCTCGCAGACTAGAAGCAGAAGCACAATCTGAAGCTGGCCGTGGCGGAAGAGGTCGTGGTGGAGCTTCCGCAGGAACACCAGCCGGTGCGCCCAAGCGTAGAATTGCCGGAGGTGGAGCCAATCGTCGCCCTGCATCCGGAGGAAGCAGATAATTAGAAAGAATTGTCTTCTTTCCTTCCATGCTGCAACAAGCAATGAGGAGGGACGGCATTCTATAAATAGTATTTATTATAATAAAAGATTGATCGATATGTCTACAGTAACTATTACCGCAGCAGATATTAATAAACTTCGTCAAACAACCGGCGCCGGCATGATGGACTGTCGGAAGGCCCTTACCGAAACCAATGGAGATTTTGAAGCCGCTATCGATTGGTTGCGTAAGCAAGGTCAAAAAGTTGCCGCCAAGCGCAGCGACCGGGAAGCAAAAGAAGGCGTAGTGATTGCCCAAACCTCCGCGAATCAACAAACCGGATGGGTTGTGTGCATTAGTTGTGAAACGGATTTCGTTTCTAAAAATGCTGATTTTGTGGCTTTTGCGCAACAGATTGCTGATGCAGCGGTTGCCAACAATGTTGCTTCAGCCGAAGAGTTGAATGAAGTAGTAATCAACGGCGCCAAAGTTGCCGATATGATTAATGATAAATTAGCTTCTATTGGAGAAAAAATTGGGGTTTCCCGTTTCGAAAGAGTAGATGCTCCTTATGTAGCCTCTTATATTCACGGAGCTAACAGAATGGGTGTACTGGTTGGTCTTTCAGAACCTGCTGAAGAAGCTGGTAAAGATGTTGCCATGCAAATTGCAGCTATGAATCCACTAGCCGTTGATGCCGACAGCATTTCTCCCGAAGCGATTGAAAGAGAAAGAGCGATTGTAGTAGAAACCATGAAGGCCGATCCTAAAATGGCCGGAAAACCTGATGAAATGATTGCTAAAATTGCAGAAGGAAAGCTGAATGCGTTTTTCAAAGAACAAACCTTGGTAGCACAACCGTTTGTAAAAGATGGTGCGATAAGTGTTGGGGATTATCTGAAAAAAGCCGGCGCTAATGTTAAGGTTACTACTTTTAAAAGAGTAGCCCTAGGATAATTTGCAAAAATCTGATTATATCATAACCGCCCTTTTGGGCGGTTTTTTTATGTCTGCCAAAAAAAGTAATTTCAGGTAAAGTTTTTTAAACGCCTTTATACGTATGCAAACTTCTCCTATTATTGAAACAGTTGAGCAATATTGTAAGCAATACCCTCCCCCTATTCGCAAAAGATTGGTGAGCCTGCGGAAGTTGGTAAAAGAACTGGCCCCAGAGGCAACCGAAAAAATCAGTTATCGGATGCCTTATTATGCATTAAATGGGCGGCTGGTTTATTTTGCGGCGCACACCCATCATATTGGTGTATATCCAATGCCCTCTGCTATAAAAAAGTTTCAAAGTAAACTCCAACCTTATGTGTACGCTGCCGGTTCTATTCAATTTCCGCATACAGCCCCTTTTCCACTTGAATTGATTAGAGCAATCATCGCTTTTCGGGTAAAGGAAAACAGGGAAAAAGCCATTCAAAAACCCGTTAAAAAAGCCCGCACTGTTGGGTAAATAAGCAGTTTATGCACAGGGGCGTGAATTCTGCCGAAAAATAAGGTTATTTGCATACGTAAATTAAATTCTTACCATGCTACCCAAATTCAAAAGAATCCTGTTAAAACTATCCGGCGAAGCATTATTAGGCGATCAAAGAAATGGTGACCCTTTTAATCCGCAAATAATCGAGCAATATGCACAGGATATCAAAACTGTAACAGAGCTGGGTGTTCAGGTGGCGATTGTTATAGGCGGGGGAAATATTTACCGGGGTATGAATGAGGCGGATAGTGGAATTGAAAGGGCCCATGGCGATTATATGGGCATGCTGGCAACTGTGATTAATGCAATGGCTATGCAGGCTATGCTGGAGAAAATTGGCGTTTACACTCGACTGCAAAGCGCTATCAACATGGAGCAGGTAGCTGAACCTTATATTCGCAGAAAAGCGTTGCGTCATCTGGAAAAGGGTCGGGTTGTAATTTTTGGCGCAGGAACTGGTAACCCTTATTTTACTACCGATACAGCCGGCTCACTCCGGGCAATAGAAATGAAGGCGGATGTGATTTTAAAAGGAACTCGGGTTGATGGTGTTTATACCGCCGACCCCGAAAAAGACCCTACTGCCACCAAGTACGAAACCATTTCTTTTGAGGAATGTATTCGAAAAAATTTGAAGGTAATGGATATGACGGCCTTTACCCTTTGCATGGAAAACAAGCTCCCCATTATTGTTTTTGATATGAACAAGCCTGGGAATCTTTTGCAGGTAGTGCAGGGAGGTTCCGTGGGAACCCTCGTGGGCTAATTCATCCATTCATGTATTAATTTTCGGCCATAGGGCTCTCTTTTGATAACTTAGCGGATATGAGAAAAATGCTGGTTCTGTTTCTGGTTCTAAGCTTCGGTAAGCCATTACTTGCCCAACAAACGCTTACCCTTTCCGACGCCATTAATATTGCCTTAAAAAATAATTTCGATATACAGCTGGCTAAAAATAATCTGTCTATCAGCACCATTACTGATGATGTGGGGTTTGCAGGAGGATTACCCACAGTAAATGCTACCATCAACGATAATGAGCAAGTAATAAGCATCAATCAAAAATTTTCGGAACCTTCACGGGATGTTAAAAGATCCAACGTGGGCTCGAATAATCTTTCTGCCGGTGTTGTTGCATCCATGGTTTTGTATAACGGCAGCCGGATTACAGCTACCAAAAAAAGACTGGAAGAAATTAAAGGGCTTAACCAACAAGTACTCGCTACCCAAATTCAAAATACCATTGCAGCCGTAATGACGCGCTACTATGATGTGGTTCGGCAGCAAGACTTTTTGAAAACAATTCATCAATCAATTGCTGCCTCTCAAAAAAGACTGGAAGTATTGAACATACGCAAAGAGTCGGGCTTGGCAAATCAGGCGGATCTGCTGCAAGCAAAGATTGATTTAAATGCACTGGAGCAAAATCTGCAAACACAGGAATTGGTGATTGATCAAACCAAAACCGATTTGCTCAACCTGATTATTATGAAGCCGGCCGATGCGTCTATTGTTATTAGGGATACCATTATAGTGGACAAAAAATTGGTATTAGATAGTATCCGCAAATACATGCCTGCTAATCCTTCTTTATTAGCGGCCTCTCAGCAAGTAAAAGTAAATGAATGGTTGGAGAAAGAAACAGAAGCCCTTCGCTATCCTACCCTCAGGGCCAATACTGGATATAACTTTAACAGCACAAAAAGTGCAGCGGGATTTGCGTTGCTTAATCAGAGCTTTGGTCCGTTTATCGGATTAAATTTAGGGATACCCCTGTATACTGGAGGCGTTAATAAAAAGCAACAGCAAATTGCTTCCATCAATACCCGCAACGCCCGTTTACAATATGAGAGTATGGTGTTTGATATGGAAGCCGGCATCGTACGAACCTATCAATCCTATAAAAGTAATCTGCTGCAATTGCAAACCGAAACGAAAAACTATCAGTTATCATCCGAATTGCTCAGCCTGGTATTAAATAGATTTGAATTGGGTGAGTCAACCATTTTGGATGTGAAGCAGGCTCAGGTGAGTTTCGAAAACGAAGGATTCCGTTTGGTGAATCTGAGCTATGCAGCCAAAGTAGCGGAAATTGAACTGAACCGAATAGCCGGTAAACTGGCTCCCTAAAGCAGGCGGTTGCTTTTACAAAAGTTATAGGCGCTTAAAGTAAACAACATGTCGCTTACACCCTCCATTACATCGCGGTTACCTCTGGTAGGAACTACCATTTTTACGGTAATGAGTCAGTTGGCCAAAACCTATAACGCGATTAATCTGGGTCAGGGCTTTCCCGATTTCCCCATGAGCCCTCAATTGGTTGAAGAAGTGGCAAAAGCTATGCGAGATGGGCACAATCAGTACACGCACATGAATGGGTACCCCTTATTAAGGGAAAGAATTGCCGAAAAAGTAAATAACCTGTATGGATATCCTATAAATCCCGAAACACAGGTTACCATAACACCTGGCGGTACTTATGCGATTTATACCGCCCTCACTTCGGTATTGCAACCGGGTGATGAAGTGATTGTTTTTGAACCTGCTTACGATAGTTATATTCCCAATATTACCATCAATGGAGCGGTTCCCGTGCTTATTCCTTTAACCTTTCCAGACTATCGGATTCCTTGGGAGCAAGTGAAAAGTAAAATAACTTCTCGCACTCGGGTAATTATGTTGAATACACCGCATAATCCCACCGGTATGATTTGGCAAGAAGAGGACATGCGTGAATTAGAAGAAATAGTAAATGGAACTTCTATTTTTGTGTTGAGTGATGAAGTGTACGAGCATTTGATATACGATGAACAAATACACCAAAGTGTGTTACGATATCCCGGATTGCGCGAGCGAGCTTTTGTTTGTTTCTCTTTTGGTAAAACCTATCATTGCACCGGGTGGAAACTAGGCTATTGTATTGCTCCGGAATCTATGTCGAATGAATTTCGCAAGGTTCATCAGTTTAATAGTTTTTCCTGTGATACTCCTAAGCAGGTAGCATTGGCTGAATATATGCTGGATACCAATGCCTACTTAACGCTGGGTGCATCTGTGCAGCAGAAAAGAGATTATTTCTGTAAATTAATGCAATCTACTCCCTTTGAATATATACCCTCATCGGGAAGTTACTTTGCTTGTTTTCGCTATGGTAATTTTAGCAATGAACCAGATCGGGAAATGGCGATTCGGTTAACCAGAGAATATGGAGTAGCTACCGTTCCGGTTTCTGTATTTTATCAAGATAATACAGACCACAGAGTACTACGTTTTTGTTTTGCAAAAAAAGAAAGTACACTGGAGGAAGCCGTAAAAAGATTACAGGCATTTCATCCATAACCGTCTACTTAGCCTACCTTCCATCCCCATCGAGTAGATTTCCTAATCCTCCCAACAAACTTCCTTCTTCTCTGCGAGTAGTAGTGCCATACTGCAAAATTTTTCCGGCCAATCGGCTGATGGGGAGGGTTTGGATCCAGACTTTACCCGGACCTCGAAGCGTAGCAAAAAATAATCCTTCGCCACCAAATAAACTGTTTTTAATGCCACCTACCATTTGAATATCATAGTCGGTGCCACCGGTAAACCCTACTATACAACCAGTATCAATTTTAATCAGTTCTCCGGGTTGAAGATTTTTTTCAATAACATGGCCACAAGCATGTAAGAAAGCCATTCCATCTCCCTCCAGTCTTTCCATAATAAACCCTTCACCGCCAAACAAACCTGTTCCCAGTTTTCGCTGAAATTCAATGCCAATACTTACGCCCTTAGCTGCACATAAAAAAGAATCCTTTTGGCAAATAATGGTATTGTTAAGCAACGATAAATTAAGGGGTATAATTTTTCCGGGATAGGGAGAAGCAAACGAGACATGCTTTTTTCCCTGGCCGGCGTTGGTGAAAGCCGTCATAAATAAATTTTCACCTACTAATACGCGCTTACCCGCATTCAGTAGTTTGCCAAATAATCCTCCGCTTGCTTGTTTGCTGCCGTCTCCAAACATGGTTTCCATAGAGATGCCGTCATCCATCATCATAAATGCGCCGGGTTCGGCAATAGCCGTTTCTCCCGGATCTAGTTCAACCTCTACATACTGCATTTCTTCCCCAAAAATCCGGTAGTCTATTTCGTGATTCGCTATCATATACTTTGTTTGATACAAAATTACTATGCTAGGGCATTAAGCTGCGGGAAGATTTTTCTACCATGGCGGGTTACTGGAATAGTGGTTGTAGCGAATGACCAGTGGTAAACGACAAACAAAAACCGCCCCGGGAACAGGGCGGTTTGGTTAAAAAACCATGTCCTAAATCCTATTAAAACCAGCTTCCTATAAACAATTCATTTACTTGGGGGTTTTTGGCAAATTTCTCCGCTCTTCTTTTGCGTTTTATCCGATGAGATAGTAGGGCAACTACCATTAGGGGCAAAAACAGCAAAGTGAGTGGGGGAATCCCCAGCATACTGATCCACTTACCTCCAAACATCCGCTGCATCGGTCTGCGCAATCTTTCGGCAATCAGGTACATGGCCGGAACGATAATCAACGTCATAAAAAATGCAAAGGCAAGTCCAAATATAATCGTCCAGCTAAGCGGTCTCCAGAATGCCACATTATCTCCCCCAAAAAAGATATGGGGATTCAGCTCGCTGAACAGGGTAACGAAGTTGATATTAAATCCAACTGCAATAGGAATGAATGCCAGGATAGCGGCAACTGCTGTTAACATAACCGGAATAATCCGTGTTTTACCAGCCTGAATAGCGGCCTCTCTTGTTTTCATTCCTCTGCCCCGAAGCTCATCGGTAAATTCAATTACCAATATACCATTTTTAACTACAATACCCGCTAGGCCAACTATACCCAGTCCCGTCATTAGTATAGACACATCCATTCCTGTGAAAGCATATCCAAGAAATACCCCAATTACGCTGAATATAATTTCCGTTAAAATGATAACCGACTTGCTAATGGAATTAAATTGTAAAACAAGTGTAAAAAGAATCAGCATCAGGGCTATCAAAAGGGCTTTTAATAAAAATGCACCAGTTTCTGCTTGTTGTTCTCCTTCACCGGTTTGTTTAACGGTTACTCCTTCGGGTAATTTTTTATAGTTAGCGATGTACTTTTCCAGAACCTGATTTACGCCAGTGGCATCATATCCTTCATTGGTTAATACATTGGAGCGAAGGGTTATTAATCTTTTCTGATCTTTTCTTTTTACACTGCCCAAAGTTGAAGTAGGTTCAATATCTACCAGGGCACTGATGGGAATATTTTTTACTGCACCGCCTGCTGCCATATCGCGAAAGGAGATTTTCATGTTCAACAGATCCGTTAAATTTTTCCGTTGAACCGAATTGGTCCGGAGTTGAATTTTATATTCATCTTTTCCTTCCTTGATTTTAGAAACCTCTAAGCCAAATAGGGCGGTTCTAATTTGTTGACCAATCTGTGCGGTTGAAACCCCTTCAATCAAAGCCCGCTGCCGGTTGATGGTAAAAGTGATTTCAGGGTTATTTAAATCCACATCCATTTTCAATTCTTCCACACCCGGAACCTGAATAGAGTCGAGATAGTTTTTCAGACCGGTTGCCCCTATAACCAGTTGATTAAAATCTTCACAGGCAATTTCTATATTGATAGGAGGGTCGGTAGGAGGTCCTGAATTTTCTTGGTCTACGCTAAATTCGGCTCCTGGTATTCCCTTCATTACTTTTCGAATACTGTCTAGGTAAGGCTTAGTGGATACTCCATGGCGTTTTTCGAATTCTACAAATGAAATTTGTAAGCGGCCCAATTCGCTGCGGGTGCTGCGGTCTCCCATTACCGGATCACCTGCGCCCACTGCCACATTGCTGATTACACTTTCTACAATAGGATTGGTTTTTCCGTTACCAATTCCCAATACTTTGTTCACGCGATTTTCGAGTTCTCGGGTAATGGAGTCGGTATATTTTACATCCATACCAACGGGTAGTTTCAGGTACACATAAATCTGGTTGGGGTCGGCTTCCGGAAAAAATACAATCCCTGTTCGGCCAATTTTATAAGAACCTATAAATAAAAACAACGACACAAATAGGAGGGCGATGGTACCCAATAACAAATGCACGGGTCTCCAACCCTTGAGGGCCCAGCGGAGAAGGTGCTCGTATTTGTTCATGATTGCAGGTAACACTTTTTGCTGGAAGGTAACTATGGCATCTGATAAAACGTATCGATTCAGTATCCAAAGGAGCATAAAAAATAGCAGGAGGTTACCTGCAAACGGGAAGCCAAATAGGTCTAATAATATTCCTCCAATCACGCCAACCCAGAAGAGTCTCATCTTAAACATGTCCGACTTCTTTTTAATTACTGCATCATCTTCATGGGTCATGAAATCAACAGCGAAAACAGGGTTCATTATAAAAGCTACCACTAAGGAGGCGGCTAGGGTAAAAATGAGCATCGTGGGTAGATACATCATGAATTTACCGATAATTCCCGGCCAGAAAAGTAATGGAAAGAAGGGAGCAAGCGTAGTTACTGTTCCAGCCAATACAGGGATAAATACTTCACCGGCAGCCATACGAGCAGCAATGCCGGTTGGGATGCGACCTTTTCCTTGTATAAAAATGCGGTGGGTATTTTCAATTACCACAATGGCATCATCTACAATAATTCCGAGTCCGAATAACAGCGCAAATAGAACAATAAAGTTGAGCGTTACATGCGAACCTACAATCAGGTCAGCTGCCGGCAAAAACACAAATGCCACAAACATACTCAGTGGAACGGATAATGCCACAAAGAAGGCATTTACTACGCCCATAAAAAACATCAATACAATCAGCACCAACACAAATCCAATGATAATCGAATTCACCAGTTCGTTAAAGGAGGATCGGGTTTTTATACTTTGGTCGCCCGTAATCACCACATTTAAATCTTTCGGAAAAACTTCTGCTTTGGTGTTTTCTACAATTTCTTTTACGCCATCGCTGCTTTCAATCAGGTTTTCGCCATTTCGCTTGATGATATTAAGGGTAACTACATTTTTACCATTTAAGCGAGCATAGCTTTCTTTTTCTTTGGTAGTATCTATAATGGTGGCAATATCTTTTAAATAAACGGGAGACCCGGTTTGATTTCTTACTATCAGGGATGCGATATCATTTGCCGATTTTAATTGCCCCTTAATCTGAAGATTTCTTCTCATATCGCCCACTTCCAGCAAACCACCGGAGATGTCCATGTTTTCTCTTTTGATGGTATTGGTGATATCATCAAAAGTTATACCGGCACTTTGCATCCGGTAGTTGTCTACATTAATCTGAAATTCTCTCTCGGGTGCTCCCACTATTTCAACCCGATTGATTTGTTTCAGGTTTTCTAATCTGTCTTTTAGGTCGTCTGCAAATTTTTTCAGGCGGGTTAAATCATAATCTCCACTCAGGTTCACATACATAATGGGTTGTTCGCTTAGCGAAATTTCCAGGGCTGTAGGTTCTTGTGTAAGGTCTTTGGGCAGGTCTTGCTTGGCTTTATCTATAGCATCTTTTATTTTTTGCAGCGCTATGTCTGTTTTTACATCGGTATCAAATTCAATTTGTATGGCCGAAAAATCTTGCTGTGAAGTGGAAGTGAATTTTTTAATTTTTGCTCCGGTAATCCCTTTGATTTGTTTTTCTAGCGGTCGCGTTACCAGATTCTCAATGTCTTTGGGAGAATTGCCTACATATACGGTTTGTACAAAGATGGTTGGGATTACTATATCAGGAAATTGCTCTTTGGGCAAGGTTACAAATTGGTAAATACCCCCCAAGCTTACAAACAGCATCAGCAAATAGATAGATGTTTTATTCTTGATACTCCAGGTGGTTGGCATGAATTCTTTAAACCGGCCAGTAATCTGTTGAATGCTCATAATAATATTTTATAAATCCTTTTCTCCAACAAGAGAAGTAGCAATAAAAGCGATAATTGGTAAATCAATTTATTTTACTGCCGTGGTAATTAGTTGCCCATCGTATAATCCTTGAAAACCTTCTTTAATAACTTGGTCACCCAGCGCAAGTCCACTTTTTATTTCCAGTTTATCTGCATAGAATTGTCCAATGGTTACTATTTTCTTTCTGGCATAGAATTTATCGTTTTCTTTTGAAAGCACCATTACATACTTCCCTTTTTCATCCGATTGTAAGGTGTTTACCGGAACCGAAATAGCTTTTGGATTGCTGTAGTCCATTATTTTTACCAGGGCTATTTGATTAGGGTGGAAATCTTTATCAGAAGGTATTTTGGCTTCCACATAAAAGCTACGACTATTCGGATCGATTATTTTTCCTGTTAAGCTTATATTACTCGATACGGTTTTATTAATATCAGGTAAAGTGATATTAATTGCCTTGCCGGTAGTTACCCGGTCGATATAATTTTCGGGAATCTGGGTGGTTACTTTTAGTTGGGTAGTATTTACAATTTTAATTTGCATGCCTCCCATAAAGGTTTCACCTACCCGGATATTTACTTCTTCTGCAACCCCCGAAACATCGCTGAACACACTAGTCATTTGCAGTTGTTCTTTGGTGATTTTAATTTGTTCCTGCATTCCCTTGAGTTGATTTTCGAGGGTTTCAACATTGTTTTTAGCTGTAATTAGTTGAACTTCTGTGCCGATATTTTGCTCCCAGAGATTTTTTTGTTTTTGATAGATGTTACGGGCAAAGTTCAACTGAACTTTCATGGTCTCCAGACCCTGTTCGGCTGAAACCATACTTTGACGGGCTATTGCATCATCCAACTTTAATAAGAGCTGTCCTTTGTTAACGTAGTCGCCCCGTTTTACAAAGATTTGTTTCACCTGTCCGGGCGTACCACGGGGCGTTACGAATGAAATGTTCTCAGATTCTACTTTACCCTGCAAGTCGATAAAGTGATTAAAAGGCTGATAGCTGATGGGGGCATCTACGGAAACCAGTTTGGCATTTTCTGCTTTAGCAAATGCAGGATCTAATTTGGCGATTTCTTTTTCCAGCTTGCCTATTTGCACGAGTAAGTTATCCTGTTGTTTTTTTAATTCAAGTAATTCGGCTTTCTTGTTAGCTACTTCAGATGAATCTGTGGATTTGTTTTTTCCACAGCTGGTTGCAACAAGCAGCATTGCGAAAAGAGATATGGTTACAAGTTTCTTCATGATAATGTTTTATTGCTGGGTACTATTTATAATTTTCCGGTAGCTTTTAGGTAATCTACCCTGGCTACAATGGCACCGTAGAGGGCAGATAAATAATTGTTTTGAGCGGCTATCAAATCGGTTTGCGCTGCTGAAATTTCTATATTCGAACCAGTTCCGATTTCATATTTCTTTCTTGTCTGATTGTATACTTTTTCGGCAAGTTCCATATTCTTTTTCTGGAAGCGAAGAGTATTTTGTGCAGAACTGAAATTGATTCGGGCCTGCTGCACTTCGTTGTCTATTGTGTTTCTGAGATTTTCGAGTTGGTTGTTGGTTTGGCGCAGGTCTATTCTTGATTTAGCTAACCGGGCATCTTTCGCAAATCCACTAAAGATAGGTACCGATAAATTTAATCCAACAAATGAGGTAGTAAACCAATCACCATCTTTCACAAATAAATCAAATGTGTTCCGTTGTGCGTTTTTATTATAGGCGCCGGTTAAACTGAGCGTAGGCAAATAGCTTAGCTGATATCTTTTGATATTGTATTCGTTTAGCTTTTTTGCCAATTCAAGGTATTGATATTCTTTTCTGTCTTGATACAGAAAGCCGGTATCTGCCAGTATATTCGATTCGATCTGCGCTTCTGTTATTTTATCGGTCAGATCGAGTGTATCTTGTGGTCGCATACCCAGTAAGGTTTTTAACCCCAGATATCCGATTTCAATACTGTTTAACGCCTTTATTTTTTCGGTATTTAGGTTGGTTAGCTGAATAGATACCTTATCCTCATCCAATTTTTCGGCAAATCCGTTTTTATAGAGTATTCGGGTATCGTTCTCCAATTTTTCTAGCCGTTGAATATTGGCATCCAGTATTTGTATTTGTGTTTTGCTGGCAACCAGTTGGTAATATACTTTGTAGATATTAGCTTTAATTAGCTCTTCCGTTACTTCCACGTTTTTTAGTTGAAAATCAATAGAAGTTTTTCTAGCTTGAAGGCCTACAAATACTTGTCCATCAAATAGGGTTTGCTGCAATTGAATGCCAACAGTAGAATTATATTTTGTTCCAAAACGAACGGGTAGGAAAGAGCCGGGGGGCTGACCGAAAATTTCACCCGGTAAAAGGGAAACCGGTAATTCAAGGTAGTTGGTTATATTTCCATTTCCGGTGATGGTTGGAAGTGCACTTGCCGTAATTTCCCGATTGGTTTCTTTTTGTGCCTGAACGCCCAGTAAGGCATTTTTTACTTGCACATTATTGGCTTTGGCAAATTCTAACGCCTGTTGAATGCTAAAGGCATAGTGACTGGCCTTTGGTGCCTGTGCTTTTCCGGGTGTAGGCGATACAATGTAGGAGAAAGTGATTATATAGAGAAAGAAGTAACGCATCATGCTGTAATCAGGTTTTTACTTTGTTGCTTATAATGTTCAATCATTAATCTGCCTTCTTCACTGGCAATTCCGTATAGAAAGTTGTCGGTGGTTTCTGCGATCAGTTGGGGTAAGTTGAATTGTTCGCCGGGAAATATTTCGGGGTTAAAAATCAGAAACATGGAAGCCAGGCGAAACCGGGCAATCAGGTTAGTGTTGATGTCTTTTCGGTATATCCCTTCTTGCTTGCCTCTATTAATATTGGTAACAATCACATCAAATAAAAACTTATTCTTATGATCGTTATACTTATTGAAAGCTCCGGTATGGTATTTTTCTAGGTCAAAAATTACCGCCGGATTCATTTTGCTGAGAATTTGCTTAACCGTGTCGATACTTAAAAAAACCTCATGTATTGCGTTGGCACTTTCTGCCTGTTGCGTTTTACAATCATTTCTATTAATATTCAATACAATTTCTATGGCATCTTCTACCAGCTCATCTTTATCGGCATAGTATTGGTAGATGGTTTTTTTACTCATGCCCAACTGGTTGGCAATCTCATCCATGCTCACGCTACGGATACCGAAACGCATAAATAGCTCGTACGCTTTTCCTACAATTCTTTCTGCTGTATTTTCCATGGAAAATTGATTAGCACAAAACTACGGAAACTTTTTGTGTAACAAAAGTTTCTTACGATAAGCGGTAAAGAAAATTTATAAATAAAATATTAATATACATATATAACAGATAAATAATGATATAAGTATATTTAAAATAAATATTTATAAATTAATAATTATGTAAGCGGATATGCAGCTGCTATTTTCACCTAACTATGCCGGTAAGCTGCGCTAGAAATCCATATCCAGTAAATGAAAATTGTGGGGGGGAGGCGGGAAGGGTGTAATTTTACATAGGGTGTTTAACTATTTACTTATGCAACCAACAGAGATGCAGTTTTCATTTCGTCGCTTCATCAGACGCTTATTAACGTTTTTTCTGCAGGGATTGGTGGTACTCGCCCCTATAGGCATTACTTTATGGGTAGTATTTGGTCTTTTCAATTTTGTAGATGGGATTCTGCCCAACATTTTGCATTTGCTGGCCCCCGATTGGATGGAGATGGATGCCAACGGTCAATTGAAAAAAATTCCTGGGATTGGTTTTTTGGTGGTGGTATTACTGGTATTGTTTACGGGATGGATATCATCCATGTTATTCTTCAGCAGAGTAGTGGCGATGTTAGACAATCTGCTGGAGAAAACCCCCGGTATTAAGTTTATTTATTCGGCTGTAAAGGATTTTCTGGAAGCATTTGCCGGAAATAAAAAAAAGTTTGACAAGCCGGTTTTGGTGAATGTAGATGGACCAGGGGTTTGGCGGGTAGGGTTTATTACGCAGGCAACCAGCGAAGCCCTTGGAATGCCCGACTATGTAACTGTTTATGTACCCCATTCCTATGCCATTTCAGGTATAACTTACTTGGTGCCACCTGCCAACGTTCGACCTTTAACAGGCATTGCTGCATCAGATGCTATGAAGTACACGATTTCTGGCGGGGTAACCGAGATGGAACATCGGGAGAGTAATATTTTGCAAACGGATAATCTATCCGGCAAACCATAAGGGCGTAAGTTTTGGTTGTATTTACAGTTTATCAGACAACCTTTGCTGCAAATGTTTTTACTTTGCATTCATAATCATGCAACTACATAATTTTAATTCCGGTCCCTCTATCCTGCCTACTCCTGTGTTGGAAGAAGCAGCCAATGCCATCCACGATTTTAATCATACGGGTTTATCCATTTTAGAAATCGGACACAGAACGCCTGCATTTGGTGAAGTGATAAACGAAGCAAGATCATCCGTAAAGCAGCTAATGCAATTGTCGGATGAGTATGAGGTACTCTTTTTGCACGGCGGCGCCACCACTCAATTTATGCAGGTTCCAATGAATTTTATGGACGCCTCCGATACAGCCGCTTATTGTGTTAATGGTATATGGGGAAAGAAAGCTGCCAAAGAAGCAGGGTTTTTTGGAAACGTTTTGGTGGCTACCGACACTTCAGATTGTGATCATACCTGCATCCGACAGCCTGCTGATTTGCCAGCTGATATAAACTATCTACATATTACCACTAATAATACCGTAGAAGGCACCCAGTGGCACCAGTTACCTGAAACGGGAGCGCCCCTGATTGCAGATATGAGTAGTGATATTTTTTCTCGGTCCATGGATTTTTCGCAGTTTGCCTGCATATACGCCGGAGCACAAAAAAATATGGGGGCAGCAGGAGTTAATCTGGTTGTGCTGCGAAAAGATATTTTAGGGAAAAGAAAAAAAGCCATTCCTGCCATCATGGATTATCAGCAACATATTGCTGCCGGTTCCTTAATGAACACGCCTCCGGTGTTTTCTGTATATGTTAGCATGCTAACCCTTCGATGGATACTAAGGGAGGGAGGGCTAGCCGAGATGGAAAAAAGGAATCGCAAAAAATCTAACTTACTGTATTCTACACTCGATAAGAATCCTCTCTTTATCACCCGGGTAGCACCTGATAGTAGAAGTTGGATGAATGCCGTTTTCTTTTTAGCGAATCCTGCTTTAGAAGCACCCTTTCTAGAATTATGCAAACAACAGGGTATGATTGGCGTAAAAGGATACCGAACTGTTGGGGGCATTCGAGTTAGCATGTATAATGCGCTAGAGTTATCCAGTGTTCAAGCTTTTTGCGACCTGATGAATTACTTTACCGAAAAGAACGGTTGATGCGAGCAGGATATACTGGTTTTCCCGCCCGCTTAGTAGTAACGCTAATCGCTTTGTTGAGTAGTTATCATTCCGGCACTGCGCAAACCATTCTTTCGGGTGTTGTAAAGGATAGTGCAACAGGCATGCCCATTGCTGCAGCCAGTGTTTTGTTTCGGGGCGGAAAGGGTACCTTAACAGATAGTGCTGGTTATTATAAACTTACTACTGCACAAACTAAATATGCCCAATTACAAATTAGTTATGTTGGCTATAAAACCCAATACATCAATTTCGAACCGGGTAAACAATTAGTAATTAATAGCTTTATAGCAACTGATCCTCGCTATATTAGTAGTGTTACTGTTTCTACTTCTAAAAGAGCCCCCTATAAAAATAAAGGGAATCCGGCTGTTGAACTGATTAATAAGGTTATCGAGCACCGTTCAGAAAACAGAGCGTCTGCCAGTGAGTATCTTTCTTATACCCAATACGAAAAACTCATTTTATCTCTAAGTAACTTTTCGGATAAGATAACCGAATCCCGGTTATTAAATCAATACAAGTTTTTATTCGATAATCGAGATACTACCACGGTGGAGGGAAGAATTTTATTGCCGGTATATATTCAGGAAACTGTCAGCAAAAAATGGTGGCGAAAAAGTGACGCAGCTACAAAAACCGTAATTGAGGCAGAAAAGCAGGTAGATTTTGGCTCGTATGTAGATAATAAGGGAATCAATCTATATCTGAATCGCTTATACATGGATATTGATATTTACGAAAATAATATTCAGCTATTTACTTATCAGTTTCTAAGCCCTATCGCCAGTCTTGCACCCACCTTCTATTTATTCTATATCCGCGACACCTTAACGGATGCCAATGGAGAAAAATACATTAAACTTTATTTCACCCCCCGCAATACCGGCGATCAGTTGTTTAGAGGCAATATGCTAATTACGCTAGATGGCAGATATGCGGTAAAGCACATTAATCTTTTTATCAGTAAAAATGCCAATCTCAATTTTGTGCGGGAGATGAATATTGATCTGGACTACCAGAAAAATACCAATGGTCGTTATTATGTATTCAACAGTAGGATGGGTGCGGATGTTGGTGTCAGTCGTTCTATGCGAGGGGGAATATATGGTGAGCGAACAGTAAGTTATAGAAACTATGATAGGCAAACCCCCATTGCCGATAGTGTTTTTGATGGGGCTTCCCAGGTTCGCTTATCGGATGCTGCCGCAAAAGAGAATCAATATTGGCAAGATAATCGAAGGGATACATTAAAAAAAACAGAAGCAGCCATTTATAGCAATATTGATAGTTTAACTAAAATGCGTTCTTATAAACGGGCCATGGGGCTGATGGTTTTTCTGGTAGATGGATATGTTTCTCTCGGTCCGGTAGAGTGGGGCCCTTTTGCTGCATTTTATAGCTTTAATCCCGTAGAGGGTTTTAAGCCAAGGCTGGGAGGAAGAACCACCCCACAATTTAGTAAGCGAATTTATCTAGAGGGCTATGGTGCCTATGGATTAAAGGATGAGCAATTTAAATATTTTCTCCGCACTACCTATTCCCTGAATAACAAATCCATCTATAAATATCCACTCAGTTTTATAAGAGCCAGTTATCAATATGATACAAAAATTCCGGGACAAGAACTGCAATTTGTTTCGGAGGACAATTTTTTATTGTCATTTAAAAGAGGACTGAATGACAAATGGTTGTACAACAAAAATTTAGTGGCCGAATACGTGCACGAATTTCCGGGTAACATAGCCATTACAATGGGAGGAAAAAACTGGATACAACAGCCAGCTGGCAGTATAATTTATAAAACATCGCAGAGTGGCGTTCCGATGCAAATAAACCAATTAAACACCACAGAGTTGTACGGAGAAATTCGATGGGCGCCCCATGAGCAATTTTATCAGAGTAAAGTGTTTCGGATACCCATCGTGAATCAATACCCCATTTATACCCTTCGTTTTATTGCCGGAGTGAAGGGCGTATTAAATAGTGAATATGCTTACCAAAATATAAGCGGGCGAGTAGAAAAAAGAGTGTTTTTATCTCGTTTCGGATATAGTGATGTTGTGTTGGAAGGTGGATATATTTTTGGGCAGCTACCCTATCCACTGATGACAATCCATCGGGCTAACCAAACGTATTCTTACATGCTGGAGTCTTATAATCTGATGAATTTTCAGGAATTTGTTAGTGATCATTATTATTCGATTAATATCAATCACTATTTCAATGGTTTGCTATTGAATCGCGTACCTCTACTTAAAAAATTAAAATTACGCGAAGTGATTTCTGTAAAGATGTTATATGGAGGTGTGCGAAACGAAAATGATCCCCGATTGCATCCCGATTTAATTCAATACCCCGAAATGGATGGCCACCCTACTACTTTTACCCTAGAGGCAAAGCCTTATGTAGAAGGCAGTGTGGGAATTTGTAATCTGTTAAAGCTATTTCGGGTTGATATTGTAAAAAGATTCACTTATCTTGAAAATCCAAGTGTGTCTCCATGGGGACTCCGGGCAAGATTTAAATTTGATTTTTAAAATAAAGCTATTCAACAAAATACTCTTCCCCTTGATTTTTTTCCGCCATATTCTTGGATCCTGTTTATCCCGTTTGTTTACCAATTTATTTATATGCATGGCACTTTCGCTATTAGTATGCGAACAATTACGGGCGGCAAATTCAAATACATCTTTTACTAATCTAACGGGAGGTGTAGATACTTTTCCTGTACCTAAAGGGAATCCACTGCAGCTTTTTTATTTGCAGCGAACTGCCAATACTAATACCATTATTTGTGAGTTGAATTTAAATGCCAAAGGAGTTCCTGATCCGGAAAAACCTATAAATGTGTATTGGATTGTTTATACGGAAGGTGGCATGAAAAAAGAATTAAATTATGTGCAGCGCAACTTTGCCTATGGGATGGATGCTAAGGCAGTTGGTAATGGTGTATATAAATTGAATTTTGTTTCTTATAAAAAAAGGATTTTTTATTTGAAATGGCATTCCGCTGGCAACCGCTATCATCTATTTGCGCCTATTAATAATAAGGAATCTATTTTACAACGAATTTTTATCAAAGTGGAGGGGGGAACATTCTGGGTACCCAATATAGTGTATGTAGAATTTCGTGGCATCGATCCGGTTACCGGAAAAGAAGTTGCGGAGAGATTTAAGCCCTAGTGTGAATAATTTAAAAAAGGTGTAGCTACATTTTTTTCGCTGCTTGCTTCTTTTTTTTTCGGATATTTGCACATGGCTTTGATTCAACCCTTCCGGGCACTTCGCCCGCAACCGCAACTGGCAAGTCAGGTAGCCAGTTTACCATACGATGTTTTTAATAGTGCGGAAGCTAAATTGGCTGCCAATGGCAATCCGAATTCGTTTCTGCATATTACCAAAAGTGAAATTGATTTGCCCGAAGGAAATGATTTATATGCGGCTGAAGTATACGAAACTGCCAAAACTAACCTGGCAGCTTTCATTAGCCGCGATGTGCTTTTCCGCGAAAGTAAACCCTGCCTGTATATTTATCAGCTTACAATGAATGGTATCAGTCAAACCGGACTGGTAGCCCTGAGTAGCATCAACGACTACGAACAAAATATTATTCGCAAGCACGAGTTTACGCGTCCCGAAAAAGAAATAGATCGGATTAAACATATTACCGTTTCCGGAGCGCAAACGGGTAATGTGTTCTTAGCGTATCGCCAGCAGGAAGCCATCGATTTGGTAGTAGAAAATTGGAAGGTCAATAAAAATCCTGTGTATGATTTTACGGCTACCGATCAAATTCAGCATACTATTTGGATTATTAATGATGATAAGGTAATGCAGGCTCTGGTGCAATTATTTTCAGAGCAGGTTCCCTATACGTATATAGCCGATGGCCATCACCGGGCTGCTTCAGCCGCAAAAGTGAGGAATACTTTACAAGGAGATATACCTGACGGCGCTAATTATTTTTTAACCACTTTATTTCCTTCCAATCAACTTCGTATTCTCGATTATAATCGGGTGGTAAAAGATTTAAATGGCCATACACCGGAATCCCTCTTGGCCGCGGCGGCTGCATATTTTAAAATAGAACCATTAGGAAAGGAAAGGGTGCGCCCGCAAGCGCCTCATCAATTCGGCATGTATCTGCAACAAGAATGGTATCGCCTTTCTGCGCTGCCCGATACCTTCTCAAACGACCCGATTGGTGTGTTAGATGTTACTATCTTACAGAATAATCTGCTGAGTAAATACCTTGGAATAGAAGACCAGCGTACCGACAAAAGAATTGACTTTGTGGGGGGTATTCGGGGGCTGGCTGAATTAGAAAGAAGAGTAAATAGTGGCGAGATGGCTATTGCCTTTAGCCTGTATCCGGTTACAATCGATCAATTGTTTGCCATCGCCGATAGCGGGGAAGTAATGCCCCCGAAAAGTACCTGGTTCGAACCAAAACTCCGGGATGGATTATTAACCCACTTGATATACGAATAAGCACCCTCTCTTTTTTACAGCCCCTAAACCTTCAGTAACCAGTTAATAGGTTTTGTAAGTATCAGTCAGATTCGGTAATTTGTAGGGTTGATTGGGTTGCCATGTATCTGCTAACGTTTTTTGAACAGTCCATTGGATGGCGGATGGTGCTAGCTATATTGCCCGCCAAACCTGCATTTTTATGGGAAAAGTCTAGTTTATTCCCCTGTTCAATCACATTCATTTCAGGCACTTCCTTTCATTTTTTTTTAGTAGCAACCTTCGAATAAAAAAGACGCTTAGTTATATAAAAAACCTTATAGTTTTACCAAAATGAATAAAACTTATTTATTGAAATAATAATCAATTCACTATGGAATACAGGAGACTTTTCGATTGCGTTGCCCATCAACTGGCCAATTTCCCAACGGATGCCATGTTAGTTTCTAAAATACAGGGAGAATGGGTAAAAAACAGTACCCAGCAAGTGGCCGATACCGTAAACCTATTATCTGCCGGTTTATTACAATTAGGCGTGAGTGGACATGATTTTACTCCGGAGGGGAGTGACAAAATTGCCATCATCAGCAATAATCGTCCGGAATGGGTTTTTGCAGATTTAGCTGTTCAGCAGATTGGGGCTATTTTGGTTCCATTATATCCTACCACCAATCCATTGGAGGTTGAGTTTATTTTTAATAATGCGGCTATTAAGTATGTATTCGTGAGTAATCAGGAAATGTATGATAAGGTAAATGATTTACGTAGTAAAATTCCTTCCTTAAAAGGGATTTTCGTTTTTGATGAGATACCTAATACTACTCATTGGAAATCGTTACTAGTTGATAAGAGCAGTAATTTACTTGAAAAGGTTGAATCAATAAAGGCATCGGTACCCACTTCACATTTAGCAACTATTATTTACACATCTGGCACAACCGGAACCCCCAAAGGAGTGATGTTAAGCCACAAAAACATTTATTCTAATGTGATGATGTCTAAGCAAAGTTTTCCATTTAAAGATGCGCCGGGCAGCAAAGTGCTTAGTTTTTTACCTTTGAACCACATTTTTGAAAAAGCCTGCACCTATATTTACCTGTATAGTGGGATAAGTATTTACTACGCCGAAAACTTAGAAACTATCGGAGACAATCTGAAAGAGGTAAAGCCGGATGGATTTACAACTGTACCTCGTTTATTAGAAAAAGTGTTTGAAAAGATTATGTCGAAAGGAAAAGAGTTAACCGGCACTAAGCGGAAACTATTTTTCTGGGCGGTAGAGCTGGCAGAGCGATATGATAATACTCAGTCAGGAGATGTATGGTACAATATTCAACTGGCTATCGCAAATAAACTGATTTTTTCTAAGTGGCGGGAGGCTTTGGGTGGAAGGATTTCATTTATCATCACCGGGGGTGCCGCTTGTCAGGTTAAATTGCTCAGAATTTTTAATGCTGCAAAAATACCTGTGTATGAGGGATATGGCCCTACCGAAAATAGTCCTGTAATAACCGTAAATAGGCAAGAGCCCGGGGGAATGAAGTTCGGCACAGTGGGCCCCGTAGCTACTGGTCAGGAAGTAAAGTTGGCAGAAGATGGTGAAATTTGTGTAAAAGGGCCAAGTGTTATGGAAGGATATTATCTCCGCCCCGATTTAACGCAAGAGGTAGTGATAGATGGCTGGTTGTATACCGGTGATATTGGGGTATGGGTAGACAAGAAATTTTTGAAAATCACTGATCGTAAGAAAGAGTTATTTAAAACCAGTGGTGGAAAATACGTGGCGCCTCAGCCTTTAGAAAATAAGTTTAAAGAGAGTCCTTTTATAGAGCAGATGATGGTGGTGGGGGCTGATAGAAAGTTTGTGGGGGCATTAATTGTACCTTCTTTTGTTACGCTGCAAGACTGGATGCGTGAGAAGGGTCTTCAGTTTACCACAAATGAGGATGTAGTTCATCATCCGCGGGTGTTGGAGTTGTATAAAGAATTAGTTGAAAGCTTTAACAGTTACTTTAATCATGTTGAGCAAATCAAGAAGTTTGAGCTCCTTCCTAGAGAATGGACGATTGACAGTGGAGAAATGACTCCCAAGTTAAGTTTAAAGCGGAAGGTGGTGATGGAAAAGTATAAAGATGCAATTGAAAGAATTTATGCGGAGTAGCTTTTACAAACAAAACGATAATGCCCGGTTTTGCAAAATGCCGGGCATTTTTTGTTGGCGATACCTCTATTTCAATCGTTTGGAAGGAATAAAATTGGTAATCAACCAAATCTTACCGAATTTAGAAATCTATTCGGCCGGCGATTTGCCTGAAGCTGACTTGTTTACTTATGGATATTGCGCCTATTTTACAACAGATTTTTAAAAGCTCCGCAGCTCCGCTTTTATTGGTAGCCAATGATGGAAAGTTGCTGGCAGCCAGTAATTCGATTCAACAATTACTCGGTTTTACCGAAACGGATTTACAACAGCGTTTATTCGATTCGATTAGTTCAGATACCTCTACTACTTGGCAAGCAATAATTAATCAGGCGGTGGCGCATGCATCTACCTGCACACTAATAACGGCTGGTGGCAAAGAGGTATCGGTTCAAATACAAGCAATCAAGCTTGCAGCGGAAGCCAACGTAATTCCTGTATGGTATGTTCAGATAGAAGCATTGTCTTCCCCCGCGGCTACTTCATTTTTTACTGGGGGAAGTCAATATCTGGAAAATATACTGCAAACTGTTACAGATGGGTTTTTGGTAATGAATAAGAATGGGGATGTGCTGTTCTGTAATCAATCGGCCGCACTCATTATGCGGGTAGATTCTACCAACGAATTGATTGGGAAAAATATATGGCAACGTGTGCCGGAGTTGAATATTTTAAAACAGTATCCGGGATACGAACAAGTGATGCTGCACAATCAGCCGGTACGATTTAAAGAATATTTTCCGGGATATAATTTTTGGGTTGAAATCAGCGCCTATCCTTCCGAAAATAACATTGTTGTTTATTTTAAGGATGTAAATGATTTAGTACGGTATAAGAAAATCCAAAGTTTAGAGCGCGATGTGTTGGCAATGAATGCCAACCCTTATAAAGGGTTACAGGAGATATTGGATTTTTATATTACTTCTATCGAGTCGATTCATAGTGGATTGGTGTTGCTGCTGTGGCGGGTAGAAAATGAGCGACTAACGGTTTGGTCGGCTAAGCATGTTCCTGATAATATTTTGCAGGCATATAAACAAGCAGTTGTTACTGATCCTATTTTTATAAGTTCAAGGGCTGCATTGGGAAAAAAGCGATTATTTACCGATCAGTTGGAAGCGCAAATTTCGCAAGACACCAGAAATTTACTGATAGGAGCTGCAGGATTTACGGCGATAAGTGCCAGCCCGATTATCCACTCTAGTGGAGAGGTTATGGGGGTGCTGGAGGTTTTTTATACGGAACAACAGCGCTTCCTGCTAGACGAACCCGGTACAATAGAAAGAACCGTAAATCTGTTACACGTTTTGTTAGAAAATAAACTGGCGCAAGAAAATATACGGCTCAGTAATCAGCGGTACGATTTAATTACCAAAGCTACCAATGATATTATTTGGGAATGGGATATAGAAAAAGGCTTGCTGGTAAAAGGGAACGCTGGCTTGCATGAATTTTTTAGAACATCTCCCGGACAAATTACCGTGTCGTTTGATACCTGGAAAAAAGTATTACACCCGGATGATTTTTATCGAGTAATCAGTAAACGGAATTCGGTTCTTCGTAACGCGGATAATCAATATTGGGAGGATGAGTTCAGGATGGTAAATCTGGCGGGCAAGTATAATTATTTTTATTCAAAAGCGTATATTGTTCGCGATAACTCCGGAAAAGCGATACGATTATTTGGTGCCACACAAAACATAACCCGTCGGAAAGAAGATGAGGTATTGATGATTGAGCTGAATAACCGCCTGAAGCAACGAGCGGATGAGTTGGCAGCTTCTAACGTAGAATTGGAGCGATTTGCTTATGTAGCCTCGCATGATATGCAAGAGCCGCTTAGAATGATTACTAGTTTTTTACAGCTATTTAAGAAAAAATACCAAAATCAGATTGATGAAACTGCTGAACAATATTTACATTTTGTAATGGATGGTGCCGACAGGATGAAACGCCTTATTACCGACCTGCTAGAATATTCGCGCATCGGTTCTAACAAAGGAGTGCTAGAGCAAATTGATACGGAACAGTTGATGAAAGAAGTGGAAGAGGTGTTTGTGAACCGCATAGCCGAGTGTGAAGCAACCATCATTTGTAAGGGGCTGCCGGTATTGAAGGGTAATAGAACCCAGTTATTCCAGTTATTTCAGAATCTGGTAGGCAATGCCTTAAAGTACATAGGTAAAGAAAAGCCTTTGGTGATTGTTCAGGGCGAGGAAGAGGCGCATCAGTATGTATTTTCGGTTTCAGATAATGGTATTGGCATAAAACCGATGTTTTTTGAGAAAATATTTGTCTTGTTTCAACGTTTACATCATAAGCATCAGTATGGAGGCACGGGTATAGGCTTGTCGGTGTGTAAAAAAATAGTTGAAAAGCACGGGGGTAAAATTTGGGTAACTTCCGAGCCAGATAAGGGCAGCACTTTTTATTTTACTATCAGTAAGCAAATAGAGGAACATTCCAGTTTAGTGCCTGAAGTAACCGTCTCTTAATTCTCTTATACGTAAAAACGTACACATGTCTTTTCAGCAACAGCAGCTATCCATCCTGGTAGTGGAAGATAACCCGGGAGATTTATATCTCTTAGAGGAAAGTCTTTCCCTTACGCGTTTGCAAATTGGCCGAGTTTATAAAGCCCGAAGTGTTGAAGAGGCTATTCAGATATTAAGTGAGTATTTTATTAATATGATACTGCTAGATCTTTCTCTTCCCGATAGTACTGGCTTTGATTCCTTTGTTCATATCAACGAATACGCATCCGGCATACCCATTATTGTATTAACCGGCTTGGCAGATATGGACCTCGCAATTGAAACCATGTCTAATGGTGCTCAAGACTACCTAATCAAGGGAGAATACGATGAAAGACTCTTATACAAATCTATTCAATATAGTATAGAAAGAAATCGGATATTAGAAAGTCTCCGGGAGAGCAGTGAAAGCTATCGGAACCTATTTTTTAATAATCCACTTCCGATTATTATCTGGGACCTAGAAAGATTTCAGGTGCTGGAAGTAAATGAAGCTGCCCTGAATCAATATGGTTTTTCTCGGGAAGAATTTTTATTTAAAACTATCATAGAATTAGGACACGAAAGTGAATATACCCGCTTGCTCGAAACGGCCCGTGTATTTAGGGATACAGATTTAATGAAGGAGACCGCTTTGTGGACACACCTGAATAAAACAAGAGACTTCATGATCATGGATATCTCTTCGCACAAAATTGAATATAAGGGTAACCTGTCTATATTAGCCATTCACAACGATATTACTGAAACGATTCAATTACAGGAGAAACTGGAAGAAGAGAAAATGCTCAAACAAAAAGAATTGAATGAGGCAATTATTAAGGTACAGGAAAAAGAACGCTATGAAATTAGTACTGAGCTACACGATAATGTAAATCAACAGCTTACAGTCGCCATGATGTACATTGCCTCAGCACAACAACAACTGGGAGCCGAATCTGAATTGCTAAAGCAATCACAGTCTTTTGTTTTAAATGCAATTGAAGACATTAGAAAATTATCACAGATATTAGTAACTCCTTTAATTAAACATTTTGGATTAAGTAAGGCTATCGAGGGATTATTAGATGATGTGCATGCGGTGAATTCTTTTCAGATGGACTATCGTTGTGAAACCTTTTACGAAGAAGAGATTACTTACGAGTTTAAGCTGAATATTTTTAGAATTGTTCAGGAGCAAATGAATAATATTATCAAGTATTCTAAAGCAAATGAAGTAAGCATTGTATTAGCCCGTAATGAAGAAAATATTTTACTTACCATTGCTGATGATGGGGTTGGGTTCGATGTTAATTCACCTCGAAAAGGAATAGGTTTGCACAATATTGCCAGTAGAACAGATGTATATAATGGCATACTCGATATTCAATCGTCACCCGGCAATGGGTGTATCATGTATATTCGTTTTCCATCCCAGTCAATTCCAACTGCCATCCCATAACTATCCAACCCTATTCTGATACCTGCTGCGATGCTGTCAGGTACTTTTGTCGTATAATTTCCTGAACAGGACGGCTCACAATTTTACTCTCAAGCCAGGAGATGATATCCAGGTACATAAATGCACGATTGCCGGTAGAGCTTTTTTCTAATGGCTTTAATTCCGAAAGCAGTAATTCAAATTTTGGTTTTAATTGTTTAGCCGAAAAACGGAAAGCTGATTGCAAAAAGCTAAAGATTTTTTCTTCTACAATACTCAGGTTATTCATTTTATACATAAACCGGTATACCGATTTTAATAAGTATTCTAGTAATTCAAAATTACCTAATTCGTAATGCGCTATTAAATGGAGTAAGCGAGCATAACATTGTAAGTCGGTACGTAAATCAACTTTTAGGTTAATAATTTTATTCAGATAATCAATACATTTTTCAGGTTGTCCGCAACCGAAATATAAAGAAGCTATTTTATAGTAAAATACCAGCACTCGGTGCCTGTCTAAGAATAGTTCATATTCTTTCAATTTTTCTTCTATAATGGCAACCAAATCGAGCCCTTCCGTAAAAGTACCCGTCATAAAATGCCGGTTAATCCGCGAAGTATATAAGTAAATAAATGTCTGAATCTGGTTATTTCTATTTTGTTGAATAACCGGTGATTGCATAAAGTCTTCTAATAGCTGCAGGGTTTCATCAAACTTCTGGTAGTTTCTTAAATCGAAATGGGCCCCCAATAAGTTGTGTAACCCTTTTATATAGGAAGCGGTTTCAATGCCAATCATTTTTTCATCAGCAGCAAATAAATCTACCCATTTTTGACAATACCGGTAATACACCAGAAAGTTTTGAGTGATAAAGGAATGCCAGCAGTAACATTGGTACAAATACAATCTTTCGTAAAAACCTCTATCAGTTTGTGCGAGGTGCATAGCATTATTTTGCAAAAAAAGATCAACAGCCAACCGGTCTTCCTCATTTCGGGCATGGCCATTTTTAATATACCAGCTATAGAGTTGCAATGAAATATTGGAAAGCTCTCCAATCAGTTGCACCCGTTGATTTACCTCATCCACTTCGGCACTTAACTGTTCGGCACGGTTCTGCAAACTGCGGGTGATGTGCAGGGTTTCAATTTTTTTCTCCAGAAATAGTATTTGTTGCAAGTACGTTACCTGATTATTGTTTTTGGTAAGCTCCTTTACTTTTTCCAGCAATTTTAAACTTTGCATATACAAACCCTTGTTATATAGTAATCGGGCAAAGTCGAGCTGCTCATGAATTTGCAGGTCTATGTTTTCGTCTTGTTTTAGAATTCGAAGGCTGGCCAAAATCTCCCGGTATAAATGCGCTTTTAAATTCGAAAGCTGTTGTTTTTGAATGGCTGGATTCTTTTTCAATAATTGCTCCTCATCATATTGCTTCATGCCCTCCAGGGCATCAAACAGCTGTACAACTTTTAAGTCGCTACTGCCCGAGTTTCGGGTGATGTATAGCTTAAAATTCCGTTTTTCAGACCTTTCTAGGGACTGAATCAATTGAAAAAGGGTATCGGCAGATCGGTTGGGCATCGTATAATTATTGGATAAAAACTCAATACCAGCATTGGTTACAGGCCTTTTATACGCGTTTATCCGGTGTAAAATAGCCTATATTTTGCCCACAGAATCGAGATTTTTCATGCTAAATTCGAATATTTCGCGTTTATTTTCTGATTCCCTTTTCCGGTGGCAGATAATATTAGCAATAAATATAACATATATTCAAAATCAATAACTATGGAAAAGCAAGTCTTTATTTTCGATACCACCCTTCGGGATGGCGAGCAGGTGCCGGGATGCAAGCTGAATACCAAGGAAAAAATTCGACTGGCCCTTCAACTGGAAGAATTGGGTGTAGACGTGATTGAAGCTGGTTTTCCTATTTCCAGTCCGGGCGATTTTGAATCAGTTACCGAAATCTCTAAAATCATTCGGAATGCAACTGTATGTGGCCTTACCCGGGCAGTTCAAAAAGACATTGAAGTTGCAGGGGAAGCCCTCAAATATGCTAAAAAGCCCCGAATTCATACAGGAATCGGCACGTCTGATTTTCATATTAAAAGTAAATTCAACACTACGCGGGAAGAAATTCTTCGCAGGGCTGTTCAAGCAGTTACATGGGCAAGAAATTATACCGATGATGTTGAGTTTTTTGCGGAAGATGCGGGACGTACCGACAACGACTATTTAGCACAGGTAGTTGAAGCCGTAATTGCTGCCGGTGCAACCGTGGTTAATATTCCAGACACAACGGGTTACTGTTTACCCTCCCAATATGGCGAAAAAATGGCTTACTTGATGCAGCATGTAAGTAATATCGATCGGGCCATACTTTCCTGCCATTGTCATAACGATCTAGGTATGGCCACGGCCAATTCAATTGCAGGTGTAATTAGTGGAGCCCGCCAGATAGAATGTACCATCAATGGCCTGGGTGAGCGTGCCGGAAATACTTCGTTGGAGGAAGTGGTTATGGTATTAAAGCAACACAAAGATTTAGGACTGTATACAAATATTCAAACGCAATTGCTAAACCCAATCAGCCGATTGGTATCAGAAACCATGCGCGTACCTGTTCAACCGAACAAGGCAATCGTGGGTGCCAATGCATTTTCTCATTCTTCTGGCATTCATCAGGATGGCTTTCTGAAGAACGCCCAAACCTATGAAATTATTAGTCCGGAAGAAGTAGGTGCTGAGGGAAGTAAAATTGTGTTAACCGCCCGCAGTGGTCGAAGTGCGCTGGCCTATCGTTTTCAAAAATTAGGTTACGATTTTACACGAGACGACATAGATGTTCTTTATGAAAATTTTCTTAAGGTGGCCGACCGCCAAAAAGAAGTAGAAGAAGAAAACCTGCATGAAATGGCAAAAGCTTATAAAGCATCTACAGTTCAGGCGTAATAATTTTTTCATTAGTTATTTCCGGCGTAAGGCCTTTATTTTTTATGGGTACAACTTTATTTGATAAAATCTGGAATCAACACATCGTTCAACAAATAAACGAGGGTCCCTCTGTTCTTTACATCGACAGGCACCTTATTCATGAGGTTACCAGTCCGCAAGCATTCAATGGAATTGAAAAACGTGGCTTATCACTTTTCCGACCGCAACAAATTGTAGCCACTGCCGACCATAATGTGCCTACCCTCGATCAGCATCTTCCCATTCGCGATCAACTTTCTCGCATGCAGGTGCAGCAATTAATTGAAAACTGTGCCAAACATGGTGTTGAGTTGTATGGATTGGGCCATCCTAATCAGGGTATTGTGCATGTGATAGGCCCAGAATTAGGCGTAACCCAACCCGGTATGACGATTGTTTGCGGGGATAGTCATACCTCTACCCATGGTGCATTCGGCACGATAGCGTTTGGCATTGGCACCAGTGAGGTGGAAATGGTATTTGCTTCGCAATGTTTACTGCAAACCAAGCCGAAGCAGATGCGCATTAATATTGAAGGAGAACTGTTGCCCGGTGTGGTGTCTAAAGATATTATCCTGTTTATAATTGCGCAAATTTCAGCGGGAGGCGCTACTGGCTATTTTGTGGAGTATGCTGGTTCGGCCATTCGAAAATTATCGATGGAAGCGAGAATGACCATTTGCAATATGAGTATTGAAATGGGTGCGCGCGGCGGATTAATTGCGCCGGATGCAACAACTTTCGCTTATATGGAGGGTAGACCCTTTGCTCCGGCAGGAGAGGAATGGGCAAAAAAGCTAACTGAATGGCGCGGGTTATATTCAGATGAGGATGCGGTATTTGATATGGAATTATCTATTGATGCTGGCGACATTCAACCCATGATAACCTATGGTACTAACCCAGGCATGGGCATGGCGATTAATGCAAGTATTCCTTCTTATAACTCCCTTTCGGAGGAATCCGAAAAAGTGAATTTGAAAAAGTCGCTTACTTATATGGGTTTAGAAGCTGGACAATCTTTATTGGGTATGCCGGTACAGCATGTATTTATCGGAAGCTGCACGAATTCGCGCATAGAAGATCTGCGACTGGTAGCGGCGCTGGTAAAAGATAAAAAGAAGCATCCCGATGTGCAGGTGTTGATTGTACCCGGATCGCAGGATGTTGCACGTCAGGCTAAAAGGGAAGGCCTCGATAAAATTTTTGCAGATGCCGGTTTCGAATTACGCCAGGCTGGTTGCAGTGCTTGTTTAGGTATGAATGAAGATAAAGTGCCTGCGGGGGAATATTGCGTAAGCACCAGCAACCGCAACTTCGAAGGTCGTCAGGGTGCCGGCGCAAGAACCCTGCTGGCTAGTCCACTCACCGCCGCCGCCGCAGCCCTTACCGGAAAAATTACAGATGTAAGAACGCTGCTGTAAATGATTATTTAGCTGAAAAAAATTAGTATGAAGCCTCTTAGAGAAATAGAAAGCACATTCGTTCCCCTACCGGTTGAAAATATTGATACCGATCAGATTATTCCTGCCAGATTTTTAAAGGCAACCACCCGGGAAGGATTTGGTAAAAATCTTTTTCGCGACTGGCGATATCTGCAAGATGATGAACAACAGCCAGTGCCCGGATTTGTATTGAATCAGCCTACCTATTCCGGAGAAATACTAGTGGCAGGAAAAAATTTTGGATGTGGCTCATCAAGAGAACATGCAGCTTGGGCACTAAAAGATTATGGTTTTAAAGCGGTTGTCTCCAGTTTTTTTGCCGACATCTTTACAAACAATGCACTTAATAACGGCGTAATTCCGGTTAGGGTTTCTGATGCCTTTCTCACCCGAATATTTGCATTGGGCGCTGATGCAGTAATTCGAATAGATATCGACCAGCAAACAATTACTTTATTACCCACCGGCGAGCAAGAAACATTTGATATCAATCCCTATAAAAAAACCTGTTTAATAAACGGGTATGATGATATTGACTACCTGATTAGTATTAAAGAAAGTATCGAAAAGTATGAGGCTGCCAGAAAGTAATTCAACTTACATTTTGGCTTCTTACAATAATTAATTTGGATAAAATCATGGAAAAAAAGATTACAGTTATTAATGGTGATGGAATCGGACCGGAAGTTACCGCACAGTCGATAAAGGTTTTGCAGGCAGTTGCTGCAACGCATGGGCATACTTTTTCTTATGAGTATGCCCTGATGGGTGCGGATGCTATTGACAAAACTGGCAGTCCGCTTCCTGCTGAAACGGTTGCCAGTTGTTTGCAATCCGATGCTATTTTGTTTGGCGCCATTGGCGATCCGCGTTTTGATAATGACCCTTCAGCCAAAGTGCGCCCAGAGCAGGGGTTGCTGCAACTACGAAAAGAATTACAATTGTTTGCCAATATCCGACCAGTTTCAACACATGCAGCATTACAGCACCTTTCTCCATTAAAGAATAAGCAATTGCAGGGCGTAGATTTTATCATATTCCGCGAACTCACCGGAGGAATTTATTTTGGCAAAAAGGAGTTGAGTGAAGATGGGGATACTGCTTCTGATACTTGCACGTACCACCGTTTTGAAATTGAGCGGGTAGCGCAACAGGCATTTCATTATGCCCAAAAGAGAAGAAAAAAACTTACGCTGGTAGATAAGGCCAATGTGTTGGAGTCGTCTCGTTTATGGCGTAAGGTAGTACAGGCGATGGCACCTATCTATCCCGATGTTACGGTAGATTATATGTTTGTTGATAATGCTGCCATGCAAATTATTTTGTATCCTTCGCAGTTTGACGTTGTGCTTACGGAAAATATGTTTGGTGATATACTCAGTGATGAGGCCAGTGTATTAAGTGGATCATTAGGTCTTTTACCATCGGCTTCGGTTGGTAATCACACAGCTTTGTTCGAGCCTATTCATGGTTCCTATCCGCAGGCGGCCGGAAAAGACATTGCGAATCCCTTAGGGTCTATTTTGTCTGCAGCCATGCTGTTAGATCATTTTGGCTTACATAAAGAAGCCGACCAGGTAAGAGAAGCCGTTAACTGGACCTTAGTTAGTGGTTTTGTATCTAAAGATATTGATCCGGTAAATAGTTATTCAACCAGTGCGATAGGAGATTTAGTGGCAGGATTTATTACCCGACATGGCGATCAGGCGGGTAAAGGAACGCCAAACAACGTTCATCAATCTACCATTATTTAGACTGATAGTATAACAGAAATTATTCACTGCGTAGATAAATAATAAATAGTTCTTTTTTTTCTGGTAAGGCATTTGTATATTTGATTGTAAACACCTCTATGGGTATGCAAGGAATCAATATAATGTCTCAGTTTTTCACAGCGATTATTACTGTGATTACTATTATTATTCCGGTATTCCGAAGAGGTTGAGTTGTATCAAATTAAAACAAAAGATATTAACCCCGCCTCTTGGAAGCGGGGTTTTTTTATGAAAAAAAACACTAAAAACTATATATGGCTAATTATTATAACGAGAACACCCAAATTTATCTGAATGGGCGTTTTGTAAAGGCGGCAGAGGCAACTATGGATTTTTACAGCCAATCCCTGCATTATGGCTACTCAGTTTTTGAGGGAATCCGGTCGTATACAACCATAGATGGATCTACTAAAATTTTTAAGCCGGTTGAGCACTATAACCGTTTACAACAATCCGCAACTGCTATTAACTTACCCTATCATTGGGATACGGCAGCACTCATTCGTATAACCGATGAATTGCTTGCACTTAATCAGCTGGGCGATGCCTATATCCGTCCGGTGGTGTATGCACCTGCCAATATGACTTTCAGCGTAAATACCGAATCTTTTTTAGTAATTCAAGCCTGGGAGATGGCGCCTTTTTTGGGAGAGAAATTATTGCGGGTTCGGACTTCTTCTTTTCAGCGTCCCAATCCCGGCGCTTTCCATTTACAGGCAAAAGCTGCCGGTCATTATGTAAACTCCATTCTGGCGAGTCAGGAAGCAAAGGCAAAAGGATATGATGAGGCACTTTTATTAGATATGCAAGGCAATGTTGCTGAAGCACCTGGTGCGAATATTTTTATAGAAAAAAATGGCAAGCTATTTACTCCACCTGCCGGGCATATTTTACCCGGTATTACCCGTGCAACTGTATTGGAACTTGCAAGTTCTATGGATATTCCGGTGGAGGAAACCCATTTTACCGTTCAGGATATTTACGAGGCAGATGCAGCATTCTACTGTGGAACTGCTGCAGAAGTAATTGGATTTGAATCACTCGATAATCGGGCACTTTCGCTTAATTGGGCAGATACGGTGAGTAAAAAAATTCAGCAAGCTTATAAGAATTTAGTGGTTCAGCAGCCCATTCAAGCTAATGTAAATGCAGCAGTATAAAAGAAGGATCATATGCAAACCGAAATGAATAAATACAGTAGAGTACTTACCCAAGATGAAACCCAGCCTGCAGCGCAAGCTATGCTGTATGGTATTGGATTAACAGAAGCCGATTTGGCAAAAGCACAAGTGGGTATTGCCAGTATGGGATACGATGGGAATACCTGCAATATGCATTTGAATGAGTTGGCACAAATTGTAAAAAAGGGGGTTTGGGAAAGCGACCTCGTAGGATTGATTTTTAATACAATTGGTGTGAGCGATGGAATGAGTAATGGTACCGATGGTATGCGTTATTCGCTGGTGAGCCGCGATGTGATTGCAGATTCAATTGAAGCCGTTTGTGGTGCCCAGTATTATGATGGACTGATTGCATTACCCGGATGTGATAAAAATATGCCCGGCTGCATTATTGCTATGGGACGATTAAACCGACCAGCCATTATGGTGTATGGCGGTACCATTGCAGCAGGTCACTATAAGGGTCAGGATTTAAATATCATTTCTGCTTTTGAGGCTTTAGGACAAAAGTTGGCAGGTCAGCTAGAAGAGGCCGACTTTAAAGGGATAATTCAACATGCTTGTCCTGGCGCCGGTGCCTGTGGAGGTATGTACACGGCCAATACCATGGCTTCTGCCATAGAGGCTATGGGAATGAGTTTACCTTACTCCTCTTCTAATCCGGCATTGAGTGAAGAGAAAAGAAATGAATGTTTGGATGCCGGAAAAGCCATTCGAATTTTATTGGAAAAAGATATTAAGCCCAAAGATATTATGACGCGCAAGGCATTTGAAAATGCCATTACCCTGATTATGGTGTTGGGTGGAAGTACTAACGCGGTTTTGCACTTGTTGGCTATGGCAAAAAGTGTAGGAGTACCTCTTTCTCAAGATGATTTCCAGCAGATCAGTGATCGCACACCTGTTCTCGCTGATTTTAAGCCCAGCGGAAAATTTCTGATGCAAGATTTACATCCTTTTAGTGGAGTGCCGGGTGTAATGAAATATTTGTTGCAACAGGGTTTGCTGCATGGAGATTGTTTAACCGTAACCGGAAAAACTATTGCAGAAAATCTGGCGGATGTTCCGGATATGGATTTCGACAAACAAAAAATTATCTATCCGCTAAGTCAGCCCATCAAGTCTACCGGACACCTGCAAATTTTATATGGCAATCTCGCAACAGGAGGTAGTGTAGCAAAAATAAGCGGTAAGGAAGGAGAAATGTTTACCGGCCCGGCACGTGTATTTGATGGCGAATTCGAATTAATAGAAGGCATCAACACCGGAAAAATTCGAGCAGGTGATGTAGTAGTAATTCGGTATGTGGGACCTAAAGGTGGACCTGGTATGCCAGAAATGTTGAAGCCTACCTCTGCCATCATTGGTGCGGGATTAGGAAAATCTGTTGCGCTGATTACAGATGGCAGATTCAGTGGGGGCACCCACGGTTTTGTTATTGGTCACGTAATGCCGGAGGCCTATCTGGGAGGCAACATTGCCCTGGTAAAGGATGATGATATCATTGAAGTAAATGTAGCTACCAAGCAAATGAATTTGCATGTATCGGAAGATGAATTAGCTATCCGTAGAGCAGCCTGGAAACAACCGGCATTAAAAGCTACCCAAGGATTATTATTTAAGTATGCCCTGCAGGTGAAAGATGCTTCCCAGGGTTGTGTAACGGACGAAATATAAAAAAGTAAAAAAATAACGTATGGCCATAGCAACAGTAACACAGGTAAGCAATCCGCTTGTTCAAGCGGATACAGCAAATATCTCTGGCTCTAAGGCAGTATTGGAAGCCTTGATAGCAGAAGGCGTAGAAACTATTTTTGGTTATCCCGGAGGAGCAATCATGCCAATCTATGATGCTTTGTATGATTATCATGATCAACTGAAGCATGTATTAGTTCGCCATGAACAGGGCGGTATTCATGCGGCACAGGGTTTTGCCAGATCTTCAGGAAAAGTGGGTGTAGTGTTTGCCACCAGCGGACCCGGTGCAACCAACCTTGTAACCGGATTAGCAGATGCGATGATAGATAGTACCCCTGTGGTTGCCATCACTGGTCAGGTGTATGCCCACTTGCTGGGAACTGATGCTTTTCAGGAAACCGATGTAATCAATATTACTTCTCCCGTAACTAAATGGAATTATCAGGTAACAGATGCTGCCGAAATTCCTGCCGTTATGGCGAAAGCATTTTACATCGCCCGCAGTGGCCGGCCGGGGCCTGTGCTGATTGATATTACCAAGAATGCCCAATTACAACTTTTTGCCTATGCAGGTTATGAGAAATGTAATCATATAAGAAGCTATCGCCCTAAACCAGTTATTCGTAAAGAATATATCACGGAGGCAGCCAATTTGATTAATGCTGCCAAAAAACCTTTTGTAATTTTTGGGCAAGGGGTGATTTTAGGAAAAGCTGAAAAGGAATTTGCCAACTTTATAGAAAAAGGGGGACTACCAGCTGCCTGGACGATTTTAGGGCTCAGCGCACTACCAACCGATCATCCTTTAAATATGGGTATGTTGGGCATGCATGGCAATTATGCACCTAATGTGCTTACCAATGATTGTGATGTATTAATTGCAGTAGGTATGCGTTTCGATGATCGGGTTACAGGAAGATTGGATAAATATGCAAAGCAGGCTAAAGTAATACACTTGGATATTGATCCATCGGAGATAGATAAAAATGTGCAAGCAACTGTTGGAGTATGGGGCGATTGCAAAGAAACGCTGCCCTTACTTACACAGCTAATTGAGAAAAAGAGTCATACTGCTTGGTTACAACGGTTTAAAGATCATGATGCTGAGGAAAATAAAGAAGTGATTTTTTCTGAGCTACATCCGGATACTCCGGTGATGACTATGGGAGAGGTGATTCGGAATCTAAATGAAATTTCCGGAGGAGATGCCATTATTGTAACCGATGTTGGTCAACATCAGATGGTTACTTGCCGATATGCCCGCTTTAATCAATCGAATAGTAATATCACTTCTGGCGGATTGGGAACTATGGGCTTTGCATTACCCGCTGCGATTGGTGCAAAGTTTGGGGCACCGGAAAGAACGGTGGTTGCTGTTATTGGAGATGGAGGTGTACAGATGACTTTACAGGAACTGGGTACCATTTTACAAACAGAGGTAAATGTGAAAATTTTAATTCTGAATAACCATTTTCTTGGCATGGTTCGTCAATGGCAACAATTGTTTCATGATAAGCGGTATTCTTTTGTAGATATCGCCAGCCCTAATTATGTGAAGCTTGCCGAAGCCTATGGTATTGCAGGGGCAACCATCGATTCGAGAGATCAGCTAAACAAGGCACTTCAAACAATGTATTATCATCCCGGATCGTATTTGCTGGAGGTAAATGTAGGAAAAGAAAATAATGTATTTCCTATGGTTCCTCAGGGTTGCAGTGTAAGTGAAATTAGGCTCAAGTAATTTGTATAAAAATCAACACGTATGAAGCAGGAATATACCATAACCGTTTATACAGAAAATCATATTGGTTTACTGGTTCGCATTGCTACCATCTTCTCCCGAAGAAAAATCAATATTGAAAGTCTCAACACCTCCCCTTCCGAAGCAGAAGGAATTCATCGATTTACTATTGTTATTGATGAAACGGAAGAGGTGGTAAGAAAGCTTGCCCGACAAATAGAAAAGCAGGTTGAAGTGCTTAAGGCTTATTATAATAATAACGAAGAGATTATCTGGCAAGAGTTAGCATTGTATAAAGTTCCTACAGCACAAATTGCCGAAAAAGTAAAAGTAGAAAGGTTATTGCGCGAGCACGGAGCGCGGGCCGTTGTAATCAGAAATGATTATGTGGTTTTCGAAACAGTGGGTCATCGGGAAGAAACAGATCGGCTAGTTCATGTACTTGCTCCATACGGGTTAATTGAATTTGTAAGAAGTGCCCGGGTAGCTATCATAAAAAAAAGTAGTGGGTTTCACGAAAAATTGCGCGAGTTCGAACAAACCGAACCCAAAGGCGAACTGATTGAAAACGAATTTCTGAATCAGCAAAAAGAGGTTTTTTCTATGTAAATCATTTAATAGTTAATAATCAACAACCAAAAATTAAACAATGGCAAAATTAAATTTCGGCGGAGTAGAAGAAAATGTAGTAACCCGCGACGAGTTTCCACTTTCTAAAGCACAGGAAATTTTAAAAGATGAAGTAGTAGCTGTAATCGGATATGGTGTTCAGGGTCCGGGGCAGGCACTTAACCAAAAGGAAAATGGCGTTAATGTGATTGTGGGGCAGCGAAAAAATTCTAAAAGCTGGGATAAAGCAGTGGCGGATGGCTTTGTGCCCGGCGAAACCCTTTTTGAAATTGAAGAGGCATTAGAGCGCGGAACCATTATCTGTTATCTATTAAGTGATGCAGCACAAATTGCCATGTGGCCTACCGTAAAAAAACACCTCACGCCCGGCAAAGCGTTATATTTTTCTCATGGCTTCGGAGTAACGTATAACGACCAAACAGGCATTATACCTCCTGCAGATGTAGACGTATTTTTAGTAGCACCCAAAGGTTCTGGCACTTCATTGCGCCGTATGTTTTTACAAGGCCGTGGTTTGAACAGTAGCTATGCAATTTTTCAGGATGCTACCGGTAAAGCATTTGATCGGGTAATTTCTCTGGGAATTGCTATTGGAAGCGGGTATCTTTTTGAGACCAACTTTAAAAAAGAAGTATATAGTGATCTTACAGGCGAAAGAGGTACCCTAATGGGTGCTATTCAGGGAATCTTTGCCGCTCAGTATCAAGTACTACGCTCAAAAGGTCACTCCCCCTCCGAAGCTTTTAATGAAACCGTAGAAGAGCTTACCCAATCGCTTATGCCATTAGTGGCTGAAAATGGCATGGATTGGATGTATGCCAATTGTTCAACAACTGCCCAGCGTGGTGCCTTGGACTGGTGGAAAAAATTTCGCGATGCTACCTTACCCGTATTTACTGAATTATACGAAAGCGTGGCTGCCGGAAAGGAAGCGGCGAAATCTATTGAAAGTAATAGCAAGCCCGATTATCGCGAAAAGCTAGAAGAAGAATTAAAAGAATTGAATCAAAGTGAAATGTGGCAAGCTGGTAAAACAGTAAGAAGCCTTCGTCCGGAGAATAATTAATATAGGGTAATACATCATCATGCAGCAAACATTATCTTTTTCTACACTAGACTTTACCGGAACCAGAGAGCGGTTGAAGCGGGTGGTAAAACATACACCACTTACCTTCAACCGCAATTTGTCGCGGAAGTACGACTGCCAGCTGTATCTAAAAAGAGAAGATCTTCAGATAGTTCGTTCCTATAAACTTCGGGGTGCGTATAATATGATGAGTCGTTTAACGGCTGATCAGATAAAAAATGGGGTGGTTTGCGCGAGTGCGGGCAACCATGCACAGGGATTTGCTTATAGTTGTAAAAAACTGCAAATCAAAGGAGTGGTATTCATGCCCATTATAACCCCCAATCAAAAAGTATCCCAAACGAAAATGTTTGGGGAAGATTGGATTGAAGTGGTGCTTACAGGCGATACCTACGACGACTGTGCCAAAGAGGCCATGGAATTTACCCGCCAGCACCATAAAGTTTTTATACCTGCATTTGATGATATTCGAATTATTGAGGGGCAAGCTACCGTGGGAATGGAAATTTTGGAAGATCAGCCGGAAATTGATTATCTCTTTTTGCCCGTTGGCGGTGGTGGTTTGAGCGCCGGCGTAGGAGCATATTTCAAATTGTTCTCACCCAAAACTATCATAGTGGGTGTTGAGCCTGCAGGGGCCCCTTCTATGCTGGAAGCCATAAAAGCGGGTCATCCCGTTACCCTGAATAATATCGAAAGATTTGTAGATGGGGCATCCGTAAAAAGAGTAGGCGAGGTAACTTTTTCTATTTGTAAAGATGTGATAGATGATATGCACTTGGTGGCGGAAGGAAAAATTTGTTCTACGATTTTACAATTGTATAACCAGGATGCAATAGTAGTGGAACCTGCGGGAGCCATGACGATTGCTGTGTTGGATGATTATGCCGATAAGATTAAAGGTAAAAATGTAGTATGTATTGTGAGTGGAGGCAACAATGACATAGACAGGATGCAGGAAATAAAAGAGCGGTCGTTGCAATACGAAGGACTGAAACATTATTTTTTGATTCGGTTTGCACAGCGTCCCGGAGCTTTAAAGGAATTCGTAAGTAAAGTACTGGGGCCAAATGATGATATTACCCGGTTCGAGTATATGCAAAAGCATAATAAAGAAACTGGACCTGCTTTGGTGGGGGTTGAGTTAAAGACTAAGTCGGATTATGAAGTTTTGATTCAAAATCTACATCAATATCAAATTAATTTCACAGAAATTAAACCCGAGGATAATTTGTTCGGGTATCTGATATAATTTTTCATCTCTCTTCGGCTGGGATGGATATCACTTGGGCTTATGCTGTTATTTTTTTTTGCCAGCAAATGCTCAGTAAATAGTATTGAAAATAGTAAAAGTATGCAAGTAATTAAGTTCGGAGGAAGCTCTGTTGCAAATGCGGAGAACATAAAAAAGGTAATGGCAATTACCCGAAAGAAGATGGAAAATGGTAGAACCCTTGTTGTAGTTTCTGCATTGGGAGGTGTAACGGATCTCTTATTAAAGATTGGCAGTATGGCTGCCTCCGGAGAGGATAGTTATAAGAACCTATTGCAGGAGGTTGAAACGCGGCATCTGGATGTAGTAAGGGGTTTGTTGCCCATCCAACAGCAAAGCGCAACACTCAGCCTGGTAAAACAGCACTTCAATCAGTTAGAAGGATTATGCGACGGTGTATTTTTGTTAAGAGAACTTTCTGCCCGAACCAAAGATAAAATGGTGAGTTATGGAGAACTCTTATCATCCCTAATCATTTCTGCCTGCTTTCAGGCAACCCAAGTGGAACAACATTGGTTAGATTCGCGGGAGCTGATCAAAACTGATAGTAATTTTGGAATGGCGGCTGTAAATTTTTCACTTACCAATTCTGCTATTCAGGCCTATTTAAAGAGCCATCCTGCGAATCTATATATCGCACCTGGCTTTATCGCTTCAGACGAATATCAGCAAACTACTACCCTAGGAAGGGGTGGTTCGGACTACACGGCTGCTATTTATGCTGCTGCAATTGAAGCAACTGTATTGGAAATATGGACAGATGTGAGTGGTATGATGACGGCTGACCCTAGGTTGGTTCAAAACCCACGCCCCATTGCTCGTATTTCTTACCAGGAAGCAATGGAGCTTTCACACTTTGGAGCTAAAATTATTTATCCCCCAACAATTCAGCCGGTAATGACCAAAAATATTCCGGTATGGATTAAAAATACTTTTGCTCCGGAAGACTTTGGAACCCTGATAGAAAAAGATGCTGCTGCATCTGATAGTTTTATCAGAGGTATAACCAGCATTAATAAAATTGCCCTGCTAAGTTTAGAGGGAAGTGGAATGGTGGGTATTCCCGGATTTTCAAAAAGATTATTCGAGGCACTTGCCAGCGAAAGTGTAAATGTTATTTTAATTACGCAAAGTTCTTCTGAACATTCTATTTGCGTAGGCGTAAATGAAGGCGATGCCCAACGGGCTAAAGTAGCTGTTGACCATCAGTTTGAAGTAGAGATAGCTAATGGAAAAGTTGAACCCCTGCATATCGAAACGGGATTGTCTATATTGGCACTCGTAGGGGAACAGATGAAAAGTCACCCCGGTGTAAGTGGAAAAATGTTTGGCGTATTGGGCAGGAATGGCATTAATGTGCGCGCTATTGCCCAGGGTTCGTCTGAGAAAAATATATCCGCCGTATTACTTGAAAAAGATGTAAAGAAAGCAATTAACGTATTGCATGAAGCATTTTTTGAAACTACCTACAAGCAATTGAATGTTTTTATTGCTGGAACCGGAAATGTGGGCGGAAAATTAATCAGTCAAATCCATCAGCAAATTGCCTACCTGCAAGAACATTTGCGTTTGCAGATTCGGATTACCGGATTGGCGAACAGTAAAAAAATCTGCATCCAAGAAGAAGGTATACCCTTAGATAATTGGCGTGATCAATTAGCCGAGGCTCCCTCCGGTACCATACATGATTTTGTGCAGGCTATTCAAAATGCCAATTTGCGGAATAGTGTATTTGTAGATGTAACAGCTAATGATGTGGTAGCGGGTGTGTATAGTGCCTTGCTAGAAAAGAGTATATCTGTGGTGGCTTGTAATAAGATTGCCTGCTCTGCTTCCTATGCGCATTACAAGCAGCTTAAATTACTGGCACGTGAATACAACACTCATTTTTTATTCGAGACCAATGTGGGGGCAGGATTACCGGTTATAGGAACCCTCAACGATCTATTGCGTAGTGGAGATACCATTATTACTATTAAGGCGGTATTATCAGGCACTTTGAATTATGTGTTCAATAACTATGATACTACAATTCCATTTTCACAGGTTGTGCGGCAGGCACAAAAAGAAGGGTATACCGAACCTGATCCGAGATTAGATTTGGGAGGAACTGATGTGATGCGTAAAATTATGATTTTGGCAAGAGAGGCAGGCCAAGCAATTGAAATGACTGATATTCACAACGATCCTTTTTTACCGGCTGCTTGCTTTGAGGGTTCTGTAGAGGATTTTTACAAGGAAATGGAAAAGCAAGAGCCACATTTTCAGCAGTTGTATCATCAAGCAGCTGCTAATAATTGTAAATTAAAATTCGTAGCTACCTATCATCAAGGAAAAGCCGCAGTTGGATTGCAGCATATTTCAGCTGATTCTGATTTTTATCATCTTTATGGGAAAGATAATCTGGTTTTGTTTTATACAGAAAGATATCCCGAGCAACCCATGGTAATTAAGGGAGCGGGTGCTGGCGCAGAAGTAACGGCATCCGGTGTTTTTGCTGATATTATCCGGGTGGCCCGCTAAGGAGTAACTAGCTTATGGGAAACGCATATAATAATAAAAATATTTTTGATGTATCACCTGCAACAGCAAGTGGATACGAATGGAGTATTCAACGCGATAAAGTGGTTACCGTTCAGTCTCCTGCAACTGTGGCTAATATGGTATGCGGCTTTGATGTGCTTGGTTTTGCGGTGGAAGACCCCTTTGATAGGATGCGCATAAGCTTTACTGATATACCTGGTATAACTATCATAAATGAAGATGATTTTCAGTTGCCGGTTGAGCCCGAAAAGAATGTGGCCGGTGCTGCGCTTCTTGCAATGTTGGAGGAAATTCCAATTGCTGATGTTGGAATGGAAATACGCATCCGAAAACAAATTAAACCCGGTAGCGGTGTAGGATCCAGTGCTGCTAGTGCGGCGGGCGCAGTGGTGGCAGCTAATTATCTACTCAATCAGCCTTTTAGTAAATCAGATTTGGTAAGGTTTGCCATGAATGGCGAAAAACTAGCCTCCGGGGTGAAACATGCCGATAATATTGCCCCTTGCATTTATGGAGGCGTAACCTTAATCCGATCTATTTTTCCACTTGATATCGTATCAATACCCGCTCCTGAATTATATGTAACCATTGTGCATCCTCAAATTGAAGTGCGAACATCCGATGCTCGAAGTATTTTAAAACAAAATGTGTTACTGAAAGATGCCATCAAACAATGGGGCAATATTGCAGGGTTAGTAGCGGGTTTATTACAATCAGATTATGCCTTAATTAGCCGATCACTAGAAGATGTGCTAATAGAACCCGTAAGAAGTATTCTCATTCCGGGATTTCATGAAGTAAAAGAAAAAGCACGGGAAGTGGGTGCTTTGGGAGGAGGTATTTCAGGATCCGGACCTTCTATATTTATGCTCAGTACCCGAAGAGATATTGCCGAATCAGTAGAGCAAGAGATGAAAGCAATTTTTTCTCGTATCGAATTAGCGCATCATACTTATGTAACTAATATTAATCCCATTGGTATTCGTGTTATTGAATCGTAGCTACCAGCCTATTTTACCTATCCATGCAATATTACAGTTTACATAATCCGCAGTTGAAAGTTGATTTTCGCGATGCAACCATATTGGGCCAGGCTCCTGATAAAGGATTATTTTTTCCGGAGTCGATTCCAACCTATTCAGCTGAAGGATGGGAGGAGCTGCTTCATTTGCCAGCTCAAGAGATGGCTTTTCGAATTATGCAGCCCTATGTGGGTGATACTATTCCGGCTGCCACATTGCAACAAATTATTGCCGAAACCCTTTCTTTCCCTTTTCCTTTGGTTCCGGTTACCTCCTCTCTGTTTGCGCTTGAACTATTTCATGGCCCTACCCTTGCTTTTAAAGATGTAGGTGCCCGATTCATGAGTCGTTGTTTGGGATATTTCTTTCAATCGCATCCCCAAAAAGTTACTGTATTAGTTGCTACTTCGGGTGATACCGGTGGGGCAGTAGCTAGTGGATTTTTAGGCGTGGAAGGTGTGGAGGTAATCATTTTATATCCCAAGGGTAAAGTAAGTCCTGTGCAGGAATTGCAACTTACTACCTGCGGCAAAAATATCACCGCACTTGCTGTGGAAGGTAGTTTTGATGATTGCCAGTTTATGGTGAAAGAGGCTTTTATGGATGCCGATTTACAGCAACATCGCCAACTCACTTCTGCCAATTCTATCAATGTGGCGCGGTGGTTGCCGCAACAGTTGTATTATATACTAGCCTGTAAACAATGGCCTACGCATTTGCCGCCTCCGGTGGTATCGGTGCCCAGCGGCAACTTTGGTAATATTTGTGCAGGATTAGTGGCGTGGAAGAGTGGGTTGCCTATTCAGCATTTTATTGCTGCTTGTAATGCCAACGATGCGGTAGCCAATTTTCTGCAAGGGGCCTCTTTCTCTCCAAAAAAAGCAATTCCAACTATTTCTAATGCTATGGATGTGGGTAATCCGAGTAATTTTATTCGGATACTCGAGTTATTTCAGCAAGACAATCAATTGATACGTGATTTAGTTTCAGGATATACTATATCAGATTGGGATACGAGGGCAACTATTGAAAGGGTATATCAGAACTACCATTATATATTAGATCCCCATGGGGCAGTAGCCATGCTTGCACTGGAAAGATTTCAGGCTAATCATCCCGAAGCCGCAGGTGTTTTTTTAGCTACTGCTCATCCGGTAAAGTTTCCTGAAACGGTAGAATCGGCAATTGGTATGCCTGTTGAGATGCCCGTTGCGGCAAAGGATTTGCTGGGAAAAACCAGTCATTCAATTCCCATGTCTGCTGATTTTGCGCAATTGAAATCCTGGTTATTAAATCGATAGTTAGTTTACTTTTCCAGCAGGCCGTATACCGCTTCCCTTCCGCTTTTGTAAATCATCCCCCAACTCTTCTCTTGCTTTTTCTGCTAATTGCAATAATTGCTGAACAACTTCTGGATAAGCAGTTTGTACATCATATCTTTCTCCTGGGTCTCTCCGTAAATCATATAATGCCATAGTTACCGGCACATTTTCCGGTGCCTTTCCGGGAAATCCATCCTTGCCCGGTAACTGATTCAAATAGCTGCGCCCCTCATGCGGAAATACTAATTTATATTGTTCATTCCGCACAGCTTCTAAACTATTATGCCGGTAATAATAGTAAAAAGTTTTTCTGATAGGGCCAGAAGAGGGATTGAGTAAAAGGGGAAGGATATTTAATCCATCGATTGTATGTGTCGGAAGGGGCGCATTGGCAATTTTTGTTATGGTTGGCAAGAGGTCGATTGTAGCAGCCAATTCCGTACAAATAGTTCCTGCCGGAATTTTTCCGGGCCATCGCATGATGCAGGGTACTTTTTGTCCACCCTCAAAACTGGTACCTTTTCCTTCCCGCAACCCGCCTGAACTTCCTGCATGATTGCCATAATTCATCCAGGGGCCATTGTCGCTTGTAAAAATGAGCAATGTATTTTTATCAATATGATTAGCTTCCAGGGTTTTCATTATTTCACCAACAGACCAATCAATTTCCATTAGTACATCTCCATATAATCCCTGTTTGCTTTTTCCTTTAAATTTAGCAGAAACCGCCAGTGGAACATGCGGCATTGAATGTGGTAGGTATATAAAAAAAGGTTGTTGCTTATTTGCCTGAATAAATCGAATGGCTTCTTCTGTATATCGCGTGGTAAGGGTTGCCTGATTTTCCAGGGTTTGTATGGTTTCAATTACCTGATTATTTTTATAGAGGGGGAGTAAAGGATATTTACCTCTATTAACAGTTGTATCCTGATAGGGGATGCCATCATAATTTACTGGCCACATATCATTTGAGTAGGGTAATCCGAAATACGAATCAAATCCATGTTGTAGGGGAAGAAACTTTTCTTGGTCGCCTAAATGCCATTTTCCAAAAATACCGGTTGCATATCCTTTGGATTTTAATATTTCTGCAAGGGTAGTTTCGTTTTCATGTATTCCCGTTTTACTACCCGGCCCTAATGCACCGGAAATGCCTATTCTATTGGGATAGCAGCCGGTTAATAGGCCTGCTCGAGACGCAGAGCATACTGCCTGGGCAGCATAGAACTCGGTAAACCGAACCCCTTCTTTTGCTAATTGATTCAAATAGGGAGTTTCCGTTTGGGTTCCCCCATATAAGGGAATGTCACCATACCCTAAATCGTCACAAAAAATGATGATAATATTAGTTGCGCTTGCTGTAGATCGTTGGCTAAATAGTAGCCAGGGATTTAGCAACATTAACAAAATCATAATCCCTGTAAACCGGTATTTTATATTGAATAAAATGGCTTGCATAGATTTAATTATTGCTGCCTTAGCGAATGAGGGTGAGTATTTCGGATATATGAAGCGCATGGTTAAAATTCGGATGAGAAATTTCTTTTTCAATTGCTTCATGAACCCAGGTAATGTGATAGGGGATATGTATCGCAAACCCTCCCAGTTCCAATACCGGAATAACATCGGATTTTAATGAATTGCCTATCATCATAAATTCATCCGGCGAAATATCAAGATGCCGAATCAATTTTGCATAGTCATCCGGTTGCTTGTCCGACATAATTTCCGTATGATGAAAATACGAAAGCAGGCCCGATTTAATCAGTTTTCTTTCCTGGTCTAATAGGTCTCCTTTTGTAGCAACTACCAGTCTGTACTTTCCCTGTAAGTCTGCAAGCACATGCTCAACTCCATCAATTATTTCAACAGGTCTGTCGAGCATTTCTTTTCCAATTCGCAGTATCTCCTGAATAAGCGCAGGGGGGAGTTGCTGATTTGATATACGCAAGGCAGTTTCAATCATCGATAGCATAAATCCTTTCACTCCATAACCGTAGAGAGAAAGATTCTTGATTTCCGTGCTAAATAATTCTTTTTGAATACTGTGCGCTGGCAGGTAGTCTAGCAATAATTTTGCAAAATCTTCCTCTGCCTTTCTAAAATAAGGCTCATTCACCCAAAGGGTATCATCCGCATCAAATGCAATCACCTTCAGTTTTGGGTTAAGTGTCACTAAAACATTTTTCTAAGATCTACAATAAACTGGTTGGTACCCTTCATGTTAATAAACCCTTGTCTGGGCCTGTCTAAATCAATAATTACCTGAATACATGCACAAACCATTAAGGCAAATACAATACTGATAATATATGGATTTCGGCTGGTAGACTTTTGAAATCCGAGGATAAAACTGCTGATAAAACAAAGTAGAAACAACAGCCAAAGGATAGAGTCCGGCACGGTTGCATTTTTTTCGGCATTGCGACTGGTTACGATATCTATCATGGCATTTAAAGCAGGTATCATTTGGTTGGAGGCAACCAGATTATCTTTAACCTTAGAAACTTTGGCAACTTCCGACCAGATTAGGTTGTCCCATTTTTCCGTTTCCGCTATAGCTTTTTTTTCATTTACTTCATCACTGCCCGACTGAAAATAATCGATTCGGGCTTCCACATAGGCTTTCAGGTAATTTCTCAAAACAACTCGGGTAGAGTCGGGATAGAGATCGCACCGTAAAATAACCGTTCCTATATTATTAGCTTCTGCAAGCATTACGGTTCTTCTTGCCTCATACCGGGAGGCCGACATGCTAAATGTAAATGCCAAGAGCAAGGCCAGTAAACCCAGAAGTGAGCCTTCAATCGGATTAATAGTGTCGTCTACATATTTGCTAAAACTCGGAAGTTTCGCCAGTTGATTAGCAATAAAATAAATCAAAATCATCCCTATAAATAAACCGAGAGATATGGCGAGGGGGCTAAGCCCAGATAAAAAAGTATGCTGCATACAACCGGTATTAGAAGTTAATGGTGATATATTCATCCACGGATTGTTCTCCCCATTTTTGAACCTTGTTCATAACCCACTTCTTCTGCTTACTATTAGCAGTAAATCTGATTTTCCCTTCTCTCTTGCAGGTTTTACCCTGGTTAATGATGGCTTCCTTGCTGATAATGGTGCCGGTAAATTCTAATACCGTGCTGCTAATGAGCTGCAAGGTGCCGTTGATTGTCATATAACCCTTATTATCCCTGCCCGTTTGCTTACCGGAGATTGTATATTTACCATTTCCGATAGAGGTAATGGTTGCTTTCCCAGGTTTATCCCAGCTCATCCATTCGGCCCAATAAATTTCTATATCGTGTGAGCCGGTTCTTATGGTGGAGGTTGGGGTAGTGATATTTCTTTTATAGAATCCGTCTACGTATACATTTTTTCCAAAGCCACAGGCAAAAGTGGAAGCGGTAGATTCTTGTTTTACCTGAACTCCCTGTTCTGAAAACTCGAAAATTACCCGGCAGGAGGGGTCTTCGGTTGTTCTATAGTAGGTTTTGGTATTATATACTACCAGTGAATCTTTGATAATGCCTAAGTGATTGGCCGGTGCGCCGGTTGAATACCTGAGATGAAACAGACATTGGTTATTGGAGGCTGCCGAAACAACTAATTTTCCAAATGGCCCACCGGACTTTGTCGCTTGTGTTTCTGTTTTATCGTTGAGCGAGTAGGTGCCGGGCACTATTGGAGACACCAACGAGGGGGTTTGTGCAAATACCCCCAGCGGAGCAATCAAAAGGAGCAGTTTTACCACAGTCATTTTTTAATAAAAATAATTAACCTTTCTGAATCCCCACAACCAATTATTGCACCATCGTACTAATCTGCAGGGGTTTGCCAAAATCGGATTTTCTTTTCAATCGTACGCGGCATATTAAAAATCGTACTGCTTTCTTCTAGGTCTAGAGAGCATCGCAGTCGCTTCTTTGTCATTATTGCTGAATCTTTCCTTAGCAGGATCCCAGTATATTTTTCTTTTGAGCTTCATGGCTATTTGGTGTAATAGACAGGCACTGCAAGACCGATGTCCAATTTCAACGGGGGCTACGGGTTGTTTACCCGATTGGATACAATTCAGCCAGTTGAGGTGTTGCTCGGGGCTGTTGTATATGTGTATTTCGTTCGGACCTATTACCGATTGTAAAATTTTAGTATTGCTGGCATCAATAGGTTTAATACCATTGTTATCGGCTACCGGGTCGGTGTCGGTTACGCGATAATTTCCGCGGGTAACCCATATCCATCCTTCTGTTCCAATAAATTTTACCCCATTGGGTAATTCATTAGAAACAACCATATTTACACCATTGGCATACAACGCCTCGGTTCTGAAAATACCATGTACATTCCAAAGTCCCGAATAACTTAGATCGTCAGTTGGAAAGTTGGCCTTCCCCCAAATTTCTATAGGCCCGCTGTATTCCATGTCCATACCCCAATGGGCAATATCTATATGATGTGCTCCCCAGCCGGTAATCATGCCTGCCCCAAACTGTTCGCAACGTAGCCAGCCGGGTCGGCTATTGATTCCTTTACTACTTGCATCCTGCGCATGCACCCGATCTTCTGTATAAAATACTTCCGGGGTGGCACCCAGCCAAGCATCATAATTTAATGCTGCCGGAACGGGCATCACCATTTTATTGCCTCCACCGGGGTCGCCTGGCAATCCAACTTCAACCGTTTTTAATTGACCAATTCTTCCATTTCTAACCAGTTCAACCGCTCTTTTAAATTGTGGCCACGGATCTACTGATCTTTGCTGGCTGCCCAATTGTAATATTTTACCACTTTTTTTAACCGCGTTACTTAAAATACGTCCTTCTTCAATGGTAAGGGAAGCCGGTTTTTGTAGGTATACGTGCTTTCCCGCATTTACTGCATGCGTACTTACAATGGCATGATGATGATCGGGTAAACTTACCAATACCGCATCGATATCTTTATTTTGCAACAACTCTTTGTAGTCGTAATACACTTTCATATCCCAATCGCCGGTTAAACCGCCATTCTCTTTGGCTGCTTTACTATAGCTGCTTTTTACTGCAGCAGGGGCAGCGTCGGCACGGTTTCTATCTAAATCGCATACAGCAATAATGCGGGCACTATTAAAACGGGCAGTAGAAGCAATATCATGTTGAACGGCAATCCGTCCGCATCCAATAGCCCCAACATTAATTCGGTTACTGGGGGCATTTTTACCAAAAACAGAGGAAGGTACAATGGTGGGAAACTGACTCATTACTAAGGTTCCGGCAGCGAATTTTCCGGAGGATTGCAGGAATTTTCTTCTGCTAACAGCATTCGTATTTTTTTTCATGGGGCAAGCGTTATTCAGATAAAGAAAGAATCTCTAAGATAAAGAAATACTTGGTTTTATCAATCAGCCCGCAATAATTAATCCTATTTAATATAATAGTGCGCAATCAGTAAGTTCAATCAGTGGTAACGGTTTGGGGATTAGCGAAAGTGGCGATTTCCACCACAAATATTCATACGAAACGCACACTTCAAATTTACGAAAAACTGTCATACGAAGCAAGAAACCGCCACTTTTGCCAAATCGCTATTAGCGGCTGGTATTTTTTAGTGTCCAAATTGCTCCGTTTTTTGTTGTCAATTTTTCTAAATGTCCTTTTACTTTTAAGTCGTCCAAATATTTTTCACTTTCATTTCTTGGTATTCCTGTTAGTTCGGAAAATTCTTTTGCTGTCAATGAATGATATTTAGAAAATACAGAGCTCCAAGTTTTGTTATAGTTTGTTTTAGAAGCAGTTGGGTAAAGTTTTAATAAAGCATTTTTAAATATGTTATATGGTTTTGAACCATAAACCAATTCTTTATTTCCCATCGTGTCTATAAAAAATATTGTCGGAAAACCTCTTACGCCTAATTCTCTGCCTAATTTCAAATCTTCTTCAAAAAGTCCCTTTGCTTTTCCTTCGTAAGCGGCTTTGAACTTAACAATGTCCAAACCAACCTTTTTTCCTGCAAATTCTAAATGTTCCCATTTTGTGATATTCTTTTTTTGAAGAAAAACCATTTCTCGTATTTCACGAAGAAATAAAATCGCCTTTTCATTGTCTTGCATTTGTGCTGCTTTAAATGCTATTGAAGGTGGAAATGAAGAAGATAAAGGGTCTTCTAACCAAATATTTCCGTCTATTGGCATATCGTAATAAACACTTACTTCATCCCAATGGTGAGCAACATCAGAAGGTTTGCTAATTCCACCACTATTGTAACTCCAATTCGGAAGCAAGCCACCCATTCTGTATTCAATTTCAATATTGTCTCCGTACTCTAATTTTAGTTTTCGTAGTTGTGGTTCAATGCCCCAACAAGAAGAACAAATGGGGTCGGTGTAATAAATTATTTTTACAGGTTTTTTGTTTGCTTTTACTGAATTGCTGTCTGTGGAAGGTATTTTATTAGTTGGTATTTCGCATATACCACTGTCAGGGTCACACATTAAAGGGTTATTATTTTCCATTTTCTTTTTTGTTTGAGCTTGGCAACTTGTATTGCTAAAAGTGAACATTGTGATTAAAATAAGATAAGTTATTTTCATTTTTTATGAGTCTTTTACTCCGTTTGTTTATCTTTGTGCAAATTTGAGGACTTAATTTCAACTACGCAATAAGTCAGAAAATTATGACTACTAAAAAAGAAATTATTGAAAATGAAACTTGTCCTGCACAAGGGCTTTTGAAGTTGTTGTCTGGCAAATGGAAACCTGAAATTTTTCGTTTGGCTGTTGAAGCACCTTTGCGATTTAGCAGTTTGTTGAGTCAAATTGAAGGTTCAAACAAGCAAACTTTGTCGGTTGCTTTAAGGGAATTAGAAGAAGTAAGTTTACTAGAAAAAATTGTCATTAAGCAAAAGCCATTGCATATTGAATATAATCTTACCGAAAAAGGTAAGTCGTTAATTCCTATCTTTAAGCAGATAGAAAGTCTTAGGTAGGCGTGTCAAACTTGCCGCTAACGGTTTGCAGCTAC
>JBBAJQ010000004.1:0-6547 GCA_040403945.1 Sediminibacterium sp.
GGCTGGTGAAGGGTCCAGGCAAGGGCTAATTGACCTAAGCTAATGGAATGCTCATCAGCAATGGGCTGAATCTTAGCTAACAAGTTTTGGGTTTCTTGAATGTTGTGGACAGTAAAATACCGGTTCCCATCTCGGGTATCTCCTGCTGCAAATGAATGGTCGGGTTTAATTTTTCCGGTTAATAATCCGCGTTGCATAGGGCTATAAGCCATCACCGCTTTTTGATGTTGTATGCAATAGGGCAGTAACTCTTTTTCTATATCCCGGTTAAGCATGCTAAAGGGGTTTTGGGCGGATACGAGTGAAATGATTTTTTCAGCTGTTTGCATTTGCGCTGCTGTATAATTGCATACTCCTACTTCCCTCACTTTGCCCTGCTGCTTTAATTGTAAAAGTGCTTCCATACTTTCTTCAATTGGGGTTGTTGGGTCGGGCCAGTGCAATTGATACACATCAATATAATCTGTTCCTAATCTGCGTAAGCTGTTTTCACATTCTTCTATAATACTTTCTTTACCGGCATAGCGGTAAATGTCTATGTCATTTCCTGCATTATCACTGCTATGTAAATTAAAACTGCCTTTTGCTAAATCCCATCTAAGTCCGCATTTGGTAAAAATTTGCATTTGATCTCTGGGTATAATTTTCAGTGCTTCACCTACAATTTGTTCACTCAGTCCCTGTCCATAAATAGGTGCGGTATCTATAGAAGTGATTCCTGCTTCCCATCCTGCTATAATTGCCTGCAGTGCTTCCCGTTGATCACTTCCTCCCCACATCCAACCCCCAATGGCCCAGGCTCCGAAAGTAATGGTGGATGCTTGTATAGTTGAATTGCCCAGTTGGCGATAGGTCATACAATACTTTTATGAGTAAAATTACCGGGAAAGTGGATAATTAATTCAGTTAATTACCAGATAGTTACGAAAGAATGAATTAATTTCCTATTTCAACCTGTTAATTAATAATTCTATGTCGGATACGCTACAGATTGCTGGTAAAGGAAAAGAACAACAAACCTATGATGCTATTGTGATTGGTTCAGGAATGAGCGGTGGCTGGGCAGCAAAAGAATTATGTGAGCAGGGGTTTTCAACCTTGGTATTAGAGAGGGGTAAAGATGTAGTTCACTTGAAAGATTACCCTACTGCAACCATGCCCCCCTGGGAATTCCCCCACCATGGGCGCATTCCGGAAGCCGAAAAAAGCGCCAATCCAGTGCTCTCCCGTTGTTATGCCTATAGCGAAGCGAGTCAGCATTTTTTTGTAAAAGATAATGAACATCCCTATGTGCAAGAGAAGCCTTTTGATTGGATACGCGGTTATCAGGTAGGGGGTAAGTCGTTACTCTGGGCCCGGCAAACCCAACGCTGGAGTCGCTTTGAATTTGAAGCTCCCGCCCGAGATGGTTTCGCCGTGGACTGGCCCATTCGATATTCAGATTTGGCTCCCTGGTATTCGCATGTTGAAAAATTTGCCGGTATCAGTGGTAATAAAGATGGATTGGAAACCTTACCCGACGGCGAATTTTTACCACCGTGGGAGATGAATTGCGTAGAGAAAGAAATACAGGGAAAAATAATGCGTCATTTTCCCGACCGTTCGGTTATTCAAGGAAGATGTGCCCATCTTACCAAACCGAATGAAATTCATATTCAGCAGGGTAGAGGATCTTGTCAGGCCCGCAATATGTGCGAAAGGGGTTGTCCGTTCGGAGGATATTTTAGCTCTAATTCATCTACCCTTCCCTGGGCGCAAAAAACGGGTAACTTAAGTTTGCGACCTAATTCTGTAGTACATTCAATTATTTACGATGAGCAAAAACAGAAAGCGATTGGGGTTCGGGTGATTGATGCCATTACCCATACCGCAACCGAATATTTTGCTCGCATCATTTTTGTAAATGCCAGCTGCCTGAATTCAAATCTGGTATTGCTGAACTCTACTTCATCTCGTTTCCCCAATGGATTAGGAAACGACAATGGATTACTCGGAAAATACATTGCATTTCACAACTACCGAGGAAAAGTAACGGCATCGTTTGATGGGCCGGACGACAAGTACTATTATGGCAGAAGACCCACCCAAGTAATGATGCCGAATTTTAGAAATGTGTATAAAAAAGAAATGGATTTTCTCTGTGGATACATGGTTCATTTTAGTGCCAGCAGAGGAAGGGCGGGTGCTGATGGAATTGGTGCAGCATTTAAAGAAGCCATAACTGAAGCGGGTGACTGGTCGATATTTATGATGATGCAAGGCGAAACTATACCTAAAGAATCGAACCATGTTCGTTTGAGTAAAGACAAGCAAGATGCCTGGGGTATCCCTTTACTGGTTACTTCAGTAGGGTATGATGATAATGATGATAAAGTGGTGAAAGACTTTTTAGAGCAGGGAAGCCTGATGCTGGAGAAGGCTGGTTGTACAAATATCAAAAAACAAGATACCGGACAAGCACCGGGATTGGATATTCATGAGATGGGAGGCATTCGTATGGGTAAAGACCCGGCAACCTCCCTACTGAATGAGCACAATCAATTGCATCATTGTAAGAATGTATTTGTAACCGATGGCGCCTGTATGGTATCAACTGGTACCCAAAATCCTTCGCTTACTTATATGGCCATGACGGCAAGGGCAGCTAATTTTGCTGTTGCCGAAATGAAGAAGGGGAACTTGTAAGCAATTGAATGTATCAAACTAGAAAGCATGCCTTTAAACATAGGGCATGTTTTTTTTATTTTCAATCAATTTGCTTATTTTACTCCTTCAACGAATAACACTACAATGCCCAACGACTCAGCCCGTTTAAATACCAAGGCACAAGCTCAGCAAACCTTTGATGCCATAGTAATTGGCTCCGGAATCAGCGGAGGGTGGGCCGCTAAAGAACTTACTGAAAAGGGATTGAAAGTAATGATGCTCGAAAGAGGTAAACCATTAGAGCACATTAAAGACTATACAACAGCCTCACTTGATCCCTGGCAATTTCCGCACCGCGGAAGAACCACCGATGAGCAAAAGAAAAAATACCCGGTAATCCACCGCGGTTGGGCAGCCGCAGAAGCCGTGATGGATTCCTGGGCGAATGAGGAGGATTGTCCCTACACGGAAGTAAAACCTTTCACCTGGTGGCGCAGTTATCAAATGGGTGGACGCTCTTTGTTATGGGGGCGACAAAGTTATCGTTGGAGTGATTTAGATTTTGAAGCCAATGCAAAAGAAGGGGTAGGCGTGGATTGGCCTATCCGTTACCGGGATATTGCTTCTTGGTACGATTATGTTGAAAAATTTGCCGGCATCAGCGGTTCTAAAGAAGGGATCCCTCATTTACCGGATGGTCAGTTTCTGCCGCCTATGGATTTGAATTGTGTTGAAAAGGATGTGGCTGCCCGCATAAAAAAACAATATGGGGGAAGCCGACATTTGATTATCGGCAGAACTGCCAATTTAACAGCTCCAATTGAAGGAAGAACCCAATGTCAATTCAGAAACCGATGCTGGGAGGGTTGTCCTTTTGGCGGTTACTTTAGTACCCAATCCAGCACGTTACCCGCGGCCCTGAAAACCGGTAACCTTACCGTTCGGCCTTTTTCTATTGTTACGAAAATTTTGTACGATAAAGATACCCGTAAAGCCAAGGGGGTAGAAGTGTTGGATGCAGAAACCAACCAAACCTATGAATATTACGCGCGCATAGTATTTCTGAATGCCTCTGCACTTAACTCTGCCTGGGTGCTGATGAATTCAGCCGTAGATGTATGGCCGGGAGGATTGGGCAGCAGCAGTGGCGAGTTAGGGCATAATGTGATGGATCATCATTATAATTTGGGAGCGTCGGGAACAGTGGAGGGATTTGAAGACAGTTACTATTTTGGTAGAAGGGCGAATGGATTTTATATTCCCCGTTTCGCCAATATTGGCAACGATAAGCGCGATTTTCTTCGGGGATATGGCTATCAGGGCAGTGCCAGTAGAGATGGTTGGAGCCGCGAAATTGCCGAATTACAAATTGGCGCCGATTTCAAAGAAGCCATTACTGAACCCGGAACCTGGAAGATAGGGGCTACTGGGTTTGGAGAGATTTTACCCAATCACGATAATCATATCTACCTCGATAAACAACGAAAAGATAAATGGGGATTGCCTGTGCTAGCCATGGACTGCGAATTAAAAGAAAATGAGCTGAAGATGCGCAAAGCCATTGTTGCCGACCTAAAAGAAATGCTGGAAAATGCCGGTGTAAAAAATATTCAAACCCGCGATAATGGTCATGCTATGGGCCATGGTATTCATGAAATGGGTACTGCGCGAATGGGACTCGATCCGAAAACATCGGTGCTGAATAAAAATAACCAGGTTTGGGATGCCCCGAATGTATTGGTTACGGATGGGGCTTGTATGACCTCCTCTGCATGCCAGAATCCCTCTCTAACCTATATGGCATTAACGGCTAGGGCGGCTGATTTTGCAGTGAGTGAGTTAAAGAAAGGGAATCTGTAATGGATAGAATTAGGCGCCAACGGAATCATACACCACCACTTTTTTCCATAGATGTTTGCAGGTATCTACAAAATGCAGGTGAATGGGATGCGACTGATAGATATCCTGATCTTCGGCCGTTAGAAATACTGCCAGCCACGAAAATGCATAACTGGTATCTATAACATCGCGATTAGTAGATGCAGGCACCCCGATATGAAATTGATGGATAGTGGGCACAGCAGATAAATCCTGTAATCCTTTTAATAAGGAAGCATGGTCTTGGGCACTATCCGGGTTTTCAAGCCAAAAATATACATGGTGGATGAATTGTTGAGGTAACATCATATCAAATTGGTTAATGAGGTTAACTGTTTTTTATTCACAGGATGAATCCTGTGTCTATCGGCTATGAAATAATCTGTTCGGTAATTTTACCAGTGTGCTTATTTTTCAGGATTAATTTTTTAGCACCATAGTGTGTCATTTCTTCTTTAACCAGGTAATGGTCGTCGTCGTAATTCACCAGATGACTTTCTTTGGTTAATCCGGTTTTTCCTCTCCAGATATCCAGTTGAACGGGCTCCCAGAGTTTGGTTTTTGCAGAACGATAGGCGGCATCTAGGATAGCATTAACCACATAACCGTCGTAAAAAGTTTCTTTGGGGGCAATGCCTTTTTCCATGGCATTGAACATATCCATAAACATGTGGTTGTATCCCAATTCATTCAGTTCATCTCCAACCGGAAACAGCCATCCTGAATTGCTTTCGGCTTTTTCTGCTACATAGTCTGCTCCTTTGCCGGTGGTAAACATATCAAAACCTGTTCTTAAAAAGCTATTGATCCAAATGGTTCCTTCTGTTCCCATAACCTCATCCCGTAAATCTAATCCTCCGCGGAACGTCCAGCTTACTTCAAATTGGCCAATTGAACCATTTTCGTATTTTACAAGACCAATGGCATGATCTTCCGCATCAATGGGCTTAACCTGGGTATCTGCCCAACACATAACTTCTATAGGTTTAATATCTTTTCCTATATAGCTGCGGGTAATTTCTACACAATGGCATCCTAAATCTAAAATGCATCCGCCACCGGCTTGTTCTAAATCCCAGAACCAGTCGCTATGTGGGCCAGGATGGGTTTCTCTGGATTTTGCCCAGAGAATTCTGCCGAGTGCCCCATTTTTCACGCTCTCCTGTGCTTTGATAAATTTAGGAGTATATACCAAATCTTCGAGGTATCCATTAAAAATGCCGGCTTCTTCTACGGCGAGCAACATCCTTTTGGCTTCTGCGGCATTTCTTCCCAAAGGTTTAGTGGTCATCACCGCCTTTTTATGTTTGCAACATAGTAATACAGCTTCTTCGTGCAAATTATTGGGCAGGGCAATGCAAACTATATCTACATCCGGATGAGCGATTGCTTCTTCCATAGTTATTGTCCAATGGTTGCAACCATAGTCTTCCGCAAATTTACGGGCACTTTCTTCGCGGCGCGAATACACGCTTACCACTTTATCTCTATTTCGATAACCCTGAAGTGAGTCGGCATAAAACCGGCCAATAAAACCGGAACCGAGCATGGCAATTTTTTTCATATCAATTTATGTATTTTAAGTGTTTGCGGATTCTGTAGTTTTTGATTCTTTAAAAAATAAAATAAAATAGATGAGAACCCCTAAAGCAATATAGGCAGGTACCATCCAAATATTCGTCCATTGGTGTCCCTCACCAACTTTGTATTTGTCTACAATCCATCCCGAAAATCCAGTACCAATAAACATGCCCACGCCATAGGTAGCAAAGGTAAATAGTCCCTGCGCAGCATTTTTAATTTTTTCTCCTGCTTTCTTTTCGGTGTACATATAGCCAGTTACAAAGAAAAAGTCGTAACAAATTCCGTGTAGAATAATTCCGGCATATAGCATCCAGGTATTGGCCCCCGTATCACCGTAAGCAAAAAATATATATCGCAGAATCCAGGCCGTCATACCCAGTAACAACATATTTTTTACGCCAATTCGATAGAATAGGAAGGGGATAGCTAAAATAAATAC
>JBBAJQ010000004.1:6647-47080 GCA_040403945.1 Sediminibacterium sp.
CGAATCCAGGGAAACTGTTTGCCTGGGTCATCCATTTGTGAAAAGGCAATACTGTTGCTAAGTGCAATGGTGGGCATATATAGTAGAGAGTAAATAAGAATGATCCAGTAAAAAGTACCGGTATGGTTCACAAAGGTTGCGCTAAGTAGCAAAACTGCTCCTACCAGATGTAATACTCCCATTATTTTCTGAGCCGCAAAATAGCGGTCGGCCACCAATCCTACAAAAAACGGAGAAATCATCGTTGCAATGGCCAGAGCTCCATAAGCAGCGCCAATTTCTAATCCGGTGGCCTGTAAATGCTCACCCATATAGGTTCCCATGGTAACGTACCAGGCTCCCCATATAAAATATTCTAAAAACATCATTAGGGATAATAAAATGCCACTCTTCATTTTCATAGTTAGGCTGGGTTTATCTAATTATTTTGTAAGTTTAAACCATCAAAATCGATTCAATATAGTTAATTTATCAATATCGTTTCAGGCTGGAAACCTAACTTTACCGTAATTACAATCACACATGAAAAAAATACTCTTTTTGTTGTTGCTTTCATTTGCTATTCAACCCTATGGAATGGCAGGGTTTAATAAGAAACACAAAAAAATACTCGTCTTTACGAGAACCAAAGGCTTTTATCATAAGTCCATTCCTGCCGGCGTAAAAGCCCTGATGGCAATGGGTGTTGAAAAAGGCATTTTGGTAGACACTACTTCCGATGCTACCAGATTTGTATATAAAGAACTGAAAGGATATGACGCCATCGTTTTTTTAAGTACTACCGGAAATATGCTGGATGATGCGCAGCAAGCCGAATTCAAGCGATACATAAATAAAGGAGGCGGATTTGTAGGTATTCATGCCGCAGCTGATGCCGAGTATGATTGGGCCTGGTATAATCAATTGGTGGGGGGGTATTTTTTAAGTCACCCCCAACAACAAAATGCTATCCTTGTTGTGCAGGATGCTACTCATATTTCTACGCAACACCTGCCTCAGCAATGGAAAAGATTCGACGAGTGGTATAATTATAAAAGTATACAGGCCGACTTGCACGTGCTACTTACCTTGGATGAAACCAGTTATACAGGAGGGAAAAACGGATCTTTTCATCCCATTGCCTGGTACCACGATTTTGATGGCGGTCGCGCTTTTTATTCCGGGTTAGGCCATACCGATGAATCATTTGCTGATCCATTATTTTTGCAACACATTTGGGGTGGCATAGTTTATGCTATGAAAGGGTAGCAGATGATTTTACCCGAAGCATTTTTACAGTCATTGGCGGATATTCCCGGATTTGATCGGGTATCATTTGTTGAGTGCCATCAGGAGAAAGCACCTATTACTTCTATTAGATTAAATCCCGAAAAGCAAATTACGCAGCACGAAAGCTGGCAAACCAAGGAGGTTCCTTGGTGTTCGGAGGGTAGGTATCTGGCAACCCGACCTTCCTTTACCCAGGATCCATTTTTACACGGAGGTAGATATTATGTGCAGGAAGCCAGCAGTATGTTTATCTGGCATATTCTTTCCCAATTGTTTAAGCGTACAGATCCCTTACAAATACTGGATGTATGTGCGGCACCCGGCGGTAAATCAACCTTATTGGCTTCTTATTTTCAAGAGGCTTTACTGGTTGCTAATGAAGTGATTAAATCCAGGGCGGGTATATTGGTTGAAAATCTGGTTAAATGGGGTTCACCTAATACTGTAGTTACTAACAATGATCCTACCCATTTTAAGCAGTTACCCGGATTTTTTGATTTGATGTTGGTAGATGCGCCTTGCAGCGGGAGCGGACTATTTAGAAAAGATCCTGCTGCCTTAGATGAATGGAGTGAGGAGGCGGTAATGCTTTGTAGCCGGCGTCAGCAGCGGATTTTGGCGGATGTTTTGCCGGCCTTAAAAGAAGGAGGCATTTTACTGTATGCTACTTGTTCTTATTCGGTTGAAGAAGATGAAGCAATTACTAAGTGGTTGATGGAAGAAATGCAGATGGAGGCAGTGCATATATCTGTTCCGGCAGCATGGGGTATTGTTGCAGCTGATATTCCCGGGGCTTTTCGTTTTTTCCCTAATCGGCTAGCTGGAGAAGGATTTTATATTTCGGTGCTCAGAAAGCAGCAGGCTGTTCAGGAGGAGTATTATAGTGAGAACGCTTTGCTGCAGCCCAATAAAAACAGTGCGCAGCTATTTAGAGAGAAATTTCACTTATCAGAAAATACTTCTGTTTTTTTGCAGGGGAATCTGGTACGCAGTATTCCTTCGGTTCATTGGAAAGCCGTTCAGCAATTGGCCGCGGCCCTATATATCAAAAAGGCAGGGGTTGAGTTGGGGGAAGAAAAGGGAAAGGATATAATCCCCTCCCACGAATGGGCAATGCAATATGGTTTAAAAGAAGGTTGGCCCGTAATTCACCTGAACTTATCCGAAGCGCTGGCATACTTGGGTCGTCAGCCTTTAACACTGGAAGCTGCCAATGGATGGAATTTGGTAAGTTATCAGGGCTGTATTCTGGGTTGGGTAAAAATCATCCAGCACCGACTCAATAATTATTATCCTACCCATTGGCGGATTTTAAAGGTAGGCGGATAAGTTAATTTCTTGGTTACTCTTACAATTGCGAGTAATTTTGTGCTCTTAAATCGATTGCTTGCAAAAATGGTGGTTAATAGCATCTTTGTTTCTGGTTCCCTTTGCTGGTAGGGCACAGGCAAAATTATTGGTATTGGGTAAGTGCCCCGAATGCTATGTTCAATATCGGCTAAAGACTGGAGAAACACTAGAATCGATATCGGCATTGGCCGGAATGCCCCTTAATCAATTAAAAGCATACAATAAAATTTCTTCTGCCGATCCAACGGCAACGCCTTCCTCTATTCGTATTCCATTGAGTGCAAGTAATTTGATCACTAACAAAACCTCCTTACCGGTTTTTCATGTGGTTGAGAAGGGAGATAATTTATATAGACTTAACCTACAATATTTTAGTCCAGGTATACCACGCATCAAAGAATGGAACCAATTGAAATCGGAAACGCTGAAAGATGGAGACATGGTAGTGGTGGGTTATCTGGGTGGAAATGAACCGCTAGCTAATACTAATTCTGCTGTTGTATTACCATCGATGGCGGCTTCCACCCCAGTTGCGGCTGCTCCCGCGGCAGTTGAAGTGGCTCCTGTAAAGCAGGTGGTAGCTATACCCCAAGTAACTGCTGCTGAGGGGTATTATGCAGCGCAGTTTTCAGCTGCATTACCCGCTCAGCAGTTATTGGAAATTTCTGGAACCGGGGGGTTATTTAAATCTATCACCGGTTGGGGCGATAAAAGATATTATGTGCTTATGAATGAAGTGGTGCCTGGAAGTATTGTTAGAATTACCGTAGATCAGGTAAAGTATATTTGTGCAAGGGTGTTAGGCCCTATCCCAGAGAACAAACCGAACAAAGGTTTATTGGTTCGGTTAAGTAATGCTGCGGCAGCTGCTTTGGGTGTTTCAGAAATGATGTTCACCGCAACTGTAAATTATTTTCAATAAAAAAGTATAGTATCATGCAGATCAAAACAGGAACCATGCTGCTCTTGGCCATTATTTGCTTTTCTCAGGTAATTGCTCAATCGGGGGTACTTTCATCCGCGCAGTTTCAGCAACAAGTTTCAGCCGGGCAATCGCAATTGTTGGATGTAAGAACTGCTGGTGAATATAAGCAAGGTCATTTGGCTAATGCCTTGCAAGCCGATTGGACCAATTCAGCTGAATTTGCTGAGCGGATAAAGTATTTAGATAAGAAGAAGCCTTTGCTGGTGTATTGTGCTTCCGGAGGAAGAAGTGGTCAGGCTGCAGAGTGGCTGGTGAAGCAGGGTTTTATAAAAGTAGATAATCTTTCCGGCGGAATGATTGCCTGGAAGCAAGCAAGTTTACCTTTTGTTACGGAGGAAGAAACTCGTCAGATGACTGCAGAAGAATATGCCAAACTCATACGATCAGCTGGCGTGGTATTGGTTGATTTTGGTGCCGATTGGTGCCCTCCCTGTAAAAAGATGGTACCTGTTTTAGCGGCATTACAAAAAGAGATGCCCAATAAGTATAAGCTGGTGAAAGTGGATGGCGGTCGTGATACAGACATGATGAAAGCCAATGGAGTTAGTGCAATACCGGTTTTTATCGTATATAAAAACGGCAAAGAAACCTATCGGGTGCAGGGGGTAGTTGATAAAAATATACTCAAACAGCAACTTCAGTAGTTGATTATTTCTCTATTCGGTAGCCACGAAGAAAATCGGCTGTTTGCATTCTTTTTTTTCCTTCTAGTTGCAGGTCGGTTATATAAATCCATCCATCATTTGCGGCAAAGCGTAGGATGGTTTTTCCATCGGTATCCATGCTTCCTGGTGAGAGTTGGTGCATAGATTTTTCGGGTTGCGCCGCATAAATTTTTAAAGTTTTTTCGCCCAGTTTGCTGAGGGCACCCGGACTCGGTGACAAACCACGAATCTGGTTATGAATTACTGCAACGGGTTGATTCCAATGGATAATGCAATCTTCGGTAAAAATTTTTGGGGCGTGATGTAGGGGTTCGTGTATCAGTGAGTCTTGCGGTTGTTCTTTTAGATCACCGGCTGCCAAACCTTTCATTGTTTTTACTAAAAGTTGTGCCCCCAACTTGCTAAGTTTTTCGTAAACAGTTCCAGTATTTTCATTATCCCCAACGGGTAAAGATTCCTGTAATAAAATGCCTCCGGTATCAATGGCATGTTGAAGGCGAAAGGTAGTTACACCGGTAACTTTTTCACCATTCATTACGGCACGATGAATGGGTGCGGCTCCGCGATATTGGGGGAGCAAACTGCCATGCACATTGATGGTTCCTAAGGGTGGCATATTCCAAACTACTTCTGGCAACATTCTAAAAGCTACAACTACCTGCACATCAGCTTTTAATTGGGCCAAGGAGTTAATGAAAGCAGGATCTTTTAATTTTTCGGGTTGAAGAACGGCTAACCCCTGTTCAATGGCATATTTTTTAACCGCACTGGGGGTAGGGTGGAGACCTCTTCCGGAGGGTTTATCGGGAGCGGTTACAACGGCTACTACCTGAAATCCTGCCTTTACCAGTGCATCCAGGGATGCAACTGCAAAATCGGGGGTACCCATAAAAACGATACGCAGATCTTCTGGTTTCATAGGGCAAAATTAGGGTTTCGGAGCGGTTAGCGGTTATTCGTAACCTTAATCAAAGAGGTTGTAACCGATTTTTTACTGATTATGCCGTTAAACGTACCAATTATTGCGGAAGGATTGTATTTTAGCACCGGGAAAACCTGTTTAACCGGTCGATTACCTTGTGATTTCGTCAGCTTGCCTGGCTATGTTGCCGGGGGGTGATCTACAGAAGACTCCCTTATTTATCATTTTAAATTCAAAGCATGCAACAAGTAAAACACGGTGATACCATTCAGGTTCATTATCATGGAAAATTGAACGATGGTAGCACATTCGACTCATCCGAAGGCCGTAATCCCCTGGAATTTGAAGTGGGTAGCGGAATGGTTATTCCCGGTTTTGATGCCGGAGTAACCGGAATGGCGATTGGAGAAAAGAAAACAGTAGTGATTCCAGCAGAAGAAGCCTATGGCCCTCGCATGGATGATATGATTATGGAATTTCCTAAAGTTCAATTTCCGCCAGACATGGTACCTGAAGTTGGCATGCAACTGAATATGAGCAACGGAAGCGGTCAGCAATTTCCGGTTCGTATTGTTGAAGTGAAAGAGGAAGTGGTAGTGCTGGATGCCAACCATCCCCTCGCAGGTGAAACACTCAATTTTGATTTGGAGTTGGTAGCTATTACCAATAGCAAGTCGATGATTATTATGCCTTAATCTTTTATAGGCTTGTATATAAAGGTCTCGCTGCTTCCTGCAGACGAGACCTTTATATTTTTTCGGTAATCCAATGGTTCAGTCGTTTGTGGCTGCTTTTCTTGTATACCACCAACTTAGCCAGCCGCCACATAAGGCCCATCCGGCCAAACAATCAACCAGGTGGTTTTGATTGTTTTTTCGGTTAAGTGAAACATTTTTATAAAAACAACTCATCTTCGTTGTGCTATAACTAACATATCTATTGTATGATCAATCCACCCAATTATTCAGTAGCCGACCGTTTGATGCGGTACGTGCAAATAGATACTACCAGTGATCCGGATAGTACTCAGTTTCCCAGTTCGGAAAAACAACGTAACTTAAGTAGGTTATTGGTAAATGAATTGAAGGACTTGGGGGTGGTAGATGTGCGCCTGAATGAGGACGGATATGTAATCGCCCAACTACCCGCTACTACAGAAGCTGATGTTCCGGTAATTTGTTTTTGCAGTCATGTAGATACGGCCCCCGATTGTTCGGGTACCGATGTAAAGCCCATTTTGCATACTCATTATACCGGAGCGGATATTCATTTGCCCGATGATGCGGAGCAGATAATTCGGTTGGTGGACTATCCTTACCTGCAACAGCATATTGGAAAGTCCATCATCACAGCTTCAGGAAAAACATTATTAGGTGCGGATGACAAATCGGGAATTGCCATCATCATGGATACCATAGCTTTTTTGATGCAGCATCCGGGTATACCTCATGGGAAATTGGTGGTGTTATTTACACCAGATGAAGAGACAGGCAGAGGCACAGAGCGTTTATCGGTGGCTGAACTTGGGGCAGATTTTGCGTATACTTTGGATGGCGGAGAATTGGGTAGTTATGAAGAAGAAACCTTTCATGCCGATGAAGTTTTGATAACCGTAGAAGGGGTAATGGCACATCCCGGTTATGCAAAAGGCAAAATGGTGAACGCAGTAACCCTTGCAGCCCAGTTGGTGGATACCATCGCAACGGAATTACCTAAACCGGAACAAACCGAACACCGGGAGGGTTTTGTACATCCGCATACACTAGAGGGGAATGCCGAAAAAATTACGATTCGGTATCTCATTCGAGATTTTGCTTTAGCGGGATTACATCAGTTTGAAAAGACAATACAGTCAATCGCAAAAGAATCTGCGTTGGCTTATCCTTCAGCCAGGATAACCTGTACGGTAAAAGAACAATATCGGAATATGAAGCCGATAATCGATCAGCATCCCCAGATTTTACAAAACACAAAAGCAGCTTATCAGCGAGCCGGGGTGGAAATGAATATTCATCCGGTGCGGGGCGGAACGGATGGCAGCCGGTTAAGTTATATGGGCTTGCCATGTACCAATATTTTTACGGGAATGCAGGCCATTCATAGCAAGCACGAATGGATTGGGGTTTCGGATATGGAGCGGGCAGTGGATGTGCTAATTGAGTTGGTGCAGGTTTGGGCTGGGAGATGATAATGAAATGAGCAAAATTGTACGTTATTCGAAGACTTATCATAGAATAATATACTTACCTTACAATTGTACTACTGCATTAATTTATTGTGCAATGTCAAGTTGTAATTCTCAGCCTATGAAAGCATTCTTTTTAACACAAAAAAATCTCTTACTGGAATTTATAGATTTTCTTAGGGCACCGAAACTCAACCAGCAAAAAGTACCGCTCAGCTTTAGATTAATCGCTTCAATTCTATGTTTTACTTTTCTAATACAATTCTTAAATATATTCGTTAATCATTATTCAATTGTTTTTATTGATAAAATTAGTCCGATAAATATTGATGAAAGGGTCGCGGGCTATGATTCTTTACCTTTTGAAATAAAGGTTTTATCGATTTGTATTATTGGCCCTATACTTGAAGAAGTTTCACTGCGACTAAATTTATATCCGAAATGGAAAAATGCTTTGTTAGCAATTGTTATTTTTGGTATTTCTCTATTATTTTTCACCAAACGTGCATTTAGTTACCTATATTTTCAGCATGGAATCAATCTAAAAAAAATCGATATATTCTTTTGGTTGCTTGTAACTGTTATTTCATTTGGATTTGTAATCGCTAAGCAGCGATTGGGTAGTCGATATTATGGCATTTATTTTTATTTAGTTGCAATAATCTTTTCAGTAATGCATGGCCGGGATAATATCCATGATTTTACGAGTTTACTTATAGTTTTTGGGTATCATATAAATCATTTTATTTTTGGCCTAGCAATGGGATTCTTACGTGTAAAGAATGGGATAATTGCTTCTATTATAGGTCATGTATTTTACAATACCTTACTAACGCTAATTAAAATATTAAGTTAATATATTATATTTTAATTAGATGATTTCCATTTTACATCTTATTTAAACAATTTTTGCAGATACATGAATATTAATAATTTTAGAATAATTAAAAATTGTTATATTTGATTGTATGATAGAACATTTTTATACTCTTGAGCCATTGCTCAAAGCTTTCTGGATGGTTGCCATACCCACCAGTATCATTTTTTTAATTCAGTCTGTGTTAACTTTTATGGGTACGGATACATCAGATGGGTTAACAGCTGATTTTGATGGGGATTTAAGCGATGTGGACGCGCCTTTTCAATTGTTTACTTTAAGAAATCTGATAAATTTTTTATTGGGATTTAGTTGGACAGGTATTTCATTTTATTCAGCGATTGCCAATAAACCCATTTTGATTTTTGTTGCTTTGGTAGTTGGATTATTATTTATTTATTTTTTCTTGCTGATTATTCAACAGATAAATAAGTTGGCAGAAAATAATTCTTTTAGGCTTACGGATGCAATGGATAAAACTGCAGAAGTTTATTTAACTATTCCGGGAAATAAAATAGGTAAGGGAAAAATAATGATAAGTGTTAAAGGTTCTTTCCATGAACTGGAAGCTATTACAGAATCGGATGCAATAGAATCTGGTGCTTCTGTTCGGGTTGTAAAAATTGAAAATGGTAATTTATTAGTAGTCGAAAAAATTTAATTAACGAAACATGGAATCAATCTTTATTATTATTGTTGCATCGATTGTTTTTTTTGTAACCATTTTTGCTTTAATTTCTCGATATAAGCGTTGTCCTTCAGACAAGATTTTAGTTGTTTATGGTAAAACAGGAGGTACTTCTGCAAAGTGTATTCATGGTGGGGGCGCATTTATTTGGCCAGTAATACAAGATTTTGCTTTTTTAGATTTAAAGCCTTTGTCAATTGAAGCAAATCTCACCAATGCATTAAGTCGTCAGAATATTCGCGTAGATGTGCCCTGCAGATTTACCATTGCAATTTCTACGGAATCGGATAGTATGAATACGGCTGCTGAGAGATTGTTGGGATTATCGTCTGAACAAATTCAGGAGTTGGCTAAGGATATTTTATTTGGACAATTGCGTTTGGTAATTGCGACAATGACAATTGAGGAAATCAATTCTGATCGGGATAAGTTTTTAGATAACATTTCAAAAAATGTTGATAGTGAATTAAAGAAAATCGGTCTTAAGTTGATTAACGTGAACGTAACCGATATTAAGGATGAATCTGGTTATATTGAGGCATTGGGTAAAGAAGCAGCTGCCAAAGCTATTAATGAAGCAAAAATTAGTGTAGCTGAGCAGGAAAAAATTGGTGAAACAGGAAAGGCGGTTGCCGACAGGGAAAAAGACACACAAATAGCAGAAACTCATCGGGATAGAGATGTGAAAATAGCTATTACGCAAAAAGATAGGGAAATAAGTATTGCTACCGCCATAAAGGATGAAACGATTGGTAAAGCAGAGGCGCAGCGAGATACGCGTGTTAAAACTTCAGAAGCTAATGCCATAGCTATTCGGGGTGAGAATGAGGCTAAAATTTCCATTGCTCAATCTGAGGCTAATAGGAGAGAAAAGGAGGCAGAGGCGTTGCGTATTGCTTTGGCATCCGAAAAAGTTCAAAATGCCAGAGCATTGGAGGAATCTTATTTGGCAGAGCAAAAAGCAGAGTTGGCTCGTTCTGAGCGGGAACGTTCTACCCAGATTGCCAATATTGTAGTCCCGGCTGAAATTGCTAAACAAAGAGCTATTATTGAGGCCCAGGCCGCTGCGGAAACCATCCGTGAAAATGCCAAAGGGGAAGCGGATGCTATTTTTGCAAAAATGGAAGCTGAAGCGAAAGGCTTGTTTGAAATTTTAACTAAACAGGCAGAGGGTTATAAGGAAGTGGTAGCTGCAGCCGGAGGTGATCCAAACAAAGCCTTTCAATTGCTATTAATTGAGAAACTGCCCGAATTGGTAAGAACACAAGTAGAAGCAGTTAAGAATATTAAAATCGACAAAATTACAGTTTGGGATTCTGGAAACGGCAATAGTGAAAATGGTTCTTCAACTGCCAATTTTGTTTCCGGTATGATGAAAACAGTTCCACCATTGAATGACTTGTTTAATATGGCCGGGTTAAATCTGCCTTCTTACTTGAAGGGTAATGCAGAAAAAAACGACGACACACCAGAAAAAAAATAATAATAATTGATGCGAGCTTGCATAGGTCAGTAAAAAGTAAATGCAAGTTTTTTTATTTTGGTGAAATGCGATATTGTTATTAATGGATTTGGTTTTAATGTAGTTGAATCGCCTGGTAAATGGAATAATTAGATATTAATTAATTTGCTATCCTGTGCTTTGCCACTCAGCACACCTGCAACCTATGTAGAGGCGCTTTTTTGTCCATTCATCCTATCCCTCTTTGCCCCTGTAATTTATTTGTATCTTTAAAAAAAATATACCTATGAGCATTTTAGTTGACTATTGGTTTATCTGGCTGGGTATCTTACTTATATTCAGCGGATTGGTTACCGTAAATCAGGGAACCATTGCTGTGATTACCCTTTTTGGCAAGTATCAGCGCATTCTTCCACCTGGATTAAATTTTAAAATTCCGGTATTGGAGAAAGTTTATAAAACTGTTAGTATTCAAAATCGATCGGTTGAACTCGAATTCCAGGCAGTAACCCTCGATCAGGCCAATGTATACTTTAAAAGTATGCTGCTATATTCAGTATTAAACCAGGAAGAGCAGACCATTAAAAATGTGGCATTTAAGTTTTTTAGTGATAAAGATTTGATGCAGGCATTGATTCGTACGGTAGAAGGAAGCATTCGCGGGTTTGTAGCAACTAAGCGGCAGGCTGAAATTTTGGTGCTTCGCAGGGAGATAGTAGAATTTGTGAAGGAACAAATTGATCAATCACTCGAAAGTTGGGGCTATCACTTGCAAGATCTTCAGATTAACGATATCACCTTCGACCAGGCCATTATGGATAGCATGAGTAAGGTGGTTGCCAGCAATAATTTAAAAGCAGCCGCTGAAAATGAAGGTCAGGCCCTGCTCATCACCAAAACCAAAGCTGCTGAAGCCGAGGGTAATGCCATTAAAATTTCCGCTAATGCCGAAAAAGAAGCGGCCCGTCTGAGAGGTCAGGGAGTAGCCTTGTTCCGGGAGGAAGTGGCCAAGGGAATGTCGCAGGCAGCCGAACAAATGAAACAGGCGAATTTAGATACTAATGTAATTCTGTTTAGTATGTGGACGGAAGCGGTTAAAAACTTTGCTGAACTAGGTACAGGAAATGTAATATTTTTGGATGGCAGCCCCAATGGCATGGAGAACACTATGGGGCAGATAATGGGAATGTTACAAATGAAGAATAATAAAAAAGCCGATTAAAATTTTTACTCTACACTAATACTTAATCAATGAAAAATCACCTACTCCAATACTTAGTTATTATATTATTGGGAGGCAGCTTTATTTCCTGTTCCAAAAGCGATACAACCCCTACTGTGCCTACCGCTGGTAATATGTTTGGTACCATACAAACCTGGGATGATAAAACTATTTCTACCAGTGATCAAGCAGGCGTAACCATCACAATAACCAATCTCGCAAATAAGTCTACCACCACCGACGCACAAGGGAAATACTCTTTTGCCAATTTGCCTTATGATCAATACGATATTGAGATTTCAAAAACGGGTTATGGAACCATGAAGGTTTTTGGGATAACCCATGCCTATAATGCAGCCGCAGCTACTGTAGGAGCCACGCAGATACCTAATATTAGTTTTGGAAAAAAGTCTACTACCACTGTTACCGCACTTTCGGTAAGTGGAAACAATGTTTTGGGCGAACCGGGTGTGAGTTTCTCTTATACGATTAGTCCGGCTCCAACCCCTGCCAGCCGGGCATTTGTTCGTTATTTTTTAAGTACTACTTCCGATGTTTCCCCTACTAAATACTTCGCCGCCAGCGCAGTGGTAAATTTTAGTAATGGCAGCGCAATTACTGGTTTTTCTACCAGTCAATTAGTAGGTATGGGCTTTACCTCGGGCCAAACCGTGTATGCAAAAATGTTTGGAGAATCATTTATTACCAACGAATATTTTCAACCTAATTTGGGATATAAGGTTTTTCCTAATTTAAACTTAACCAGTCCACCCGCTGTAAGCTTTGTAGTTCCTTAGTAAACTGTGTTCGGTATTAGGTAGTAAATTGCAGGTATAATAGTGTAACAGCAGCAGTCGTCATTATTAGTAAGGCAATTACGCCCAGTATGTTTGTTCTTCGGGGGTTTACAAAATTGCCCATAATCTTTTTATTATTGGAAATATGCAGGATAATGGCAATTAAAACGGGCGCAGTTATTCCATACAAAATGGCAGTATAAATTAATGCATCTATAGGCGAAATACCCAGATAATTTATAGATAGTCCTAGCAACAGCGATATGGCAATGATGGTATAAAACCCTCGCGCTTCATGAAATTTTTTGCTTAGCCCCTGTTCCCAACCAAAGGTTTCCGCAAATATGTATGAAAGTGATCCACTTAATACCGGTATGGCTATTAGTCCGGTACCAATAATTCCAATCGCAAATAGTAAATAGGCTGCATTACCTGCCAGCGGTTGCAGGGCTTTGGCAGCTTCTTCCACTGTATTAATCTCACGGATACCCCCTTGGTATAATACAGTGCCCGTTGTTAAAATAATAAAATACATAACCAAACCAGAAAATGCCATTCCAATATTCACATCCTTATCTACTTCATGTATAAAGTGTTTATCAACCATTATTCTTTTTTTTCTATTTTTTTGCTCTTCAACCTCAACGGATGCCTGCCAGAAAAAAAGGTAGGGAGAAATGGTAGTTCCTAAAATTCCAACCAGCACGGCCATAAATTGTTTGTTGATTTGAATTTGCGGAATAAAAGTGTTTTTTAGAATATGGGCAAAGTCTTGTTTAAATAAAAACGGCACTATAAAATACACTAGCATCACAATGCACATATATTTTAATATCGAAGCCATTTTTTGATAGGGTAGATAAATAATCAGGATTAGCAACAGTACCGTAAAAAAAACACTAAAAAATCCAGCATCAATAGACGGAAATAAAAGGTTCCCCACCGCCCCCATCCCAGCTATATCTGCGCCAATGTTCATTACTATTGCCGGAAAACTAAAAAGCAACATTAGGTATAAAATTGACCGGGGGTAATGCTTTTTTAATGTGCCGGTTAACCCCTGCTCGGTAACGATTCCTATTCGTGCACACATTTGCTGTATGGATGCCATTAATGGAAATGCTATGATGGAAGTCCATAAGGTGGCTAATCCAAAAGCGGCACCGGCTTGAGAATAGGTGGCTATTCCGGATGGGTCGTCGTCGCTAGCACCGGTTACTATTCCTGGACCTAGTAGTTTACTGAACTTTTTCCATCTGTAAATCAATGACTTACCAGTACCCGTTGTTCCAGATTCCTTTTCCATTTGAACACTTTCGAAGTTTCGAGAACAATTTACTACTAAAATCGTGGAATGCAATCTGGTAAATATGTGGATATCTTTGCACAAATGAATGATGGCTTTTGAACTGCTTTACTGAAATTTGTAGGGACGATTAGCTGGAAATTGAAAAATCTGTAATTATGACAACTGCTGCCATACATGAACAAAAGTTACCGGCATTCACTTTAGATGCTTTGCGGGATGATGACTTTTTTGGGGCTCGTTTGCTAGACTTGGAATCTGATTTATTTAATTTTGATTGGCAGTCACGTATTCCTTCTGTTTCTATTTCTGCCGACGATGAATATTTTTATATAAATATGCCGGTGAAGGGGTTTGATAGTGGTGACTTCAGTTTTGAATGCCAGGATGGAATCCTGTTTATTTCAGCAGAGAAAAATCTGAATGATCCACAAGAAGATACCCTTTTATTCCGCAGGTCTTTTTCCTTGCCCGAAGAGGCAGCAACTTCAGGTGTTACGGCATTAGTAGAAAATGGGCGTTTACAGGTTTCTATTCCTAAGATTCGTTAGTATTTGCCGCAATTATTTTTCTGTATAATCAGCTAATAAAACTTGGCTCCTCATTAAATGCTTTGGCAGCTTCCTGATTTAATACCCAATCTTTTACTGCCATCAGTAATGCACGGTTGGCACTAAAGCCTTCCCGGTGAAAATTAAGCAGGGTAGTAATTTCCATATCTTGTAATTTTGTATCGCTCGCTTCTTTGTAAAACCGATTCAGTTCGTTCTGATAGCTTTCTACAAGCAAATTGTATATCGACATTAGATCTTGATAGCTTGGTTTTTCTGCATGGCTAAGCCAATTAACCAGTTTTCTGAATAGGTTGAGCGTTTGCAATTGATAGTTCAGAAAAAAGTCGAATTTAAGTGCTTTGGATGATCGGCTGAGTTGTTGAATGTTATTTGAAATATCCTTCATGCTCTTTGCAGCATGCATGGCATTTCTGGCAGCAGAAATATATTGTGGTAAAGCATCGCTATCTTTTTGATAGTTTTTATTGGTAAAAATCAGATAAGCGGATTGTATTTCTCCATGGTGTTCTTTTACCAAATTATATTTATCATCAGCTAGTAAGGATATATAGTCAAATTTTTTGTTCAACTGATCATAGGCGGGCAAGTGCAAGTCGTTTTGTTGTGCTATATTTAGTAGGGAGGTATTTAGGTGGATAACGTTGTAAATAAAATAGCCCGTCTCCTTTTGTAATAAATCTTCGGCAGTTTCGGTATTGCAGTTTTCGGGTTGTTGCAGATAGGCAGATTTATAATGATTACCTCTTGGAAATAGCCGAACCAGCCAATTAGAAAATGGAGTAAGTAAAGGTATAAACAGCACTATGCCTGCCAAGTTCAACAAACTAGAGAAACTTACTAATGCAATTAAGGGGTTTTTAATACCAAGGGTTTGGGTGATAAAAGCCAGTATTTGTGGCATGGTAAGGATGGCCAATAGGGTAATTACTACATTAAATATTGAATTGCCGGCAGCTAATTGCTTTTTGATGTTATTACCTTCTATTGTTCCCAACCATAGTTTCATGGTGGTAGCAGTTTCGCCTCCCAATACAATATAAGCGCCGGTTTCTAGGGGAATAAGGTTGCTATGTATTGCTGTTAATACAATTGCTACGGTAACCGAGCTGGATTGCATCAGCAGGGTAATCAAAAATCCAATCAATAAAAATCCAGCATATCCAACCCGGAGATAATTTTCTAATCTGAAATTTTGTAGAGTAGATTCCATGGCTGTTCGCATAAGACTCAGCGACATAAATATCATGGCAAATCCGAGTAGTAGATGGGCGCTGTTTTTCCACACTTTTTGTTTCCCCATTGCTATCAATAGCATTGCACCTAAAAAAAGCGCTGGATAAGCGGCTCGCTCTATGTTAACATTAAATCCCACGGTTGCTATCAGCCAGCTGCTTATAGTAGTTCCCAGATTGGCACCCAGCACTAATGCGATGGATTGTTGAATAGTAAATACACCAGCCCCTAAAAATGCCAGTATCATTAAAGACACCATAGAGCTACTCTGCAGGATACCGGTTATGAGGGCACTTCCCGCTATAGCTGTTACAGGGCGTGCCGCCATTTTTTGCAGAAATATTTTAAACTTCCTGCCTGAAAGTTCTTGAAGGGATTGTTCCAAAAAATGCATAGCAAATAAAAACATCCCTATGCCTCCCAAAAATTCGGTGATGAGTAAAACCATACTTACTTATCTGTACAGAAAGTTAGCATTTTAATTTGACTGCACCGAAAAGAATATACCTACTTTAACACCTATATTTTGCCTGTATCATCCGGTCGTTACCTTGTAAATCTTTTTTTAATTCAACTGCCCAGCCCTTTTCTAAAAAAAGATCGCGGGTGGCTGCTCCTAGTGTGTTATTTATTTCTACATAAAGCATGCCGGATGGTTCCAGATGGAGTGAGGCTGCCTCTGCTAGCGCACTATAAAATGTAAGGGGATACTCATTCGGAACAAACAGGGCAGTTGCGGGTTCATAGCCATGTACATGTATAGCCATTGATTCTTTATCCCGTAAGGGAATATAGGGCGGATTGCTTACTATCAGGTGATACTTCCCTTGCCAACCTGGGTGATTGGGAACTAAAATATCTAATTCGGTAAACTGAACAGATAATTGATAACGGGCAGCATTGGTTTGTGCAACTTGTAAAGCATCAGCGCTAATATCTCCTGCAGTAATATCCCATAAAGGTTGCTTTTGTTTGAGTGCCAAGGCTATACAGCCACTACCTGTTCCGGCGTCCATTACCCGTAAATTTTTTTCTTGATGATTGTTCAGTATCCAGTCTACTAATTCTTCCGTTTCGGGACGAGGAATCAAGGTATGTTTATTTACTTCCAATAGTAATCCCATAAAAGGTGCCTCGTTTAATACATATTGGATGGGTTCGTGCATCAGCATCCTTGCCCTTATTTTTTCCCAATCTGTATGCATTTCCATGGGGAGAATCTTATCTTTATTCAATAAGCGATCAATCCGATTGCTGCCGGTAATTTTTTCCATTATCCAGGCAGCTAACTGCGTACTCTCTCGTGTAGAGTATATCTTCTGTAAGTCTAAGGCCAACTGTTGTTCGGCCTGGCGATAAGTCATGCTGCAATGTTACTATCATTTGTCTATTTTTGCTGCAAGCGCATGCAAGATCCCGAAAAATATATATTTCGTTGTTGTCACCTGGCTCTGGCAGGGGCAGGAAGGGTAGCCCCTAATCCCTTGGTGGGGGCTGTGTTGGTATATGCAGATCAGATTATTGGGGAGGGATATCATACCAGATTTGGAGCGCCGCATGCAGAAGTGGAATGTTTGCAGAATGTGCCTGTCCATCTTCGGCAATATATTCCTTTGGCAACCTTATATGTAAATTTAGAGCCCTGCTGTCATTTTGGAAAAACGCCCCCTTGCACAGATTTAATAATACAATCGGGAATTCGTAAAGTAGTATTGGCTAACCAAGATCCTTTTCCAAAGGTGCAGGGTGGTGGTATTCGAATTTTACGAGAGGCGGGGATAGAAGTGGTTACCAATATATTAGCTGATGAAGGGAGATGGTTAAACAGAAGATTTTTTACATTTCAGCAGCATCTTCGGCCTTACATCATTTTAAAATGGGCACAAACGCACAATGGCATCATCGGTTCAATGCAGGCTCAACGTTTGATAGTATCTAACGAAGTATCCCAAAGAAGGGTGCATACATGGCGTTCCGAGGAGGCAGCTATTTTGGTGGGTTACCGAACTGCACTTGCCGACAATCCTAGTTTAACTACCCGCCTTGTGCCCGGTAATAACCCGGTTCGTTTAGTGGTAGATCCGAAAAGGGCTTTACCCGGTCATCTTCAACTTTTTCAGGGAGGCCCCCCAACCGTTTTATTCAATCAGCAATCCGAGGCACCTATTGGAAAGGCAACTGCACGCAAATATGCAGGAACTGATTGGATAAAGGGGGTGATGGATTATTGCCTAGAGGCAAACTTACAAAGTGTTCTTGTGGAAGGAGGGGCGGCTACCATACAGGCATTTATCTCTTCAGGTTATTGGAACGAAATCAGGAGAATTACCAACACATCGCAACATCCTTCTGAAGGAGTCTCCGCTCCCATACTGCCTACTTTGCGGGCATTTCGTAAGGAAAGTATACTGGATGACCAAATTGAATGGTTTCTAAATCCTACTTCCTCATTTTTATTACCGGGCACTTAATCCACTTTTCATGTTAACATCAGCAGGGATTCTTTTAATCGCTTCTATTGTATTGTCTAGCTATTTGTCGCTTGCGTTCAGTTATCTGGGTAAAACCAAGGCAGATATTTTTCAGGTAATTGTAATTAACTATTTTGTTTGTGTATTAACCGGCTCTTGGGTGAATGGGCGTATGCCACATCCTGCTGCCGTATTGGGGCAGAAAGGCTGGTATGGCGCAGTTGGAATGGGTATTGGTTTTATTTTGGTATTTAATCTCATGGCAATCACAACCCAAAAAATATCGGTAGCGGTATCTTCTGTTGCCAATAAATTATCATTTATCATACCTGTGGTTCTTTCGGTTCTTTTATTTCACGAAACTTTACGCTGGTTGCAATGGATTGGCATTGTAGTGGCATTACTGGCAGTTATTTTTGTATGTTATCCAAAAAATTCAGCGCAAAATAATACCCCAATAACTATGGGATTTTTATTGCCGGTTATACTTTTTATAGGAAGTGGTTTACTGGATACTTGGATGAACTTTATTCAACATCGGTTTGTGATTGAACAGAATCGGCATGATTATTTAGTAACGGGCTTTGGGATAGCAGGTATAACAGGATTGTTGATAGCTACGTATGGATATATAATGGGTATTCGAAAATGGAACCACATCAACCTGTGGGGAGGAATTGCTATCGGAATCCCTAATTATTTTTCAATCTGGTGTTTGGTAAAGTTTCTCTCATTAGCCGGAGAGGAGAGCAGTGTAGGAATAGCACTTAATAATATGGGAATCGTATTATTAAGTGCTGTGATGGCCTGGGTACTTTTTAAACAATCCCTTAGTAAAATAAATATGTTGGGGATATTTATGGCACTGATAGCTATAGGAATGATTACATTTATCCGTAAATGAGTGCCCCATTATCATTCTATACTGTTGAGCAATCTGCCGAAGCTGTTTTTAAAGACAGAGGGAGTGAGTTTATCGCCTGCATTTTTCCAGTTCAGGAGGAGGCCCATTTTAAACAGCAGTTAATGGATACAAAGAAAACACATCCGAAAGCGGTGCATTATTGTTTTGCTTTTCGCATGGGTTCTTTGGGTGAGCGATTTAGGGCGAGCGATGATGGCGAGCCCTCCGGAACAGCCGGAAAACCGATTCTTGGGCAATTATTGTCTAAGGAGTTAACCAATGCCGGCGTAATTGTTGTGCGTTACTTTGGTGGTTCGCTGTTGGGAGTGCCCGGATTAATTACTGCTTATAAAACAGCCACTTCCCTTGTTTTGCAGATGGTTCCTATCGTTCAAAAGTTTATTGAAATACCTTATGAACTGCATTTTGACTATCGCTATATGACGCCCATTATGCATATTATCCGGCAAATGGGTTGTTCGGTTATAGAACAGGAAATGCAACTATTTTGTGTTTGGAAAATTTCTGTGCCTGCCAAACAGGAGGCGGCTTTTTTACATCAGCTACGCGATTTTCATCAGGTACAGGTGATTAAGGTATAATCAGCTAAAATGCAAACCAATTATCCAAATCCTTTTAGTGCAGACCGATCGCATTGAAGCCAGTTTTCTTCTGGATATCTGTTGTTTTTGTTGATAGTATGTATTGCATAAGCATGTCTTGAGCGCCCGCTGGTATTGGGCATGCTGAAGTGGGGCAATAAGCCATCCAGCACAATACAGGCACCTTTCTTTACTTCCAGGGGTATCATATCCTCGGGTTCATAAGGGGCATCATGCAAGATTATCATCTCCGTGCCTCCTTCTTTTTTTCTTTTAAACCAGCTTCGAAGCGGCGTTTGGTGACCCCCCGGTTTTGCCCACAGGCACCCATTATTAATCGTAGCATCTTCCAGTGCAAACCAAAAGCCTATACAAGATCCGGGATCTGTGTATAAAAAACTGGCATCTTGGTGAACATCAACTTCCCCACCAATGCGGGCATGTTTACAAATCAGCATACTTTGAATTAACACGTATTCATCCAAACCTAAATCAGCAGCTAATTGAATTAGTTGGGGCGACCGAGAAAACTGATCAAATACCGGATCTAAATCATGTAAGGCGTGCCCTATCTTATTCAGTGAATGAAATAAGTCTCCTTTTAGTTCTCCAGATTCAGTAAATGCATCTTTCTCAAAAAAGAAAGAGATTTTGTCGCCGGATGCAAGGAAATAATCATCGCTGGTTCTGGTTTGTTCGTTTGTTTGGAAGATGGAGGGGTGCCCCTGATAATTATATTCGGCTGCTAATTCCTGGGCTCTCTGCATTAATTGATTACATGCCTCTTCCGAATTAAACTGTTCCAGAATCAAATAGCCGTCTCGATTAAATTGTTCTCTGCGTGTAAGCATGTGGGGTATATTTTTTTAATTTACGCTTTTCCGGTGATTTGATAAACCCAGGTACCTACAATTTCTCTTATCAAATATTCCCACTCTTTTAAATAAGAAATATCCGGGTAAACGGTATTCATAAAATGATTGGGTTGGGGGTATACTCTATAGTCACAGGAATAAGGAATACAAGGTATAGTAAGTTTATTAAAAATTTTTATAGATCGTGGCATGTGTAGGGCCGAGGTAATCAGCAGAAATGGACCTGCTAGTTGCGCACTATCGATAAGTTGTTGGGTGTACAAGGCATTTTCGTATGTGTTTCTCGATTTTTTTTCAATCAAAATGCATGAATCGGGGATACCATTTTTAATCAGTTGCGATTTGATAAATAAGGCTTCGGGTGGTTCGGTATTCCAAAAATTACCATTACCTCCACTAATGATTAATTTTTTTATTGTACCGGTATGATAGAGATTGGCTGACTGAATAAAGCGATCACTGGCTTTACCAAAGTATCCATTTCCGGCCATATCAAAACCTGTAAAGCCGGTAAGTAATATTCCATAAGTAATGGCTGCCGGGGAATGCGGAACGGTAGGAGGGGGAGTTTGATAAGCTAGTATGGCTTTTCGGTATAAAAAAGGGTTGGAAAAAACCAAAAAGAAAATCAATGCAGCCCAAAACCAGCGCTTACTTTTTTTCCTTTGCAGGCATCCAATCGCTACTAATGCCACACACCAAAAAAATGGGGTGATTAAGAAAAAAAGTAATTTAGAAAGGGTAAAAAACATGTATAAAGTTAACGAAATCGACTACTTACCTGTTTTTGATCTGCCCCTGCCGAATAATCATAAAAACCTTCTCCGGATTTTATCCCCAGTTTACCGGCATTTACCATATTTACCAAAAGGGGGCATGGGGCATATTTCGCTTGTCCAAAGCCCTGATGCATTACCTCGAGTATACTTTTACAAACGTCTAATCCTATAAAATCTACCAATTGTAATGGACCCATTGGATGGCCCATTCCCAGTTTCATAATATTATCGATGGCTTCAACAGTTCCTACTCCTTCATGTAAACAATAAATCGCTTCATTCAGCATGGGCATCAGAATACGGTTGGCAATAAAACCGGGGTAATCATTGGCAACACAAGGAATTTTTTCCAGCTGTTTGGTTAGTGTAACAACTGCTTCTGTTACATGGGATTCTGTTTGATAAGCATTGATAACTTCCACCAATTTCATAACGGGTACCGGATTCATAAAATGCATGCCGATAACCTTACCGGGTCTGTTGGTGGCAGCAGCCAAAGATGTAATGGAAATAGAAGAGGTATTGGTTGCCAGGATGCAATCTTTGGGGGCCGCTTTGTCGATGCTTTCAAAAATTTGCCGCTTGGTGATTGGATTTTCTGTGGCCGCTTCAATTACCAATTGGCAATCAGCAACGGCTCCCTCGAGGTGAGTGGATAGGGTTAACAAAAGCAGGGCTGCTTCTTTTTGTTCAAGACTCAGGATACCCTTCTTTACCTGTCGCTCCATATTTTTCTCAATCACAGTTTGGGCTTTTTCCAGTGCACCCATGGATACATCAACTAAAGTAACCTTACGTCCATGCTGTATAAACGTATGGGCTATGCCATTTCCCATGGTTCCTGCTCCAATTACGGCAACTTGTTTAATTTCCATATAGGCGAGTATTAAAGATCACTGCAATGCCCGATTCAGTTGCCTTGCAATTGAGCAATTTATTTTTTACGCTTAAAATCTCCCCGCTTCCAGGCACTTACAAAATCTGCCCAAGCAGCCGGATTAAAAATATTCATAGGAGGTAGCTGACCTGAATAATAAGCTCTATTGGCCTGTGCACGCATTTGAAAATTAACGGCTTCTTTTCCATCTGCAGGCAAGTTGGCCAAAATCATTCTTCTTTGTGCCTCATCTGTGTTTTTTCTGGCAGTTTCGTATAAATCATCCGGTACAGATGAATTCACAAAATCCCGTTCAAATTGTTCGCGGGTAGGTCGTGGTTTTAAGATGGTAGCAGGCAAATAAGCCGTATCACTCACTAGTAATTGTATTACACTATATTGATTGTCGGTAAGATTTTTTGGAATTTCTATGGTTTTATCTTTAAAACCAACGCTGGAAAAAGTAATCATGTCTCCCTTCATTACCACAATAGAAAAAACCCCGTCGTAGCTGGTAATCGTTCCCCGCCCTTTACCCAAAACAATCACACTGCAAGAAGGTATGCCCTGAAGACTATCAGCCGTCATTACCACCCCAAATAACTGTACAACTGAGTCGGTGGTAGTTCGCTGTTGTGCTATCGACTGCTGAATTGCCCCGAGACAGAAAAGAAAAAATATAAATAGTGTTTTTTTCATATTTGTTTACAAAGTTACAAAGCCGCCGTTTCAGAAGAACAGAATATCAGATATTATTCAAAAGAATCTTTCCGGTATAACAAAGTAAGGCAGGTAGGGTTTAACTTTGTGTACTAATCTCCTATTTTAACAAAAACTTTCGTGATGACAGTAGAAGAAGTACTTCGAGCATTGGGTCAGGTTCAGGAACCAGATTTGGGTAAAGATTTGGTTACCCTCAATATGGTGAAGGATATTAAGATAGAGGGCGATGCGGTAAGTTTCACTATAGTACTTACAACGCCTGCTTGCCCTATGAAGGATATGATGCGAACGGCCAGTGAGAATGCGATTAAAATATTGGTAAATAAAGCTGCACAGGTACAGGTAAACTTTACTGCTAATACCAGTTCGGGGAGAAAATCTGGACAGCAAGTGTTGAGTGGGGTTAAAAATATAATTGCGGTGGTAAGTGGAAAAGGGGGTGTGGGAAAAAGTACCCTTTCTGCCAATCTGGCACTGGCACTGGCTGAGGGGGGGGCTAAGGTAGGACTGATGGATGCGGATATTTACGGGCCCAGCGTTCCCATTATGTTTGGGGTAAGGGGAGAACGGCCTTTAATGAAGGAAGTGGATGGGAAGGGTATGATTGTGCCCCTCGAAAAAATGGGTATCCGATTGATGAGTATAGGTTTATTAGTGGACGAGAAAAATGCAGTGGTATGGCGCGGCCCGATGGCCAGCAGTGCCATTCGCCAGTTTGTTACCGAAGTAGATTGGGGCGAACTGGATTATCTGGTAATTGATATGCCGCCCGGAACAGGAGATATACATCTTACCCTAATGCAAACGGTACCGGTAACCGGAGTTATTATCGTTACTACCCCACAAAATGTAGCGCTGGCAGATGCTAAAAAGGCCATTGCCATGTTCGGGCAGGCTCAGATTAGTGTTCCGATTATCGGGTTAATAGAGAATATGGCCTACTTTACACCCGCCGAATTACCCGCCAATAAATATTATCTGTTTGGCAAAGAAGGTGGCAAAAATCTGGCTTCGGAGTACGATTTACCGTTTTTAGGAGAGATTCCGCTGATACAAAGTATTCGAGAAGGGGGTGATTTGGGTGTTCCTGCAATGCAAAGTACGGATGAACTAAGTAAGCAGGCTTTCAGGGATGTTACAGCCCGGGCTGTAAGAAATATTGCCAGAAGAAATGCCAGTATACCGGCAACCCAGCCAATTGAAATGGTGTAAATTACTGCTTATCTGATAGTACATTAATTTTCTGCTATGAAAAAATTGGGATGGTTTTTATTAGCAGGTTTGCTATCCGGATGTTCTGCCCGCATGCATTCAGCTAAGTCTATGAAAAATTTTGATACACAGGGGCACAGGGGTTGCCGAGGATTGATGCCAGAAAATACCATTCCAGCCATGTTGTATGCCCTGGATCTTGGTGTGCATACTTTAGAAATGGATGCTGTTATTTCAAAAGATGCTCAGGTAGTTCTGAGCCATGAGCCTTTTTTTAATCATGAAATTACTACTACTCCTTCTGGAAAGCGTGTTACTGTTGAGGAAGAAAAACAGTTGAATCTGTTTCAAATGAATTATGCTGAAATTCAACTGTACGATGTAGGATTAGCAACGCATCCCCGTTTTCCCAAACAAACACGATTAGCAGTAAAGAAACCTTTGTTAACAGATGTAATTGATAGTGTAAAAAGCTACTGCGAAAAAAATAAACGTGACCTGCCCTTCTTCAATATTGAAACCAAAAGCGACCCGGCTGGTGATGGAATATATCATCCGTTGCCTGCTGAATTTGTAGACCGGCTCATGCAGGTAATTCAATTAAAAAAAATTGAGAAAAAGGTTATCATACAATCATTCGATCCTCGAACACTTCAATATTTGCATCAAAATTTTTCCGAAATTTCTACCGCTTTATTAGTTGAAGATTTTGATTCCCGAGCACTTGCAACTCAGTTGCAGCAATTGGGATTTATACCAACAATATATAGTCCTGCCTATAAATGGGTAACTCCCTTATTGGTAAAACAATGTAGTGATATGGGGATGCAATTAATTCCTTGGACTGTAAATGATTTACCCACATTGCAGCGATTAAAAGATATGGGTGTGCAGGGTGTAATAAGTGATTATCCTGATTTGTTTGCTCAATTAAAATAAAGTATTCATTTCTGATTGGTGGGTAGCTTTCTCCTAAATCAGTCTTGCGCAATAGAATAAAATTGAATGTTTATGGCTATCATTATTACGATTGACGGATTTTCTTCTTGTGGCAAAAGTACACTGGCCAGACAGTTAGCCCATGAGTTGAACTATGTATTTATTGACAGTGGTGCTATGTATCGGGCGGTTACTTTATATTTTTTACGAAATCATGTAGATTGGAATCAAACTGCCCGTGTAAATAAAGCATTGGCTGAAATCAATTTGCATTTTGAGTATAATCCCACAACTGGCGTAAGTGATATTTTATTAAATGATGAGAATGTGGAGGCGCTGATAAGAGATATGTTAGTGAGTGAGCATGTAAGTGAAGTGGCAGCTATAAAGGAAGTGAGAGAATTTGCCGTAGCCCAGCAACAAAAAATGGGAGAACGAAAGGGTATTGTTATGGATGGAAGGGATATTGGCACAACTGTTTTTCCCAAAGCCGAATTAAAGATTTTTGTAACCGCAGATCCCTTAGTTCGGGTAGAGCGACGATTTCGGGAATTAATTAGTCGTAATCCTAATCTAACCATAGAAGAAGTTCAAACCAACCTACAAATGCGCGACTACATTGATAGCAACCGCGAATTCAGTCCTCTCCGAAAAGCTGCAGATGCCATTGAATTGGATAATTCTAATTTAACCCGTGAAGAGCAACTGCAAATTGCACTGAGCTGGGCTAAGGAAAGAATAGATATGCAGGGGTAGTAACCGGGTTTTTTTAATAGGTGTTCGTCATATCCTCGTCTACACAAATAATAAAGTCGGCTCTTCCCAGATGCTCTTTTTCGAGTCGGGAAATATCCTTTTGTGAAACGGTGGTAATGGTGGCTCTTTTTAAATCTGGTCTTTGTAGTTGCAAGTACCAGCCAATGCCCTCGTAAAAATCCGAATGATAAGATCCATTGTAATGGATAAATAAAGTACCTGGCCTATAATATTGTAACAGAAAATGAGCCATCGTAGCATCTTTTATTGCTTGTGCCTTTGGTAAATTCGATCCACCGTGCCCTCCCATCATGGCAACCATATTTTTATAGCCCGGCAAGCTGGAGTCGTAAGCTATCGGCAGCGGTGCTATCCAAGACTTTTGAATCGATTTTAGCGTGTCCAGTGCCTCAAATCCTCCCCGGGCTACCAGTGAGGCAAATTTGCGAGGTATATTGGTGGCGGCAAAGGCAAGTTGATTCGCCTTAGCTACCTGCACTAGGGGTGCATAGTCTGTTGGGTAGTTTTTCCACAATCTGGCAGCAGAGTCTAATTGTTTGGCAGATATTTTTCCCTGTATATATTGCGAGAGTGCCTCTTGATTATCTTGTTCAAACATTTCAGCACCTAAAACCAATTCCCGGCTTTTTTGTAAATCAGTAGTCACCTCCAGTTGCAACCAATGGGCAATGGCGTTATTATGATATTCTCCGAATAAAATAATATCCCGGGATATCAGTTGATTGATCATCCGCGAATAGCTTATTTTTTTTCCTTTGCTATTATATATAATATAAGCTGCCTTATCCTGCGCATTTACTAGATTGGTTCCACCCAACATAAATAGTGTAATAGACAAGAAAGCATATCGAATGGGAAAGTAATAGGTTGCTATGGGTTTCATGCGAATTTGAATGATATGGAAAGGTAGTTTTTTTCGTTAATATTCACGCGGATTATCCTAGCCGAATATTTTCTGCGGGAATATCCCTAATAAGAAATGCCGGTATTAAACCGGCATTTCTTATTAGGGATATTGGATGTTTAGAAATTGTTTATCTGCTAGCCAGTAAGGATACATGTTTTGTTTTCTTTTTTTCTAGCTGCGCCATATAGGGTATTGAGCCAATTATCAAATCACTAACAGGTAACTGATTTTTTTGCATAATTCCACTAATCAGAATATAACCGGCATCGGCACGGAAAAAATGATTAGCTCCTTCGGAAAAATAAACATCTAAGGTATTGGGTTGTGGATGTTCAATTCGATAATATCCGGAAGGTAACAAGGTTCTTACTTCTTGATTTGAACTTTCATCTGTATGCACTTTTCTGATAGTTATCTGGTGGGCAAGTAGTAATCCCTCTTGCGTAAATCGGATTCGGTACAGCCCTTTTTTTATCTCAATTTGTGAAGGCTGTGTAAGCCAATTGGTTTGGGCAGCTTTTTGATGTTCGTTGAAAGATCGGATATATTTTTTATTGCTTTTTTCTGCCTGTTCTATCCATAGGGCTGACTGGGCATTTGAAACCAACGGAGCTTGGGCCTGAGCGGTAATCCCAATAAAAATAACAGCTACTGTTAGCATGCATCGGATTGTTTTCATAAATAATACTTCTTTAATTGGCACAGATTTGTTTAGTGGTAGTTAAATGACTTTGTAAAATTATCCACCCTTCTATGCCCGACAATCAAGGGAAATCCCCTTTTTATTGTAGGGTTTTCCCTGGTTTAGTAAAGATTTCTTTACAAATGCTAAATGTTAGGCGGTTATTTCCTTTTCAACAAGCAGAATATCATTAGAGTATCCCCATTTCTTCATAATCCGAACGGATAATCCACCGGTTTCGAAATGAGAGATCAAATTTTGAAAGTCTTCGCTGCTTAGTGTTTCGGGAATTGTATTAAAAATCAGTAATCCCCCGTTTGCCAGAGCTTTCATCAGCTGATGTAAAAAAGAGGCTTCCAGCGCAGCTTCCGGAATGGTATCTACAATAAATAAATCAATAATTATTAGATCAAATGCAGTTGTATTATTTGCCATAAAGGTTACTGCATCTTCTTCTACTAGTTTGGTAAGTGGGTTCTCTTCGATTCCGAACTCTTGCCGGGCAATCTGAAGAATGGTTGCATCTAATTCTACCCCGGTAATATGTGCTGTTTTGCTATGTTGTTTTCGAATAGTTTCTACTACCGATCCTGCACCTAAACCCAGAATCAAAATTTTTTGGATGTTGGGCCGAAAGGGCAATAACTCTAGGGCTCTTTTTAGTACTTTTTGTAATCCGCCAAATGAATAGTTAGTGTGTTTGCAGTCTAATACCTTTCTACCCAAAAAATATCGGATATACAATTCACCACTGTAGGGGGATGAATAATTTTTTATGGTAACAGGCCATATAAAACTGAATCCTTTTATGAGCCAATTAAACATTGCTGTTAATTATTTATTATTCGGGAATTCGCTTTCGGTATGCGGTAATCAATATTATTCAAATAGAATTTTCTTTAAGTAATAGCCTTTTCCATCTAGGGTAGGGGGTATGCTTGATTGTAGGGTAACTCCTTCACGGGTAAGCAATACTTTATGGGTTCCTTTATCGGTGGTTACTTCAATTGGCAGTGGCATATCCAGATTCAGTAGTTGTAAACGGTACGTTTGATATTTGGTGTTTTTTATATTAAATTGTAATAAGTCTGTTTTTTTTAGATAAAAATCAAATAAGGGTTGTAGATTTTTACCGGCAGTTTTACTGAATAACTGTTCTACTTCGGTTGAGGTAACAGTATTATTATAGGTGCAAGCGCTATCGGTAGCTAACTGAAGCAGGGTGGGGAAAAATAGGGTATCCCCCATTACATATCGAAGAGCATGCATAAAGCAGGAACCCTTAAAATATAAATCACCCGAGTAGGTATCAACTGAATTTACCGCTTCGCCCTGAACCAGTGGTTTTACATTTTTTATCCGGCTTTTATGTCCACTCATCACTTCATGGTATGCTTCTTCACCGGCTAATTCTCTGTAAGCAAGTGCTTCTGCATAAGTGGCAATTCCTTCCTGAATCCACATATGCGCCCAGTCGCGGTTGGTAACTTTATTCGCCCACCATTCATGGGCATATTCATGAAACAAATTGTCGGAATAATTTCGTCCCCCCACTTTTTTATAGTTGAAAGGATCACCATACGTAATCATGGTTTGGTGTTCCATTCCCGAGTTGGGTACGTAGGCTAAACCAATTTTTTCTTTAACCCAAGGATATTCTCCAAAGTATTTTTCTAAAATACGGGTATCTCTCTCTTTTATATCCAATATCTCTGCCGCATGAGAAGAATCCGATGTAAGTAAGTAGATTTCCATGGGAACCGAATTTCCTTTTACCGTTGTATAATTTCTTGTAAATACAGCATAGTTGCCTATATTAAAAAGAATACAGTAATTACTAATAGGGTATTGTGTTTTCCAGTGGTAGGTAGTTAATCCATTCTTTAGTTTCTTTACCTCCTGTAAAATACCAGCTGCAGCTACTACTTCACCGGTAGTAACTGTTATAAAAAAGTCAACCCCTTCATTGGGTTCATCTGATGGATGGTCTTTACAAGGGAAATAAATTTTACCTCCTTCGAACTGACAATTAATCGACATCCAGTTATTGCCCTTTTTATCTTTTGTAAAGGTAAAACCACCTTGCCATGGAGGCCGGATGGCAATAGGGGGTTTGCCGGCATAGGTAATCCGAATAATATATTTGCCGGCAGAAAATTTTGTGCTACCCCACACTAATATCCTATGATGGCTATGAGAGAAGTTCACTTTTTGCTGGTTGATAGTAACCTGTGAAATTTGATAGTTATCTATCAGTTGCAATAACAGGGTATCAGCTGCCGAATCCAAATTAATGGTAACATCTGTGAACCCTTCCAGTAACTGGGCGGTGGTATTAACCCTCAGGTTGATACCATAATGCCTGATATCCATATTTTTTTGTAATGGGTCTAATATCCCTCCAGAGCTCATTTGGGTTTGACTAAATGCATTCGCAAAGCCCGCACTAGCAATTAGCAATAAGGATAGTAAGCGCATTATATTTTTCTTTCAATATAGGAAATTCCTGCCAAAAAGGGAAAAATGTAACAGGGATCGCCTAGATGGCCCATTCGCGAAGGATTCGCTCGAAAGCAGGTACAACCTGATAAAATCCTGCCAATTTTCGGATAACACTTTCAACTACTGCATCTGGACAACTAGCGCCACTAGTTATTAAAATGGTGGTTGGGGTATTGGAAGGTAAATATGCCTCTTTTATTGAAAGTTCTTTTGTATCCCACCTGCGATGTTCAATTTGTTGCATAGATAGTAATCGGTCGGGAGAATCTATAAACCAGGTAGGTAATTGCTGCTCGCATAATTCTACCAGATGAGAACTATTACTGCTATTATACCCACCAATTACGATAGCCAGATCGGCAGGGGTAAGCAGCATATGTTGCACTGCGGTTTGGTTATCGTTGGTGGCATAACATAGTGTATCTCGTGTATCTGCAAAATGGCCTGAAACCTTGGTGGGTTCGAGCTGAAAATGTTGAATCATAATTTGCTTCAGGTAATCGGCGATGGCCTGCGTATCACTGGAGAGTTGGGTAGTTTGATTGATAACCCCAATCTTTGCAAGATCTTTTGATGGATCAAAGCCCGGAGAGAGTTGGCCTGCAAAAACTTTTTCAAATTCAATCATAGGTCGGGCACCGGTAATAAATTCGCCTAAAATTTGTGCTTCCTGTACATCATTCACTATAATGGTAGGGGTAAGTGCGGCAGCCCTAGAAAAAGTAGCCCTAGTTTCTTCATGCGTTGGTTTCCCATGCACTACTATTGTATATCCTTTTCCTGCAATTTGCTCTCCGCGATTCCAAACTTTCTCAACAAAAGGGCAGGTAGTATTATAGGGGGCAGTAGGAATTCCTCGTTCCGCCAACTGTGCTTCTACGGCGAGGGTAGTACCAAAAGCCGGAATCATCACAATATCGTCGGGAGTTAGCGTGTCGAATGATATCAACTGATTACCCCGTGTATCTTGTAAAAATTGAACACCCAGCCCAGTTAAATCGGCATTAACCTGCGGGTTGTGTATCATTTCGCTAAGCAAAAAGATTCTTTTATCCGGATGATTTCGGATGGTTTCAAAGGCAATTTCTATCGCATTTTCTACCCCATAGCAAAATCCAAAATGCCTGGCGAGTAATATCTGCAACGCACCCATATCTAGGCGGGTGGGCGTGAAATCTTTTTTTAATTTATCCAATTCCCTTCTTTGCTGTTTTATGGCAGCAATAAGGGGACTACGATAAGTTGGGGGAACTTTAAATTGTTTCATGGAGTGGTAAGTGGCAAAATTACTAAAATGAACTGAAATGGTAGCTTCCGGCCGGTATAGCTAACCGGCAGAAAATAGCTTGCTTACACAAAAAATTGTATTTTCATAGTTCAATAACCCAATATCATGCGTTTTGTTTATTTATCTTTTTCCTTATTTATTACAGTTGCTTTGATCTGGGCACTCAATACCCGCTGGTCTACTGGCTCTTCCAAAACCCCGCGATTAGGCTATTTTCTCTCACCACAGCAGGGTTTTTGGCAAAATGCTGAGTCCGTTTCAGCCGACTTCAACCAAGAAATTAAGTCACCTGAGTTAAAAGGAAAAGTGGATGTTTATGTAGATGGTCGGATGGTGCCCCATGTATTTGCAGAGAATGATTTTGATGCCTATTTTGTTCAGGGATTTCTGCATGCAAAGTTTCGCCTTTGGCAAATGGAATTTCAAACCCATGCTGCAGCCGGAAGGATAAGTGAGGTAATTGGTAAAGTGGGATTGGATAACGACCGCTTTTTTCGAAGATTAGGTATGGTATATGGAGCAGAACAGGCAATGGCAGCTACCGATATGGATACTGCCATGAAATTGTCTGTGAATGCCTATGCCGCAGGGGTAAATGCCTATATTCGGAGCTTACAACCCGAACAAATTCCATTTGAGTATAAGTTGCTCGACTACCAGCCCGAAAGCTGGACGCCATTAAAAACCTATCTGTTTTTGATGTACATGGCCTATGATTTGAGTGGTGCGGATGCGAATATGGATTTGCAAATGACCAATGCCAAAAATTATTTCGGCTGGGATAATTTTAAACAGCTGTATCCAAATTTGCAGGATTCACTCGATCCCATCATTCCCCGGGGAACGGCCTATTCTAAAGCAGCATTAATCCCAAAAACCCCTTCGGATGCACCCGACCGCTATTACAGTAGAAATGATACCAGTGTGCAAAAGGCATCTGCTTATAACCCCGTTTCAATGCCCACCCCAGATCCTGGAAATGGAAGCAATAACTGGGCTGTTTCCGGCACCAAAACTAAAAGCAAGGCGCCCATTCTTTGTAATGATCCCCATTTAGCTCTAAATCTCCCCAGCTTGTGGTTCGAAATGCAAATCTCTACTCCGAGTCATAACACCTATGGTGCAAGTTTTCCCGGCGCACCCGCAGTGGTAATTGGTTTTAACGATAGCATCGCCTGGGGTGTTACTAATGCAGGAAGAGATGTAATGGACCTCTATAATGTTCGCTTTAAGGACGAATTGAAAAAAGAATACCTGATGAATGGTAACTGGATTCTTGCTGAACAACGCCAAGAAGTAATTCAGGTAAGGGATGGTGCCAATTTAAGCGAAGTGGTTCCCATTACCCAATATGGACCGGTTTTATACGATAAGGACTTTAATAAGCCGGATGCGCGTGGACTTACCCTAGCAGTTAAATGGACCGCCAATACTGCCAATGCCGGTATCAAGGCTTTTTATCTGCTTAATAGAGCAAAAAATTACAATGATTATTTAGCGGCTATCCGAAATTGGACCTGCCCGGGTCAGAATTTTGTTTTCGCATCAAAAACAGGGGATATAGCTATTCGGCAGCAGGGCTCTTTTGTTGCTCGATGGAAGCACCAGGGTGATTTTGTTATGCCCGGAACAGATTCTGTATACCAGTGGCAGGGCATGATTCCTATGGAAGAAAATCCAGCTATCAAAAACCCGGTTCGTGGGTTTGTAAGCAGTGCCAATCAAAAGGTTACCGACTCTACCTATCCTTATTATTTAGGGGCAGCCCATCATTTTCCCTTGTATAGGGGAATTGCCGTTAATAAAAAATTGTCGGCACTCGAAAATATAACGCCCGATGATATGATGAAGATGCAAACAAATAATTACAATGTGTTTGCTGAAATGGCGCGACCGGTGCTTATGAAATATATCGACAAAAATGGATTAACTCCTAGTGAAAAAAAATTCCTGGCCTTGCTCGAAACCTGGAATTTGAAAGGGGATCCGCAGGAAAAAGGAGCCACCATTTTCAGATGTATTTGGGATAGTTTAGAAGTGGCTGTGTGGGGAGATGAATTGGCCGGCTCTAAATTAAACTTACCTAATCCCGACTCCTACACGCTGCTAGAAAGAATGTTGAGAGGAACAGCCGATTTTATGGCAGATGATATAACCACCAAGGGAAAAACAGAAACAATTCAGGATGATGTGATGACAGCATACAGAAAAGCTTGTAAAGCGCTTGAGGTAATGGAACAAAATGGCACGCTTGAATGGGCAAAGAGTAAGGATACTTATATACGGCACCTGCTTAGAATTCCTGCCCTTAGTAGACTCCATTTGCCAATAGGTGGTGGTGAAGACATGATTAATGCCACCAAGTCTAACCACGGACCTGGCTGGAGAATGGTGGTGCATCTTACCGCAGAAACAGAGGCCTATTGTGTATATTCTGGAGGACAAAGTGGAAATCCCGGAAGTGTATATTTCGATACCTTTGTAAATGCCTGGGCAGAAGGAACTTATTACAAGGCTTTGTTTTTAAAGAAAGAAACTGCTACTTCCAATGATCAAGTTAAGTGGCGAATAACATTTGCAAATAATTAAAAAGTCTATGAAATTTCTGGTATCTGTTTTATTAACTGCTTATCTGGGTTACGCAATTGGCGTATACACCCATTTACCCTGGTGGTCTTTTGCCATTACCTCCCTGCTGATTGCACTTGCTATAAGGCAAACCATGTTCTCCTCATTTATTGCCGGTTTTTTAGGTATGTTCCTGCTATGGTTTGTGTTGGCATTGATAAAAGACAGTGCTAATCAGCATATACTCTCTCAGAGGGTTGCCACATTGTTCCCATTGGGCGGTTCTTCTATGTTGCTGATTCTTATTACCGGTTTGGTGGGCGGATTGGTTAGTGGCTTTGCCGCCTTAACCGGATACCAATTCAGTAAGTCGGCCAAGGCTATCCTTAGTATTAACCTAGAATAGCAGCGGGCGAATATTAACACCATTTTATCCAATCTTTTTCAATCCTGAGCATTCGCAGAGGTATTTTTGTTTATATGTATATCTCTCGACTTTTTCTTTCCGGTTGCCTTCTACTTATTGGCATTTTGTATCTGCCTGCCCAAATGGTAAGTGGATATGTAAAAGATTCCTCTGGAAATGTATTGCCCTTTTCATCGGTGCTGGTAAAGGGCTCCACCAAAGGGGTTTCTGCCAATGCCCGGGGGTTTTATCAAATTAATCTAGATCCGGGTGAATATACCCTGGTAGGCCAGTACATTGGGTATACTTCAGTGGAAAAGAAAATATCCCTAACCAAGGATAACAAAGTACTAGATTTTGTTTTAAATCCCCGCCAGTATCAGTTAGCACAGGTAGAAGTATCTACTAAGGGAGAAGACCCCGCTTATGCCATCATCCGAAAAGCAATAGCCGCTCGAAAGCAACACCTAAAGGAATTGAATTCCTATCAATGCGAAGTGTATGTGAAAGGTCAATTACAACTTCGGAAATATCCCAAAAGGTTATTTGGTCAAAAAGTAGATTTTGAAGATGGTGACTCATCTCAGCGAAAAATGATTTATTTGTCGGAATCAGTTACCCGTTTGTCGGTAGATAGTAATGGTAAATCGAAAGTGGAAGTTATTTCAACCAAAGTAAGTGGAAGTAGCAGCGGATTTGGATTTAATACTCCTCAGCAAATAAGTTTTTACAATAACAATATTCAAATAGGTGAGGGACTGAATCCCCGCGGGTTCATTTCTCCTTTATCCGGAGGGGCACTTTCTTACTATCGCTATCGGTTTGAAGGAACATTTTTTGAAAATGGGATTGAAATCAATCGTATCAAAGTAACGCCCAAGAGAGCTTATGAGCCCTTATTTACCGGTTATATAACCATTACAGAAGGCGATTGGTATATTCACAGTGCTGATTTGTATTTGTTAAAAAAACAGCAGATGCAATTACTAGATACCCTGCGCATTACCCAACAATTTGTGCCGGCTCGATCTACCTGGGTGATCAAAAGCCAGGTACTCTACCCCTCGGGTAAATTATTGGGTTTTGATTTCTTCGGAAACTTTTTAGAAGTGTATGATCAATTTAATCTTGCGCCCCGATTCGAAAAAAAGTTTTTCAATAATACCTTAATAAAATTTTACGATAGCTCAAATAAAAAGTCGGCAGCCTACTGGGATAGTATTCGCCCGGTTCCATTAATGGTGGAAGAGGTGAAAGACTATTCTAAAAAGGATAGTCTGGAGCAGGTAAAAAAACAGCCAGCTTACCTAGATTCAATCGACAAAAAGCGCAATCGATTTACGGCTGGAGACCTATTGCTTTCGGGAAAAACTTTCAGTCATCAAAAAAACAAATCGGCTTTAAGTATCGATCCGTTATTAAAATCATTCGATTATAATACGGTTGAGGGATTAGTTTTTAAATATTCACCTTCCTATTCAAAAACCTGGGAAAATAAAAACCGCTTATTTATTACACCCAATATTCGCTATGGATTCGATAATCAACATGCCAATCTGGGGGTTTCTGCCACGTATAGCTGGGGTGGAAAAGAACGAAGAAATATAAGTTTTTCGGGTGGTAGAGGGGTTTATCAATTTAACCCGCAAAATCCCATTGAAGAGAGAGTCAATAGTTTTGCAACACTGTTAAGAAATGCCAACTATATGAAAATATATGAGGCGGGCTATTTTACGGTGAGTTCTGGAATTCGATTGAAAGAAGGGCTCAATCTTTCTGGTTCCTTTCGTTTTCAGGATAGAACCCCTTTACAAAATCTTGCCAACCCAGTAAGTTGGCGCAATCCTAAAAACACCGAGTTCACACCCAACGACCCCAATGCTTTAACCGGAGCCACCATGCCCGCTCATCAGGCTGCCACTTTTCGTGCTTCACTTGTTTGGCGTCCGGGGGGCCAGTATATAGAATTGCCCGATGCCCGATTTATGATTGACTCAAAAGCACCTACTTTTACTGCTTCTGTAACTCAGGGTATTCAGGGATTACTGGGCAGTGATATATCCTATACTAAATGGCAACTGGGTATTGCTGAAGAATTAAATTTAAAAATAGGCGGTACCTTAACATATAATATTATTGCAGCCGGTTTTTTTGGTAAACCAACTACCTATTTACCCGATAGAATACATATAGAGGGCAACCAAACCATCTTTGCAGGGTCCTTCAATTCTACATTTCAATTGGCACCTTATTATCAATTCAGCAATCAGTCTAAGCTAACTGCAGAGGCACATGTAGAGTATCAATTAAACGGATTAATCACCAATAAAATTCCTGGATTCAAAAAATTAAACTGGTTTTTAGTTACCGGTTTTAACGGATTGCATGTTCAGGGACAAACCAATTACGCCGAAGTCTATCTTGGTTTAGATAATATACTCAAGGTATTCCGTTTCACTTATGTACAAAGTTTTCAGCAAGGTGGTTTAGGAAATACTTCCGGTATTCGGATCTCTACTCCGTTTTTCTAGTTCCACCAATTACCTGTAAAACCCCATTTGTAAAGAAAAGCGTACCTTTATACTCATTTTGGCTGCCCTGCAAGCAGCTCTTACTACAAGAATATATACCGTTTCCAGCCTTGGCAAATGGATATATCTAAAATGTTTATATATGGCCGTACTCCACAACCGGGTTTCCAATGCCGAGCTCAAAGAGCTTTTGATGCAGGAATCTTTTCGCAGAATTACCATTAGTTTTTATAGCTATGCGCCTATTCAAAATCCTCCGGTTTTTCGGGATGAATTGTATAAAAATCTTCAAAACTGGCAGGTATTTGGGCGAATTTATGTAGCAAAAGAAGGGATTAACGCACAAATCAGTGTTCCGGAGCATAACATGGAAAATTTTCGTAGCTATCTCTATTCATTTCCCGGATGGGATGGATTAAGATTGAACAGGGCGGTGGATGACGATGGAAAAAGTTTTTGGGTATTAAAAATAAAAGTTCGGGATAAAATTGTGGCGGATGGTATTTCCGACCCTGATTTTAGCATGGAAAAGAAGGGCAGATATGTGGATGCGAGTTCTATGAACCTTTTAATCGGTGATCCTGAAACTGTAATTGTAGATATGCGCAATCATTACGAATTTGAAGTAGGGCACTTTGAGCGGGCTATAGAAATACCTTCAGATACTTTTCGCGAACAATTGCCTATGGCAAAGGAAATGCTCAAGGGTAAGGAAAATAAAAATATAATCATGTATTGCACCGGGGGCATTCGTTGCGAAAAAGCCAGCGCCTATTTATTGCACAATGGATTTACCAATGTATTCCACTTAGAGGGGGGCATTATTAAATATGCCCAGGATGCCAAGGAGCAGGGCCTCGAATTAAAATTCCATGGCAAGAATTTTGTGTTTGATAACCGACTCGGCGAAAGAATCACCGACGAAGTATTGGCCCTTTGTCACCAATGTGGTAAACCCTGCGACACCCATGTAAATTGCCATAATGAGGGTTGTCACCTACTATTTATCCAATGTAGCCAATGTGCCCAAACCTACCAGGGTTGTTGCAGTGATGGCTGTAAGGATACCATTCATATGCCACTTGAGCGGCAAAAAGAAATTCGAAGTGGGGTAGATATGGGAAGAAATATTTTTAATAAAAGCAAAGTGCGCATTCGCCCAAAACTTTCCGATAGGATAGGGTTGTAAAAGAATTAGGATTCAACAAATGCAGATTCGCTGCACACCTCCTCTAAATCAATAGATAAATAAAGATTAATTATTGGGTAGGTAATTGCACCAAAGCGGATTCAATTACCTGTTGCAAATCTTCGTTTGATACAATTGTAGGCTCAAATGCAGTGCCGGTAACCTTCTCGTATAGTTGGATGTATCGTTTACTGATGGTATCAATCCATTCGTCACTCATTTCCGGCACCTGTTGCCCTTCTTTTCCCATAAAACCGTTGGCCATCAACCACTCCCGTACAAATTCTTTGCTCAGTTGCTGTTGCTTTTCTCCGGCTGCCTGTTTTTCAAAAAAACCGTCGCGGATAAAATAGCGGGACGAATCAGGTGTATGCACTTCATCCATCAAATAAATTGTATCCCCTATTTTGCCAAATTCATATTTGGTATCGGCCAGAATAAGCCCCCTTTTTTCCGCTATTTCCCGCCCCCGGGCAAATAAGGCCAAGGAATATTGCTGCAAAATCTGCCATTCTGCTTCGGTTGCCAGTCCTTTTTGGATAATTTCTGTTGGACTGATATCTTCATCATGACCCTGCTCGGCCTTGGTGGAGGGAGTTATGATGGGTGCTGGAAAAAAATCGTTTTCACGCATTCCCTCGGGTAAAATTGCCCCGCAAAGTATTCTGCTGCCCGACTGGTAGGTTCTATAGGCGTGGCCCACTAAATTTCCCCGCACAACCATTTCTATCTTAAAAGGAGTACATTTTTTTCCTATGGAAACCTGGGGGGCAGGGGTGGAAACCAGCCAGTTAGGGCAAATATCCCGGGTAGATTCCAGCATAAAGGCAGCAATTTGATTCAAAACCTGTCCTTTAAAGGGGATTGGCCGGGGTAAAATCACGTCAAATGCCGAAATTCGGTCACTGGCCACCATAACCAGCCAGTCGCTGCCGATAAAGTACACATCTCTTACTTTTCCGCTGTAAAAGCCGGTTTGTTGAGGAAATGGCTGGAATTTCATAGAACAAATGTAACCGGCATGATTCGTATTTATTTCCTCCCTATCTTTGTTTTTTCTAACATATTATGCAAAGTTGTGGACAAATTAAATTTTCACACAACACTAACATGTATTACTTTTAAACTTATTCTAAACTTAGCCCCTTATGAAACCAGTTTTCAAGTTCGCTTTATTGTTAATGCTGGGTAGTATCCTAACCGGAGCTGCCTGGGCACAATCTTCTGTTCTCTCGGGAACGGTAAAAAATAGTAAGTCCAAAGAAGGGCTATCTGCCATTTCAGTTACTATTAAAGGCGGAAATGCCGGAACTTACACCGATGACAGAGGAAATTTCAAGTTCACTACTGTTCAAAAATTTCCCGTAACCCTAGTATTCTCCTCTATTGGATTCACTTCTAAGGAAGTGGTGGTAAATAGTGCCAGTCAGTCTTTGGATGTAGACTTAGCCCCATCTTACACCTTAGGTGAAGAAGTGGTTGTATCTGCTTCCCGTGTGCCGGAAAGAATATTGGAATCCCCGGTTTCAATTGAAAGAATTGGAACAACCGCAATCAGAAATACCTCTGCTGCCAATTACTACGACATGTTAACCAACTTAAAAGGTGTTGACATTGTTGCAGCCAGTTTAACTTTCCGTAGTGTGGGAACTCGTGGTTTCAATAGTAGTGGTAATAACCGCCTCAATCAATTAATCGACGGAATGGACAACCAGGCTCCTGGTTTAAACTTCTCTGTGGGTAGCGTTATTGGCTTAACTGAATTGGATGTTGAAAGCATGGAACTGCTTCAGGGAGCTTCTTCTGCTCTGTATGGTTCTGGTGGTATGAATGGTACCGTATTGATTAACAGCAAGAACCCTTTTAAATATCAGGGTCTCAGTTTTCAAATTAAGCAAGGTGTAAATCATATTGATGGATTTCAGCGGCCTCGTTCACCCTATTTTGACTGGAGTTTCCGCTGGGCCAAGAAAATATCAGAAAAATTTGCCTTTAAAGTGGGTGGCCAGTTTATACAGGCGCAAGACTGGTTGGCTAACCAATCTAATAACTACTCAAGAGCTGCCTCTGCTTCCTATCCTAATGGTCGTGTAATTGGTGGAAATCGCCTTACAGATCCTAATTATGATGGGGTGAATGTTTATGGCGATGAAACTACCTCTTCTTTAACTGCTGTTAAAGATGGTGTTTTCAATGCTTTGAGAGCTGGATTACCCGGTGGTACGGCTACTTTCAATGCCCTATATGGTGCATCAAATGCCTTCTTAAACGCGTCTCCGAATGCTACCATCAATGATTACAATTTCTGGCTCAATGCTAACGGATTTGGATCTGTGGTGGCTACAGGTACTACGCCTTTCCTTTATGGAGATATTAGAAAATATTTTGAAGGGGTAAATGTGAGCAGAACTGGATATAACGAGAATCAAATTGTTGATCCTACCACCCTCAATGTAAAATTTACGGGAGGATTATTCTACAAACTATCTGCAAATACAGAAGCTTCTTTACAGGCTTACTGGGGAACAGGTAATACCGTGTACACTGGTAGTGACCGCTATTCATTAATTAACCTGGTGATGGGGCAGTATAAGGCAGAAATCAAAAGTAAAAACTGGTACGTTCGCTACTATTTTACGCGTGAGAATTCCGGAAATGCTTATAA